>CAYPGJ010000015.1:0-65404 GCA_964410465.1 uncultured Phycisphaeraceae bacterium | reverse complement strand
GCATGAATAGCGTAATCACTGGAGCACTGTCTCCACGACCGACTCGGTGAAATAGTAGTGGCGGTGAGGATGCCGCCTACCCGCGGCAAGACGGAAAGACCCCGTGGACCTTCACTGTAGGCATCTACTGGTCACGAGCATGAATTGCGTAGCATAGGTGGGAGCCTTTGAAGCCCCCGTTTCGGCGGGGGTGGAGGCACAGGTGAAATACCACCCTGTTCACGCTTGTGGCCTAACTTCGGCGCCCATGAAGCTGGGCGAAGGACAGTGGGTGTTGGGCAGTTTGACTGGGGCGGTCTCCTCCTAAAGAGTAACGGAGGAGCGCAAAGGTCGGCTCAGCGCGGATGGAAACCGCGTGACGAGTGTAAGAGCACAAGCCGGCTTTACTGTGAGACCGACGGGTCGAACAGTCTCGAAAGAGGGCTCTAGTGATCCTGCGATCCCGAGTGGAAGGGTCGTAGCTCATCGGATAAAAGGTACCCCGGGGATAACAGGCTGATCGCGCCCGAGCGTCCATAGCGGCGGCGCGGTTTGGCACCTCGATGTCGGCTCATCACATCCTGGGGCTGAAGGCGGTCCCAAGGGTTCGGCTGTTCGCCGATTAAAGTGGTACGCGAGCTGGGTTCAGACCGGCGTGAGCCAGGTCGGTCCCTATCTGTCGTGGGCGTTGCAGATTTGAGAGGAGTTCTCCCTAGTACGAGAGGATTGGGAGGGACCCACCGCTGGTGATCCTGTTGGCGCGCTCGCGCCACCGCAGGGTAGCTAAGTGGGGCAGGGATAACCGCTGAAAGCATCTAAGCGGGAAGCCCCCCTCAAGAACAGATCTGCTGGTCGAAAGACGAAAGACCCCTGGAAGACCACCAGGTTGATAGGCCGCGCGTGTAAGGGCTGAGAGGCCTTCAGCGGAGCGGTACTAACGGTCGTAAGGTCTGATCACGCCAACCGGGCGCCCCTCCGTGGGGCCAGCCGGTTGGCCTCAACATCCCCGTCGGAGTCAATTTCCGACGGTCGCAAGGCACAACTTCGTGCTTGCTTCATTCGCGTGTCCCCGGTCACAACGCGTGCTCGCACGCGCTACCCCGGGGCGACAATCGCTCGCATCACATGTCGTCTGTCGCTCGGGCCAACGCCCGAGATACGGATTGTCGGTGAATATAGGTCAGAGGCAACACCTGTTCCCATCCCGAACACAGCAGTTAAGCTCTGACCGCCGATGATACTGCTCTGCGGGAAAGTAGGTCATCGCCGACGCTTGGCCCTGACAAGGTAACTCCTTGTCGGGGCCACTTTTATTTTTGCACATCCCGCCCGACCACGATCGACCGCCTGCATCAATCATCACATGATCCGCTGGCCCCACGTCCGCGTCCTCTCCTTCGACTGCTACGGCACGCTCATCGACTGGGAGCAGGGGATCCTTGCCGTCCTCCTCCCCTGGGCCCACCGAGTTGGCCTGATCGGCCCCTCGACGTCTCTGGAAGCACAAGCCTCGTGCGGAGAGCGTCTCCTCTCGGCCTTCGCCCGAGCGGAGTCGCGGCGCGAGCGCGAGGCGTTTCGCGACTACCCCGACGTCCTGCGCCTCGTCATGCACGACATCGCCGCGTCCTTCTCCGTCCCGGCCAACGACGACGACGCCGAGTCGCTCGCGTCTTCCGTCGGTCGATGGCCCCCGTTCGCCGACACCTCCACCGCGCTCGCCGCATTGCAGAGTCGCTTCCGCCTCATCGTCGCGTCCAACGTCGATCACGCTTCCCTCGCCCGCACGCAGGCGCTCCTCGGCATCAGGTTCGACGCGATCATCACGGCCCAGGATGTCCGCTCCTATAAGCCCGCCCCCGGCCACTTCGATGCGATCGAGAACACGCTCCGTGATTGGGGCCTGCCGCGCGAATCGTGGGTGCACGTCGCACAGAGCCTGTACCACGACATCGCGCCCGCGTCCTCCCGAGATGTGCGGACCGTGTGGGTCGATCGTCGCGCGGGCCGATCGGGCGGCGCAACCAGCCCGCCCCCGCCAGGCGTGTGCCCCGATCTCACCGTCCCCGATCTGCAATCGCTCGCCATCGCGGCCTGCGCATGATGCACAGCAAACCCCTCGTGCCCACCGCCCCCGGGCCTCGCACGATCAGGGGCTATGCTGGCGGTGTAGCATCGCTCATCCCGAACCCGTCCAACGCGCGAACGCCGAGCAGGAGGACGCCCGCATGACCCCCCCAACCGCCAAGGGCAAGGCACGCATCTACGACGGCGAGGGCGATGCCCTCCTCAGCGGCACGTCGTCCGACCACATCACCCTCCTCCCCAACGCCCCCGAGACCGACCGCTCCGCCGAGCGCATCCGCATCGTCTGGGGCCAGCCCATGCTCGGCGACATCCTCGCGAACCGCTACCGCACCGTGATATGCGGCGTGAACGCAGAGGACAATTCCCACGGCATCATCGCGCAGCTCGCCGAGATGATCCCCGCCAGCCAGTGGCGAGCCTCCACCATCACGGCCCATGTGCGGATGTTCGCGGAAGCGGTCGTGAAGCACGGCGCCGCGGAGCACGAGCCGTACGTGGTCAAGTTCGATCTCGAATCCATCGAGGTCCTCGCCCTTCTCCGTCCGCACACCAAGTCACACTTCACCGTCAAAGATCTCTACCGAGGCTTCCGCCAGGTCTCCCTCATGCTCGAAGGGCGTCGCATGCGCATGCCCACCGCGAGCGTGAGCTTCCTCGGCGCCCGCTCCAACCGGCTCATCGACGAGACCACCGGCGAGGAGCCCTCCTTCGAGACTGTGCTCCGCACGATGTACGAGGCCGGGTACCGCGGCGATGTGTACCCCTCGCCCGCGATGTGGCGCATGGGCGACATCGGTGTCTACGCCGGCTACCCCTTCCCAGCCTCGCTCGAGCGAATGCGCTCTGGCGGCTTCTAACCCCCCGGAATCATCCCCAGCGCGTAACCCCGCATGCTCGCCCCCGCACGCATCATCGATCGGCTCGAGCGAGCGCCACTCGCGCTCCGCGCGCTCGTCTCGATCACGTCCCCGAGGATGCGCGCTGGCGCGGCACGGGCGGCGCTTGGGCCATCGTGGAGATCGTGCGTCACATGGGCGACGAGGAGGTCGACGACTTCCGCACGCGCCTCAGGAACACGCTCGAGGATCCCTCTCGTGCCTGGCCGCCGATCGACCCCGAGGGCTGGGCGCGCGACCGCAACTACGTCGAGGACAATCTTCCCGAGGCCGTGGAGCGGTTCTGTGCCGAGCGGTCAACGTCGATGCGCTGGCTCCGAACGCTCGGAGATCCCTCGCGCGTCGACTGGGCCCGCGCCCACGCGCACCCGAAGTTCGGGCCTATCTCGGCGGGCGATCTGCTCGCCTCCTGGGCCGCGCACGACGCGCTCCACTTCCGACAGATCTCCAAGCGCCTCTTCGAGCTGACACAGCGCGACGCGGCTCCGGCGGGCACGAAGTACGCAGGGGAGTGGGGGGGATAGGCGTCGTCGAGGGAGATCACACGCCTGCGTGTCCGCGCCTTCATGCTCGGGGTCTTCGTCGGATGCGTGCGCTCGCGGCCACGCTGCGCATCACCCGCCAGGCCGGTCGGCACGGCGAGCCGTGCCGCGTGACACCGGCCAACGGCGTGTGATGTCCCCGGACTCGTAAGTTCTGTCACTGTCGGCACTTTCGTTCGCGCCGCCAGCGTCGCCTCCGCGCCGCGCCATGGCCACTCGCCAGAGTCGCGCTCGATGGCCCGCAGTATTCCGTTCAAATCGCGCGCGCTGGGACGAGCGCGGTCTCGCTTGGAATACAGGCACGGCTGGGTTCGCGGCGCCGTTCATCATGCCCACCGACAAGGGGAATCCAATGGCGAAGTCGACACCATCCCAGCCCAAGGCGAGTTCGGGAAGCAAGCCGGTCCGAGTGCTCTCGATCGACGGGGGAGGAATTCGCGGCATTATTCCCGGCATCCTTCTCGAAGAGATCGAGCAGCGGACCGGCAAGCCGATCTGCGATCTGTTCGACCTGATCGCGGGCACATCCACGGGCGGCATTCTCGCGCTGGGGCTGACCAAGCCGGCGCCGAGCAGGAACGGCTCCCCGCACTACTCCGCTGGGGAGCTGGTCGATCTTTACCTCCAGCACGGCTCGCGCATCTTCTCCAAGAAGATGCTGGGCGGGACGCTCATCGGCGCCGTCATGGGAGACGAGAAGTATCCGAGCAAGGGCATCGACGAGACGCTCAACGCCTATTTCGGCGAGACGATGCTCTCGGAGGCGCTCCGCCCGCTCATCGTGACCTCCTACGACACCTATCTTCGCGTGCCGTTCTTCTTCAAATCGGAGAGAACAAAGGGGCCTGACGGCCAGCAGCACGACTTTCCCATGCGTCTCGTGGCGCGCGCGACGTCCGCCGCCCCGAGCTATTTCGAACCGCTGCTCCTGCAGGCCAGGCCGGGCGATCGCAACGTTGACTATTCGCTCATCGACGGCGGCGTGTACGCGAACAATCCATCCATGTGCGCCTACGTCGAGGCCGCCAACACCTTCGCCGACCCGCAGGCGGTCACAGTGGTGTCGCTCGGCACGGGCGAGCACACTCGCCAGTATCGCTGGGATCAGGTCAAGGACTGGAGCCCGCTGAACTGGATGCGCCCCGCTCTGAGCATCATGATGGACGGCGTCGCCGACACCGTGGACTACCAGCTCGATTCGCTCCTGAACCGCTCCGGGCGCCCGAAGCGATACTTCCGCTTCGAGACGTCGCTCAAACGCGCCAGCGACGATTTCGACGACGCCAGCGCCACCAACCTGCGAGACCTCCGCGCCGAAGCGCACGACATGATCCGGGAGCAGAAAGACAAGATCAACGAGCTCGTCGATCTGTTGAACCGATAGGCGGATCACCGCCGGCGAATGAGCAACGGCCTCGCGCAGGCAGCAAGATCACGCCCGCCGGCATCTCGCGCCAAGACGCGAAGTCGTTGCCTCCAACGCCTCCCCCGACACATCCACTCCCCACGCCTCTCGTCCCGCCCGAACCGCGGCCACCAGCGTCGTCCCCGATCCGCAGCACGGGTCCAGCACCACGCCGCCCGCCGGACAACACGCCCGCACCAGCACGTCCAGGAGCGCCAGCGGCTTCTGCGTCGGGTACCCCACCCGCTCGTGCGCCATGTTGTTGATCGAAGGGATCGACAGCACGTCCGTCGCCTTCTTCGACATCCCCGCCATCCGCGCGCTCGTCGCGGGCACCCTCGGCGCCTCGAAGAAATACCCCTCCGGGTCCACGCAGTAGAACAGGATGTCGTCGTGCTTCCGCGCGAATCTCCTCGGCGAGCTCCCCCCAAGCCCGTACGACCAGATCAGGTGATTCACGAACGACTCAGGCCCCATCAACGCATCAAGCAGCAGGCGCGCGTGGTGCGACACGCGCCAGTCCACGTGCAACAGCACGCTCCCCGTCGGCTTGAGCGCCGGCAGCGTCGCCTCCACCCGTTCGCGCAGCCACATGACATACGTCCCGATCGAATCCCACCGGTCCTCGTACGAACCGGAGGCGCCGCGCTTCGTCTCCCCCGTGTTGAACGGCGGATCCGCATACACCAGATCCACCGACCCCGCCGCCAGTCCCCGCGCTGCCTCGAGCCAGTCCGCGCACGCAACCCGTGCGCCAGGACACGGACTCACCCACCCGACCGTCGACATCGCGCCGGTTCGCTCCGCGGCCTCGTGCTCTCGTGCAACACTCACGCGAGGAGTCTACCTCGCGCGCCGCTCACCCACGCCCCGCGCGCTCCGGTATAGTCCGCCCTCCATGTCACGAGGGATGTCCCACCGCCGTTCAAAGACCAAGCGCAGCGCCGACGCCTCCGCAGACGCGGCGCAACGCGTCATCGCCGCCGGCGCCGAGAAGGCCCCCATCGCCTCCATCGTCGACCGACACGTGCTCTACCAGCACGCGGTGCAGGCCGTCGACGCCGAGATCGACTTCGTCGACGACACCTACCGCGAGCTGCGCGGCCGGCGCGCCCGCGTTCTGCGCGAGGACTTCTGCGGCACGGCCAACTCCTCCTGCGAGTGGGTCCGCCGCCGCCCGACCAACCGGGCCATCGGCGTCGACATCGACCCCGACGTCCTCACCTGGGGCCGAGAGCACAACATCAAGAAGCTCAAGCCCGCCGCGCGGTCCCGCCTCCAGCTCGTCCCTTCCGACGTGCTCCACGCCAAGACCCCGCGCGCCGACGTCGTCCTCGCGATGAACTTCAGCTACTGGATGTTCGCCTCGCGCGACAGCCTCCGGCGGTACTTCGAGGCCGCGCGCAAGGCTCTCGCGCCCGGCGGCATGCTCATGCTCGATTGCTACGGCGGCTCCGACGCCCACAAAGAGATGCGCGAGAAACGCGAGATCAAGGCCAAGGGCCCGTGGGGCGACTCCTTCACCTACGTCTGGGACCAGGCCGACTTTGACCCCGTCTCCTCCCACCTGGTCTGCCACATCCACTTCCACTTCAAGGACGGCTCCAAGCTCCGCCGCGCCTTCACCTACGACTGGCGCCTCTGGACCCTCCCCGAGATCCGCGAGGTCCTCGACGAGGCCGGATTCGCACGATCCACCGTCTATTGGGAGGGCTGGGACGACGAGGCCGAGGAAGGCGATGGTGACTTCCAGCCCGTCGAGAAGGGAGAGGCCGACCTGGCCTGGATCTGCTACATCGTCGCCGAGAAGTAGGGGGGCTCCGAAGGGGCTACCATCCCCTTTTCCCTCGGAGTTGTTCCAGCATGACGCCGGTCGGATTGAGCGGGATGATGCGCGTGAGCGACGAACACGTCGCGGCCGCCGCTGTCGTCGAGCAATCGCTCCAGCGTGTCCAACGACGTCTCCAGGACCAGGTCCGCTCCGATCTGCCTCCCGTCCGCGAGCTCTGTGCACACGTCGAGAAATACCGCGGCAAGATGCTGCGGCCCTCGATGGTGCTGCTGAGCGGACTCGCCGCACGTCCCGCCGGATCGACCCTCGACGACTCGGCCGTACACGACGCGCACGTCGTCATCGGCGCCGTCGTCGAGATGATCCATCTCGCCACCCTCGTCCACGACGACGTCCTCGACGAGGCCGACACCCGGCGACGATCCCCCACCGTCAACCGACTCCGCGGCAATGAGCCCGCCGTCATCCTCGGCGACTATCTCTTCTCCACCGCATTCCACCTCTGCGCATCCCTCGAATCCCAGGCCTCCACACGAATCATCGGCGCCGTCGCCACAAGGCTCTGCGAGGGAGAGCTCCTCCAGCTCCATCACCGCGATGACTACTCCCTCGACGAGCCCACCTACTTCGAGATCGTCGAACGCAAGACCGCCTCCCTCATCGCGGCCGCGTGCGACCTCGGCGCCTTGCACGCCGGCGCCTCCGACGACACGCGCGATCGCCTCCGCCGGTTCGGGCTCAACATCGGCGTCGCCTTCCAAATCCAGGATGACCTGCTCGACCTCACCGGCGAAGAGGCCGTCGTCGGAAAGTCCGTCGGCAAGGACCTCGAAAAGGGAAAGATGACCCTCCCCCTCATCCACCACCTCCGCGTGGCCGAGCCACTCGTACGCGGGAAGACCCTCCGCGCCATCGAGCACGCCGGACAGCATGCCGCGGAAGTCTCGGCCGCCCTCGAGGCCACAGGCTCCTTCGTCTACGCGCGAGACGCCGCCGTCCGCCTCGTCCGCGACGCCAAGGCCCTTCTCGCACCCGGTTTTTCCCCAGGACCAGGCGACCCAGCCCTCGCCATCCTCCACACCGCCGCCGACGCCGTCGTCGCACGGGCGTTCTGAGCTACCCCCCCCCACATTGTCCGCCGCAGGGTTGTTCCGGCCGCCTCCCGAGGCTATATTCCCACCCCCCGTCGCCCGGGGCGCACGGCACGTCGCCGAGCGATGACCCGGGCCACACGTCCACGACGGAGCATCCGATCTCATGAGCAAGTTCTCCCGCTTCGGCCCGGCGCCCACCCCCAAGGTCGTCCGCAAGTCCGGCAAGGGCGTCTCCTTCGTCGACTACAAGGACGTCGACTCACTCCGCCGCATGCTCAGCCCCAACGGCAAGATCCTCGGCCGCAAGCGCCTCGGCACCACCGCCCAGGAGCAGCGCAAGATCGACCAGGCCATCAAGCGCGCCCGTTTCATGGGCCTCCTCCCCTACACCTCCGCCACCCTCTGAGCCGCGCACACAACCCGAAGAACGAACAACGCCCGGCCTCGACAGCCGGGCGTTGCTGCTTGTTCGTCGACGCAGCTCGCTGTCGTCACGGGCAGACGACGCCGAAGTTCGACAGGACGAGGTTCAGATCCGTGAAATTCACGACGTTGTCCCCGTTCAGGTCTCCCGAGAGCCCGACGCCCGTCTGACCGAACTGCGACAGGATCACGTTCAGGTCCGCAAAGTTCACGATCCGATCGCCGTTCGTGTCGCCCGGGCAAGCCGTGATTCCGGGCATCACGACGAACGCCAGCGTCAGCGTCGCCATCCCGTCCGCGTTCGACACCGTGACGTTCCGACCGCCCGTCGGCGCGCCCGCGTCCACCTGCAATGACAGCCCCGTCACGCTCGTGCCCTCAGCGTTCGGGACCGGCGTCCCCACCGCCGTCACGCCCGTACCCGAGACCGTCACCATCGAAGCGCTCGTCACATTCTTCAGATTCGTGCCCGTCAGCGTCACCGCGACCGTCTCGCCCTGCATCCCGTTCGCCGGGGACATCGCCGTCAGCGACGTCGTCGCCCCGAACACCGTGACGTTGATCGTGTCCTCGCCCACCTTCCCGTTCGAGTCCGTCACACGCAGCGTCACCGGGTACACCCCGTTCGAGACGTACTGCCGGTTGGCCTTCATCCCGGCCGTCTCGAACACCCCGTCGCCGTCCAGGTCCCACATGTACGAGCTGAGCGTCGCCCCCGACTGCGTCGGACGCGAGTTGATGTCGCCCATGAAGAAGCAGTTCGTGTTCGCAGCGATGCGCTTGTGCAGCCCCGCGATCGCCTGCGGCGGGGAAGGCTGACCCGCCACCGAGATCGCCAGGTCGTACGTCTGCAGCGTCTGGTTCGCGCTCGCGTTCGGCCCGACGTCGAACACACGAACCGTGTACTCACCCGCCGGCAACGCCTGGCTGATCGACTCCGCGCTCCCGGCCGGCGCCGACGACGACGAGAACAGCACCGTCGTCCCGCTCGCGTCGCGCACTTCGAGGTTGATGTTCCCCGCCTGCGACGCGTTGATCGACGACTGCGTGCCGCTGCACGAGGACGACTGCTGTCCCGCCGAATACGACCCGCCCGTCGGCGTCGCCGAGATGATCACGTTCTGCGGAGACGACAGCAGGAACGCGAACCAGTCCTGGCTTGTCCCACCGAAGCCCGACGCTCCGTTCAGCGAAAGGTCCAGCTCTCGAACCGAGCGCGGCGCGGGCGCCGCCAGGTCGCCGAAGTACGCCGCCGTCGACGCGGACTGGTTCCCGGCGAACCGGTCCCCGTAGTTCCGACCCCCGCCGCGACGATCGTCCATCTGCACCACGTCGAACGCGAGATTGATCGACGGCTCCATCAGCTTCGTGCCGTTGCACGGCACCGAGTGGATCGCCCCCAGCCCGTGCCCGTGCTCGTGCGCCACCGTGTTCCGGAAATACTTGTAGTTCTCGTCCGGGTTGTTGAACCGCGTCGACGTGAAGTCCGCCGCGTCGATGTACATGTCCGAACCGCCCACGCCCGCGAACGCCGAGTTCGGGAACGCGTTGTACGCCAGGAACCCGCCCGGCGCCGTGTTGCCCGCGCCGATCCGCACGTCCCCGCCCCCGTTCCCGGGCGACGTCAGCGTCTGGTTCATCGCCACGTTCAGGTCCGCCACCTCCGTGTACGTCAGCGACGTGTACTTCCGCCACGACGCGAGCGCCTGGCGGATGTACTCGCGCCCCTCATCCAGATCGTTCGCGCCGAACTGCGCCGTCAGCCGCGCCCCCAGCTCGTTCGGCCGCGTCGCCGAGATCGACGAGATCCCCCACGTCACCCCGTCGTTCGGGAACGAGTACGTCAGGCTCGTCCGGGCCGCGCGCGCCGACGGGCCCTGCTGGCTGTTCCCCGTCCACACCGTCGTGTCCGTCCAGAAGTCCGGCTGCACCAGCAGCGACGGCGGCAACAGCCCCATCGCCATCGCCGCCTCCCACTCCTCCGGCGTCATGTCCTTCGGGTAGCACATCACCGACCGCTCGAGCGCGCCCGCGTACGCCTCCACCGCGCACACCGGGTCCGCCTGTCGCAATGCCAACGCCGCGAGACCCGCGGGAAGATCGCGCAGCGACACCCCTTCCGCGTGCCCCGTGCTCCCAACCAACGTCCCGGCGAGCGCCGGAAGAACAACGATCGTCCGAACGAGTGCGCGCATGCGTGCCAACCTCCTCGCCCTGATCCCAGGGCGCAGCCAATCAGTCCGGGCTGGTCGCACAAGCGAAACGCTTCCCCGTCGGCGTCTGAGCCAACCCACGAGATGCCCACAAATATGGCTCCGGGCGCCCCGCGGTTGCAACAGCTTCCCCCCAAACATGCCCAAGAAACCGCGACTTCGAGGGCGCCGCCCTCGTCCGAGAACAGGCCTCGTTCCGGGTGGGAGCCCCCCCAGCCCGCCATCAGCCCGCCGTCGACACCCGGTCCACCTCGTCCATCGTCGTCACCCCGCGCGCCACCAGCTGCCACCCCGATTGCGTCAGCGACGTGAACAGACCGCCCTCGATCACCTTCCGCAACGCCTGAATCGTCGGCTCCTTCAGCACCACGTCCCGCAGCTCGTCCGTGAACTCCAGCATCTCGTAGATCGCCTGACGACCCCGGTACCCCGTCCGAAGGCACCGCGCACAACCCGTCGCGATGAACACCTCCGTCTTGCCCTCCAGGAACCGGCCCATCCGCGACGCCTGCCCCGGCGTGATCCGCACCGACCGCTTGCAGTGCTCGCACAGCACACGCACCAGACGCTGCGAAACGATCAGGTCCAGCGAGTTCGCAACCAGGTACGGCTCCACACCCAGGTCCAGCAGCCGGAACACCGCCCCGATCGTGTCCTTCGAGTGCACCGTCGAGAACACCAGGTGGCCCGTCATCGCCGCCTGCATCGCCACCCGAGCCGTCTCGTCATCACGAACCTCGCCCAGCAGAATCACGTCCGGGTCCTGCCGCAGCACCGAACGCAGCAACGAACCGAACGTCGCCCCCTGGTCCGCGTTCACCGGGATCTGCGTGATCCGGTCCAGGTGATGCTCGATCGGGTCCTCGATCGTCACCACGTTCCGCTGATCCCGATCGATCTCCCGCAACGCGTTGTACAGCGTCGTCGTCTTCCCGCACCCCGTCGGACCGCACACCAGCAGAAGGCCCGAGTCCTTGTCGCACGTCTTCTTGATGCGATCCAGCATCCAAGGCGCCAGCCCGAGGTCGGACAGCCGCTCCGGCGCATCCGGCGAGTTCAGCACCCGAAGCACCAGCTTCTGCCCGTGTACCGACGGCGTCAGCGACGCGCGGAAATCCAGCCGAAGACCGTCGATGATCGCCGAGTAATGACCCTCCAGCAGCGCGTCCCGACCCGCCACCTTCATGTGGCACGCCGCCTTCGTCAGACCGATCGCAAGCTCCCCGACCTGATTGGGAAGGTCCGCCACCGCAACCATCTGCCCGTCCACACGCAAGCGAACGCTGAACGCCTCACCCTTCGGCTCCATGTGGATGTCCGTCGCTCGACTGAACAACGCGGCCAGCAGCATCAGTCGCATCGCCGACGCCCCGCCCGCCGCGTCCACCGACAACGCCTCCGTCGCCTTCCCGCGCGCATCGATCAGCGACACAGGCTCACGCCCGGTCGTCGAAGGCGACAGATTCTTCAGCAACTGGCGGAGATCCTGCTCCCACACGCCCACCGCCTTCGCGTCCGGACGACGGGGCTTCCGGGCCGGAGCCGCGGCAGCCGGGGCGCCCTCCGCCATTGACACGCCCAAGTCCATGGCCGGAGCCACCTCCACCGGCTCCTCCCCACCGTTCACTCGGAACACGTGCTTCCCGATCCGGATCCGGTCCCCCGACCGCACCACCGTCTCCGCCACACGCTCATCATTCACCCGCGTACCGTTCCGCGAGCCAAGGTCGCGCACCCGCCACCCGCCCCGACCGTCCGGCTCGATCGCGCAATGAAAACGCGACGCCAACTCGTCCTGGATCGCAATGTCGTTGTCCGGGTGACGGCCGATCGACAACGCTGCCCCCGAAAGATCGAACGTCATCCCGACGTTCCCCTCGTCGTCCAGCAGCGCCAGTTGTGCGGTCCGCATGCGTCAACTCCCGGGCGCCAGAAGGCGGCCGCGAGCCACCACGCGAACCGCCTCAAGGCTTCACAAAGCGGGCGACCGGAATCGAACCGGCGACATTCAGCTTGGGAATCGCGCCCGCGACCCCGAAATCATCGGGGACAACGACCAATTGTCAAGCACCCCCAGCAGTAGCCCCAGCAGTTCTGCGAAGGGCCCGGCCGTGCCTGCGGACCTCGCCGCCGTGATCGAGTGGTGGCCCCGGCTACCCGCCGCCCTCCGCGCCGGGGTGGTGGCGTCGATCCAAGCCCAGCTCTCTGCCGCCGAATCGTGACGTTTCCAAACTGGACCCTCGGATCGGCACGCGAAAAACAGCCCGCCGGAGTCACCGACCGTAATCACGTGCGGTCAAGAGCATCAGAAACTCCAAGCGTCGGTCAGCGGGGGGACGGCGTTCGGAGCTTCACGCGGACTCTTGCCGCCAGCCACGGAGAGCCGATACTGGCTCCAGCGGACGGCGCCGCTTTCCCTCGATATACTACCATCTCTGGCTTTACCTTGGAGAATCGTCCACACTGAACCCTAGATGCGGCGAATCCGATCCCATCCTTTGATCGCCTGGCTCTTCCTGATTTGGTTCGGGTTGAGCAACACCGTTTTTGCGGGCGGGCTGGTGGTCTGCCACGACGGACACGGTGGATCGCGAATTGAGTGGGGATGCGACCGTAATGCGACTGCGGAGTGCATGACGAGTTGCGGTAGTGACAGCGCTGACGAGGACCGCAATGCTCCGCATCCTTGCCAAGACACGCCCTTGGGGGACAATCAGCAGATCACGAAAGCGCCCTCACGTTCGGCGCAGGATGTGACGGTTCTCATTTCGGTGGCGGTCGCTGCGCTCGTCCTCTGGGCTGACGTGCAGCAGCCAACGAGCGTTGTGTGGTCGGGACCGGAGCCGCAACGGTCGTCCGATGCGCTCAGGTGCATCCGAACCGTTGTTCTCCTCGTTTAGGCAGTGGCTATTGCCGAGCGCTCCGCACGGAGTCTCGCGGTTGTCGCCGCGCCCATATCTTGATGCGGGCGCATGGCGACGCGTTTGAGCCCTTCGGCTCCTCTCTTCCCATCACTGCCTTCCGAGAAAACCCATGCAGATATGCGCCATCGGTGGCGCGGGACCGAGGCATCGCTTCGTCCCGTGCGCCGCCGCAGTCCTGACATTTCTCCTTGCCGGGTGCGCTGCGAATCGGCCCGATCCGCAGGCCGAAGCAACTGCAAGCCGAGCACTCGGCCTCAACGAGGTTCTGACGTTCCGTACCGAGGGCGGCCCTTTGGACGAGGTCGCCGAAGGCGATGTGCTCACGCTCGCTGATGCGGTGCGTCGCGCCGCTACAACCGACCCGAGGTTGCAGGCCGCGCTCGCCCGCGTGCGCATCGCGATGGCCGACGCCGACCAGGCTCGGCTTCTGCCCAATCCCGTGCTCGACTTCGTCCTGCGCTGGGGGCCCGGCAAGCCGCAGATCGAAGTCTCGCTCGCGCAAGACCTGATTCAGATGTTCAAGATCCCGCGCCGGGCGAGCGCGGCGGACAATCGGCTCCGGCAGGCCGCCTCCGATGCGGTCACCGTGGCCCTTGACACTGTGGCGGAGGTCCAGGAGCGCTACGTCGCGGTTCAAACCTTGGAATCGCTGGTGCCTGTGCTCGCGGAGCGCCGGCTTCTGCTCGACAAGCTCGTGGCCACCGCCCGCGCGAGACTGGAAGCGCAGGAGGGCACTCGCAGCGACCTGACCACGCTCGAAGCACAGCGAGTGGAACTCGACGTTGACATCGCGGAGGCAAAGAGGCAACTCGCCGAGGAGCGTCTGCGTCTGGCGCGCTTGATCGGCGAACCTTCCGGTTCAGCTTCCTGGCGCGTCGATTCTTGGACCGCACCCGCCCTTGCCTCCAGCGTGGAATCGCATTGGGTCGAGGCCGCGCTGCAGCATCGGCCCGAGGTGCAATCCGTGGTTTGGACGCTGGCGGCGCTCGGTGACGACGAAGCCCTCGCGCGGCTCCTGCCGTGGGAGGGGCTTGGCGTTGGTGTCGATGCTCAGCGCGATCCCGACTGGACCGTGGGCCCGTCGGTTTCGACACCAATACCCGTCTTCGACATGGGTCAGGCCGGACGCGCTCGCGTGACGGCCGAGCAACTCGAGGCTCGCCACAACCTGACTCTGGCCAAGCGCGAGGTCGTGGAGGAGGTTCGAGTTGCGTTCCGGTCGCTTGACGCGAGCACCGACAATCTGAAACGCATCCAGTCAGAGCTGATCCCTCTCCAGCAGCAGCGCAGGCAGCAGGCCGAGGATGCCTATCGGGCGGGACAGACCGACGTGACGGCCTTGTTCCTCGCGGAGCAGGACCTCCGCGCCGCCCGCGCCAAAGCCATCGAAGTGGAACAGCAGATGTCAATCTCGCTGATCCGCCTGCAACGGGCGGTTGGCGGCCCGGGCGTGGCCGCGTCGGTCGGTGAGTCCCCGGCCACCACCGAGCACAACACGCCACTCTCCGTCAGCCCCCTCGCCATCACACCCATCAACTTGCACACATCGAACCACTGAACGCGGCCGTCCGCGATCCGCCCGGAGAACTAAGTCATGAACCACGAGAATCTGAGCTGCCGCACACTCGCTCCCTGTTTCAAGTCCATGGGCGTGTTCCTGCTCGTCATCGGCCTCGTCGGGCCTCTGGCATCCTGCAAGAAGCACGAAGAGGGAGACGGCCACGATCACGGCGCACCCGCCGCCAAGGACCAGCATGCCGAAGGCGACGGCCACAACCACGGTGCAGAAATAGAGCACGTTGACGAGGTCAAACTCACTGGCGAGGCTGTCGAACGCTACGGCGTCAAGGTTGGCGAGGCCCAGTTGTGGATGCTCAGGCCCACCTTCGTGGCGCCGGCACGCGTGGGGTTCAACACGGAGGCGATGGCCCACGTCGGGTCGCTGGTGCGCGGCCGGGTCGTCGAGATCCTCGTTCGGCTTGGCGACCAAGTCACCAAGGGCGATGCGCTCCTCGTTGTCGAGAGCCCCGAACTCGGACAGGCACAGTCGGACTTCCTTCTCAAGCGATCAACTGCGGAAACGGCGGTTCCTCAGGCGGACCTTGCGAAGGCAGCGTGGGACCGGGCTAAGGGCCTGCTCGATCAGTCGCAGGGGATTTCGCTCACCGAGGTGCAGAAGCGCGAGGCCGAGTACAAGGCCGCCGTGGCGAACGTTAAGGCCGCGGAGGCCTCGGCCGTCGCGGCTGAGAACGGGCTCCACTTGGTCGGGATGGACCAAGAGGCCGTGAACAACCTACTCGGGACCGGCGAGATCGCCCCGCGGTACACCATCCGGGCCGCGATCAGCGGCCAGATTGTGCAGCGCGAGATCACGCTTGGGGAGTTGGTCAATCCTGACCGAGAGTCACTGATGGTGCTCGCGGACACCAGCACGCTCTGGGTCTTGGCAGATGTCCCAGAGGCCAGACTTCCCTCGATCTCGCGAGGGGCACAGGCCTGGATCACGGTCGGCTCGAACGCGAGCAACAAGTACGAAGGAACCGTCGCGTTCATCGCGCCAGTGGTGGACCCAACAACGCGCACTGCCCAGGTCCGCATTGAGGTGCCCCGCGCCGCGCTCGGGAACGGCGCGGTCAGGCCAGGCATGTTCGCCCAGGCCGAAATCGTCGCGGCCGAGCCGGGCGGCGCGGAACCCGTGCCGCAAGTCGCGGTCCCGCAGGAGGCGGTCCAGACGGTCGAAGGAGGCCCCGCGGTATTTGTGCCGGTGGCGGGCGAGCCCAACACGTTTCAGAAGCGGGCGCTCACCGTCGGGCCGACGGTGGGCGGTCTCCTACCGGTCCTGGCAGGTCTGGTCGAGGGCGAGAGGTTCGTCGAGGCCGGGTCGTTCATTCTGAAGGCCGAGCTCGGGAAAGGCTCGGCCGCCCACGAGCACTAATCCACTCCGCCAACCCTCACCCCCAGATCGACTCGCTGCAACTCACAGAGGCCCCCCATGCTTGAAGCCGTGCTGCACTTCTCCATCAAGAACCGCTGGTTCATTGTCATCCTGACGGCGCTGGTGGCCGCGGTGGGCGTCTACTCGCTCAAAAAGCTCCCCATCGATGCTGTGCCCGACATCACCAACAACCAGGTCCAGATCAACGCTGTCGCCCCATCGCTCTCGCCCGTTGAGGTCGAGAAGCAGGTGACGTTCACCATCGAATACGCCCTGGCGGGCATCCCAGGGCTGCAGTCCACGCGATCGCTCTCGCGCAACGGGTTCGCCCAAGTCACGGCAGTCTTCGCGGACAACGTCGACATCTACTTCGCCCGCCAGCAGGTGGGCGAGCGTCTCGGCGAGGCGAAGGAATCCCTGCCGCCGGGTGTGGACCCCATCATGGGGCCGATTGCCACCGGACTCGGCGAGGTCTACATGTACACGGTCGAGTACGAGCACCCGCATGGAAAAGGCGCGAAGATCCAGGACGGCATGGTCGGGTGGCAGTCCGACGGTTCGTACCTCTCCTCCGAGGGGCGGCGCCTAAAGACCGATGTTGAACTCGCGTCCTATCTCCGCGAGGTGCAGGACTGGATCATCCGCCCGCAGCTCAAGGGGGTGAAGGACGTCGCGGGCGTGGACGCCATCGGCGGGTACGTCAAGCAGTACCACGTCGAGCCCGACCCCATGAAACTCGTCTCGTACGGGCTCACCTTCTCCGCGGTGATCGAGGCCATCGAGAAGAACAATGTCTCTACGGGCGCCGGCTACGTCGAGCACAAGGGCGAGTCGTATCTGGTGCGGGCAACCGGGCGCATCGAGAACATCGACCAGCTTTCCACGATCGTGGTCGGAACGCGCAACGGGATTCCGATCTATATCCGGGACATCGTGGTGCCGGGCGGTGTCGGTGTCGGGAGAGAGTTGCGGACCGGGTCGGCCAGCGAGAACGGTGAAGAGGTCGTGGTCGGCACCGCCATCATGCTCATCGGGGCCAACAGCCGCACCGTTGCGGCCTCGGTGGACAGGAAGATGACGGAGATTCAGAAGAGCCTTCCGTCTGGAATCCGAGCGAAGACTGTCCTCAACCGGACCAAGCTCGTGGACGCCACGGTAAAGACAATTCAGAAGAACCTGCTCGAGGGTGCGGTTCTGGTGATCGTCGTACTGCTCCTGCTGCTGGGCAACATCCGCGCGGCGCTCATCTGCGCCGCGGCGATCCCGCTGTCCATGCTCATGACCGCCACGGGCATGGTGCAGAACAAGGTGAGCGGCAACCTCATGTCGTTGGGAGCGATCGACTTCGGGCTGATCGTGGATGGGGCGGTCATCATCGTCGAGAACTGCCTGCGGCGCCTAGCCGAAGCCCAGCATCACAAAGGCCGGGTGCTGAGTCTCCAGGAACGGCTGCACGAAGTCATGGTCGCGGCCAAGGAGATGATCCAACCATCGGTCTATGGCCAGGCGATCATCATCACGGTGTACTTCCCCATCCTCGCGCTCACGGGCGTCGAGGGCAAGATGTTCCACCCGATGGCGATGACGGTCATCTTCGCCCTTATCGGGGCGTTCATCTTGTCGCTCACGTTCGTGCCGGCAATGGTGGCGATCCTGATCCGCGGCAAGGTCACGGAGAAGGAGATGTTCCTGGTCCGTTGGGCCAAGGCCGCGTACGAGCCCGCCGTCCGCGTTTCGGTGCGCTTCCGCTGGATGATCGTGGCGGCAGCGTTCGTCGCATTCCTCGGGTCGGCTGCGCTGTTCACGCGGCTGGGCCAGGAGTTTGTCCCCACGCTCGATGAAAAGGACCTGGCACTGCAGGCCCTGCGCATGCCCAGCACCTCGCTTACGACTTCACAAGACATGCAATTCGACCTGGAGCGAGCGCTCTCGCAGTTCCCCGAGGTGGCATTCGTCTTTTCTAAGACCGGAACGGCGGAACTCGCGGCGGACCCCATGCCGCCCAATATCTCCGACACCTTCGTCATCTTCAAGTCCTCGGACCAGTGGCGGAGCGAGGCGGAGTTGGACAGCCTCATCGTGGAGAAGGAGGAAGCGATCGCCACGCTGTCCGAAGGTCATTCCGAGGGAGGGCACGAGGAGGGCGAGGAAGGGCCCAAGCTCGAAGGCCACAAGGGCAAACTCATCAAGCTCATCGAGCTGACCGTCCGGGCTCTTCCCGGTCAGAACTACGAGTTCACCCAGCCGATCCAGATGCGGTTTAATGAACTCATCTCCGGCGTGCGCGGCGATGTCGCCGTGAAGGTGTACGGCGACGACTTTGACTCGATGACTCGTACAGCGCAGGAGGTGTTGTCAGCAATCCAGTCGGTGCCCGGCGCGGCCGATGCCAAGATGGAACAGGTCGAGGGCCTCCCGGTCATGACCGTTGACATCGACCGAGCCGCCATCGCCCGCTATGGACTCAACATCCATGAGATTCAGCAGGTCGTCGCCGCCGCGATGGGAGGGGCCGAAGCGGGACTGGTCTTCGAGGGGGACCGCCGTTTTGATCTCGTGGTACGGCTGCCCGAAGAGATCCGCGGCAGGATCGATGCTCTGGAGCGGCTGCCGATCCCGCTGCCCGGAGGTGAGGAGCAGGGCGTGATCGGCGCACTCGCCAGCGCCGCGGACAGCGGAGGGCTGGCAGGATTGGTTCAGACGCGGGAGATGGGCTTCATCCCCTTGAGCGATGTGGCGAGGATCGAAGTTGCTGAGGGGCGCAACCAGGTCAGCCGCGAAAACGGCAAGCGCCGGATCGTCGTGCAGTGCAATGTGCGTGGCCGCGACCTGGGCTCGTTCGTACGCGACGCCGAGAAGGCCGTGGAGTCGATCTCACTTCCCGCCGGGCAGTGGTTGGTATGGGGCGGGCAGTACGAGAACCTCGTGGCGGCCAAGGAACGTCTCACCATTGTTGTTCCGGTCTGCTTCTTCCTTATCTTCCTGCTGCTCTTCTCGACATTCAAGAGCGTCAAGTACGCGTTGCTCGTATTTAGCGCCGTGCCCTTGGGACTGACTGGCGGAATCGTCGCGCTCTGGGTTCGGAGCATGCCCTTCTCGATATCCGCGGCGGTCGGATTCATCGCGCTTTCGGGAGTGGCCGTGCTCAACGGCCTGGTCATGGTCTCGTTTATCAACCAGTTGCGGCGCGAGGGAATGGGCCGTGACGATGCGATCATTCGGGGTTCGCTCGTGCGGCTTCGCCCCGTGCTCATGACGGCCCTTGTGGCATCACTGGGATTCGTGCCGATGGCCCTCGCCACAGGCACCGGGGCCGAGGTGCAGAAGCCCCTCGCGACGGTGGTCATCGGCGGACTCATCTCCAGCACGCTCCTGACGCTCGTGGTGTTGCCCGCCCTCTACCGCATCTTTACGGGATGGGACCCGAGTGGCCAACCGATGCCCCAGGCTCAAGAGTGGGAGAGGCCGGAAACCGGCCCGCTGGAGGTTCATGACAGTGTGCCGGCGACCGCGGTTTCCAGAGCCGTCTCGCCCGAGAACCCCGCTCCGATCTCCCCCGGTTCCGAATCACCATTGCCGCCTTCGTCCACGCGCACGTCGCACGGGGACAAGGACGGCGAGTCACCGAAGGGCTCGGCCTGAGCCCCTGTTCCCAAGGAGTCGAATATGCAGACCAACCGCAAGAACGCGATGCTCGGACTCGTCGCCGGTATCGGGCTCACCGCCCTCGCCGGCATCCTGATGGGCCAGGGCGCATCCCAGCCTGTCAAGTCCGAGACGCAGTACTTCGTCACCGCCGATGGCGAGGGTGCGCACCTGTGGGTCCGGGAGGGCACGAATCTCCGCGTCGTCGGGCACGGCGAGTGCAAAGAGTGCAAGGCCAAGGGGCACGACGACCACGACCACAAGGAAGGCGACGGGCACGATCATGGGAAGGAAACCCCCGCAAAGAAGTAAGCCATCGCGCTTGCCGCGATCGCCCGCTGGGGGCGAGCACAAGGGCGAACGGGCTCGGCTGCGCCGGAATCGGCCGCTCACGTGGCGGTCCGCGCTCCTGTGGCTGGTCCCGCTCGCCCTGCTGACGGCGGGAACCGACGTGGCGCTCTACGTGCTCGTCAAGGATCACTACGCGCGGCATGGTCACGTTGGTGTCCCACTCGACCTCGGGGCCGCGGCCCTCGGGTTCACGGCGCTGACGGTCTATGGGTGTGTCGCCGTCCGGAATGAAGTGCGCAAGGGCTCGGGCGGAAGCCAGGCTATCAAGCCGCCTACCGGCGCAGCCCAGAACCGACATACAAAGGAGCAACTATGAGCGCCTCTGCTATTCGAGTTTGCGGCTGGGCGCCCGCATGTTTGCTCTGGGCAGCGGCCCTGTTGGGAGGCTGCACGAATGGCAGCGACCTGATCGCCGCCGGGCGCGTCGCCGTCGAGCCCCACATCGCCCAAACCATGCGCAAGCCGCCGGAGGTCTACGAAGACAAGGGGGACCTCGTAATTGCCGGCCGGCTCGAACGCAGCCTGCAACGCGACCTCGCCGGACACATTGACGTTGCCGTCATTGGTCCTAACGGCGCGATGGTGTACGACGCAAGGGTCAACTACAACGGAGTGACAACATACATTAAAGAATGGTCCGGGCCCAAACATGCCGCGTTCCGCCAAGTGCGCACTCGCCGCTACGGCTCATACTGGGCCTACTCCGTCCGCTTCCCGGGACTCCCGCCCGAGGGCTCGGTCGTCAAGGTCAGGCACGAGCCCGGCCCGAACGTCTCAGCCGCTCCCTCGCCGCCCCTCACGCCCCAGCCCTGATCCTTCATGCCCCAACCATCCACCACTACCATCGGTGTCCGCGAGCTCGACTGCGCCGCCGAAGAAGCGGTCTTGCGCAAGGCGCTCAGTTCGGTCCCCGGTGTGACGGCGGTCGAGTGCGACGTGATGAACCGTCGCGTGGTCATCACGCACGAAGGCGCGGACCACGCCCAGCTCTCGCGCGCCATCAAGGGCGCTGGCATGACACCTGCAACTCCTACCTTTTCCCCGTCCGCCGGCGCTCTCGCTGCCACCCGGGAACATGATGGTGAGTCGGCCTCTGCCGGCGAGTGCAAGACCTGTGACGCGGGCAGTCCCGCGACCCACCAACCTTCCGACTCCCATCCTGCCTCCACGCGAGCGCAGCTGGTCGCGCTGGGCCTCTCGGGTGTGTTGGCTCTGTGTTCCGAAGTCGTTGCCTGGACAACCAAGTCCGAGCGCTCATGGCCCGTCATCACGATGGCCGCGGTGTCGATCTTGCTCGGCGGGCTCCCCACGCTCCGCAAGGGCTTCTACGCCCTCAAGACCTTCACGCTCAACATCAACTTCCTCATGACCATCGCGGTGATCGGCGCGTGCGTCATCGGTGAGTGGCCGGAGGCGGCTGTGGTGGTGTTCCTCTTCGCCGTCGCTGAGCTCATCGAGGTGTACTCGCTGGACCGGGCTCGCAACGCGGTGCGAGCGCTCATGGAAATGGCCCCGGAGATCGCGTGGGTCAAGCAGCCCGACGATTCCTGGAAGGAGACGCCCGTGGGCGAGGTGCCCGCCGGGTCAGTCGTGCGCGTGAGGCCCGGCGAACGGTTGGCGCTCGACGGCGTGGTCGTCGCCGGCGTGTCGGCGGTGAACCAAGCCCCGATTACGGGCGAGAGCGTGCCGGTGGATAAGGCGGTCGGCGACCAGGTCTTCGCGGGCACGATTAACGAGAGCGGCGTGCTCGAGTTCAGGAACGCAGGCGGGCGCGACCAAACCACGCTAGCCCGCATCATCCGCACCGTCCAGGCGGCTCAGGCCACGCGCGCCCCCACGCAACGGTTCGTGGACCGCTTCGCCCGCGTCTATACACCAGTCGTGTGCGGACTGGCGCTGCTCGTCGCGCTAGTGCCGTGGTTGGTCTTCCGGCAGCCGTTCATGCCTTGGCTCTACAAGGCACTGGTGTTGCTGGTGATCGCCTGCCCGTGCGCCTTGGTCATTTCCACCCCGGTGACGATCGTCAGCGGGCTGGCTGCGGCGGCGCGTCGCGGCCTGCTCGTCAAGGGCGGCGTGTATCTGGAGAACGGCCGCAGGCTGCGTGTGATCGCGATGGACAAGACCGGCACAATCACCGAGGGCAAGCCGAACGTCACGGAGGTGCGGCCGCTGGGCTCGCTCCCGCCCGATGAGGTCCTCAGACTCGCGGCCGCCCTTGACGCGGGCTCGGACCACCCGGTGGCCCGCGCCATCACCGCCGCGTGGGACCCGGAAAGGGCTAAGGCCGTCGGCCCGCTTCTTTCGGTTGAGAAGTTCTCCTCGGTCACCGGCCGCGGCGTGACGGGCGCGATTAGCGGTCAGATGTACTACGTCGGCAATCACCGCTGGGCGCACGAACGGGGTGTCTGCTCGACGGCGGTCGAGGCCGTGCTCGGCGCGATGGAGTCCAAAGGCCAGACGGCGGTCGTGCTGACCGACGAGCGCGCCGCGCTGGGCGTCATCGCCGTGGCCGACACGTCGCGGCAGTCGAGCATCGAAGCGGTTCGCGAACTGCACGACCTCGGGCTGCGGACCCTCATGCTCAGTGGCGACAACCAGAAGACCGCGGAAGCCATCGCCAAGGCGGTCGGGATTGACGACGCTCGCGGCGAACTGCTTCCCGAGGACAAGCTCGAGGCCATCGACGAGCTGCGGCGCCAGCTGGGCGAGGACGGCGTTGGCATGGTCGGCGACGGAATCAACGACGCGCCCGCTCTCGCGAAGGCATCGGTCGGGTTCGCGATGGGCGCGGCCGGAACTGACATGGCCCTGGAGACCGCTGACGTAGCGCTCATGAAGGATGATCTCCGTGGTGTGCCCGAGTTCATACGCCTCAGCCGCCGCACATCGGCGATTCTCAGGCAGAACATCACGGTGGCTCTCACGGCCAAGGCTGTGTTCTTCGTGCTGACCCTCGTGGGGGGGGCCTCGCTGTGGATGGCGATCCTCGCGGACGTCGGGGCCACCCTAGTGGTGATCACCAACGGACTGCGTTTGATGCGGACCGAACACCACAGAGCGAAAGCCGATCAATGGGGCGGCTTCAGTACGGTTCCCTGAACTCCTCGTTGGTGGCGGGGTCGGATGCCGAGAGGTGAAACCGCCGATATCATGCCCTGTACCAGACGGTGCGCGAAACCAGTCCCATGCTGTTGATCAGCTTCGTCATGGAGCTGCTCGTGTACCCCGTCGTCTTCTACCTCGCCAAGTGGTGGAAACATCGAAGCGAGTTGCCCGCCGTATGAAGTCCTACCCGCCGCCGTTCGCGCTGGCATCTGGCGCCGATGCCAGCCCAGCTCGCAGCGGACCGGTGCTGATCCCATCATGCGGACGACGGGTCCGGCAGGGCTCTTTGGTTGTTTCGGGAGTTACGCAATGAACACAAGGATCACTTTTTGCTTAGACGCTAATTGAGTACGTGGTGATCCCAGTGGCGTGGTCGTGTCTGCCCGCCCCCCTCCGTGCCGGGATCGTGGCACTCGTTACCGCCGCCGCGGTTGACCCGTGAGCACATCCACAACCCCCTTGGGTGGCTCAACGCCCCCCGCACCCCGCTTGCTGGCCCCCGGGGCCACCATCGAACCCCGGGGCTTCGGCGCTGGTACAATCGAGGCGTGACCCTGCCTGGCTCAGTTCGATGGTTCGTCGCCGTCGCCGTGACGTTCGGGTTGCAGTTTTGCTGCTGCAACCTCGAAACCATGTTCCGGGTGTGCTTGTCCTGCGGCGATCATTCAGTGGCCGCATCGGCAGACCACGGTCATCACCACCACGACCTCGCAAGCGAACATGCTGGTCACGCCCATGCGACGGGGCCCGAGGACCGGCATGAGGTGCCGCCCAGTAGGGAACACCAGCACGACGGCGATTGCACTTGCGGCTCGCACGAAGTTGCAAAGTCGCTGCCCGAGAAGCCCCGGCTGGAGTTGCCGGCGCTTTCTTTGATCGCAGTCCTTCCCGAGCCGGAGTTCGACGACCCGGGATTCACTTCGATCTCATGCCGGTGGACTCCGACCGAGAGTGTTTTTCGACCTCCGACGAGCCTGCTGCGCCAGCACTGCGCGCTCACAATTTGACGAACGCCTAGCGCGCACTCTTGCGCGCACGCTTTCTCCTCGCATCTGGTGATTCGGGGCGCGAGGCGTGATGCAGTAATGCATCGGCGTTGTCAACCCACACATCCCCTGTTCCCCCACCTCGTCCAGGAGGTTTTCATGCAATCTCGCACGGCCTTTGCCGTTGCCGCGGTCGTGACCGTGGCCGCTGCGTTGGCGCTCACGGCCCTCGCGCACGAAGGGCACAACAAGCCAGCCGCCGCATCCGCGGACCCGAACGCGCCCAAGCGGGTCTCTGAGGCGACCGCCGCCGCGATCGGTCTCCGAACCGCGGAGGTCGATTTCGGCCAGGTCGAGAACGTTGTGAGGTTGACCGGGCTGGTGCGGCCGCTCCCCGACCGTGTGCAGGCGGTCGCGCCGCGCATCGCCGGAGTGGTGCGCGCCATCCGCGTCCGTGCGGGCGACGCGGTGCACGAGGGCGACATTATCGCGGAGGTTGATTCGCCCGAATCGCTCCGCCTGACGAGCCAGTTGGTGATCGCCAGGAGCAGGTCGGAACAGGCGGCGTTTCTCTTGGGGACGGCTCGCGAGCGTGAAAAGTTGGCGCGCGACGAACTGGAGCGGGTCGAAGCCAACTCGCAGGCGATATCGCAGAACACGCTCAGCGAGAAGCGGATGAGGTCTGTGGAGGCGCGCGGCGAGGTGCGCCGCCTCGAAGCGGAACTCACCCAGTCCACCCGCGAGGCCGAGGCGCTCCAGCGTCTGATCGATGCGCTCGGGGCGACGGAGAGTGGTGTTCTGCTTCTCGCGGCTTCGGTCGACGGCGTTGTCGTGACGCAGACCGCGATCGTCGGGCAGGGTGTTGACGCCGGGCAAAGCATCTCACAGATCGTGGATCTCGCCCGGGTGCAAATCGAAGGCGAAGCCCCCGAGAGCCTGCTCACTCAACTCGCAGCGTCTCAGGGCGCCGCCGTGCGCATCCGCAGCGGAAGCGATGGGGCGGTCATCGGGGAAGGCAAGGTGCGGTTTGTCAGCCCGATCATCGACGCGAGCAAGCGGACTGGGCACCTCATCATCGACGCCGAGAACTCTGCCGGCGCTCTGCGTCAGGGCCAGTTCGTCGAGCTCTCGCTGGTCCTCGCCATCCACGAATCCGCGGTCGTCGTCCCGGCATCCGCCGTCGTGCGGGAGGGGCCGCTCCAGTACGTGTTTGTCAAGGAGGGCGACACCTTCCGCAAGCGCGACGTGGCGACTGGGATCCGCGATGACCGCATCATCGAGATCACGTTGGGCCTGGTGCCCGGCGATGTCGTCGTGGTCGGCGGCGCGTTTAGTCTCTCCCAACTCAAGGGCGAGGCGCCGGCGGTCGCCGCCGCGCCCGGCACAGCCGCCGACGGTCACGGGCATTCGCACGACTAAGCCGGGACGATCAAATGCTCAACTGGATCATCAAGGCGTCGCTCCACAACCGCGTGCTCGTGCTCATCGCGGCGCTGCTCGTGTCGGTCTACGGTTTGTATGTCACGGTGCGAACCCCGACCGACGTGCTGCCCGACCTGAACCGCCCGGTCGTCACGATCTTCGGCGAATCGCCCGGGCTTGCGCCGGAGGAAGTCGAAGCCCAGGTCACGTACCCGATCGAGACGGCCGTCAACGGCGCTCCCGGCGTCGAGCGTGTGCGCAGCCGCAGCGCGCTCGGGCTCTCGATCGTGTACGTCGAGTTTGAGTGGGGCACCGACCTCAAGTACAACCGTCAGGTCGTCTCCGAGCGGCTGGGCACGATCCTGGAGAAGTTGCCGCCGGGCATCGTCCCGGTGATGACGCCCGCGTCGAGCATCATGGGCGAGATCGCCCTGATGAGTGTGTCGAGCAAGACGCTCTCCCCGATGGAGGTGCGGACGCAGGCGGAGTTCGTGCTGCGCCCCGCGGTGCTCTCCATCCCGGGCATCGCCCAGGTCACGGTGATGGGCGGCGAGTTGAAACAGTTCCGGGTGCAGGCCGACCCGGACAAGCTGCGGCTCTTCGACCTGACGATGGAGGACCTGGAGAAGGCGCTCGCCGCGGCGAACCAGAACACCGGCGGCGGATTCGTGGTGACGGGCGCGCAGGAGCTTGTCGTCCGCAACCTCGGACGCGTTCAGACCGCCGAGGAAATCGCGGACTCGCTCGTCGCGACGCGAGAGGGGGACCACGACGCGCCGCCCAGGCCCGTTCTGGTGCGCGATGTCGCCACCGTGGTCGAGTCCGGCCCGACGATCAAGCGCGGCGATGGATCGGAGAACGCTCACCCCGCCGTCATCATGGCGGTGCAGAAGCAGCCCGGGGCCGACACGCTCACCCTGACGCAGAAACTCGACGAAACAATCGCCCAGCTCCGCCCCACCCTCCCCACGGGCCTGGACGTCAACCCCGACGTCTTCCGGCAGGAGCATTTCATCCGAAGCGCGATCGGCAACGTGATCGAGGCGCTCGGAATCGGCGCCGTTCTGGTCGTCATCGTCTTGGCCCTGTTTCTCATGAACGTGCGGACGACGCTGGTGACGCTGACGGCCCTGCCGCTCTCGATCATCACGACGTTCCTGGTCTTCAAGTGGTTCGGCATGAGCGTCAACACCATGACGCTCGGTGGGCTCGCGGTGGCGATCGGCGAGCTGGTGGACGACGCGGTGGTGGACGTGGAGAACGTCTTCCGGCGCCTGCGCGAGAACCGCCACGCGCCGCATCCCAAGCCCACGCTCTCTGTCGTTTTCGATGCGTCCAGCGAGATTCGCAACCCGATCATCCTCGGCACCCTCATCGTCAATCTTGTCTTTCTGCCGACGTTCTTTCTCCCTGGCATCGAGGGGCGGCTCTTCGCGCCGCTTGCGGCCGCGTACATCATCAGCATCTTCGCCTCGCTGCTTGTGGCGCTCACCGTCACGCCCGTGCTCGCGTACTACGTGCTCCCCGGCGCTAAGAGGATGGAGCACACCCAGGACGGTCCCCTCTTGCGGCTGTGCAAGCGGCTGGCTCTTCGGTCCTACGCCCTCTCGATGCCGCGTCCCCTGGCGGTGCTCGGCGCACTCGGCGTGCTGGTGATTGCTGCGGGCTTTGTCGTCACCCGTCTTGGCTCGGAGTTTCTGCCGCCCTTCAACGAAGGCACCGCCACCGTCTCGTTCTTTGCGCAACCGGGCATCTCGCTCGCGGAATCCAGCGCGCTGGCGACCAAGGCCGAGGAAGCCATCCTTTCAATCCCGCAGGTCAAGAGCACGGCGAGGCGGACCGGTCGGGCCGAGCAGGACGAGCACGCCGAGGGCGTGCATTCCTCCGAGATCGACGTGGACCTCTGGACCATCGAGGAGGCGAAGAGCCCTGATAGGCACGTCGTGCCGAGCGGCCGCAGACCGCCCGCGCCCAGCCAAATCAAAACGCGCGAAGCGGTGTTTTCGGAAATCGAAGAGAAGCTGGCGGTTTTTCCTGGGGTGAGCGCGGGCGTGGGCCAGCCGATCAGCCACCGCATCGAGCACCTGCTCTCCGGCGTCCGGGCGATGGTCGCGGTCAAGATCTTCGGCGAGGAGCTGGGCACGCTCCGCGACCTGGCGCAGCAGACGCAGGCCGCGATGAATGGCATTCCCGGCGTGGCCGACCTTCAGGTCGAGCAGCAGGCGCTCGTCCCGCAGCTCCACATCGCCGTCCGGCGCGACGCCGCGGCCCGCGTGGGGTTCACACCTCAAGCGCTGACGGACGCGATGGAGACGGCGACCAAGGGCAAGGTCGTGGGCCAGGTGCTCGACGGACTCAAAGCGTTCGACATCGTCCTGACGCTGACCGACGCGTACCGGACCGACCCGACGCGCCTCCACGACGTCCGGCTCGTGTCCCCCACGGGCGCCATCGTGCTCTTGAGCGATGTGGCCGAGATTGTCGAGAAGCTCGGCCCCAACGAGATCGCGCGGGAGAACCTCCGCCGAAGGATCGTCGTGTCGTGCAACGTGCGCGGGCGCGACCTGGGCTCGACCGTCAAGGACATCCAGGCGTCCATCGCGATGGACGTGAAGCTGCCGCAGGGCTACACCCTCGTGTACGGCGGGCTCTTCGAGGCGCAGCGCGAGTCCACGCGGCTTCTCCTGATCCTCGGGGCTGGCTCGCTCGTCGCGATCTTCGTCCTCCTTTACACCAACTACCGCTCGGGCATGGTTGCGCTTCAGATCATGCTCAATGTTCCCTTTGCCTTCATCGGGAGCGTGGCCGCGCTGGCCATCACACGCGAACCGTTCAGCGTCGCCTCGCTGGTTGGTTTCATCTCACTGACCGGCATCGCCACTCGCAACGGCGTGCTGATGGTCAGCCACTACATCCACCTCATGACCGAGGACAGGATGCCGTGGAGCAAGGAGCTCATCATCCGCGGGAGTCAAGAGCGGGTAGCGCCCGTGCTCATGACGGCGGTGACCGCGGGGCTGGGCTTGGTCCCGCTCGTGCTCGCCAAGGGCGAGCCGGGCAAGGAGATCCTCTACCCAGTCGCGGTCGTCATTCTCGGCGGGCTGATCACGAGCACGCTGCTGGACTTCTTCGTCACCCCGGCGGTGTTCTACCGCTTCGGCAGGACCGCCGCCGAGCGGCTTGCGCGCGAGCACGCTGAGAAGCACAGTCAGTCCCCGGCGGCACGATCCGTGCCCTTTCCATCGAATGACCACGTCGCATCTCCGGCAGAGGCGGGCGACGACAGGAGCGCACCCGCCTCTGCCGCATTGACACCTGGCCCTAATCCGGCCAACTAACTGAAGGAGCCTTCACATGAAAACGCGTTCTGCAACTACATTTCTGACGGCCCTCGCGGCCGCGGCGTTCTGGACCATGCCTGTCATGGGCCAGCACGACCACAACGACAAGAAGGGCGAGCCCGACCACAGCCACAAGGATGGCGACCACGCGCACGGCGAGGTCGCCAAGGCCAAGACATTCGCAGAAGCCGCGCGGCGTATCGCCGATGAGATCAAGGCGATCGAAGCGGCCCTCACCGGGGGCTCGGTCGCGGGCGTGTCGGAGCGCGCCAACGCCTTGAACGCGCTGGCCAAGGACCTGGGGGCCCTGTCGCTGGCGAAGGACAGCGGCGTCCCGCGCGAGAAAGTCAGGGACGCCAACCTCGCGGGCAAGGAGCTCGCCGAGGTTGCCGACGCACTGCACGAGATCGCGGACACAGGCGACGTGGTCAAGAGCGCCGCGGCGTTCGCGGCGGTGAAGGTCGCGGCGGCGAAGATCGAGGCCATCGCGCCCGCGACTTATTACTGCCCGATGCACTGCGAGGGTGACAAGACCTACGCCGCCCCCGGCGAGTGCCCGGTCTGCCACATGAAACTCAAGCAGCAGACCAGCGAGCAGTTCACGGTAGAGGTGAAGCCCATCGGCGGCACGATCACGGCGGGCAAGCCCGTGAACTTGCTGTTCACGCTCAAGGACCCTCGCGGCATGGCCGTCAAGGAAGTCGAGATCGTCCACGAGATGCCGCTGCACCTGCTGATGGTCAGCAAGGACCTCTCCTGGTACGCGCACGAGCATCCCGAGCTTCAGCCCGACGGCACGTTCACGTTCACCTGGACTTTCCCCGCGGGCGGTGAGTACACGCTCTTCCACGACTTCACACCCAAGGACGTGGGGATGCAGGTGGTGCCGGTGACACTCAGGGTCGAAGGCGCGCCCGCGCCGGTGGTCGCGCTCAAGCCGGACAGCGACAAGCCCAAGACCGTGGACGGGTACACCGTCACGCTGAACACCGGTGGACCGGTGACCACGGGCAAGCCCACGACAATGTCGTACTCGATTGCCAAGGACGGCAAACCCGTGAGCGACCTGACGCCCTACTTGGGCGCGATGGGGCACCTGGTCATCATCAGCCAGGACCTCAAGGAGTTCGTCCACAGCCATCCGCACGAGCACGCCGACGGCGACCATGACCACGCCAAGCAGGGGCACTCCGACATGAAGGGCGGCCCCAAGGTGGACTTCGAGGCCCACTTCAAGGCCGCGGGCCTTTACAAGGGATGGGCCCAGTTCCAGCACAACGGCAAGGTCATCACCGTGCCGTTCACGTTCAACGTCGCCAAGGGCGATGGCAAGGATGCGGGCCACGGGACCAAGGACACGGGCCACGATCACAAGTGACGAACACGCAGGCTCCGCGTTGTGAAGGCAACGCGGGCCGCTTCAACCAGCCCTCGGCGCGTGCCGGGCAGGCCTCGCACCGATTCACCCGACCGCGTCTACGCCGCGGCCAGACTTGGAGATTCGCACATGATCCGCACTGCACCGATTCTCGCCTCAACCATCTTGCTGTTCGCCGCGGGCCTCGTCACCGCAACCTCCCGCAACGCGACGGCCGGGCCGGACGCCGCGACGCCGACGGCGCAGCCAGCCGGCGCGAACATCGCCGACCACCCGGCGGTGAAGGTCGCGCGCGGATACCTGGCCGCGTGTGCGAAGGCCGACGCCGCGGCCCTCAACTCCCTGTTCCTGGACAGAGGCCGCGCAACGGTGAGCGAGAACGCGGGCGATGAGGGGACGTGGGAAATCTACCGCGACCACCACCTGCTGCCGGAACTCAAGGAGATGCCCGGCTTTGCCATGACCGTCACGAAGGAGGACGTGCAGACCTTCGGCACCACCTCGATTGTCCGGCAGATCGGCTCGTTCACCGTGCCCGACCCCAATCATCCTGATACGCCCCGGAAGTACCTCGCCGCCGTCACGTACGTCATCGTGGACGAGGGCGGGACGCCGAAGATCGCCCACCTGCATTGGTCCAGTCGAGCGGAGAAGAAGCCCGAGGCCAACGCGCGGCCAGAAGGTGTGACCGTCAACGACATCTGCCCAATGACCGGCGACAACGTCAACGCCTTCCACTTGCGCGAGTACAACGGACTCAAAGTCGGCTTCTGTGATGGCGACTGCGCCCTGCGCTGGGACGCGTTGACCGACGGGGTTCGTGCCGAGCGCCTCGCGGACGCGATTGCCGGCACGACTCCCAAGACGCCGCACGGGGCTCAGCACGGCGACGGGCACAACCACCGGCACGACTGATCACTTCGATCCAATCGCAGCGGCGTTGCGGCGCCAGTCGCGCCAAACTCGGAGATGTCCGGCATGATATTGCGATCGATCACAACGCACTCTACGGCACGCCAGCTTCTCTCCGTCGTGGGACTCGGTGGCGGACTCGCCTTGGGCGGCTGTGCTTCTCTCGACCCCCGCCCCGACATCGAGCGCGCCGCGGCGACCGTCGCAGAGCGTTCTGGAATCGCGCCGGTGTGGAGCGAGCCGTGGGAGTCCTCGCTGACCACGTGGGACGGCCTCGCACCGCTCGGGGTCGAGCAGGCCGTTGCGATGGCCCTCCGCAACAACCGCGCGATCCGCGCGGAGGTCGAATCCATCGCTGCGTCGCGGGCCGATCTCGTGCAGGCCGGCCTGCTCCCGAACCCCGTCCTCGCACTCACGCTGCGATTCCCATTCGACGCCGTGAGCGGCGGTTCGTTCGTCGGAGCCCAGGTCGTGCAGTCGTTCACCGCCCTCTGGCTCCGCGATGGCAAGATACGGTCCGCTGATGCCCGGCTCAATCAGGCGGTCCTCGATGTGTCAGACAAGGCTCTGAGACTGGTTGCAGAGGTGCGGGCGACTCACGCCCGCATCGACTTTGGGCAACGCGCGATCACTTTGAGCGACGAGAACCTCGCGACGATTCGGAGAGCCATCGACTCGCTCGACGCTCGTATCCGCGGTGGTGAAGGAACCCCCCTGGATGTGAACCGCGCCAGTCAGCAGCTCGCGCAAGCGCAGGCCGAGCGGGCCATCATCACGCGGGACACGGCCAAGGCGCGCCGGCAGATGCTGGAACTGATCGGCTTCGCGGCGGCGAGCGCCGAATGGACTGTCGACAAGCGGGAAGCCAACGAATCGCCCGCCGCGCTCGACGAAGCCGCGGCGATGTCCGTCGCCTCGGCGCAACGACTGGATGTCGCCGCAGCGCGCTCGATCGTCGAGGCGCGGCGCGCCGAACTCTCTGTCGAGGAGCGCGGCCGCCTGAAGGACTTTGGCCTTGGGGCGGACTTCGAGCGGGACGTGGATGGAGCGAAGACCATCGGACCCGTGGTCGAGGTCGGCATCCCGATCTTCGACACGAACCAGGCGCAAATCGCCAAAGCCGGCTCACTCGCCCGCGCCGCCCTGGCCACCTACGAGGCGGCGGCGCAACGCGCCACGCGCGAGGTGCGGGTCGCGTGGGTGGAACGCGACGCGGCGATCCGTCTCGTCGAGCAGTATCGCGAAACCGTGCTCGCGATATCTCTGCAGAACCTGACGCTGGCGGAGTCCTCGCTCAGGGCGGGGCAGGACGATGTGACCGTTCTGCTCGAAGCACAAAGGAGCGTTGTCGAAGCCCGGCTCCGTTTGAATGAACTGGAACGCCAGGCGGTGATCGCGGAGATCGAACTGGAGTATGCGATGGGGGGGAGTCTTCTCACGCCTGCTGCACATCCGTCTGAGGGGGCGGGAGAGCGAGAGAGGCGTCCGTGATCCATGAGAGCCCCAACTCAGGCACGGCGCGCAAGCGGGCGGCGCGTGCATCCGACCGGGTCTGGGAACCCGACCGATGGTTCCTGTCATCGCCCCGAGCGGCTCGCAGACGCCCGCCGTGCGCGACGCGCCGCCGGCCGGGCTTCACCATGGCAAGCGTGCGAGAGTATCGTCGAGGCCACGTCCGCGATCGTTGTGCTCCTGAGAAAACCGACCAGCGATTTGTGCATGGCCATGCACAGGCAGCCGGGCGGGCATGCCCCATGCCCGACGCAGTGTCCGAATCCGAACATGCAGCGGCAATCGACGATGGGGTCGTCGAACACCACGCACAGGTCGTACATCGAGATTGCTGCGGCCGGCCGAGCCAGCGTTACGCCGCCGCCGACGCCTCGGCGCGTGCGCACGAGTTTCTTGCGGGCCAGGGCGTGAATGACCTTCGCCAGGGTCGGCCGAGAGATCCCTGTCGCCTTTGCGATCTCGGGAATCTGCACGCCACCGGGCCCGGCGCGCGCGACCAGCCCCAGACAGGTCGCCGCAACTCCAACCTGTCGTGTCAACATGACGGCACCCAAGCAGCGCTACAAGCCAGCCGGTCCTCCGTTCGATCCAGCACGTCCGCGGCGAGATCATATCGGCTCACGGGCGGCCGCTCCCCCAGGTGCTCTCCGGTTGACCGCCGTGGCCCGGCCTGTCTGGGCGGACGTGCCGTCCGCTTCGGCGAGAACCATCGCAGCCTCGTGGCGGTATACATCCAAAGCGGATATGCTTTGGATGTTTGTCCGATGTCAGCCAGCCGGGGTGTCGATTCCACCACGCCCTTAGGCCCGAACGAAAGGAGTTCATCCATGAAACGCACTTGCACTCGTTCATTCTTGGGGGTTCTGATGGTCGGCGCCCTGCTCTGCCTCGCGGCGCCCGCCGGAGCGCAGCAAACGCCTCCCGGCGTTGACGCGGCGACACACGCGGCCCACGCGGCGCAGGGGGGCGCGGCTCACTCCGCGCCCGGCCAGCCGGTGGACAACACCGAACTCGCCAGGCAGCTCGCCGAACTCCGCGCTCAGATCGCACAACTCCAGGCCTCGCTCGCGCAGGGGCACGCCGCCGGCGCGATCCCGCAGCCCATGGCCCCGGCCAGCATGCAGCCCGGGATGCAGATGAATCCCCAGCGGATGGGGGCGGGCATGGGGACGAACCGGATGGCCAGCGGCGCGATGCCGCAAGGTGGCGCTGCGATGCCGGGGATGTCCGGCGGCAACTCGTCCATGCAGGGCATGTCCGGCGGCGGGGGCGGCATGGGCATGATGGGCATGGACCAGATGAAGATGAGCGGGATGGGGGGCGGCGAGGGCGGCATGTCAGGTGGCGGCGGCATGGCCGGCGGGACCGGCATGATGGGGATGATGGACCAGATGATGGGGATGGGCATGTCGCGCATGGGGGGCGGCATGAACACCGGCGGCATGGCGTCGGCGCTCCCGGGATTCCCCGGCGCATCGCACATCTACCACCTTGGAGCCACCGGGTTCTTCCTCGACCACGGCTCGCACATCACGCTGAGCGTGGACCAGCAGAAGCAACTGGGAATGATGAAACAGCAGTCTCTCCTCAACCAGGCGACGCTGCAGCGCCGAATCGACCAGGCCGAGCAGGAGCTCTGGGACCTGACCGGGGCCGATGCTCCGGACGTCACCAAGGTCGAGGCCAAGGCGCGCGAGATCGAGCAACTCAAGACCGAGCAGCGCCTCGCGTTCATCCGGGACGTGGGCAAGGCCGCCGCGGTGCTGACCGATGAGCAGCGCCAACAGCTCACCGGCATGGCGCCCGCCAACCCCGCGCCCGCCCCCACCCAGCCCGGCGCCATGCAGGGAATGGGCGGCGCCAACGCCGGCATGAGCGACATGTAGCCGAGCCAGTTGACCACGGACCCACGATTCAGGAGCAGACCAATGACCAAGACCCAATCCGCTGAAAAGAGGACGACCATCCGCGCCGAGGCGCCTGACGCCAAGGAGGTGTTCGTTGCGGGAACCTTCAACGACTGGAACCCCAAGTCACACCCGCTGTCACCCAGTTCGGACGGCTCGTCATGGACGATCACCCTCGACCTTCCGCCCGGACGATACGAGTACAAGTTCATCATCGACGGGCAGTGGTGCTGCGAACCCGGCTGCGACAAGCCTTACCACGACTGCCCCGGGTGCGTCGCCAACCAGCACGGAACGATGAACCGCGTGATCATGGTCGACTGAGGGATTGTCGCGTGGATGCCGAGAAGCGCTTCAACCTGCGCCGCATCATCGTCTGGACGACCGCCGTCGCCCTGGCGCACTTTCTCCTGGGCACGCGCACCCACGCCGTGCACGGCCTGCACATCATCCTCGGCGGCCTGTTCCTGGTGCCCATCCTCATCGGCGCATCCGCTTTCGGAACGCGCGGCGGCGTGGCGATAGCGCTGGCGGCAACCGTGCTCTTCGCGGCGCACCTCGTGTGGTCGTGGCGTGGCTCGCCGCTCGGCAACGCGGACCAATACGCGATGATCGGTGTGTACTTCATCGTCGGGCTCGCGGCGGGCCGGCTCGTGGGTATCGCCAATGCCCGCAAGTGGCAGCGCGAGGAGGTGATCCGACGTTCGTCTGAAGCGTCGAAGGAACAGCAGCAATGAGTCGAACGCGCCTCCCGTCGTTGCTCATCGTGATGACGCTCGCGTGCGCATGGCCGGCCGCCGCGCAGGTCAGCCCGGAAGAGCACGCGAAGCACCATCCGCAGCAGCCCGGACAACCGGCGTCTCCTCCCGGAGCAGCGGGGCCGCCCGAGGGGACGCCCGGCGCCGGAATGATGGAGGGCATGGGGGACATGATGCGGAACATGGGCGTCCCCGCGCCCAAGGCGCTGTACCCGTCCCTGATGGACCTGCCCGACCTGCCGCCGGACCGACGCGACGAAGTCCAGCGGGCCGCCCACGAGCGGATGCAGAGCGGCATGGCGCTGATGGCCGAGGCGCTGGACACGCTGCTCCGTGCAGCGCCCGCCAATGACTACGCGGCCATGCAGGATGCGAACGCGAAGATCCGCGAGGGCCTCGCCCGGTTCGAGAGCGGCGTGTCGGCGCACCGCGCGCTGACAGAAGGGCGCGAGCCGCGTCAGATTGCGCTCTCCTGGTTCAAGCGCGAGATGGGCATCGCCGCGCCGGGCACGAGCCACGGCGCCCGATCGGGCCTCGGGCTCTCGCCGCTGCACCTGTTCACGATGGCCCTGCTCATCGGGTTCGCCGTTGTCATGCTGGGTCTGTACTTCTTCAAGATGCGCCGCGCTGCGGCGCTGTTCAAGCGCATCGACCCCGATGATCGATCGCCGCCGCCGGGCTCGTCCCCGCCCCTGCGGGGCGGCCCGGGGCCGCCGCCATCATCGCCCGGCTCACCGACGCCGCGCGCTGACGCCTCCGCGCCCCCGGGCCCCCAGCCCGAGAAGCCGACCGCGCGATCCAGCGCATCAGAGCCATCCCCGGCGTCCGCGGCCAACAGGAGCCTCGCGGCGCCCCTGACTGCCAAGTGGCTGGGCCGTCTCCGCGTCCAGAGCGTCGTCCAGGAAACACCATCGGTCCGAACCTATCGCCTCCGCTCGCTCGATGGCGGGCCGCTGCCGTTCACCTTTGTCCCCGGGCAGTTCCTCAACGTCGCATTCGCCATCGGCGGCGCGCGGATGAACCGTTCCTACTCGATCTCGTCGTCGCCGCACGAGCGCGAGTTTGTCGAACTGACGATCAAGCGCGAGGGGCGGGGCGCCGTCTCCCGGCACATCCACGACCTTGTCACGGCCGGGGACGAGATCCAGGCCGGCGGGCCCGTCGGCACGTTCACGTTTACAGGCGACGAGGCGGACAGCGTCGTGCTGGTGTCCGGCGGCGTCGGCATCACGCCCATGATGAGCATCGCCCGGCATCTGACCGCGCGGTCGTGGCCCGGAGACATCTACTTCATCTACGCTTGTCGCACCGAGGCCGACCTGATCTTCGCTGAGCCTCTGGCGTCCCTTGAGCGCCGGAACCCGAAGTTCCACCTCGTCGTCACGATGTCGAGGCCAGGCCCCGGCTGGAAGGGGCCGCGGGGGCGGCTCACCAAGGAGCTGCTGAGTGGAGCGGTTCCGAACCTCGCTTCAAAGCGCGTTCACGTCTGCGGCCCCGTGCCGATGATGGACGCCGCGAAGTCGATGCTCGCCGAGCTCGGTGTTCCGCCTGAGAACGTGAAGAGCGAGCAGTTCGGCGCCGTGAAGCCCGTTCCTGCGGCGCCTGGAACGACAGCGGCCTTGAGGCCCGCCGCGACCGGCCCCATGGTGACATTTGCGACGAGCGGCAAGGCGGCGAAATCCCGGCCGGGGCAGACGATCCTGGAGCTGTCCGAGGCCCTGGGCATCGGCATCGACAACTCCTGCCGCATCGGCACCTGCGGCGTGTGCAAGATCAGGATGACCTCCGGAGAGGTGGACCAGGAGGTCCAGGACGCTCTCGACGAGGACGACAAGTCGCGCGGCATCATCCTGGCGTGCCAGGCGAAGCCGACCACGGAGGTCACGGTGGAGGCGTAGCGATGAAGAATCCCGAGCGGCTCATCGTGATCGGTCTCTTCGCCGTGCTCGTGTTCGCGTGGCTCGGTTTCCTCCTGCACGTGTCGCCGGACTTTGCGGGCAGCGGCCTCGGCGCGGTGTTCGGGATCTCAGGGGCCGCGCTGATGCTCGTCCCGCTTGGGTACGTCGCCGCCAAGCGAATCGGCTTCCTCCGGTCACGCCTCACCAGCCGTCTCTCGATGCGGGCGTGGCTGTCGATCCACATCTACTCGGGCATCGTGGGGGCGCTGCTCGCGCTCATCCACACCGGGCACAAGTACGCCAGCCCGCTGGGCGTGGCGCTCACCGCGACGATGCTGCTCGTCGTCGTGAGCGGAGTTGTTCTGCGCTACCTTGTCCCGTTCGTGGCTCTTGACATGAAGGACAAGCTGAGCCTCCTGCAGACCGCCCGGGGAGACCTCGACAACGCATGGGGAATCGTTGAGAGCGGCGCCGCCGACGCCGCGCGCCCGTCCAGAGCGCCGCTGCTGACGTCGGGGCTTGCTTCACTGGGCGTGTGGTTTGCCTCCGACAGCCCGACCGGGAGAATCATCAATCTGGCCGCGAGCGTCGCGGACCTCGAGTACTCCATCCGCACGCACGAGCTCATGAACCGCTGGTTCTCGTACCTGATCGTCGTCCACATCCTTCTCTCGGTGGCGATGTACGGACTCTTGGGCGTTCACGTCTGGTCGGGTGTGTACTTCGGGCTTCGGTGGCTGCCATGAAACGGATCGAAGTCGTCTACGCCGTCGCCACGCTCGGCGCTCTCGGCTTCGCCGGAGCCTTGCCGTTCCTCTCCCACGAGCGCGGGTCGTCGGCCGTGCCGGGCTGGCAGGCGATGGTGACTCCGGGGCCGCTGTCCGCCGGGCACGCCTTCCTGGCGTCGAACTGCGAGGCGTGCCACGCGCCGTATGTCGGTCCGACCGCCGATCGGTGCGTCGCCTGCCACGCGACCAACCAACCCCTACTGCTGAAGCAGTCAACCGCGTTCCACGCCGACCTCGGCGCATCGCCCGGCGATTGCCGCGGCTGCCACGTCGAGCACAAGGGGTTTGCGAACAGGCCGACCACGATGGACCACTCGGTCTTGGCGAGTCTGGGCGTGCGCAAGAGCCCGGCGATCCTGCTCCCGGAAGGGACATCGCTCGACACCCTTCCCGTTCCTCACCCGCGCATTACGCCGCGGGAGACGGCCCTGAGCTGCAACGCCTGTCATGCCAGCCAGGACCCGCACCGCACGCTGCTGGGCACGGACTGCGCTTCGTGTCACGCGACCAGCGCCGCGCGGGGCGGGTGGACGGTCCCCGGGTTCCGCCATCCCTCCCCTCTCTCGACCGACTGCAACCAGTGCCACGAGGCCCCCCCGAGCCATTACATGATGCACTTCAACATGGTCTCCAAGAAGGTGGCCGGCGTTGAGCACGCGGACGTGTCGCAGTGCTTCCTCTGCCACCAGACGAACTCCTGGAACGATGTCCGGTCCGTCGGTTGGTACAAGCACCACTAGCGGCCGTGAGGCAGTTCGCACGATGCTCGAACCAGTCATCACCATCACCGTTCGCTTCATCGAGGGTGTCGCCGCCCTCATGATCGCCGGTTCAGTCCTGGCCGGCGCCGTGGAGCTCGGAGTCGCCGCGTTCCGGAGGCATCTGGCGGAGCGCACCACCGCCGTGCGTCTTCGGCTCGCCGAGCGTCTGGTGCTCTCGCTCGAGTTCCTGATCGCGGCGGACATCCTCAAGACCGTGGTCACACCGACCCTCGAAGGCATGGCCGTGCTCGGCGCGGTCATCGTGATCCGCACGGTGCTGAGCCTGAGCATCGCCTACGAACTGCGCCGCGACCATCACCGAGCGGGTGAACCGCGCTCGGAGCCACCGCTCGCGCCCCCGAGGCGCGCCACAAGCGCCGATCCTGTGGGGCCAGCGGAGTGAGGATGCTGCCATGAATGACCTGACACGCCGAGAGTTTCTCGCCACGGCCGCCGCTGCCGGCAGCGCGCTGCCCTTCCTGCTGTCAAGGGCCGGCGCCGCCCCGGAGACATCCGCGGGGCGGCCATCCATCATCGACGTGCCCAGCGCGGGCCCCCTCGACCTGGTGATCGGCTCGCCCCCGTTGACGGTCGACGGGAAGCAGACTACCCGCGCCGTCACGATCAATGGGACGATCCCCGGCCCGACGCTGCGTCTTCGTGAAGGACAGGATGTCGAAATCCGTGTTCACAACAAACTTCCCGACGAGGACACATCGATCCACTGGCACGGCCTTCTGTTGCCCCCGGACATGGACGGCGTGCCGGGCGTGAGTTTCCCGGGGATCAAGCCGGGTGAGACCTTTACCTACCGATTCCGCGTCCGACAGAACGGCACGTATTGGTACCACAGCCATTCGGGGCTTCAGGAGCAGCTGGGCCACTACGGCGGACTGATCATCGAGCCGACGAACCCCGAGCCGCTTGTGTACGACCGAGAGCACGTGATTGTCCTCTCGGATTGGATGTTCCGCGACCCCTACACCGTGCTCAAGAAGCTCAAGCAGTTCGAGAGCTACTTCAACTATCAGCGCCCCACGGTGGCCAATCTGCTTGCAGACGCGCAGCGCCAGGGTTTGGGGCAGGCCATCGCGCAGCGACTGGAGTGGGACGCCATGCGCATGGACCCGACGGACATCGCTGACATCACCGGCGTGGCGTACACCTACCTCATGAACGGCCGCTCGCCCGCGGAGAACTGGACGGCGACCGCGCGCCCGGACGAGGTGGTGCGGCTCCGACTGATCAACGCCGCGACCATGACCTACTTCGACTTCCGCATCCCCGGACTGGTGATGACCGTCGTCGCCGCGGACGGCCAGTTGGTGAGCCCCGTCGAGACGGATGAACTGCGCATCGCCGTCGCCGAAACCTACGACGTGCTTGTGCGGATGCCCGACGATCGCGCGTACACGCTGTTTGCGGAGACCATGGACCGGAGCAGCTTTGCGCGCGGCACGCTCGCTCCGTGCGAGGGCATGAGCGCTCCGATCCCCGCCGGGCGCCCCCGCCCCATGCTCACCATGGCGGACATGGGGATGGCCGGCATGGACGCCATGCCCGCCGGCGGCTCACCGGCGGGGCATGGCGCCGCAACCCCACCAGAGCACGAGGCGACCGGCATGCCCGGCATGTCGCCGCATGGCGGCGATCGCAGGGCGCCCGCCGCCGGGACCCTGCCGACCGAGGACCTTCCCGACTCCGTGATGCACGGCCCCGAGGGTCACGGCCCGGCCTCCTCCATGACGGCGATGATGCCCACGCGTCGATTCGCCGAGCCGGGGATCGGCCTGGGCGGTGACGGCTGGCGCGTGCTTACGTACGCCCACCTCCGCGCGTTGCGCCCGCCGCCCGACCGTAGGGCGCCCGAGCGCCAGTTCGACCTCCACCTCACGGGCAACATGCGGCGCTACATCTGGGGCTTCGATGGGAAGAAGTTCTCCGAGGCCGACCCGATCCGCTTCGTGTACGGCGAGCGGCTCCGGATCAACATGATCAACGACACCATGATGGAGCACCCCATCCATCTCCACGGCATGTGGATGGACCTCTACGCCGGCGGAACGCTCCACACCAATCCGCGGAAGCACACGGTCAGCGTCAAGCCCGGGGAGCTTCTGACCGTCGACATCACCGCCGACGCGCCGGGGCGCTGGGCGTTCCACTGCCACCTCCTTTACCACATGGAGATGGGGATGTTCCGCACGGTTGCGGTCGTTCGTTCGCTTGATGAGGAGGTGGTCCGATGAAACGACGGGCCTGGAGCGTATCGGTCGTTGTGTGCGTGTGGTCGGCGGCTCCGCCCGCGCTAGGCCAGCACGCGGATCACGGCGCGAAGCGGCCCGACAGTCCGCCCAGCCGCGAGGTGGCGCCCGCGACGCAGAGCCCCCCGGGCCACGCCGCGCACGGCGAGCGCGACTCGGACGTCGGTCCGCCGCTCCCCGAAGGGGCGTCGCTCGACGAGACGCTCGACAGCGCAGCCTCGGGGCCTCCCGACTCCTGGCCCGAGCCGATCCACGACAACCCCACCCTCTCTTTCACGCTGTTCGAGTTGTTGGAGTACCGGCTCTCTGACGACAAGCCCGACCAGCTGGGATGGGACGCTCAGGGCTGGATCGGCGACGATGACCACAAGTTCTGGTGGAAGAGCGACGGTGATGTCGCGTTGAGCGACTCCGGCGAGAGCGAGGCCGACATCCAGCTGCTCTACGCCCGGCCCATTAGCCCGTTCTGGTACCTGCAGGCCGGGGTCCGCTACGACCGGGCATGGGCGCCCGATGAGTCGCAGGACCGCGCCTCGCTCGTGTTCGGAGTGCAAGGTCTTGCGCCGTTCAAGTTCGACATCGAGCCAGCGCTCTACGTCACCGACGACGGTGACGTGCTGGCGAACATCACCGCGTCCTACGACCTCTACCTGACGCAGCGCCTCGTGCTGCAGCCCCGCACCGAAATCAACCTGTCAGCGCAAGACGTCCCCGACTACGGCCTTGGGGCCGGTTTCAACGACGTGAGCCTTGAGCTCCGGCTGCGGTACGAAATCGCGCGCGAGTTCGCGCCGTACGTCGGCGTCCGTTACACGTCGCTTCTCGGTGAGACCGCGGACATCGGCCGCGGGAACGGCGAGTCCGTGGACGATGTGCAGTTCGTGATCGGCTTTCGCATCGCCTTCTAGAGACATGCATGCGACCCCGCCTCGCTGCGGCCGCGCCCCGCCGCTGACGCGGGGGAATCCCGAGGAGACAACGCCATGGACCACGCCGTCGCGCTCGTGCAGGCCTATCTGCGGGTCAATGGGTACCTGACGGTCACCGAGTACCCCGTGGTCGAGGCCGTCCGCTCGGGCGGGTTCCAAGCGGCCACGGACCTGGACATCCTGGCGTTCCGATTCGGAAGGGCCAGTGTGCAGGGTCAGGCGGTGACGACATCCGGCAAGCCTCACGCCAAGGTGCTGCCCGTCGACCCCGCCCTCGACGTGCGGCCCGATCTGCCGGACATGATCGTCGGTGAGGTCAAGGAGGGGCGAGCGACGCTCAACCGGGGAGCGATCGACAAGGCGGTTCTCGCGGCGGCCATCGCCCGCTTCGGCTGCTGCGACGCCGCCGAAGCGGACACCGTGGTGGTTGACCTGCTTCGACGCGGCCGAGCCAAGATCCCTCACGGCCACCGGGTCCGCCTTGTGGCGTTCGGATCGCTCCCGTCCGAGCCCCCCTCGAAGCATCATGAAGTGATCCTGCTCGGACACATTCTCGCGTTTCTGCGGGAGCACCTGCGACGCCATTGGGCCGTCTTTCAGGCATCGGAGACCAAGGACCCGGCGCTCGGCTTCCTGAAGATCCTCGAGAAGACGGGGCACGTCGCCCCGTTGAACGCGGGGAAGGAGAACTCGCCGTGAGCCGCACGCTGAAGATGATCGTCGGCTGCACGCTGCCGCCCTTCCTCCTCTTTCTCCTGCCGCTCATCGGGATCAGCGACGGGCTGACGCTGGTTGTCGCCATTGGGCTGCTCTTCGCGTGCCACCTGTTCATGACGCACGGCCACGACCATGACCATCATCGCAGAGCCTCCAAGCACGGAAACACACATGCACACCATCAGCATTAGGCGGTTTGGATTTGCGCTCGGCGCCGGCTGCGGGCTGGCGTACCTCGCCTGCGTCTTCGTGATGCTGACGGCTCCCAGGGAGACCGTCGTCCGGTTCTTCAACAGCCTGCTCCACGGCTGGAATGTCGAGCCGATCATGCGATGGGATATGCCGTGGTCGGAGGCGATCATCGGGACCCTCGAGGTTTCGGTTCTCGGGTGGTTCTTCGGGGCGCTCGTGGCCATGCTCTACAACCTCGCCGCACGGCGCCCACGTGGTCCGCAGGATGGAGCGGCGCAATGAACGACAACCGCGCGAGCCACGGGAATCCGCACACGCCCCACGACCACGGCGTGGCGCATCCCTCCGGGCATGAGCCGGCCTCGCCGCGCCCCGGCCGGCCTCTCGCGCCCTCCTCGAGCCTCGCCGGGCACGCGTCCCGCCACGACCACGGTGCGCACGGGGGTCACGCCGAGCACGGCTCCCACGCCGGACACCAGTCCCACCACGCGCACATGGTGGCGGACTTCCGGCGCCGGTTCTGGGTCTGTCTCGGGCTGTCGGTTCCCGTCGTCGCGCTCGCCCCCATGATCCAGACATGGCTTGGCCTGCGTGAGTCCCTCCGCTTTGCAGGGGACAGCTACATCCAGTTCGCCCTCGCGACCTTTGTGTACTTCTACGGCGGGTGGCCGTTCCTCAAGGGGCTCTTGACCGAACTCGCCAGGCGGCGGCCGGGCATGATGGCGCTCATCGCACTCGCGATCTCCGTAGCCTATTTCTACAGCAGCGTGGTGGTCTTCGGCGTGCGCGGCGAGGTGTTCTTCTGGGAGCTGGCGACCCTCATCGACATCATGCTGCTGGGCCACTGGATCGAGATGAAGTCGGTCATGGGCGCGTCCGCCGCTCTTGAGAAGCTCGTGAAGCTCATGCCCGCCGAGGCGCATCTGGTCGCCGAAGGCGGCACGCGCGACGTCCCGGTGACCGAGCTGAAGCACGGCGACCGCGTGCTCGTGAAACCCGGCGAGAAGATCCCCACCGATGGCGCCGTCGTCCAAGGTCGCACCAGCGTCAACGAGTCCATGCTCACCGGCGAGAGCAAGCCGGTGGAGAAAGGTGAGGGCGACCAGGTCATCGGCGGCGCCATCAACGGCGAAGCCGCGATCACATTCGAGGTGTCAAAGACCGGCGGCGAGACCTACCTCGCGCAGGTCATCGAGATGGTGCGCCGGGCTCAGGAATCGCGGTCGCGCACCCAGGACCTGGCCAATCGCGCGGCTCTGATCCTGACCGTTGTGGCGCTGAGCGTCGGCGCAGTGACCATGGTCACATGGCTGATGCTGGGAAGGGAGTTCGCCTATGCCCTGGAGCGCACCGTCACGGTCATGGTGATCGCGTGTCCCCATGCCCTGGGGCTGGCGGTCCCGCTCGTGGTCGCCGTCTCCACAGCGATCGCTGCGCGCAACGGCCTTCTGATCCGCGACCGGTCGGCCTTTGAGGCCGCGAGGAATCTCGACGCAATCGTCTTTGACAAGACCGGCACGCTCACCGAGGGACGCTTCGGGGTCACGGACGTCATCGCGCTGGCCGACCTCGACGAAACGCGCGTGCTCACGCTCGCCGCGGCCATCGAGGCCCAGTCGGAGCACCCCATCGCCGCGGGCGTCGTGCGCAGCGCGGAGGAGCGCGGCATCAGGCCCCCGGCCCCGAAGAACTTCCGGGCCATCCCCGGCAAGGGGGCGGAGGCGGATGCCGACGGAACCAACGTCAAGGTCGTCAGCCCCGGCTACCTTCATCAGGCGAACATCGCCGTGGACGACGATCGCGTGCAAGCCGTCGCGGACCAGGGCAAGACTGTGGTGTACGTCCTCGCAAACGACAGGCTCGTGGGGGCGATCGCGCTGGCGGACGTCATCCGCCCCGAGTCGCGCGAGGCCATCGACCGGCTGAAACAGATGGGCGTGCGCGTGATGATGCTCACCGGCGACGCCAAGGCGGTGGCGGACTGGGTCTCCCGCGAGCTCGGCCTGGACGAGGTCTTCGCGCAGGTTCTCCCCGAACAGAAGGCGGACAAGGTCAGGGAGATTCAGGCCCGCGGACTGACCGTCGCCATGACGGGCGACGGCGTGAACGACGCGCCCGCGCTCACCCAGGCCGACGTGGGCATCGCCGTGGGCGCGGGCACCGACGTGGCCATCGAGTCGGCCGACATCGTGCTGGTCCGATCCGACCCCCGCGATGTGACGGCGATCGTCGAACTGTCCCGCGCCACCTACCGCAAGATGGTCCAGAATCTCTGGTGGGCCGCGGGGTACAACATCGTCGCGATCCCGCTCGCCGCGGGGGCGCTCTACGCGGTCGGCGTCGTGCTCAGCCCCGCGTTCGGGGCCGTGCTGATGTCCGCCTCGACCGTCATCGTGTCCATCAACGCCCGGCTGCTGCGCGTGCGCCGAGACGTTCAGAGTGAGCCACCCGTCACAGACCACACCGCGTGACGCCTCAGCGCCCGCGGCCCGCCGGGTGTCACCACTGATTGAGGTCGGTGCATATCTGCGACCCGTCGATGAGCGCCCGATGTGCGCGGCCTTGACGACCGCCTGAGCGTGTGCCATTCGATGGAAGGCGGGCGCCTGACTTCCGTCAGACGTCCAACCCGAGCTCTAGTGCGCCAGCTTCAGCAGGCCGGTGAGCACTTCGATGAAGGCCACCAGCATGAGGGCGTGCTTGAGCTCTTTGCGGTTGCGACTGGGCCATTGCGTCTTTCTCGCCATATGGTTTTCCTCCGTTGTTGTGTGTCAGCCCACGCCCCGACTGGGGCGTCGGATGACCGGAGGACCGGCCGCTCCCGCGCCCGCTGTGTTTAGCCTCTCAGCGGCAGAGGAAAAGAAACACTCTCGTGGTGGAATGCTACGCCGCAACCGGCGGGAAGCCAGCGCGGATGCTGTGATTGTCGACTCGGAATCCAGCGCCCCCGCCGGCGCCCGGGCCGCATCGTCGCAGCACGTCGCCCAGCGCCTCCCCCGCGCGCCGGAGCCCTTCGCCCGGTGCACGCTCGGCGTCGTGACGAGCGAGACCGCGCCCGCGGTCCTCGTCCGCGAGCGTCAGCATGGACCAGCGCTGACCGCGCACCAGCCACGCGAACAGCCCCGGTGGGTTCGACGCGCCGACGCGGAGCGCGCGGCCCGCGGCGGTGAACACGCGCTGCCGGTCGCACTCGCTCGCGGTCACGAACCCGCTGCGCACGGCGTCGGCGAACAGCGACTGCAGGCGACGCGGGTCGTGCAGGTCCGCCGCGAGCACGCGGCGCAGCGTGGGCGGTGTAAGACCCTGGTGCCCAGCGCAAGCCCCAACCGGGCCGCGCGGGGCGGGTTCCTGGTGTTTGAGTCTCCGTGAGGAGAGTTCCCGGTGTGATTCAGGGGGTGGCGAAGGGAGTCGCAATCGCCGCGATCGGGGTGGCGTTCGCGGCGCTGCGGTGGAGTCGCCGCTCGGGCTCCATTCCAGATTGACGGCGAAGCGCTGCCCCCAGCGGTTGCGCGCCCACTGCGAGGTGGCCGCCGGAACCAGCCAGCCGAGCGCGACCAGTTCAGCGCGGGCGCGCTTCACCGTGCGTGGGTGCGCGCCGAAGACCTGCGCGACCCACGAGCCCTTGCACATACCGCTCGGGGCGCACGCGCCGCCGCGGAAGTACAGGCACCGCAGCAGATGCCCGAACACGGTCGCGATCATGGCTCCGGTCCCCTCGCGCGCGAGCCACACGATGAGCCGCCGCGGCACGGGCACGCGCCGCCGATGGTTGGCGACCAGCGAGGCGGCGCCGCGGAGTCGGCTCGTCGCTTCGGGGATTCCCGCACCATTCCACTCAGGAAACTCCACCTTCGAGGCCGACCACGAGAGCAGCCCGGCCCGCACCAGACGCTTCACGCCCGCCGCGATGCGGGATTCGTGGGGGGTCTTCAGGATGGCGGCGAGTTCGCGCGTGGTGTAGTGCAGGGGACAGCCCTTGCGAGCGCCGCAGCGCCTCGCCACGAGCTCGTGGCAGGCCAGCCAGATGCGCAGGTCCACCAGGCGGATGAAATCTTCGCGGTGCGCCATATAGGCGCTCAGGAGGCGCATCGCGGGGATGAGCACGTAGCCGCCCTCGGGCTTGGGCCGCGTGCGATTCCGCAGTGATTCGGTCTGGATCTCCATGTGTCGAGCGCTCCGAGCGCGTGTGTGCGGACGATCCACGGGCGTCCGCGTGGCCCGTCGGGAACGAGGCGCGTCGTCACGCCATGCGTAACGCTTGTGCTTGACGAAGTGACCGGTCAGGGGGTAGGGATCGGGTGTCTCTTCCGTTCCGTTTGGACCCCCGGGTCCGACCGTTCTCGTGTCATGCCGTGCGCTCCGGCCGCCGACCTTGCAGGGGCGGCGGCCGAAGCGGCCGCTTCCGGCTCCCGATTCTGTTTCCTGTGCTGACCCCAGACGATCCGCATGCGCATCGCCGCGGGGTCAACGCGCCGCCGAACCTAGGTCTTTCTGCTCACCCGCGCAAGTCGTTCCGCGTGAAGGCCCGCGGGGGTGCGCGAGAGCGGGCGTGCCCGCGCTCACGCGAGCGTGGGCGCGGGTGTTCACGCCGGCAGGCGTCCGCCTCGGCTCGAGTACGAACACCCCTTGTCTTCTCCCGCCGTTGTGGTGTAGAGCAGAGGGGAGCGCGCCGGGGACCCCGCGGCCGCGCGGGCGAGAGCCCGGGCATGACCCCTTGCCCGCGGGCCCGCACGCCGGCGGGGCGTGGCGCGCATCGCAGCGCACCACTCGGGAGGCAGGAACACCATGACGACACACACTCCCCCGCTCGGCGCGGTCATCGCCGTCGGCAATCAGAAGGGCGGCGTGGGCAAGACCACGACCACCGTCCACCTCGCGGCGGCGCTCGGGCAGCGCGGGCGGACGTGCCTCGTCATCGACCTGGACCCGGCGGCGGGGGCGACCCGCCACCTGGGCGTGCCCGAGAACAGCTTCGCGGGCACCCTCGAACTGCTCACCTCCGACGAGCCGGTCGCGCACCTGCGCCTCACCGAGCGCATGCCCGAGGGGGTGCACCTGATCCCCGCGCGGCCGCAGCTCGCCGAGCTCGACACGCTGCTCTCGAAGTTCAGCGACCGCATGGGCCTCCTGGAGCGCCCGGTCGCCGAGGCGCGAGCCACCTACGACTACGTCTTCCTCGACACACCGCCCAGCGCCGCGGCCACGACGACCGTGGCCGCGTACGCCTGCGCGGAATGGTTCCTGCTCACGGCGTTCCCGCACCCGCTCTCGCTGGGCGGGCTCACCGAGGCCTTCAACGACATCGCGGATGTGCGGTCCCGGCGCAACCCCCGGCTGGAGGTGCTGGGGGTCGTCTTCGGCAACGTGGACGGCCGGGTGACCACGCTCCGCGCCGAGCTGGAGCGCGTGGTGTCGCTCGCCTTGCCGGGCCGGCGTTTCGAGACCTCGATCTCGCAGGCGGTCGCCCTGCCCGAATGCTCGGGACGCGGCAAGACGCTCTTCCAGATGCGCAAGCACGAAACACACCCGGTGGCGCTGCAGTACCTGGCGCTGGCGGACGAGGTCGAGGCCCGCGCGCTTGCGTCGAGCCCTCGCCCACTTCGACACGTCGATGCCGTACCGCTCAATCAGCTTGCGATCGACGGCCGCGGGATCCTTTGCGGGCGGGATGTGTCCTATCACGTGGAACCAGCATCCGTGCGCCACATATGCCACCGCGAGCTGTTGCACGAACCCTTCGACCGTCTTCGCCTCACACCGGTACATCGCCCTCCGCGTTGAGAGAAGCGGCTGTTCATGGGCACAGCCGCAAAGGCCCGTCGTTTCACATTTCACCTTCGCGGCAGCCGCGAACGGCCAACGCCAACCTGCTTGAGAACCACATCGTTTACCTCATGGCAACCTCCTCGCAGACCGCACGCCGATGGCGTCGCGGACAGCTCGTTTCCCGAGTTGTCCGCTCCCAATCCATAGCGGTTGCGCTCCGCAACCTCATTCAGCAAGCGCTTTCCGCGCGGCCGAAGGCCGCGCTGTGCGCACGCTTGTCAGACACGCCGCCACGGGAGTCCCGCCCGCCAGGGCGGGACTCCCGTGACCACCGACACTCCCTCTCAACGACCGGCCCATGTGGGCCGGCACGTCTTCAGCACGGGAGAACCCCGTCACCGCTTTCGTTGTCGCCTGCCGCCGGGGACCACCCGGTGGCGCGAACGGGCCCGCCACTGCCTTGCAGCGACCCCGCTCCGCTTGCGCGGAACTCCTACTCGCGGCCCGCTCCCAGACTGCGGCCTTTGAAACACCCGGCCGACATTGCCGGGCACCGGGAATCACCCCGGCCGCCGCAGTCCTTCCCGAGTTAGTGACGCTCTTCATCCGAACGGTCACGTCGCTAGAGGGTTCATGCCCTCGGGCGCATCGTCGTGCGCCGGCCCTCCCGGGCCGGAGCCGTTTGCGTCCGCCATTGGCGGACGATTTCAGCGGGCAGAAACGAGAAGCTCCCGCTTACCCATCGACGACGGCTGTTCGCAGTTCGGCGCCGTCTCCGTTCGCATTCACCGGCAGGCCCTCGCGGGCCGTTCATGGTTGAGCTTTTCACCGTCCGCGTTTTTGCGCGGATCGCCGGGCGTTGTCATACGCCCGGTCGCGCCTGTCGCCAGGCCGCGAGCTCCCCACGCCGGCCGAGGTTGCACGATCCCGATTCGGCACAAGGCCCGGGACCGAGCCCCCTGGGGGGATTCACACCCACTTTGAGCGGCACGGCCTCGACTCGACCACAGGTGTGGTCAGGCCGAGGTGTGTCCTCGTCGCCCCGGCCCCAACTGCTGCCTCGCGACATGAATCGGATAGAACGCTGAGATTGGCCCTCTGAAGAGAAGGCATTGATTCAGCGAGCCTCCGTCGCACCGGACGAGCGTCTCTCGACGCATCCGGCGCTACGGGACGGCGCCATCGCGGGTGATAAGTCCCGCGCCCTTAGCCCATTGGTGAGATGGGTTTGCCGGGCGGCGCCGCCCGTGCTGAAGACGTCAGTGTCACGCTCGCGTGATCCGACGACCCGCGGCCGTCAGGCCGCTGAAAGCACCCTTACCGTACGTCGGGCCCGGACGCACGGCTTGGGAAAATGGCATTTGACTCCGAGTGTTTGCGTGTTAGCATAGAAGCGAACGACGGAGACCCAAGTGGCCAAGAGACCCAGCCATCCCCGGCAAGAACCCATCGGGGACACGCTGCGCCGCCAGCGTGTGGAAGTGCTCGGCATGGGCCTCCGCGAGACGGCGACGGTCCTGGGCGTTGCTCCGGCCCACCTCACGGATATCGAGAAGGGCCGCCGGAACCCATCGGAGGACCTCCTCAAGCGAATCTGCAAGGTCTACCGCATCGACGAGGCCGTCCTCCGGTCCGGGTGGAGCCGTGCCGAGACGGTCGTCGCTGAGGTCGCTACCCAGGACGCCATGACCGCCGCCAAGGTTCCGGAGTTCCTGCGCACCGCACGCAACCTCACCGAAAAGCAGTGGGATGACCTCATCGGCCAGGCCAAGCGCCTCAGCGGGAAGCGGCCACCGCCCCGAGGAGGCGCCGAATGAACCTCAACGACAGCCCGTTCATCCGACCGCGAGCGCATGTCCAACGAGTCGAAGCGAGCGCCCAGAAGCTCCTCGACCGCTGCCGCTCTGAACTCGGGCTGGACGACCTCCCACTTCCGGTGCCGGTAGACCAGTGGATCGAACATCCGCTGGGATACGACTTCGAGATCACCGACCTGAGCCAATACGGAGAGGGTGTGCTCGGCGCCGCGTTCATCCGCGAGAAGCGGATCGCCGTGAGCGACCGCGTACTCGCCAACGAAGGGCGGTTCCGGTTCACCTGCGCCCATGAACTGGGGCACATGACCCTGCATCGCCGGTTGGCCACCCTCTTCCGCGACGGACCGCCGCCCGACCGGCGCGTTCCCCCGCGTGTGGAATGGCAGGCCGACCGCTTCGCGGCGGCATTCCTCATGCCCGTGGACGAGCTCATGCGCGAGCTGTTCGCGATCTGCGCGACGTGTCGCCTTGACCCCCGGAGCGCCATCGCCGAGCTGATGCTGGACACGGACGAGGCCGAAGACCACTGGCGCCGGGTCTTCCTGCCCGCCGTCACCGCCCGCTTCGGCGTCTCGCGCGCCGCGGCGGTCTACCGCTTCCGCGATGTCCGCCTGACGGATGCTCGTCCGTTCATCGCGGAGCGAGTCGCCGCGTCGTTGCTCGGCCTGTCTCGAATGCGCCGAGTGTCCCCCCTCACTTTCAGTTGAACGCCACGACCTATTCCTGACCGCGCTTCCTTTCACGACACACCGTTAGCAACAATGCGTACAAGCGTACACCATCGGAGAGAAAGGCCATGACACAACAACATGCCATCGCACCTATCGCCCTCTCCGCGGAACAGGTCGCCGAGCTATTGGGAGTCAGTCGTGCCCACGTGTGGCGCATGCTCAAGCGCGGCCAGTTGCCGGCGCCGGCACGGCTCGGTCGCTTGTCGCGATGGGATAGACGGACCATCGAGTCCTGGCTCGCGGCTGGCGCCCCCGACGCGCGCCGTGGCGAGATCGTCGAGAAACCCACGCTCCGGAGCGCCACATGAACTCCGCGCCGCGTGACAAACCCGACAACCGCTGGCAACTCCGCAGCGACCCTGGCCCGCCCCCCGAGACCGAAATCCCGACGCCGACCCAGTCGCCGCCGCCCGACATGCGCGGCCAGTGCCTGATGTTCTGCCCCCGATGCGGCGTGCCCGCCACGCTCGCGGAGGAAGTGTGCAGCTGGTGTGGAGCGAAACGGTGTGTGGGGTGCGGCGACTGAGCGGACGGATGGAGAACGCGACAGACCGGGAGCAACTCGTATGGCCAAGCCAACGCCGAATAAAACACCGAGCGAGCCACTCGCGGTTGGCCGCCACCAGGCGGCCCAGATGCTCGGGATCAGCGAGCGGCTTCTCTGGACATGGACCAACGCGAAATCGATCCCGCATGTGCGCATCGGGGCGCGCGTGCTCTACCCGGTCGACGAGCTGCGGCGCTGGCTCGAGGATTCCGCCCGGAGCAACTCCCGGTAGCACCCGCAGGTGTACGATCGCGCACGCGAAGGAGCCGACGATGGCGACCATCTTCAAACGGGGGGGCAAGGGCAACTGGATCATCCAGTGGTTCGACCACAAGGGCGACCGCCGGGAGAAATCGAGCCGCACCACCGACAAGCGCCTAGCCCGTCAGCTTGCCGGGAAGCTCGAATCCGATGCGATGCTCCGTCGCGAGGGCGTTATCGATCCGTCGACCGACAAGCTCACCGAACACCGGAAGAGTTCCCTCGCGGATCACCTGTCGGAGTACCTCGCCGACATGCGCCACCGGGGGTGCAGCCCGCGCCACGTTCGGACTGTCGAGTGCCAACTCCAGCGGCTCATCGACGACATCGGCGCCAAACACCTCGGCGACCTAGACCCGGTGAAGGTGCAGCGCCACCTCCGCTCGCTCCGATCCACGCCCGTCAAGCAGCTTCGTGAAGACGACACGGAGCGTTGCATCGGCCCCCGAACCGTCAACGCCGTCCGCTCGGCGGTCAACGCCTTCTTGAACTGGTGTGTGCGCTCCGGGCGCATCGCCCACAACCCGTGCCAGCACATCCCCACGGTCGATGAATCACGCGACAAGCGTGTGAAGCGGCGGGCCCTCACCGCAGAGGAGCTCTCCAGCCTCGTTCGCGGCTCCGGCCAGCGAGGGACGTTCTATCTGGTGGCCGCCCTCACGGGGCTTCGCATGAAGGAAATGGGAAGCATCACCTGGGGCGACATCGACTGGTCCAACTCGTCCCTGCTCGTGCCCGCCAGCATCGGCAAGGCCAAGCGCGATGACTGGATTGCGCTCACCGCCGAAGTGGTCGTAGCCCTGAAGCGAGCGCGACCCAAGGGCGCGGGCCCGTCGGACCTCGTGTTCCCAACTCGCCCCACGACGCGGACCTTCGCGTCCGACCTGAAGGCCGCGGGGATTCCCGAGTACGACAGCGCCAGCCGCCGGGTCGACCGTCACGCACTCCGCACGACCACGGGAACCCTGCTGGCCCGGGCAGGCGTCATGCCGCAGGAAGCCCAGCGGCAGATGCGGCACGCCGACATCAAGACCACGCTGCGCCACTACACGGACCTGCGCCTCACCGACCAGGCGCGGGCGGCGGCGAAGCTCCCGACGATCGTCGCAGTCCCGGTGCACCTGGCCCCGACAGGCACGGACGGACCGGCCATTGACGCCTCCAAAAAACCCCAGCAGTATCCCCAGCACTCTGTGCGCGAAACCAGGCAAAACGGCGCCATCGGGTGCGAGCCGCCGCGAACCGCTCGCGCGAGCGGCGGCAATCAGAAAGTGCTCGGATCTGCTGGAAAAAGCGGCTCTGTGCGAGGCCGTGCGACGAGAGTCGCGAAAGCGGGCGACCGGGATCGAACCGGCGACATTCAGCTTGGGAAGCTGACGTTCTACCGCTGAACTACGCCCGCGGCGATCGCGCATTATACCGACACCCTCCCCCATGCAAGGGCGTACCCCCGCCTCCCCCATACGTTTCTTCTTACTTCTTCCCGCGGACCCACTGCCCGCGACCGACCGACTTCGCCATCCCCTCCTTCTTCAGGGCGTTCAGCTGCGTCGCGATCGCCACCTTCGCGCCCAGCTTCTGGCTCACCTTCTTCTGCAGCTCGCCGGGGCTCTGCGGCTTGTCCGTCAGCGCCTCGTGCAACGTCGTCTTGACGCCCTGCACTCGGCTCCCGCCCGGCCGAAGCCCGCGCCCGCGACCCTTCTTGCCCGCCGCCTTGCGACGCCCGCGACGCGCTCCCCCGGAACTCGTGCCCCTGTCGCTGGGCGGCGCCATGCCGAAATTCGCGAACACCGTGTCAATCTGCTGAATCGCCGCAACGTGCTCCTCTCGCTCCTTCGCGAGCTTCGAGAGGAGACCTTGCAACGCCGTCAAAGTTGTCTTCGCCATGAACAAAGTATAAAGCACGCTCGCACATACACGCAAATCTCAATAAAAGCGCGACGTGCGCATGTTCCGCAAACATCATGCAGCAACAACCCCGCGATATCGCTCAAAGCCTCGCCGCACTCCGCGCCGCAATGCGCGACGCTTCCCCGCCCATCGACGCGCTCCTCGTCCCCAGCGCGGACGAGCACCAGTCCGAATACACCCCTCCCGCCGCGGAACGACGCGCGTACATCTCGGGCTTCACTGGCTCCGCCGGCGACGCGCTCATCACCCGCGATCACGCATATCTCTGGACCGACGGCCGCTACTGGACGCAAGCCCAACAACAACTCGATGAAACATTCTTCATTCTGCAACGCTCCGGCTCGCCCGGCACGCCAACCATCCGAGAATTCCTCTCACGACTCCCCGAACGCTCGATCGCCGCCGTCGACGCCCGCACCATCCCCTGGCGTTCCTTCCTCGACCTCCAGCAAGCCCTCACGCCCCGCGGGATTTCCCTGACCGACACCACCACCAACCTCGTCGACGCCGTCTGGACCGACCGCCCTCCCGCGCCCTCATCCCCCATCCGCGCGCACCCCCCCGCGCTCGCCGGCGCCTCCAGCCCCGACAAGCTCGCCGCGCTCCACGACGACCTCGCCCACGCCGGCGCAGAGGCACACGCGATCTCTTCACTCGACGCCATCGCCTGGCTCTTCAACCTCCGCGCCGCCGACATCCCCTTCAACCCACTCTTCCTCGCCCACGCCATCATCACCCCGGCCCGCGCAGCCCTCTTCCTCGACTCCTCCCGACTCACCGACGACGCCCGACGCGCCCTCGCCAACATCGCCGACATCCTCCCGTACGACCAGTTCGAGCCCGCTCTCCTCGACACCCCCGCACAACGCTGGTGGATCGACGAACTCCACACCTCCGCACGCACCGCCAACATCCTCCTCAACGCCGGACGACGCATCGTCGAACGCGCACGCTCCCCCATCTTCGCCGCCAAGGCCCGCAAGAACCCCGCCGAGCTCGCCGCCTCACGACTCGCCCACCTCCGCGACGCCTGCGCACTCATCCAAACCCTCCGCTGGTTCGAGCGCGAATCACCCTCCGGAAACCTCACCGAACTCGACGTCGCCAACCGCCTCGAATCCGACCGCCGCGCACAACCCGACTACCTCTCACACTCCTTCTTCCCAATCGCCGCCGCAGGCCCCAACGCCGCCATCGTCCACTACCGCCCAACACCCGAATCCAACCGACCCGTCCGTCCCGACGAACTCTTCCTCCTCGACTGCGGCGCCCAATACCTCCAGGCCGCCACCGACGTCACACGCACACTCCATCCAGGCTCACCAACACCCGACCAACGCCGCCACGTCACCCTCGTCCTCAAAGCCCACATCGCACTCGCCTCCTCCTCCTTCCCCGCCTCCGCCAACGGCGTCCAACTCGACGCCATCGCGCGATTCCCACTCTGGCGCGAGCAGCACGACTTCAACCACGGCACGGGCCACGGCGTCGGCATCTCCGTCCACGAGAACCCCCCCTCCCTCTCACCACGCGCAGGCTCCCTCGCAACACTCGCCCCCGGCATGATCCTCTCCATCGAGCCCGGCCTCTACGTCCCCGATCACTTCGGCATACGCATCGAGAACCTCTACACCGTCCAAGCCGCCAACGACGACGCCTCGCGCCTCCGCTTCGACACCCTCACCCTCCTCCCGATCCAGCGCGCACTCATCGACGCCGACGCGCTCACCAGCGACGAACGCAGCTGGCTCAACGACTACCACGCCCGCGTGCTCCGCGAACTCACCCCACACCTCGACGCCGACTCCGCCGCATGGCTCGCCCGCGCAACCGCACCGATCTAGCCCCCCGCGCTCCTCACCCCCGCCCCTCGCGCAACGCACCCTCCATCGCGCGCAGCGTCGCGACGCTGCAATGGTGCTCGATCCCCTCCGCGTCCGCCTCGGCCTGCGCCTCCGGCACGCCGATGCTCCGCAGAAACGCCACCACGATCTCGTGCCGACGCTTCGCGCGCACGGCCATCGCCCGACCCTCCTCCGTCAACGAAATCGGCTTCCTCCGATCACCCTGCACCAGCCCCGCACCCCGCAGCTTCCCCAGCATCCGCGACACCGCCACGTGCGTCACACCCAGCGCCTCGGCCATGTCGCCCACCCGCGCCTCCCCCTTCTCCTCCATCAGCTCCGCGATCAGCTCCGTGTAGTCCTCCGCCACCTCCGTCGCATGGTCCGTCCGCGTCCGCAGGTACCGGTTTGTCTGACGCGCCGCGCTCATCGCACGCCCAGCATAAACGCCACGACCACCCTACGGAATCGGCCGCCCGTGCGGGTCCGTCCGCTGCCCGCCCACCTTCCTCCCCAACTCCCGCTCGATCGCGCCCCCGGTCACGTGCTCCAATCGCTCCGCCGAATCATGCACCGCGCCAGGCTCCGTCGCGCCCTCGCGCACCAGATACGTCTCCCACATCCGATGCGCCCGCACCACCCGCGCCGCCTCCGCCCTCCCCTCCTCCGTCAGCGACCAGCCCTCCCCCTCACGCCGCAGCAGACCGCGACGCGCTCCCGCCCTCGCCGCACGCGCCCCCCGCGCCCCGCTCCCGATCGCCTCCGCAAACGCGCCCGCACGCACCACACGCTCCCCGCGCTCCGACGCCCGATACGCCGCCCCCAGCACGTCCTCCATCTCAACCCGCACACGAACCGCGCGCCGACGCAACCACAAGCTCACCACGCCCCTCCCAGGCGCCAGCGCCGCCGAGACCACCAACATCACCCCCAACACCACCCCGGTCATCCCCGCCCCGCTCACCGACCCCCCCAGCCCCCCCCCCCCCCCCCCCCAACCCCCCCCCCCCTCCGAGCCCCACCCACCCCGGCCCGAACGCCCCCGCCACGTACCCCATCACCGCGCTCGCAAACCCGATCACACCCGCCAGCACCAGCATCAACCACAGCCGATCCGTCAACAGATGCGCAACCATCCCCGGGATCACCAGCGTCGCCACCACCAGGATCGACCCCACCGCCTCGAAACTCGCCACCGCCACCACCGCCACCAGCGTCATCAACACGTACCGCACCAGCCCGGCGTGAATCCCCATCGTCGTCGCCAGCGCCGCGTCAAACGTCGTGATCTTCAGCTCCTTGTACAGCAGCGACACGAACCCGACCGTCAACGCCAGCACCGCAGCCAGCGTCGTCACCTGCCTCGGGAAGTGCGCCCACGACGCCCCGTCGAACAGCCCCGCCACGCGCGCCGGCGCATCCAGCCACACCACGCCCTCCATCTGACCGTACAGCACGCACTCCGCGTCGATGTGCGCGTTGCTCCCCGCCAACCGCTCCAGCATCAGCACGCCCAACGCAAACAACACCGTGAACACCACGCCCATCGACGCGCCCTGCTCCACCTTCCCGAACCGATGCACCGCCTCCGTCAGCCCCGTCGTCATCACCCCCACCACCACCGCGCCGATGAACATCGCCCCCGCGTGCGCAGACCCCGCAATCAAAAACGCGCCCACCAGCCCCGGCAGCACGGCGTGCCCGATCGCGTCCCCCATCAGGCTCATCCGCCGAAGCACCAGAAAACAACCGATCACGCCGCACGCCGACGCGCTCAACGCACCCGCCGCCAACGCCGGAAGATCCAACGTCAGGAACGTCTCCAGCCACGTCACAGACCACCCCCACTCGCGCCCGCCAACGGGTGCGGCGACGCCACAATCTCACGCGCCCGCTCCTCCTCAGCCAACGCCTCCTCCAACTCGCGAACGATCGCCTTGTCCAGCACGTGCTCCGCAAAGTCCGCCGACCGATCCACGTGCGTCGACGCCACCTCGGCATGCCGCAGCATGTACAGCTCCCAGAGCCGGTGACGCCGCGCCGCCTCCCGAGACCGCGCCGCCCCCTCCGCCGTCAGCGCCCAGCCCTCGCCGCGCCGCGCCACGATCCCCTCTCGCGCCGCGCGCAGCAGCCTCCGACGCACCTCCGGCGGCGCCCACGACCGCATCGCCGTCAGCACGCTCTCACGGATCGTCCCGCCAGACACCTCCGACGCCTCGTGCAACGCGCGCAACAAGTGATCCGCACGCGCGCTGCGCCGCACCGACCCCCGCCTCCACCACGTCGCCAACACCCCGCGCGACGGCGCCAACGCAGCGCTCACCACGAACAGCGCCCCCGCGCACAGCACGATGATCGGACCCGTCGGAAGCTTCGACGCCACCGCAGAGATCCCCGCCCCGACGTACCCGGCCCCCGCGCCCATCGCGCCCGCCGCGATCAACATCACCCGCAGCCGCTCCGTCCAGAACCGCGCGCCCGCCGCCGGAATGATCAGCATCGCAACGATCAGGATCAGCCCCACCGACTGCATCCCCAGCGCGGCCACCACCACCACCACCACCATCAACGCCCCGTCCGCAACGCCCACCCGCCAACCCATCGACCGCGCATACGACTCGTCGAAACACAACACCTTCAACACCCGCTGCAACACAATCACCAGCGACAACCCGACGCCCCCGGCGATCCCCACACGCCACACGTCCGCGCGCCCCATCGCCGCCGCCTGCCCGAAAATGAAACTCTGCAATCCCGCCTGCTCACCCACCCGCATCCCCTGAATCACGCTCAACAACACCACGCCCAACGCAAAGAACACCGACAACGCCGCCGCCACCGCCGCGTCCGCCTTCCACCTCCCCACAACACCCATCGCGCGCACCGACAACGCCGCAAGCCACGAGAACACGCCGGCCCCGAGCAACAGCAGCGGCATCGACTTCCGCTCCGCGCCCAGCAGCGGCGCCGCCAGAAACGCCACGCACACCCCGGGCAGCGCGGCATGGCTCACCGCGTCGCACAAGAGCGCCCTCCCACGAAGCAGCGTGAAACACCCCACCACACCGCTCACCGCGCCCAGCAACGCCACGCCAACCATCACCATCGACGTGTTGTGACCGCCGCCCAACACGAGCACGCGACCCAGCTCGCCCAACGCGCCGCTCATCGCGCCCCCTGCCCCGCCCGCGCAAGCGCCTCGCTCGCCTGGTCCAACGCCGTCAGCCGACCCCCGTACGTCGCGCGCAGGTTCTCACGCGTGAACACCTCGCGCGTCGGACCCGACGCCACGATCCGCATGTTCAGCAGGATCACCTCGTCGAAATACTCCGGCGCCGTCTGCAGGTCGTGATGCACCACAAGGCACGTCTTCCCCCGCGAACGCAACTCCCGCAACACCTCGACGATCGCCCGCTCCGTCGCCGCGTCCACGCTCGCGAACGGCTCATCCATCAAATACAGCCCCGCGTCCTGCGCCAACGCACGCGCCAGGAACACCCGCTGCTGCTGCCCGCCCGACAACTGACTGATCTGCCTCGATCGGTGCTCCGCCATCCCCACGCGCTCCAGCGCATGCATCGCGCCCTCCCGATCCTCCCTCCGCGGACGACGAAACCAACCCAACCTCCCATACCGCCCCATCAACGCCACGTCCAAAACGCTCACCGGAAACTCCCAGTCCACGCTCTCCCGCTGCGGCACATACCCCACCAGCCCCCTCCGCCGCGCATACGGCTCCCCGAACACCCGAACCTCTCCCGACACCACCGGCACAAGCCCCAGCGCCGCCTTGATCAGCGTGCTCTTCCCCGCGCCGTTCGGCCCCACGATGCCCACCAGCTTCCCGCCCGCGGGCGCGTCATAGTCCACGTCCCACAACACCGGCCTCCGCTGATACGCCACCGTCAGATCATGAATCGACAGCGGCGCCTCCGGCGGGTGCTGATACTCCCGCCGCGCGCTCTCCCCCACGCCGCCCATCGTCTCAACGCGCGTCATCGCTCAGCTTCCCCTGCATCCCGCGCGCCGGCGCATCCCCGCCGAGCGCACGCACGATCGTCGTGATGTTGTGATCGATCATCCCCACGTACGTCCCCTCGTACGTCCCCGGCGCACCCATCGCATCCGAGAACAAACTCCCGCCGATCGTCACCGTCCGACCCCGCGCCGCGCACCCCTCAACAAGCGCACGGATCGTCCGCTCCGACACCGTCGTCTCCACGAACACGCTCGGCACGTCCCGATCCACGATCACCCCGATCAGCCGCTCCACGTCGGCCAGACCCGCCTCCGACACCGTCGAGATCCCCTGCACCCCCAGCACCTCCAGCCCGAACGCGCGACCGAAATACCCGAACGCGTCGTGCGACGTCACCAGCACCCGCTTCCCCTCCGGAATCGTCGCCACCGTCCGCGCCGCATACTCCCGCAACGCCTCCAACCCTCGCAGATACGCCTCCCCCCGCGCCCGGTATTCCTCCGCGCGCTCCGGATCGAACTCCACCAACGCCCCGATCACCGCCCGCGTCGCGTGCATCCAACCCGTCGGGTCCATCCACACGTGCGGATCGAAGTGCTTCCCCTCCTGCGACGCGCGCAGGAGATAGTCCGGGGGCGACTTCTCCGACACCGCCACCACCCGCCGCCCCGCACGCTCCGCGCGATGCAGCGCCTCCTCCATCTTCCCCTCGAGCATCAGCCCGTTGTAGAACACGATGTCCGCCTTGAGCAGCGCGCCCACGTCGTCCCGTGTCGCCTTGTACAGGTGCGGGTCCACGCCGCTCCCGATCAGCGAACGCACCTCCGCACGCTCCCCCGCCACGTTCGACACGATGTCCCCGACCATCGCCACCGTGCACACCGCCGTGTAGCGCGCACGCCCCCCCTCCGCAATCGCCCCCGCGCCCGACATCGCGCACGCCGCCCACACCCACGCCCGCCACAGCCACGCTCGAGCCATCCCGCATCCTCCTCTTCTCGTGTCGCCCCCGCACGTCCAAGATTGTAACCAACATTACATATCGGTCAACCCCGACGCCCTCTTCACCGCCCTTCCCCTCATTCCCGCTCCAGCAGCAGCCTCTCCGCCGCCCCCTTCACCTCCGACGCCCTTCCCACCACCTCGTCCGCCCCCGTCTTCCACAACTCTTCCGCCTCCCTGAACCCCCACGACACCCCCAGCGTCGCCACCCCGGCGCCCCTCCCCGTCCGCATGTCCGTGTCCGTGTCACCCACGTACACCACCGCGCTCCTCCCCACCCGCGCCCGCTCCATCATCTCCAGCAACCCCGTCGGGTCCGGCTTGAGCGCTCCCCCCTCCACGTGCCCACGAACCTCCACAAATCCCTCCAACCCAAACTCCCGCGCCACCAACGCCTCCGCCTCGTCGTGCTCCTTATTACTCAACACCCCCACACCCCACCCCGCTCCCCGCAACTCCTCCAGCATCTCGCGCACGCCCTCGTACGGCCGCGCAAACTCCTCATCCGTCCGCACGTCGTGCTCCCGGAACCGCATCAACAACTCCCGCAGCTTCCTCGGCTCCGCATCGAACGCCCGCCCCGTCGCGCGCCGCACCAGCATCTCCGCCCCATCCCCCGCAAACCTCCGGTACGCGTCCCTCGGCCACTCCGCCAGCCCCTCCTCCCGTAACACCGCGTTCATCGCCTCCGCAATCGCAGGCAACGTGTCCACCAGCGTCCCGTCCAGATCAAACACCGCTAACCGCTCCCGCATCGCAATCTCCTTCATTCCTCACCATCCTCGTACACTCCACCACACCGTGCACGCGCACTCCTCCCCCACACACAGACCCCTCATCCTCGGCCTCGCCGGCGGCATCGGCGCCGGCAAGTCCTCTGTCGCCCGCCTCCTCGCCTCCCACCACGCCCTCGTCATCGACTCCGACGCCAACGTCCGCGACCTCCTCGCCCGCCCCGACATCCGCGACACCCTCGCGCAGTGGTGGGGGCCCCAGGTCCTCTCCCCCGATCAGTCCATCAACCGCTCCGCCGTCGCCGCCATCGTCTTCAACGACCCCGCCCAGCGCAAACGCCTCGAAGACCTCCTCTACCCCATCCTCCACCACGCCCGACGCGAAACCATCGCCGACGCCGCCCGCCGACACATCTGGCTCGTCGTCCTCGACGCCCCCCTCCTCTATGAAGCCGGCCTCGACACCGAGTGCGACGCCGTCCTCTTCGTCGATTCCCCCCGCCCCCTCCGCCTCGCCCGCGTCAAGGCTTCCCGCGGCTGGGACGACGCCGAGCTGGCCCGACGCGAATCCGCCCAGGCCCCACTGGAGGACAAACGCCGAAAAGCCGAGTATGCTATGGTCAACGACGGGGATGACCTCGCCCTGCAGGCCCGGGTCGCCCAAGTCGTCGAGCAGCTCAAGCAGCACGCTCAACGCCTCCAATCTCGATCCTGACCCGCTCCAGGCCTGCCGCCTCCGCACATCGTGCTCCTCATGAGCCCCTGTGCACCCCGACCATTCCAACGACTCACCCCGCAACCCACACCTTCCCTCTCTCTTCCACCACACCACCGCGCGCCGTGATCCACACCCGCGCACTCTCGAACAAACCACGCGACACGCGTCTCAACACGCCAAACGCGATTTTCTGAGCTTCGGGCGAGAAACTCTCGCCCTTCCCACACAACGGACCCACTCACGATGGCGAAATGGTCAGGCGCCGTGGACGACAAGCCCTCTCACTCCGAGAGCGAGCCCTCCCGTCCCACACGTTCCCGCGCTCCCTCCTCCGATCGTCCACCGGCACAGGATCGCCCCGCGCGCTCCTCGTCCGACACGCCCGCCCCCGCAAGGCCGGCCCCCGCGCAACAGGATCAACGATCAATGACATCCTCTCCCTCCTCTTCCTCGTCCTCCTCCTCCGCGCCCACGCAGCGACCCTACAACCCCTCCTCACAACCCAGCTACTACGGCTCCGGCTCCTCCTCGTCCTCCTCCTACGCGCAGGGACAGAACCGCAAAAAGAAGAAAAAGAAGAAGAAGGGCGGCCCCGGCATGCCCTCCTCCTCCGGCGGCTCCTACATGCCCTCCATCCCCTCGCATCACCTCCCCAACGAGGAAGACCTCGCACGCGAAGCCGCGGAGATCGAAAAGCTCTACGGCTCCGCCAAGGACCTCAAAAAGGCCGAGAAGGACGCGCTCCACATCGAAGAGCTCCGTCGAATGGACATCGACGCACTCCACAAGCTCGCCGAGAAGGAAGGCCTCGAAGACTTCCACCAGGTCGCGCGCCAGGAACTCATCCTCCGAATCCTCAAAGCACGCGCCACCACCGGCGGACTCCTCATCGGCGAAGGCACACTCGACATCGCCTACGAAGGCTTCGGCTTCCTCCGCTCCCCCGAATACTCCTACCTCGCCGGACCCGACGACGTCTTCGTGCCGCCCGCCCTCATCCGCCGCTTCGGCCTCAAGCGCGGCATGGTCGTCAAAGGACCGGTCCGCGCACCCAAGGAGCAGGAACGCTACGTCGCCCTCCTCCGCGTCGACTCCGTCAACGGCAAAGACCCCGCCTCCATCCGCACGCTCACCACCTTCGAAGACCTCACCCCCCTTCACCCCGAGGAGCGCTTCGTCCTCGAAACCGCCCCCACCGAAATCGAGATGCGCATCGTCGATCTCGTCGCGCCCGTCGGCAAGGGACAGCGCGGCCTCATCGTCGCGCCGCCCCGCACCGGCAAGACCGTCCTGCTCCAGAAAATGACGCAGGCCATCACCAAGAACTACCCGGACGTCAAGATCATCGTCCTCCTCATCGACGAACGACCCGAGGAAGTCACCGACTTCCGACGAAACACCGAGCCCTCCGTCGAAGTCATCGCCTCCACCTTCGACGAGCAGGCCTCGCGACACGTCCAGGTCGCCGAGATGGTCATCGAAAAGGCCAAACGCGCCGTCGAGTTCGGCGGAGACGTCGTCATCCTCCTCGACTCCATCACACGACTCGCCCGCGCCTACAACAACGAGATGCCCCACTCCGGAAAAATCATGTCCGGCGGCATCGACTCCGGCGCGCTCCAGCGCCCCAAGAAGTTCTTCGGCGCCGCACGCGCCATCGAGAAGGGCGGTTCGCTCACCATCCTCGCCACCGCCCTCGTCGACACAGGCTCCAAAGCAGACGAAGTCATCTTCGAAGAGTTCAAGGGCACCGGAAACTCCGAACTCCACCTCGACCGCCGACTCGTCGACAAACGCATCTACCCCGCCATCGACATCGCCGCCTCCGGCACACGCCGCGAGGAGCTCCTCCTCGACCCCAAGGAGCTCGAACTCGTCTACCGACTCCGCAAGGTCCTCTCCGACATGAACGTCGTCGAAGCCATGGAGCTCGTGAAGTCCCGACTCGGCAAGGTCAAGACCAACGCCGAATTCCTCATTACCATGAGCCTCGGCTAACGCCTCCGCTCACGTCCAAGCCCCTCACAACGCACGGCCCATCGCCGTGCGTTGTTCGTTACGACATCAATACAACTTCAACGGCCTGAAGTCCCGCTGCAACTCCTCGATGTACGCCGCGCCCTCCTTCTCGATCCGCTCCCGGATCTTCCTCGGCTCAGGCGTCTCCTCCCCGCCCCATTCCTGCACAATCCTCCCCTTCCACAACAACGCCGTCGTCGGCGACGCCGGCCACGCCCAATCCTCAATCCCGTACGCCGACAGATCCTTCTTCTCGATCAGGATCACCCGCAGGTGCGCGTCCCCGCGCTCCTTCGACTCCGCGGCATAACTCCGCATCGACGGCAGGAACATCTGGCACACGTGGCACTCCGCGTCGTACACGAACACCAGCCACGCCGGCTCCGGCCGCGACAACGCACCCGTCGCCTCACCCAACTCCGACATCCAACCCGCGCCCAGCGACCCCGACTTCGCGGCAACCCTCGGCACAAGACGCATCGCCTCCGTCGCGCGCATCGACAACGGATCGAACACCCCGACATCCGGCGCGCGCTCGTCACCCGCGCGCGTCCCCGCCCCCTCCCGCGCCGCCTCCGCCATCTCCTCGCTCAACCGAAAATCCTTCGGCGAAGGCAGCGACATCGCGTACACACCACCCGCGATCGCCGCCGGGATCGCCAACACCCCGACCCCCGTCATCGACGCGGCCCCCGCCCCCATCGCGCGCATCAGCAACGCCGACGCCACGAACACGCCCGCATCAATCCCCAGCGTCACCCGCGGCGGAACCGTCAACGACCCGAAACACCCGCAACTCGCCGCCCCCCCGAACAACCGCTCCATCGTGAACCCCGCAAACCCGGCGAACACGAACGCGATCAACCCCCACATCCACCAACGTCGGTGCAGCAGCAACAACCCCGCCGCCAACACCACCTC
>CAYPGJ010000014.1:0-68321 GCA_964410465.1 uncultured Phycisphaeraceae bacterium | reverse complement strand
ATGGCGGCGCTGGCGACGAGCCGGTGATCGCCCGGCTCGGAGGCGGCGGCGAGGAGCTCGAGCTCGGTCTGGCGCGCGAGGCCGAGACGGCGCGCCGTCTGCACGGCGGCGAGACGGCGCGAGCCGGCGGAGATCTCGCGACGGATGAGGTCGAGCGTGGATGCGTGATCTCGCGCGAGCGCGGCGCGTGCGGCGACGGGAGAGCGGAGCGGATCGGCGGAGGCGAGCGCGAACGCGGGAGCGGCGTGACGGATGAGCGGGTGCGGCGATCTCGCGAGCGCGTCCGACCACTGGAGCGGCGTCTGGGTGCGCGGCGCCGCGAGCGCGATGGTTGCGGCTTGCGCGACCTGGGGATCGGCATCGAAGGAGAAGTCGCGCAGGAGGGCGTTGGCCGAGGGCGTCCGCGCAGAGGGCGCGATCGCGTGGACCACGGCGAGGCGCACATGCGGCGAGGGGTCGGCGAGGAAGTCAGCGAGGAAGGCGACGAGCCGGTCTTCGTGGCGGCACGTTTCGCGCGCCCACCGCACGGCGCCGAGCCGAGCGTCGTCCGGAAGTGATGTCAGGGTCAGCGCGGGGGGCAGCTCGGATTGGGTGGAGGCCCGCGCGAAAGCGGTTCGGAGGTGTCTGCGACGGGCGGGGTGGGCCAGGAGCGGCCACTGGACCCAGACGGCAGCGGGGTCGGCGGTGTGCGAGGGTCTGGAGAGGGCCTCGGCGGCGGCTGAGGAGAGCGAGGGATTGACGAGGAGAGCGAGGGCGGCGGAGAGCGCCTGGGGATCGTCAGCTTTGCGGAGGGCAGCCCGGAGGGGCAGGTGGGCCGGCTGGGAGGCGTCGGTGAGAATGGCCTTGAGCGCCGGGCCGGGGTGTGGTGCGTGGAGGAGTGCGGCGTCGAGGACTCCCTTTAACCGGTGATCGGGATAATCCCTAACGGCGTCGGCGAGGCAGCGGTCGAAAGCCTGGAGAAGCTCGGGGTCTTGCGGGGGTTGGGGGCTTTGGAGAAGGGCGTTCGCGATGGCGAGGAGGGCGTTGTCCGCCTCTGCGCGAACCTCGGCGGCGGGATCGCGTATGAGAGTGGCGAGAAGGGGGAACAGGAGTGAGTGTGGACGGAGCGAGATGCAGGCGGCCGCGGCTTTGCGGTCGGCGGTGGTGGCCGAATTGGACAGTTTTTCAACGATGCCGGTGAGTTCGAGGCCCGCGACGCGGGCGAATTCGTTGCGGGTGGAAGCGGGGAGCGTGGCAAATCTTTTGGCCACGGCAAGGAGCGCTTCGGCGCGAGCAGGGGCTCTGCGTATGCGAGCGGCGCGAGCAAGTTGTTCGCGCGCGTCGAGAAGGACGTCGGTTTGGTTGAGCGGCTCGGGGTTCGTTCGCGCGTCCCGCTCATTCGGGTGTCTGCGGAATCGGAAGTTCTTTGGCGACAGTCTCATAGCGCGCTGGGTCTCGATGGGAGCGTCTCGGCACGGATCTGTGTCGCGGCTTCGGCGAGCGCAAACCCTGCGTGTTTCATCGGGTGTCGGAGCGGATCACCCTGATTTTTCAGGGGGAAAAGGCTTGCCTGACCGACGAACGGGCATACACTCGCCCCCTAACGCAGCGCGGCGCAGTGAAGCGTTGAGCCGCTTAGACGCAAGGAAGAGTCGATGAGCGCGTCCACGAAAGCGACGAATCTTCTGCAGGCGTACAGGCTGGTGCTGTACAAGCGATCGTTGCACCCTGAGCTGTTCAAGGTCCGCAATCGCATCACCGTCGTGTACGGCGGCTATGAGTTCGAGGGCTGGGTCATGCCCGGCTCGCACGTCATGCGCTTCCAGCACGATGGCCACTGCGCGAGCGAGCTGGTCACGGAGCAGGAGAGCGGGCTGCCGGAGCGCGGCGTCGCGGCGGCGTTCCCGTGCGCGGGCGAGCGCGACTTCGAGCACTCGTTCGGGGAGCGCATGAAGTACATGAGCACGGTGCAGACAGAGACGCTCAGCGAGAACCTCTTCAACGCAACGTACGACGAGCTGCTCGACTTTGCGCGCGAGGTTGACGCGGCGGCGCACCTGTGGACGGACGCGGACGGGGGCAAGTGCCTCTCGTTCCTCGACGTGCAGCGGTACCGGAAAGAGATCCACGCGCAGTCGTACCATCTGATCGCCTCGGGCGGGCTCGTGCTCCGAACACAGTCGATTTTCGAGCACTCCTGAGCCGTGCCCGACTCGGCGGGCGTTCCGGGTCTCTGCGACGTCTTCGGGGAGCCCCTACCATCGTGGCCCTGTCCGTCTGCGCCCGTTCGTGAGCGGGCGACGCTGACCGCTTGTCCACTGCTGCGCCATGACCCACACCGCCCCAACTGAGCCCGCCCAACCGGGCAAGGCGCGTGACTACAAGAGCACGCTGAACCTTCCCCGCACGTCCTTCCCCATGAAGGCGAGCCTCGTGCAGAACGAGCCCTCGTCGCTCAAGCGGTGGGGCGCGACCGACGTGCACGCGCGCGTTCGCGCCGCACGGAAGGGCGCCCCCGCCTTCGTCTTTCACGACGGCCCGCCCTACGCCAACGGCGACATCCACCTGGGCCATCTTCTCAACAAGACGCTCAAGGACATGGTCGTGCGCGTCCAGAACATGGAAGGGCGCGACTGCCGGTACGTCCCGGGGTGGGACTGTCACGGCCTGCCGATCGAGGCCAAGGTCGTCACCGACCTCGTCAGCTCCAAGAAGATGGACAAGATCGCGGCGCTCGACGCGGACGCGCGTCGCATGGCGATCCGGCGCGAGTGCCAGAAGTACGCCGAGAAGTACGTGAAGCTGCAGGCCGGGCAGATGCAGCGCCTGCTCACGCTCGCGGAGTACGAGGACCCGTACCTGACGATGTCGCCGGCGTTCGAGGGCGCGACGCTCGAGCTGTTCGCCACGCTCGTCGAGCAGGGTCTGGTGTTCCGCCAGCGCAAGCCGGTGCACTGGTCGATCGCGAACCAGACCGCGCTGGCCGAGGCCGAGCTTGAGTACGAGGACCGCGAGGACCCGTCGGTGTACGTCGATTTCGAGGCGGCGGACGCGGACGCGGTGTACGACGCGTTCGGGCTGCCGCCGGCGCCGAGCGAGGACAGCGAGGAGCAGGAGGCGTCGTCGAGCGAGTTCCCGGGGGGGCGCCCGACGGTGCGGCCCTCGTTCATGATCTGGACGACGACCCCCTGGACGCTCCCCGCGAATCTCGCGATCGCGGTGAACCCCGCGTTCGAGTACGCGCTCGTGCGCATGGACGGCGCGGTGACGGTGCTGGCGAAGGACCTGGTGGAGCGAGTCGCGCGAGTCGGCGGGTGCGAGGAATCGCGTGTGCTCGCGACGACGACGGGCGCGAGGCTGGTCGGGCTTGCGTACCGCCATCCGTTCGTGGACGGCGAGGCGCTCGCGCGCGCCGTCGAGGCCGCGCCCGGCGTTCTGCACCGCGTCGTCGGCGCGGAGTACGTGACGCTCGAGGACGGCACGGGGCTTGTGCACACGGCGCCGGGCCACGGCGTCGAGGACTACCAGACGGGACTGCGCGAGAAGTTCCCCATCTACTGCCCTGTGCGCGAGGACGGCACGTACGACGCCACGGCGCCGGAGTGGTTGCGTGGCAAGAGCGTGTGGGACGCGAACACGAGCGTCACCGACCATCTGCGCACGAGCGGGCACCTGTTCCACTCGCACATGTTCACGCACTCCTACCCGCACGACTGGCGCAGCAAGACGCCGGTCATCTTCCGCGCGACGGAGCAGTGGTTCATCGGCGTGGACCGTCCCACGAAGCGCGAGGGCAAGTCGCTCCGCCGGCTGGCGCTCGACCACGCCGGGAATGACATCGGTTTCGTGCCCGAGTGGGGGCGCAACCGGCTGCGGGGCATGCTGGAGAGCCGACCGGACTGGTGCATCTCGCGCCAGCGGGCATGGGGGCTGCCGATCCCCGCGTTCTTCCAGCGCGAGCCGGACGGCGCCGCCACGACGCTGCTGACGCCCGCGAGCGTGCGCGCGATCGCCAAGGTCGTCCGCGCGAAGGGCTCGGACGCCTGGTTCCAGCTGACCCCGGGCGTGCTTCTCGCGGAGTACGACCTCACGAACGATCCCGACGCGCCCAAGGGCGTTGACGTCGCGCGCCTCGAGAAGGCCTCGGACATCTGCGATGTCTGGTTCGAGTCCGGCGCGTCGTGGTGGTCGGTGATGGTCGAGCGCGGCATCGGCTTCCCCGTCGATCTGTATCTCGAGGGCTCGGACCAGCATCGGGGTTGGTTCCAGTCGAGCCTCCTGTGCGGACTCGGGGCCAAGGGCCGGCCCCCCTTCCGCACGCTCCTGACCCACGGCTTCATCGTCGATCGAGACGGCCGCAAGATGAGCAAGAGCCTCGGCAACACGCTCAACGTCGAGGACCTCCTCAAGGAGTTCGGCGCCGACGTCTGTCGATGGTGGGTCGCGAGCCTCGCGTACGAGAGCGACATCAAGGCGGACCTCGAGTTCTTCAAGACGGCCGGCGAGGCGTACCGAAAGGTCCGCAACACGCTGCGGTTCATGCTGAGCAACCTCGCCGATCTTCCCGCGGATGACGCGGGGCCGGCGCCTGCGCCGACGAGCATCGACGCGTGGGCGCTGGGCGAGTTCGACCGACTGCGCGAGCGCGTCCGCGGCTCCTACGGCGAGTACGACTTCCGCGGCGCCTCTCAGGCCATCTACGACTTCTGCAACGACACGCTCTCCTCGGTCTACCTCGCGGGCGTGAAGGATCGGCTGTACTGCGATCGCGCGGATTCGCCCCGCCGACGGCAGTCGCAGCGCGCCCTGCGCACCATCGCCGACGGTCTGTGCCGGCTCCTCGCCCCGATCCTCCCGCACACGGCGGACGAGGCCTACCGCGCGCTCCTGGGCGTCGAGAAGCCCGATGCGAGCCCCGAGATCTGCGTCCACGTCGAGACGTTCGGCGAGCCTTCGGGGGTTCGTGCCGACGAGGGGTGGGCGGCCGTGCTCGAGGCGCGCGACGCCGGGCTCCTTGCCCTCGAAGCGGAGCGCAAGCGCGAGGGCGGCGTCGAAAACCCGCTCGACGCGGGCGTGACGCTGCCGGACCCGGATCGCGTGCTCGCTCGGTTCGACGCGCGCGATCTGGCGGATCTGATGGGCGTGAGCCGAGTGAAGGCCGACCCCTCCGCCCCGAGCGCGTCGGTCACCGATCTTCGCGCCGAGGCGCGGTGCGAGCGATCGTGGAAGCGGGACGGGACGGTGAGCGAGCGATCCGACGGGGGGATGCTGAGCGATCGCGACGCCGAGGCCGTCGGAGTCCGGTAGGAGGCCGGAGTGCTCGCGGGTCAATCCTTCGGGGGGTTGCCCCGGCGCAGCCGTCGGGCTTCGGCGTGGAGTTCGCGAACCTCGTTCTCGAGACGCGCCCGCGCCGCTTCGGCCCCGTCGCGCAGCAGGTCCTGCGCATGGATGGGCGGCCCGACGACGACGACCACGCGCGAGCCCCACAGCTTGGGAAGGCGTCGACGGCGAGGCCACGCGTCGTACGCGCCCTCGATGCCGACCGCCACCACCGGACACTGCACGCGCTTGAGCAGCAGCACGACGCCCCGCTTGAACTCCGACACGCGTCCGTCGTGCGTGCGCGAGCCCTCGGGAAACACAACGACGGGCTGGCCGGCGTCGAGGCACGCGAGGGCGGCGCGAACGGCGCCGAGATCACCCTCCCCATCGCGGAGCGGGAATGCCCCCAGCGCGCGGATGAGGGGGGCGAACGCGCGATTCCGGAACAGGGACGCGCGCGCCAGGAACCGCACGGGTCGGCTCCGCACGCACAGCCCGACGAGCGGGGGGTCGAGGTGCGACTGATGATTCACCACGATGAGCACGGGGCCGGAGCGCGGCATCCGGGCCGCGTGATGCACCCGGAGCCGGAACACGAGCAGGAACACCGCCTGCACCGCCCACCACGAGAGCCAATAGAACCAGCGCGCGCCTCCCGTTGGGGCGGCTGTATTCGGCGCGGCGATCTGGTTCGGGTCGCTCATCGTGCGCGATCAACCGACGGCGCGTCGCACGATGCGCAGGATCTCGTCGATCACCTGCTCGCGCGAGAGCCCGCTCGTATCGAGCCGGATCGCGTCCGGGGGGCAGCGCAGCGGCCCCACCTGGCGGGTCGAATCCAGACGGTCGCGCTCCGTCAGCTCGCGCTCGATCGCGTCCGCGTCCGCCGCGCGCCCCGCTTCCAGCAGCTGCCTGGCGCGTCGCTCGGCCCGGACGCGCGGCGTCGCGTCGAGATAGATCTTCGCGCAGGCGTCTGGGAACACCACCGTGCCCTGGTCGCGTCCCTCGCTCAGGAGGCGCGGATGATCCTGCCCGATCCGCTGCTGCAGCGCGACGAGCACGCGGCGCACGGCCGGGAGGCTTGAGACGGCGGAGACCGCCGCGTCCACGTCGGGGGTTCGGAGCGCGCCGGTCATGTCGTGACCGAACGCCAGGAGCGCGGGCGGGTCGGTGGTCCAGTCGAACCGCAGGTTGGCTTCGGTGGCGAGGGCCGCGACCGCGGGCTCATCCAGCGGGTCGACTCTCCGCTCCAGCGCGAGCGCCGTCACGGCCCTGTACATCGCGCCCGTGTCGAGGAACGCGAGCCCCAGCCGCTCGGCCGCGAGGCGGGCCACCGACGACTTGCCGACGCCCGCCGGCCCGTCGATGGTCACGATGAGGTGGGCGGGCAGTGCCACGGGGAGGCTCGGGGTGCGCGAGGTGAGGGACGACACGCCACAAGGGTACCCGAGGACGCGCGTCTTTCTCAAGGCTGGGGCGCGGTGTCGAGACAGCGCTCGATGGCCTGACGGGTCAGACGCACGCCCTCGAGCGGATCGCCCTTGCCCCGGTATTCGATCGCGAGCGTCTGCTCAAAGCCCACCGCCTGCAGCGCGCTCACGCACGCGGCCAGGTCGTAGCCCTGATGCTCGCCCTTGTCGTTGAACGCCAGGGAGGAGGCGATGACCGCCTGCGCGTACGGCGCCGTGCGGCGCAGCTGCTCCTCCGGCTCGCCGCCCTTCGCGGCGCCTGCGAAGTCCGGCAGCGTGCCGATGCGGAAGCCGCCCACTTTCTTGATGAGATCGGTGAGGCGCTCCGGATCGGCCGTGAGCCCCGCGTGCGGGAGGATCAGCACGTTGATGTCGAGCCTGTCGGCGCGTTCGAGGATCATTTTCAACGCGACCGCGGCGTTCTCGAACGAGTCGTCGTTCGCGGGGGAGTCGATCGCCACGCCGATCGAGTTGCATCCGAGGATCTGCGCGACGCGAAGCACCCTCGTGATGCGATCGACGGCCTCATCGACACGCTCGTCCTCGGCGGCGAGCGGCTGGGCGTCGGACTCGATGAGCGCGAGGCAGGGGCATGCGGCCTTGTCCGCGGCGTCGCGGAGGGCGAGTGCCTCGTTCGGCGAGATGCCCGCGAGAACGCTGGTTGGGATGACCAGCCCGCGCAGGCCGAGCACGTCGTGGGCGATCTCGGGGAGCTGCGTCAGCGTGAACCCGCCCTTTTTGGCGTTCAAGAGGCGCGCGACCGACGCAACAGAGAGAGTGAGGATCATGTTCGTGTTCTGATAGGTGCCGAGGCCGGGGGGAAGGGTCCGCTCGCGTGTAGATCGGGCGGCGAGGGGCGCCGACGCGAGGGAATCAGCTCATCCTACTCGGCGAAAGAAAAGACGGCCGGGCCCGAGGGCTCCGACCGTCCGGAGGGGAGAAAGTCGGTACACGCGGCCTCAAGGTGAGGCCGGCGGGAATGATCTAATTGCACAGTATCCCCCCTGAGACCGCGCGCGACAAGCCCCGGAGCGTAAAGACCTTCTGGAGGTCGCGCTTTTGCCTCTGTGCTGCCGTCTTGCGGGGTCGGGCTGACCCGATAGCATGTTCCGCTCCCTCGTGGAACCACGCGTCCGTCCCCCCGATCCCTCGGATCCTCCGGATCCCTCGGAGGCGAACGCATATACGCCCCCCGACAGCCACCGGATGCAGCCATGACCACCCCAACCGATCGCCGCTACACCGAGTCGCACGAGTGGATCAAGGACGAGGGCGGCGGGATCTACTCGCTGGGCGTCACCCAGTTTGCCGTGAACGAGCTCACCGACATCACCTACGTCCAGATGAAGAACACCGGGAGCAAGATCGCTGCCGGCGCGGCCGTTGGCGAGATCGAGTCCGTCAAGGCCACGAGCGACATCTACACGCCGCTCGGCGGGGAGATCATCGAGGTCAACAAGGCGCTGTCGGACGACCCCGGGCGGGTGAACAAGGACCCGTACGGCGCCGGGTGGCTGGTGAAGATCCGAGCGTCGGACGCCGGCCCGCTCGCCGGGCTGATGGACGCGGCGGCGTACACCAGCGCCCACGGAGCGTGATCGGCCCCGCGCCAGGACCGGGCGCGCAGAAAGGACGAACCGCGTGATCCGCTGCCGCGACGTGCACAAGGCGTACCGGCTCGGCGGCTCGCGCGTGCCCGCGCTGCGAGGCGTCGATCTCGAGGTCACGGGCCCCGGCTTCTACGGGATCATGGGCGCGTCGGGCTCTGGCAAGTCCACGCTCCTCCACCTGCTTGCGGCGCTCGACACGCCCGACACCGGAGAGATCGAGATCGCGGGCGAGCGTGTGGACACGATGCGCGAGCGCGAGCTGACGCGGTTCCGGAGGCGCGGGGTCGGGGTGGTGTTCCAGCAATTCAATCTGCTCCCGACGCTGACGGCGCGCCAGAACGTCGAGCTGCCCGCGCTGCTCGCGGGCGAACCGGAGTCGTGGGCGCGCGGGCGTGCGGGCGAGCTGCTGGAGGCGCTCGGCCTCGCGGCGCGGGCAGATCACCGGCCCGACGCGCTCTCCGGCGGGGAGCAGCAGCGTGTCGCCATCGCGCGGGCGCTGCTCTTCGCGCCTCCCGTGCTGCTGGCGGACGAGCCGACGGGCGCGCTGGACTCGCGCACCAGCGCCGCGCTCTGGACGCTCCTCGGCTCGCTCGCGCGCGAACGATCGATGACCGTCGTCATGGTCACGCACGAGCCCGCCGCGGCCGCGCAGTGCCAGCAGGTCTACGTGCTCGCGGACGGCCGTGTCGCGGGACGGTTCGAAACAGGAGGGCTCGATGCGGCTGGCGTTGCGACTCGCGCGGCAGGCATGGTCCGGACGGCATAAGCGGCTCGCGCTCATCGCGCTGGCCGCCGCGCTCGCCACGACGCTGGTCGTCGCCGTGTCCTGCGCGCAGGCCTCGCTGATCGCGGGCATGAAGCTGCGCGCCGAGAGCACGCTGGGGCGCGCCGACCTCCGCGTCAAGGCCATCGCGGGCGGGGCGTTCGACGAATCCGTCGCCGACGCCGTCGCGGCCCGTCCCGAGGTCGAGCTCGCCGTGCCGCGCGTCAAGGGCGTCATCGCCGTCGAGCACCCCGTCACCGGCAAGCAGTTCTCGATGACCACGCTCGGCGTCGACCCAGCGCTCGAGGCGCAGCTCGTCGCCGGCGCGCTGGGAGAGGGACGATCTATCACGGCCGACGGGGAGGTGCTCCTGGACGCGGACATCGCCGAGAACCTGGGCGCCAAGGTCGGAGACCGCCTTCTCAACATCGGCGCCCACCCGGAACCTGCGGAACTCCTCATCGTCGGCATCAATCAGGAAACCACCGTTCGCCTGCTGCGCAACCCGCAGGCCGTGGCCACGGCACACACCGTCCGTCAGGCGACCGGCGACGCCGCGAAGAACGTCCGAACCGTCGGCGAGGTCCAGGTCGTGCTGCGCGAAAGCTCCCTGGGCGGACGCCCGCGCGCGGAGGCCGTTGAGGCCATCGCCGCGTCGTGGCGTTCCATTCTGCCGGACGGCGTGGTGGCCGAGCCCACCCCGCGCGTCCTCGCGGGCGTCTCCTCCGCCATCCGGGCCAACGAGTTCTTCTACGTCATCTTCTCCGTGCTCGCGTTCCTGGCGGCGGCCATCATCATCACGACCGGGCTGACCACGTCCGTCCTCGAGCGCGTGCGCGAGCTTGCCATCCTCCGCTCCATCGGCGCCACGCGCGCCGCCATCGTCGGCGCACAGGCCTTCACCGGCCTCTTCATCGGCGTCCTCGGCGCGCTCCTCGGCCTGCCCCTCGGCGTCGCGCTCGCCGGGCTCATCGCCATCGCCTACCCCGACCGGCTCCCCTCCGGTCTCCACGTCAGCGCAACCGGGCTCGCCTGGGCAGCGCTCGGGAGCGCGATCGCCGGCCTCATCGCCGCCGTCTGGCCCGCCATACTTGCATCGCGCATCTCGCCTCTCGAGGGGCTCGCGCGGCGCGCACGCGCCGCCTCGACGCGCGCTGTCGCCATCGCCGCCCTCCTCGGCCTCGTCGGACTCGTCCTGGACCGCCTCATCCTCACCACGTCCGACGACGCGCAGCTCGTCTTCCGGCTCCACGTCTTCCTCGGCCTGCCCGCCCTCATCTTCGGCACGTTCCTTCTCGGCGCCGCCGTCAACATCGTTGTCGCCACACTCCTCGGCCCGCTCATCGCCCGCCTCTTCCTCGTCCCCGCGCCGCTCCTGAAGCGCTCCTCGCGCTCCGCCCCGTTCCGCAACGGCTTCACCGCCGGCGCCCTCATGGTGGGCGTCGCCCTCCTCACCGGAGTCTGGACCAACGGCACGGCCGTGCTCCGAGACTGGCTCGACCAGATCAAGTTCCCCGACGCCTTCATCACCCACCCGCTCGGCGTCACCAACGACGCCCGCGCGCGCGTCGACGCTTTCCCCTTCGTTGACGGGACCTGCGCCATCACCGTCCTGCCCATCGAGAGCACCGCCTTCGGCGTGAGCGGCATCCGCAACCCGCCCGTCAATTTCATCGCCTTCGAACCCGACCCCTTCTTCCGTATGACCTCCCTCCACTGGGCCGCGGGCGACCCCGAGTACGCCATGCGCCGCCTGCGCGAGGGCGGCGCCGTGATCGTCGCGCGCGAATTCCTCGTCAACCGCAAGGGCTACTCGATCGGGGACGTCTTCGACGTCACCCTCGCCAACCAGACCGCCTCCTTCGAGATCGTCGGCGCCGTGTCCTCCCCGGGGCTCGACGTCGTCTCGCTGTACTTCAACATCGGGCGCGACTACGCGGACAAGGCAGTCTCCTCCGTGTTCTGCTCGCGCGCCGACCTCCAACGCGTCTTCAGTGTCGATCACACCCACCTGCTCCAAGTCGGGCTCAAGGGAGACATGACCGACGAGCAGGTGGTCGCCGAGATCAAGAAGGCCCTCGGCACGGGCGCGTACCTCGTCGGCTCCGGGCGCCAGATCCTCAGCTCCGTGCGCGAGATCGGCCTTGGCATGATGAACATCGCAACACTCATCGCCATCGGCGCCATGGCCGTCGCCACGCTCGCGGCTCTCAACGTGATCGTCGCGGGCGTCGACGCACGCCGGCACGAGTTCGGCGTCATACGCGCCGTCGGCGGCTCCTCCGGCGTCCTCGCCCGGCTCATCCTCGCCGAGACCGCGCTCCTCGCGCTCACCGCCGCGCTCATGGGCGTCGCGCTCGGCCTGCAGGCCGCGTTCGCCGGACAACGCCTCCAGGCCCTCCTTGCCGGCATCCAGCTCCCCTTCAAGCCCCCGCCGATCCCGATTCTCCTGGGTTGCCTCGCGCTCCTCGCCGTGGCGCTCCTCACCGTCGCGCCCCTCGCGCTCCGCCTCGCGCGACAGCGCCCCGTCGCGTTGCTCGGCGGCGTGCGGGGCTGAGCGCGCCTCCCCCCTACCATCCCCCCACGATGGCCTTCCACGACCGACAGTTCGAGGTCGTCTCCGACATGACGCCCATGGGCGATCAGCCCGCGGCCATCGACGCCCTCGCGCGCAAGATCAACGCCGGCGATCCCGCAGCCGTGCTCCTCGGCGCCACCGGCACCGGCAAGACCTTCACCATGGCGCACGTCATCGCGCGCACCCAACGACCCACCCTCATCCTCTCCCACAACAAGACGCTCGCCGCGCAGCTGTACGAAGAGATGCGCGACCTCTTCCCCAACAACGCCGTCTCCTACTTCGTCTCCTACTACGACTACTACCAGCCCGAGGCGTACATCCCCCAGCGCGACATCTACATCGAGAAGGACTCTTCCCGCAACGACGACCTTGACCGACTCCGCCTCGCCGCGACCAGCAACCTCCTCTCCCGCCCCGACACCATCGTCGTCGCCTCCGTCTCCTGCATCTTCGGGCTCGGCTCCCCCGACCTCTACTCCGACAAGGTCCTCGGCGTGCAGGTCGGTCAGACCCTCGTCCGGCGCGACTTCCTCCTCAGCCTCGCCGACATGCAGTACAAGCGCGACGAGATCGAGTTCAAGCGCGGCTCCTACCGCGTGAAGGGCGACGTCATCGAGGTCTTTCCCGCCTACGAGCAGTTCGCCGTGCGCTTCGAGATGTTCGGCGACGACGTCGAGGCCATCGAGCTCATCAACCCCCTCACCGGCGAAGTCCTCGCCTCCGAGGAGCGATTCTTCCTCTTCCCGGCCGTGCACTACGTCACGCCCGAAGCGACCATGGAGTCCGCCCTCGCGGGCATCCGCGCCGAGCTCGACGCCCGCGTCCTCCAGCTCCGCTCCGAGGGCAAGCTCCTCGAAGCCCAGCGCCTCATCGCGCGCACGAAGTACGACCTCGAGCTGCTCGCCGAGGTGGGCACGTGCCCGGGCGTTGAGAACTACTCCCGCTGGTTCGACGGCCGCCAGCCCGGCGAAAAGCCGTTCACGCTGATGGACTACTTCGAGCGCAACCCCGGCGCCAAGGCCCACCGCGAAGCCGCGTCGCACAGCGGCTCGCGCAATGGAACCGCCACGACCGAGCAGGGCAGTGACACTTCCGGGGGCGGGGGCGGGGGCGGGGGCGGCGGCGGCGGTTGGTTGTTGATCATCGACGAATCCCACGTCACCATCCCCCAGGTCCGCGCCATGTTCAACGGCGATCGGCACCGCAAGCAAACCCTCGTCGAGCACGGCTTCCGTCTCCCCTCCGCACTCGACAACCGCCCGCTCCGCTTCGAAGAATTCGAAGCCGTTGTCCCCCAGGTGCTCTACGTCAGCGCCACACCCGCGCCCTACGAACTCGAAAAAGCCCACGGTGAGGTCGTCGAGCAGATCATCCGCCCCACCGGACTCATCGACCCAGACATCGTCATCCTCCCCGCCACCGGCCAGGTCCCCGATCTCCTCGAGAAGTGCAAGGCCCGCGCCGAGAAGGGCGAGCGCGTCATCGTCACCGCGCTCACCAAACGTCTCTGCGAGCAACTCGCCTCCTACCTCGACGACGCCGGCCTCCGCGTCCGCTACCTCCACTCCGACATCGAGACGCTCGATCGCGTCGCCATCCTCCGCGACCTGCGCCTCGGCGAGTTCGACGTCCTCGTCGGCGTCAACCTCCTGCGCGAAGGCCTCGACCTCCCCGAGGTCTCCCTCGTCTGCATCCTCGACGCCGACAAGCAGGGCTTCCTCCGAAGCCCCACGAGCCTCGTGCAGCAGATCGGTCGAGCGGCCCGCCACCTCTCCGGCACGGCCGTGCTCTACGCCGACCAGATGACCCCGTCCATGCAGGCCGCCATCGACGAGACCGAGCGCCGGCGCGCCAAGCAGCTCGCGTACAACAAGGCCAACAACATCACGCCCAAGCAGATCACCAAGGCCATTCGCCGAGGCATCGAGATGGAGCTCCGCGCTCGCAAGACGGCGCGCGAGGCCGTGCACAAGACCGAAGAGTCCTACGACCGCGACGAGCTCCTCACGGAGCTCGAGAACGAGATGTTCCAGGCCGCGGAGAACCTCGAGTTCGAGAAGGCCGCGCTCATGCGCGACAAGATCGCCGTGGTGAAGAAGCTGGCCCCCGAAGACCCCACCGGCGGCGCCGACCCCGACGCCGAGAACGGGCCGACGAAGATCAGGCTCTCCGACGTCGATCGCGAGATGTTCGGCGAAGACGGCGCCAAGGCCGTGCCCGGCAAGCCGGGGACCAAGGCAAGGAAGCGGAAACGACATCCGGGGAAGCCGAAGGGCTGACCCTCGTTCACCACCCTGGCACGCCAATTCCTCGAGCCCCTGAATCCGGCTCCCTCCACTCAGCGATCGCTCCTCCCGTGTCCTTTCACACTCACTTGTGATTCCGGGCCAACCCCGGCCGCCGCGCCGCGGAGGAGGAGAATCAGAATGGCTCATCGTTCACGCACCCCGCTCGCTATCGCCGCGCTCACAGCCTGCGCATCGCTCGCACACGCGGAGCTCATCTACGGCCTGACACTCCAGGGCTCGCTCGTCACCTTCGACAGCCTCACGCCCGGGACCATCTCCTCAGGCGTGGCCGTGCAGGGCCTCCAGGCCAACGAGACGCTCGTCGGCATCGACACGCGCCCCGCCACCGGCGAGCTGTTCGGCCTGGGCTCCTTCAACCGCATGTACCGCATCGACCCCGTCACCGGGCTCGCTACGCAGGTCGGCGGCACGGCCTTCACCCCCGGCCTCAACGGCTCCTCCTTCGGCTTCGACTTCAACCCCACCGTCGATCGCATCCGTGTCACCAGCGACGCGGATCAGAACTTGCGCCTCAACCCGATCACAGGCGCGCTCGCCGCGGTCGACGGCTCGCTCGCGTACGCGGCCGGCGACGTGAACTTCGGTCGCAACGCGAACGTCGTGCACGCCGCGTACACGAACAATGTCGCGGGCGCCACGACGACAACGCTCTACGGCATCGACGCCGGCACGGACGCGCTCGTCATCCAGAGCCCGCCCAACAACGGCGTGCTCACCACCGTCGGCCTCCTGGGCATGGACGTCACCGACATCGGCGGCTTCGACATCTCGGGCGCCACCGGCATCGCCTACGCCGTGCTCCTCGACGCCAACCTCAGCCGCTCCGCCCTGTGGACCATCAATCTCTCCACCGGCGCGGGCACGCTGGTGGGCCAGGTCGGCGGCGGCGCGATCATCACAGCCATGACCGTCGTACCGACGCCCGGCGCCGCGAGCCTCCTCGCGCTGGCGGGCGTCGTGTCCATCCGCCGACGGCGCTGATCCGTCGCGCTCGACAGCCACAATGAATCCGTGACGACGGGCGTCCGCTCCAACGGCGCCCGTTGTCTGTTCCGAGCCGGCGAATCCGCACCCGTCCAAACCGCGAACGTCTGGCGGAGGCGCCCTATCATGGGCCCGACTCCAGCCACGAACATTCCTGTCCGGGGGTGAGAGAAGATCAGCCCTGTGACCCCAGACGCTGCCACGGTGACCACCCCACTCCCCGAGCCCAAGACCGCCCCGCGCCGCGACCCGGACGCCACCAAGCGCCACATCCGCGTCCGAGGCGCCCGCGAGCACAACCTCCGCTCCATCGACGTCGATCTCCCGCGCGACCGCCTCATCGTCATCACCGGCCTCTCCGGCTCCGGCAAGTCCAGCCTCGCCTTCGACACCATCTTCGCCGAGGGCCAGCGCAAGTACATGGAGTCCCTCTCCGCCTACGCGCGCCAGTTCCTCGACCGGATGCAGAAGCCCGACGTCGACGACATCGAGGGCCTCCCCCCCACCATCGCCATCGAGCAGCGCTCCTCAGGCCACAACCCCCGCTCCACCGTCGCCACCTCCACCGAGATCTACGACTACCTGCGCCTGCTCTTCGCCCGCGCCGGCCACCCGCGCTGCTGGGCGCCCACCAAAACCAAGAAAGACGGCACGGTCCTCGAGCGCTGCGGCCTGCCCATCTCCAGCACCTCCCCCTCCCAGATCGTCGACTCCCTCTTCTCCCCCACCTCCCCCATCCCCGAAAACGCCCGCCTCATGGTCCTCGCGCCCATCATCCGCGCGAAGAAGGGCTTTCACCGCGAAGTCCTCGAGGACCTGCAGCGCCAGGGCTTCGTCCGTGCGCGCGTCAACGGCGCGGTGATCGACCTGCGTGAAACACTGCAGAAGGAGGGCGAGAACCCGCTCGACCTGGGGCGCTACGAGAAGCACACCGTCGAGGCCGTGGTCGACCGCATCGTCCTCAAGCCCGACGCGCGCCAGCGCCTCGCCGAGAGCATCGAGACCGCGCTCAAGGCCGGCGAGGGCGTCGTCATCCTTTCTGTCGAACAGGACAAAGACTCAGGTTCCGGCGTCCGGGGGTGGACCGACAACGTCTTCTCCGAGAAGCACTCCTGCTCAGCCCACCCCGAGTGCGCACTCGAAGAACTCGAGCCGCGCCTGTTCTCGTTCAACTCCCCCTTCGGCGCCTGCCCGGACTGCGGCGGCATCGGCACGCGCATGGAGTTCGACGAAGCCCTCTGCGTGCCCGACCTCAACGTCTCTCTGAGCGAGGGCGCCGTGGCCGCATGGTGGAAGGCCGGGCCCATGCGCCCCTGGTTCTCCCGCAAGCTCAAACGCTTCTGCCAGGACTTCGGCCTCTCCTTCACCAAGCCGCTGAGTGAATGGAAGAAGGAGGACGTCGCCCTCCTCCTCCACGGCCCCTCCAAGGGCGGCGCCCGCGCCCCCTCCCGCGCCCGCAAGAAGCCCTGGCAGGGCGTCCTCCCATCCCTGCAGGAGTGGTGGGGCAAGACCGACAGCCAGTACGTCAAGGAATGGCTCTCCGCCTTCATGACCGACTCCCCCTGCCTCGCCTGCCGAGGCGACCGCCTCCGCATCGAAGCGCTCTCCGTCTTCCTCCGCACGAAGAAGACCAAAGACGGCGCGCTCCCCGACGCCCTCGTCGCGCATCGCGCCGAGCACGGCCTCTCCACCGACCCCCACGACCTCACCATCGCGGACCTCACACGACTCACCATCCGCGACGCCCTCCGCATCGCCGACACCCTTCAACTCTCCGAGGAAGCGCAGGCCATCGCCGCGCCAATCTTCCGCGAGATCCGCAACCGTCTCGGCTTCATGGGCTCCGTCGGCCTCGACTACCTCTCCCTCGACCGCAAGACCGCCACCCTCTCCGGCGGAGAGGCCCAGCGCATCCGGCTCGCCACGCAGGTCGGGTCCGGGCTCGTCGGCGCCTGCTACGTCCTCGACGAGCCCACCATCGGCCTCCACCAGCGCGACAACGACCGCCTCATCCGCACCCTGCGCCACCTCACCGACATCGGGAACTCCGTCATCGTCGTCGAGCACGACGAGGACATGATCCGCTCCGCCGACCACATCCTCGACATCGGCCCCGGCCCCGGCGTCCACGGCGGTCGCGTCTGCGCCGAGGGCAACCTCGCCGACATCTGCGCCTCCGACTCTCTCACCGGCCAATACCTCTCCGGCCGACGCTCCATCGAAATCCCCGAGAAGCGACGCGAACTCTCCGAGAAGAACGCCATCACCATCAAGGGCGCCAAGCACAACAACCTGCAATCCATCGACGTCAGTTTTCCGCTCGGCGGCATCGTCTGTGTCACCGGCGTCTCGGGCTCCGGCAAGTCCACCCTCGTCAACGACATTCTGCTCGCGGCCGTGAAGCAGAAGGTCACCGGCGCGCGCGTCAAGCCCGGCGCCCACGACCGCCTCAACGGCGCCCACAAGGTCGACCGCGTCGTCGAGGTCGATCAGACCCCCATCGGACGCACGCCACGCTCCAACCCCGCCACCTACACCGGCATCTTCGACGACATCCGCACCGTCTTCGCGCAGACCAAGGAAGCACGCATCCGCGCGTACAAGCCCGGACGATTTTCCTTCAACGTCAAGGGCGGACGCTGCGAAGCCTGCCAGGGCCACGGCCTCAAGAAGATCGAGATGCACTTCCTCCCCGACGTCTTCGTCCCCTGCGAGGTCTGCAAGGGCGCCCGCTACAACCGGGAAACCCTCGAGGTCCGCTACCGCGCACGCTCCATCGCGGATGTCCTCAACCTCACCGTCGAGGACGCGCTCGAGTTCTTCGAGAACCACCCGAAGATCGTCCGCTACCTCCAGTGCCTCACCGACGTCGGCCTGGGCTACATCCGGCTCGGCCAGCCCTCCACCACCCTCTCCGGCGGCGAAGCACAACGCATCAAGCTCGCTTCCGAGCTCGGCGCTGGCGCCACCGAACGCGCCCTCTACATCCTCGACGAGCCCACCACCGGCCTCCACTTCGAGGACGTCCGCCGCCTCTGTTCCGTCTTCGACCGGCTCGCCGATTCCGGCGCCACCCTCGTCGTCATCGAGCACAACCTCGACGTCATCAAGCGCGCCGACTGGATCATCGACCTCGGCCCCGAGGGCGGCGACCGCGGCGGCAAGCTCATCGCCGCCGGCCCCCCCGAAGCCGTCGCAAAGGCCAAGGGCTCCTTCACCGGCGACTACCTCGCGCCCATCCTCCGCGCCCGCGCCTGACTTGCCTTACCCTTTCGCGCGATGACCGCCCCCGCCGACGCCATCACCTCCGTCCGCGACCGGCTCGCCAACGCGCCCAGGGGCGCCAACCTCATGGTCGGCTTCGCCGTCCTGATCGCCGTCGACCTCGTCATCGTCCTCGCGCTCCTCACGGCCACCGCGCCGCACGCCATCCCCATCGCGCTCCCCATCGTCATCGCTGCTCCCCTCGCCGCCTTCTTCGTCATCAACCTCATCCTCTGGCGACCCATCGCGCGACGCTTCCCCGCGCAGCCTCAGAAGCCCGACGCCGTGGTCAAGCTCTGCCAGTCCTTCGCACTCTCCACGCTGCGCCGCATGAACAACTGCGTGCACATCGCGGCCGACGACGCCCACCTCCACCTCATCCCCTTCGCCCCGCTCCGCTGGACCGGCGCGAGCGTCATCAGCATCCCCTGGTCCGCGATGCGGCTCCGCTCCGGCAAGACGCGAATGGGCCTCCTCACCGCCGACGTCGGCCGTCTGCGCATGACCGGCCCCGAATGGTGCATGCGCCTCGCGCCGGCGCCGCACGACCCTTCATCCAAAACGACGACCCAATCGACCGCTGAGCAGCCCCTTCATTCCTGATGCTTTTTTTCTTGGAAATGACTGCGCGTGGGGTACATTGAATCGACTCGCCCGCGCACTCGGTCGAGCAATCAACACCTCGCTGCACCGCAGCGTTCCGGACCCCGCGGAGACCATCATGCTGTATTCACATACGCCCGCCTGCGCCCCCGCTCTCGTCGTCGCGTTCGCCGCCCTCACCCCCACGGCCTCCGCGCAGCTCACCGCCAACTGGATGCTCACCACCGCCGCGGTCCAACACGCGGACGTGGTCGCGCCCCGCGGCGACACCTCATACGCCTGGGTCGATTACCTCCAAGCCAACGTCGCCGCCTCGCCTCTCACCGAGGGCCTCACGCTCTCGGGGAGCGGCCCCGACCACCGCGCCGTTTCTCTGACCTCCGACACGTACCGCCCTGCTCCACCGAACTCCGGCTTCCACGGGAATCGCTTCCTCATGGCCGGAACCGCAGCTTTCGACGGCACAGCATGGTCTCATCCCGAACACTTCATCCGCACATCATTCGATTTCGGATTCGCATTCACCGGCGGAACCGTCAACTTCCTCGACGTCGTGACAGCGTTCGTCCTCAACGACTCGCTCGGCGGCTTTCTCATCTTCGTCGGCACGGGCACACCCCTCGGCGCCTTCCAACCCGGCGCGTCCGGTGTGAGTCTCGCAATCGACAGGCGCTTCCCCTCGCACTATCAATCCGCCGCAATCATGGAGTGGTACGTCGCCATCAACTTCGACTGGACGGGCCACGAATCCGGCGACACGCTCGACTTCTTCATCCCTCCAAGCTCAGTCGACATACAAGCACTCCCGACCCCCGCGGGTGCAGCCGCACTCGGGCTCGCCCTCGTCTCCCTCTCCCGACGCCGACGCGCCTGAACGCGCCTCAGCTCACAATCGCCCCCGGACCGATCTCCTTGTCCGGCCTCAGCAGAATCACATTCCGCTGCGCCCCCGGATCGTTCGTCTTCGGCGCATCGCTCGCCGCCAGCAGCATCCCCCTCGACTCCTCCCCCCGGATCACCCTCGGCGCCAGGTTCGCCACGATCACGATCTGTCGGCCCACCAGCTCCTCCGGCTGGTAGTGCCCCTTGATCCCCGCGCAGATCTGGCGAGGCGTTCCCGACCCGTCGTCCAGCTGCAGCTTGAGCAGCTTGTCCGCGTTCGGGTGCGCCTCCGCCTTCACAATCCGCGCCACCCGAAGGTCCACTTTCGCGAACTCCTCGAACGTGATCGTCGGCTTCGCCTCGGGCCACGTCCCCCCACCCCCACCGCTCCCGACCGCCGCGCCACCGCCCGCCGCCACGCCCGACGGAGCATTCCCGGCCCCCGATCCCGCGCCCTTCGTCAATTCCGACATCGCAAGTCCTCGAATGCTCGCCCCTACAACCGACGCGCGCGGCCTACCCCGGCCACGCGCCCGCCCGAGTGTACTCCCCTGCCCGGAACGCTGCAGAACGCGCCGCCACCACGCCGATGTTCTCTTCTCCGAGGGACGCCCCACACGCCGAACCGTACGTGAAATAATCACCACATGACACGATCGACCCTCGCCGCCGCCGTCACGCTCCTCGCCGCACTCGCACTTCCCCAAACCGCCCCCGCCCAACCCCTCAACCAGACCGTCCGCGGCCTCATCACCAGCCAGAAGGTCGGCGAGGCCAAGGTCTCCGTCGCCATCATCGAGGCCGACTCCGGCAAGACTCTCGCCAACATCAACGCCGACGCGCCCATGATCCCCGCGTCGAACATGAAGGTCCTCACCTCCGCCGCCGCCCTCGCCGTCCTCGGCCCCGACTTCGTCTTCACCACCGAACTCGCCGTCGACGGCCCCAGGCTCATCGTCCGAGGCGCCGGAGACCCCGCGCTCGCAGACCCCGTCCTCCTCCAGGAAATGAAGACCTCCGTCGAGGCTGTCCTCGACTCCTGGGTCAAGGCGATCAAAGCCTCCAACCCGGGCACTCTCTCCGAGATCGTCATCGACGACCGCATCTTCGACCGCGAGTACGTCCACCCCTCCTGGCCGCGCGAACAGCTCAACCGCTGGTACTGCGCCGAGGTCTCCGGGCTCACCTTCCACACCAACACCATCTCCATCTACCCCCGACCCACCACCCCCGAATCCGCCCCCGCACTCTCGATCGAACCCCGCGCCGACTGGCTCAACATCCAGAACCGCGCCGTCACCAAGTCCGCGGGCCAGAACACCACCTGGGCCGCGAGACCCGACGACTCCAACCGCATCACCGTCTACGGCAATGTCCGCTGGGCGCCCCAGGAGCCCGTCGAGGTCACCGTCCACGAGCCCCAGCTCTTCCTCGGCCGCCTCCTGAGCGATCGGCTCGCCAAGGCCGGGCTCCCGGCATTGCCCGTGCGCCTCGCCGAAGACCGTGACGCCGCGGGCGCCGGCAGGGTCGTCGCCGTCGTCCGCACACCCATCGACGTCGTGCTGCGCCGCTGCAACGTGAACTCCCACAATCTCTACGCCGAGGCGCTCATCAAGCGTGTCGGACGTCAGGTCACCGGGCAGCCCGGCTCGTGGCAGAACGGCGCCGCAGTGCTCCGCATGCTCGTCCAGGAGCGCCTAGGCCCCGCAGACGCCGCCGCCATCGCCGTTGCCGACGGCTCCGGCATGTCGCGCGACAACCGCGTCACCGCCAACCTCCTCACCCGTTGGCTCGCCTCTGTCGCCGCCGACCCCAGGATCGGCCCCGCGTTCCTGGAGTCCCTGCCTGTCGCGGCCAAGGACGGATCGCTCAAGCGCCGCTTCGACGGCAAGCCATTCTCCCTCGACGTCCGCGCCAAGACCGGCTACATCCGCTCCGTCGCATCCCTCTCCGGGTTCGTCTCCGAGTCCACCGAGAACCCGGATCCCGCCGCCGCGCCGCGCAGGCTCGTCTTCTCCATCATCGTGAACGACTTCGGCAAGGTCCCCCTGAGCAACATCCGCAAGTTCCAGGACGACGTGGTTCGCGCGGCTCACGAGCGGCTCGAGGAAGCGATCCAGGCCGGGCCCGCCATGGGGGGCTGAGGCTCGTAGTCCCTCCATCCGGGAGCGCGACACTCCAACGCCTACCGCGCCACTGCGCAAAGAGAACGCCCCGCGATCGCTCGCGGGGCGCTTGTACGTGTCGTGAGTCAGACGAGAGCCGATCCGTCAGCGATGCCGACGGCGGGGAACCAGAAGCATCGCCGCGATGCCCGCCAGCGCGGCCGAGCCGGGCGTCGGGACCTCAGCGTTTCCCACGAACGCCGCGTTCGCCGTGAAGCTCGGGATGTACCCGTCCGGCGTCAGCGTCAGCGGGAGCGGGCTCAGGCTCGAGAGCGAGAACGCCGCGTCGAACTGCGCCGTAAGCGACGCGATGTTGTTCAGCGCGAGCTGCGGCAGCAGCGCCGCGCCCGCCGACATCGTCAGCGAGCCGTTGCTGCTCGTCGCGACGATCGAGCCCGTCGACAGGAACGTGAGCACCGCGCCGGAAGAGATCGATCCGGACAGCAGCGTGTTCCCGCTGCCCATGTCCGTGAACACGAACGTGCCGGACACCGGGGCCTGCAGGAACACGCCCGCGGCCGTCGCCGTGCCCACCGTCAGGTTCATCGCGAGGGTCGTCGCGTACGTCTGCACGCCGATGCCCTCCTGCGTCCCATCGACCTCGAGGAACACCGCGTTCCCGCTCGTGTATGTGATCGTGCCCGGGTTCACACCCGAGCCCTGCGTGTACGTGACCTCACGCGGCGTCCCAGGATCCTGGAACGTGAAGAACACCGACGCGTTCGATGCTCCACCCACCAATAGCCCGGCGGACGCGGCCAGCGCAGCGCAAACAGTTCTCATCGTCTCGACTCCTCCGCGAACCGGCGTGTGCAGCGCCGAACCCGCGTTCTCCTAGGTGCGCAACCGACGAACAACTCGCCGTCGACTGCCCATGATCTCTAAGGACAAACTCCAGCCCTGTGCGGGGGCTGCAAGCATCCTACCACACAAAATCGGTGGTGCAATACCTCACCACCAGTTCTCTGACCCTCTTTTTTCAGCACGAACACCCCGGACACGCCGCCGATGGGAGTTTTTTGGAACCCTTACACCCGCGCGGCAAGCTGGGAAACCTGCCCCGCCAGGCGGCCCGACACCGACAACGCCCCGCTTTCCTCCACCCGCACCGTCACCAGCCTCCCCACCAGGCCCGCCCCCTCGTCGCTCCCCGCGTCGAAATGCACGATCACGTCCCCGTCGGTCCGCCCCGTCATCTGCACCATCCCAGGCCCGCCCCCGCGCGCCTCCGCCCCCCCCACCGTCAGCCCGACCAACCCGCCGCGCGCCGACTTGCGCTGCTTCTCGCTCACGCCCTCCACGAGCACGCGCACCTCGCGCCCGACGTACTCCGACAGCGTGTCGCGCGACACCCGCGCCTGCGTCTCCAGCATCTCGTTGTTGCGTCGACGCTTCACCTCGTCCGGAACGTCGTCGGGCAGCCGGCCGTACGCCGTCGTGCCGGGCCGGGGCGAGTACTTGAAGATGTACGCGTTCTTGTAGCGCGCACGCTCGATGAGGCGGAGCGAGGCCCGGTGATCCTCCTCCGTCTCGCCGCAGAAGCCCACGATCATGTCGCCCGCCACCGTCAGCGGACGCCCGATCTCCGGCTGGTGCAGGTGCGCCCGCGCGCGGTCGAGAAACTCGAGGTACTCGCTCACGCTGTACCCGCGGTTCATCATCTGCAGCATGCGGTCCGACCCGCTCTGCACCGGCACGTGCAGATACCGGCAGATGCGCGGATGATCGCGGATCACCTCCAGCACGTCGTCGCCGAAATCCCTCGGGTAGCTCGTCACGAACCGGATCCGCTCCAGCCCCGGCGCCTCCTCGTGGATCCGCTCCAACAGCCCCGCGAACGTCGTCACCCGATCCCCGGCGAACGGATCTCGACGATGACCGCCCGCGTAGCTCCGGCCTTTCTGCGGCTGCGCGACCCCGTTCACCGTCACCATCGACCCGTGCTCGTACCGGTAGTGGTTCACCGTCTGCCCGAGCAGCGTCACCTCGAGCACGCCCGCGTCCGCCAGACGCCTGCACTCCTCGACGATGTGGTCCGGCGGGCGATGCACCTCGGCGCCACGCGTGTGCGGCACCACGCAGTACGTGCAGAACTTGTTGCACCCGCGCGTGATGCGCACGTACGCCGTGCCGTTGTGATCCGCCGCGGACACCGTGCGCGAGAGATCGAGAAACTCGAGCCGATCCTCGGCCGCGGCGAGCGTGCCCGACCGGCGCGACGCTCCGCCCTGCAGCGCCACCTCGCGCGCCGACCGCCCGGCCGCCAGCTCGCCGGCCGACTGGAGCATCGACGCGCGCGTCCGCACCGCGTTGTCGAGCAGCCCCGGCAGCTTGTCCAGCTCCGCCGGGCCGCACAGCACGTCCACCACCGGCGAGCGGCGGATCAGCTCCTCCCCGTCGCGCTCCGCCATGCAGCCCAGCACCCCCACCACCATCCCCGGATCGCGCGCCTTGCGCTCACGCATCTCCCCCAGACGCGAGCGCACCTTGTGCTCGGCGTGATCGCGCACCGAGCACGTGTTGTAGAGCACGACGTCCGCCTCGTCCGGGCTCCCGACGAACCGGTACCCCAGCGCGCGCAGCTGCCCCGAGACCAGCTCGCTGTCGAGCTCGTTCATCTGGCAACCGAACGTTTCGAGATAGACGCGTCGTTCGCTCATCGATGGGCCCCAGTCTAGCCCGCGCCCCGAGCCCCGACAGATCGCGCGAGGCCCGATCGGGCGCCAACGAAAAAGGGCGCCCGGCCGAGCCGAGCGCCCTTGGTTTCCATGCGGTCTCGATCGCGTCTGGACGCGTTCGCTGCCGGATTACTGGCCGGTCACGCCGCCCCAGCCCGTGCCGTCGCCGTCGTACGCCGCGATCAACTCGAGGTTCTGAACCTGCTGGGAGCCTGAGATGCCCTCGGGCCACTGGCGGAAGTAGGCGTTGGTGCGTGAAGCGGCGAGGTTGTTGCCCGTCGCGCCGCGCGTCTCGTAGTCCTCGTCCGCGAACATGTTGTCGCCGACCTGGTACGTCTGGCCGCCCGCCGCGGGAGTGAAGTCGATGCGCAGCGTCGTGGGCTGCGGTGTCGTCTCGAACGAGACGTGGTTATCCATCCACACGAGGTTGCCTTCCCACGTCTTCTTCCCGCCGTGGATCAGCAGCGTCGCGGAGCCGATGCCCGATCCCGGAGGCGTCGGCGACAGCTTGTACAGCCCGTTCGCGTTGCTCACCGGGTCCTGCGGGACGGTGTACGTCGGGCCGCGGTTCACGATGATCGGCGTGTTCGAGTCCGTCGTATTCGACCAGAAGCGCGAGGTCGAGCGGTTGCCCCACAGCGGCTGCAGCGCGTACGAGTTGTTGCCCACCGACACCTGTGCCGACGTCGGGTTGTCCGGCGCGTTCGGCCCGGTCTGCGTCCCGGTGTTCACCGGCGGGATGTACTTGTCGCGGTTCGTGAACGCGCCGACGAATCCGGGGTCCCACAGAGCCTGCTTGGGGTCCTGCGCCTGGGTCACGGCCTGGTACTGGAAGTCCTTGTCCGGGCGAATCCCGCCGTCGGCCTCAGCCGGGCACACGAGCTGCTCGGGAGACACGTATCCGTTGTAGACGAGAACGGCCAGAATCGCGCCCGTCCGGTCGTACTGCTTCTGCTTGTTCGCGAGCTGGCCCGACTGCGTGATCGAACCGGCCGTGCCGCCGCCCGTCTCCGTGTAGTTCAGCTTGTCCAGCTTGCTGGGAACCGGGAACTGATCGCGATTGTTCTGCGAGAACGTGATCAGGCCCCGCTGGATTTCGCGGAGCTGCGCCCCGTCCTTCACCTGCGCCGCGGCCTTACGAGCCGTGCTCAACGCCGGCAGCAGAATCCCGATCAGCAGACCGATGATCGACACGACCACCAGCAGCTCGATCAGCGTGAACCCGCCCCTTTGGGCAACCTTGCGTCCTTCCATCTGACTTCTCCTTCCGGCCGCTCCGGGCCGGTTCGCCGGGCTCGCTCCGTGCTGGAGCCGGGCCGGCCTGCCCTGAATACCACGCGTTCACGCGCCGCGCGAACTCTCGCGCGGGGAGCGACAGCCGACGGACACGCCGCGCGAAGGGACACACCCTCCGCGCCATCTCGTCGGCCCTCAACTTGTCGGTGCGTGGGACGAACCTGCCGGTCCATCAGGGTGGCGATTGTCTCGCCTATCAGTGCATGGCTTGGTCATCATCCGGCGACCAGCCCGTCACAGCGCACCACGTCCGTAGGGACGGACGCCAACACTACGAATACCTGTACGATTGTCAATCACTCGCGGTTCCGAACACTTGGGAAGTGATCACATGCAAACAGCATCCGAACAGCTCAAGGCGCTTGGCATCGTCCTGCCGAGCCCACCCACCCCTGTTGCGGCGTATGTCCCGTGGGTGCGCACGGGGAATCTGGTCTTTGTCTCGGGACAGATCCCGCTGCGGGAGGGGTCGCTCCTGGCCACGGGGATCGTGGGGTCGGAAGTTGATATGGAGCAGGCACTTGCGTGTGCGAGGCAGTGCGCGATCAACGCCATGGCGGTGGTCGGGCAGGCGGTGGGGTCGATCGACAAGGTGCGTCGGGTGGTAAAGGTTGGGGTGTTCGTGGCGTGCGCACCGGGGTTCCGGCAGCAGCCCAAGGTGGCGAACGGGGCGAGCGAGTTGTTCCAGCAGGTGTTCGGGGAGGCGGGGCGGCATGCGCGGGCGGCCGTGGGGTGCAGCGACCTGCCACTGGGGGCGCCGGTGGAGGTGGAAGCGGTGTTCGAGGTGGCGTGAATGGCGCGTGTGACGCACGTGCACGAGACGGTGTTGTACGCGCGTGACCTGGACGCGATGCGTCGTTTTTATCGGGAAATCGTGGGTCTTTTGCAGGTGTCGGACGCGCGGCCGCGGGGCATGGCGTTCCGGGTGGACGAGCGGAGCGTGGTGTTGGTGTTTGATGCGCGGCTGACGCGGGAGGCGCATCGGGATGTGCCGAGCCATGGGATGGAGGGGGAGGGGCACGTGGCGTTCGGGGTCGAGGGGGGGCTGGAGGAGTGGAAGAAGAGGCTGGAGGGGGCGGGGCACAGAATTGAGCGGGAGATGACGTGGCCGACGGGGGCGAGATCGGTGTATGTGCGTGATCCGGCGGGGAATTCGGTGGAGTTTGTGGAGGGGGACGTGTGGGGACGCGAACCTCTGAAGTGAGGGAAAACGCGATTCGCTGACTTTTGGCCGAGGAGGGGTTTCGGCGGGGGTTGTGCGCCGAATCGGGGTGATACGGGGGGAGGGGGGAATGTCCGGAGACTTGCGCACCATCGTGGACCGGGGGCGGTTGTTTTGATAGGATTCTGTTCGGACATGTGACCGAACGGATGGCACCTCATGCTGCGCGTGTTCTTTGTGGATCTGAATTCGTACTTCGCTTCGGTGGAGCAGCAGTTGCGGCCGGAGCTGCGGGGGAAGCCGGTGGCGGTGGTGGCGGTGGAGACGGACTCGACGTGTTGTCTGGCGGCGAGTTACGAGGCGAAGGCGTTCGGGGTGAAGACGGGGACGGGGGTTGGCGAGGCGCGGCGGATGTGTCCGGGGTTGGTGGTGGTGCGGTCGAGGCCGAGCGAGTACGTGCGGTTTCATCACAAGGTGCTGGAGGCTGCGGACACGTGCCTGCCGGTGGAGGGGGTGCATTCGATCGATGAGTTCTCGTGTCGGCTGCTGGGGAGGGAGCGCGAGCCGGAGCGGGCGGAGGAGATCGCGCAGCGGATGAAGCGGGCGATCCGGGAGCGGGTGGGTGAATACATCCGGTGCTCGATCGGGATCGCGCCGAACAAGTATCTGGCGAAGATCGGGACGGACATGCAGAAGCCGGACGGGCTGGTGATTCTGCGGCAGGAGGAGTTGCCGCAGCGGTTGTTCTCGTTGTCGCTGCGCGATCTGCCGGGGGTGGGGAAGCGGATGGAGATTCAGCTGCACTCGCGCGGGATCACGAGTGTTGAGCAGTTATGCACGATGTCTCGGCAGGCGGCGCGGACGGGGTGGGGGAACGTGTGGGGGGAGGCGATCTGGAGGTGGCTGCGCGGTGAGGAGCATCCGGAGCCTGCGCGGCCGGTGCGGTCGATCGGGCATCAGCACGTGCTGCCGCCGGCGCTGCGGAACGATGCGGATGCGCGGGGGGTGGCGGTGCGGCTGTTGCACAAGGCCGCGGTGAGGGCGCGGCATGGGGGGTATTGGGCGTGTCGGATGACGGTGTGGGTGCGGGTGATGGGGGATGGTGGGGGTTGGTCGGGGAGCGTTCGTTTTCCGGAGTGCAATGACACGCTGACGTTGATGGAGATGTTGGGGAGGGTGTGGGCGGAGGCGCCGAGGATGGGGACGCCGGTGGCCGTGGGTGTGACGCTGGAGGAGGTGGTGTCGAAGGGGAGCGCGACGGTGGCGTTGTTCGAGGAGGCGGCGAAGCGGGAGCGGTTGTCGCGGGCGATGGACACGGCGAACCAGCGGCACGGGAGGAACAGCGTGCATCTGGGGTCGATGGAGAGCGAGCGTCACACGGCGCCGACGGGGATCGCGTTCAGCACGATTCCTGATTTGAGCATTGCGGACATGGCGGATGATGAGGATCGGCACAAGGTGTTGGGCCCAAGCGGGGGAGGGAGGGTGAAGAGGAAGAAGAAGGTTGGGAGGTGGGGGTAGGGAAAGCGGAAAGTGAAAAATAAAAAGCGGAAATGAAGAAGAAGGGCATTAGGGATTAGGCATCAGGCACTAGGGGAGAAGAAAGGCAGTGCTTTAGCCGGGACAAATAAATCGCCCGCGGCGTGCCGGCCGCGGGCGGAGGCAGGTTACGTCAGAGCCAGCGTGCGTCGGTCAGTTGAAGAGTGCGACGATCTGGGTGAGGCGGTAGAGATCATCGGTGTTGACGAGGTTGTCGCCGTTCAGATCGACCGGGTTGTTCGCCCATGCGGTCATGTCGGCGCTGGTCATGAAGCCGTCGTTGTTCTGGTCGAACATCGCGGCGAAGCTTTCCTGATTGCAGTCGTCGTAGAGCGTGAAGTTGTAGACGAATTCCGCAACGTCCGGCGTCCCGTCGACACCGGCGCACTTGGTTTGTCCTGGGATGGGTCGGATGCGGTACTGCCCTGTCGGCCATGTGAGGCCGCTATTTCTGGTAATGACGAGTTCCGTTAGATCAACCCCGAAAACCGTGGAGAAACCCCACGTCACGTCCTCGTAGTCGTCGGGGCCTGGACCAACATAATTCTCGAGGATCACCCACGGATTAAGGGAATTGTCGATTTCGACCGGTCCGTAGAGTCGGACCTTGACGGGCGCGTTGAATATGAAGCAGCAGGGGGGCTCGTTCGAGCATTCGGGATCGGGGCCCTTACCGACCACCGACGCGCCGTCGACGGGACTGCACGCCAGCCCATGCAGATCGAAGGGAGCGAGTCCGGCCGCGCCGCCGCCGAGCGTGGAGGGGAGGGTTGCGTAGGACGCGTTGGTGAGGGTGGACGCGCCGACTTCGATCTCGGCGCCGCTTTCCCAGACGCCGCTGTCATTGGCGGCGTTGAAGATGATCTGGTCTTCCAAGCCACCGGTGGGAAGGGTGATCGTGGAGCCGTCGACGAAAGAGCCACCTACTCTGAAATAGCGGGCATCGGGGGTGTCGAGCCCGCCGGTGAATTCGACCGTCGCGGGGTATCCATCTTCTCCGAGGTCTCCAACGATGCTCACGGCGGGCAGTCCTTCCAATTCTTCATCATCGTAGTTCAGGGCGGCACCGATGGTGTTCGCCGTCATGGACCCGGTGAAATTCCCTGAGAACGAGTTGTCCGCCGTCGTGGTAATGGATCTGATGTTGGATGCTGGCCCATCCCATCCCGCCTCAATGTCGGCGTGGATCTCCCCGGCCTCGATGCTTCCGATATCCAGTTCTGCGCGGATCGCGATGGGAGCGGACGCAGCGCCGACGCTGCCGCCGACCGTAATCTCGGAGATCGCACCAAGAGGCACCTCGACATCGCCTACAAGGTTACCGAGCACAACCATGACGACACGCACGTCTCCTCCGCCCGTCCCACTGGTTGTGGGAACGAATAGGGTGATGTCATCCGTTAGGTGTCGGCTAACAATCAGGCTGGAGAGTTGGTTCGGCACGATGCCGACGCCACTCGCGGTCACGGGGCCCAAGAGGTCGCGCCCGATCGTGCCTGAGAGGAACAATTCGCCTCCATCTGACCTGGTGACCTCTGACACATCGCGCACGCCGCTGAAGATTAAGGAAACATACGCCTCATCCGGCCCTTCGACCGAGATTGACTCGATATCGGGGGCAGGGGAACCACTTCCGACGATGTCAAATCTGTAATCCCCCGCAGCTTCACTATCAAGTCCAATTACGATCTCCCAGCCCGTCGTACCGTATGTGATACAGATGTCATCGACGCACAGGCTGCCTTCGGCCTGTGTTACCTTGATCGTATATTCGTTGCATGCGCCACCTGCATTCACATACGAGCCGCACCCGCTGAACTGCGGCGGACAGTACACAACACAGTCTGCACTCGCCTCAACGAGGCAGAGGGCTCCTGCACCTGCGATCGCGAACCATTTTCCTAACTTCAACATACGGCCTCCTTCTTCCTCCCCAGCCGAGGCATATTGCGCTGAGCGTCACGCTGACGCCCGGCGCCGGGATGACGAGTGAAGCGAGACGGATGCCGCCGCCGGAATTGACGGGAGCGCGGAGGCGGAAGGCGCCGAGACGATCCGCGATGGAGGGATCCCAGAGCGACGATGCCGGGCTGCCGCCGAGCAAGCGGACCTGATGGGTGGATGGGCTCGTCCATTCCTCCAGCCATTCCGATGTTCCGCCCGAGCCGTCGAGGAGGCCCCAGGGGCTATGCACGTTCGGATAGGAGCCGACGTCGAGGGGGCGTGATTGGCCTTGGGGGAACATGCCGGCGTTGGTCTGCCCGCCGAGTGCGGGATCGCCGGGGATGGGCGCGGTGTCGCTGGTGATGGGGTAGAGCCAGTAGCCTTCCTGCCCGACGCCGCTCTTGTTGGGGTCCCAATACATGGCCTTGACCCACTCGTCGAGGCTAGGGATCCAGAACTGCGCGCCCTCACTGCGCGTGGTCTGGTCTGTGAAGACGGGGATGCCGGACTTGTTTTTGACCTGGGCAAAGGTTGAGGTGTCGTAGGCGCCGGAGGAGAAGGCTTCGATGGGGACGACGCCGCCAGGGGATTGCGCGGGGAGGGGCTTGCCGTTGTGGAGCCAGTTGCAGAAGCGCGCGACGAAGCGCCAGCCGGGGTCGGCGGGGCGGTTGGCATATTCACTGCTGACTCGGTACTGCGGAACGCCTCCGACGCTGCCGAGCCATTCGATGCCGGTTCCCCGGAATTGCGAAGAAGTGGCGCCGACGCCGGTCGAGGCGAGGTGGGGCGCGAAGGCCTGGACGAACTGGAGCCACTCGGTGTTCGTCACCTCGCGGGTCATCATGCGGTAGTCGTGGCTGATGGTCTCGATGACTCGGCCGTCGGGGAACACGGACGAGGGCGCGAGCGTCGTGGGCGCATTGACGCCGGTGATCACGGACCACTGGTGGGCGTGATCCGGCAGGCCGCCGGTCTGGGCGCGGGCAGCTCGAACGCCGAACCCTGACAGGCACAACAGAAGAGCAGCGACGAGCAACGAAGCACGCTGCGAACGCATGGGGGGTCTCCTCTCTACTTCTTCTCACCGGAACGGGACATACTCGTGATTTGGGCTTGCGCAGGGAGCGAGAACCTGCGCGGGCCGCGAACATCTGTACGACCTCAACGTACCGCGCGGTTCCCCTGAAACAAGGCCCTTTCGCGGATTCCTCCGTTCGGGGCTGAGAATGTCGCGGGTTGCACGGTTTCGCGCCGGCCTGGACGTTTGCGAGGGCGCAGGGCGAGAGGGGCGTCCAGGAATGCGGCGTGATTTTGAGCATGAAGAAAGACGGCGGGGGGCGCGGGTGAGGCGGGGAGGAGAAAGAGGCCCCCTCATCCGGTTCACGCTTCGCGTGAACCACCCTCTCCCTCGCCCCCGGGTGGGGAGAGGGGGGCGTGCGCAAACGCGGTTTGATCATCGGGCGGATCGAGCGAACGAAGTCACGGGCGTGCGAGGGACGGCTCGATGCAAGAAGAGGAAGCGATGCGGGAGCCCTCACCTGGCCTCTCCCATCGCACCGAAGCGGTGCGACGGGAGAGGTAGCCCGATCGGAGGGCGCGTGCGGTGCGGCGCGCGAGCGTTGAGGCAGAGAGGAAGAGGAGGAGGAGGGCATGGAGCCCTCACCCCACCCTCTCCCATTCGCAGAGCCGAATGGGAGAGGGGGCACCCGGATGTCGCGTCTCGTTGCGGACGGCGGATGCGCGGATGCGCTGGATTGACGGGGTGGGGCGCGCGAATGAGGCGCTCAGACGATGGCGGCCGGCGGCGCGAACGGAAAAGGCCGACACCCGACGATGTTGAAGACGCGTGCGTCTGCCTCAGCACGAGGCGATGTAGAGAAAGAGCGATGCGGGAGCCCTCGCCTGGCCTCTCCCATCGCACCGAGGCGGTGCGACGGGAGAGGTAGCCCGATCGGAGGGCGCGTGCGGTGCGGCGCGCGAGCGTTGAGGCAGAGAGGAAGAGGAGGAGGAGGGCATGGAGCCCTCACCCCACCCTCTCCCATTGCGAAGCCAATGGGAGAGGCGGCGGCGCGGATGGTCGCGCGTCGTTCGTCAGGCGGGTTGCGCGAGTGACGCGAACACATGATGGGGCGGGTGGCGCAATGAGGGGAGGGAGGAGATGTAGGCCCCCTCATCCGTCATCGCTTCGCGATGACACCTTCTCCCTCGGAGGGGAGAAGGGGGAGCAGAGGAGTGTCGCCCCTCCGGGGCTTGAGAGATGACGATGGCTCGCACAGCCCGGGCTCACACCCGGGGCTATTGGCTTGCGCCGCTCCGCGGCTGGAGTAGAAAGCGCGAGGAGCGGGAGAGATCGTGGAGCGATTGCGGAAGGAGTGAGCGGCTGTGGGTTGATGCTGCGTGTGCCGCGGAACCACAGCAACGATAAAAGCAAACCGCGAGCTTCCGCTCGCGGCTCGGACAAGGCAGAAGAAGGCACGCGGGGCGCGCGGTTGATCGATCAGCCGCCGAAGGCTTTCTTGTAGTCGGCGAGGAACTTTTCGAGGCCGTTGTCGGTGAGGGGGTGGTTCATCATCTGCTTGATGACGGAGAAGGGGACGGTGGCGACGTCGGCGCCGATGAGGGCTGCCTGGACGACGTGCTGTGGGTGGCGGATGGAGGCGACGAGGATTTTGGTTTCGTAGCCGTAGTTGTCGTACATCTGTCGCATCTGCTGGATGAGCTCCATGCCGTCGCCGCCGATGTCGTCGACGCGGCCGACGAAGGGGGAGACGAGGAAGGCGCCGGCTTTCGCGACGAGGAGGGCCTGGAGGGGTTGGAAGCAGAGGGTGAGGTTGGTCATGACGCCTTCGTCGGAGAAGGCCTTGCAGGCTTTGAGTCCGTCGACGGTGCAGGGGAGCTTGACGACGATGTTGTCGGCGATCTTGGCGTGCTTTCGGCCTTCCTTGAGCATGCCCTCGTAGTCGGTGGAGATGACTTCGGCGGAGACGGGGCCTTCGACGACCTCGCAGATCTCGGCGAGTCGCTTGGCGTAGTCGGTTTTTTCCTTGGCGATGAGGGAGGGGTTGGTGGTGACGCCGTCGAGGACGCCGAGGTCGGCGGCTTGTTTGATTTCGTCGAGGTTCGCGGTGTCGATGTACAGGTGCATGTGCGGTGCTCCGTGGTGTCTGGTGTGGCTGGATGATTGTACGTGGTAGGTGGTCAGGCGGCGGAGGCGCGAGTGGGTCTGAGGACGGCGTTGAGGGCGCGGAGGGCGTCCTCGGCGTCGTCGCGTCGTTTTTCGAGCGCGGCCTCTTCGAGTCGTTCGGCGTGCGGTGCGAAGGCGTTGAGCGCGAGCATTCCGGAGGTGCCCTTGACGGCGTGGGCGATTCGGGCGAGGGCGGGGAAGTCGTTGCGGTCGAGCGCGCATCGGGCGTCGCTGAGCTTGGAGGGGAGTTCGGAGAGCCAGTCGGCGGCGATGGCGCGGATTTCGGGGTCTTCGATGCGCGCGAGGGCGGGGTGCGGGGTGGTGGTTGCGGCGGGGGATTCGGGCCTTGGCTCGGAGGGGGTGTCGAGGAGCGGAGTCGGTCTTGCGGCGAGGCGGGCGAGGGTTTGGACGAGGAGGACGAGGTCGACGGGTTTGCTGAGGTAGTCGGTGCATCCGGAGTCGATGCACGCCTGTCGGTCGCCGCCGGAGGAGTGGGCGGTGAGTGCGAGGATGGGGACGGTGAACCCCTGATCGCGGAGCGTTCGGGTGGCGGTGTGACCGTCCATGACGGGCATCTGAATGTCCATGACGATGACGTCGAAGTTTGCGGCGCGTGCGGCGTTGACGGCCTGCTCGCCGTTCTCGGTGAGGACGACGACGGCGCCGGCTTTCTGGAGGGTGAGACGGAAGAGTTGTCGGTTGGTGTGGATGTCGTCGGCGACGAGCACGCGGAGTCCCTGGAGGGGCGCGTCGGCGCGTTGTGTGAAGAACTCGCCGCCGCGGTAGACGGAGTCTTCGGGCGCGCGTTCGCCGGACGTGAGGGGGGGAGCGGGGATGATCGCGGAGAACGTGGAGCCGAAGGCCGGTGTGGATTTCACGGTGATGTCGCCTCCCATTCGTCGAGCGATTTCGCGTGAGATGCAGAGGCCGAGGCCGGTTCCGCCGAAGCGTCGAGTGGTGGAGGAGTCGGCTTGGGTGAAGGGTGAGAAGAGGTTTGCGAGCTGGTCCGGCGACATTCCGATGCCGGTGTCGCGGACGTCGATGCGGAGTCTTGGGAGCCCGTCGGCGTGGTCGCCGGAGAGCGTGACGGTGACGCCGCCCTGCTGCGTGAACTTGACGGCGTTGGAGACGAGGTTGGAGGCGATCTGTCGGAGGCGTGTGGCGTCGACGCGTGCGAGCGGGGGGCATGAGTCGTCGACGATGGTTCGGAGGGCGATGCCCTTCTCGGTGGCGTTGAGCTGGAAGAGGGCGACGGTTTCGGTGATGGCGGTGATGATGCGGCAGGGCCTCGGCTCGAGGACCATTTTTTCGGCTTCCATTTTGGAGAGGTCGAGGACGTCGTTGAGGAGTGAGAGGAGGTGCTGTGCGGAGCCGTGGATGATGCCGATCCACTCGTCGCGTTGTGATTCGTCGCCGGTGTCTGCGCGTTTGGCGAGGAGGTCTGAGAAGCCGATGATGCCGTTGAGAGGCGTTCGGATCTCGTGGCTCATGGTGGCGAGGAAGGCGGACTTTGCGGTGGCGGCGGCGTCGGCCTTTTCGCGGAGCGAGACGGCTTCGGTGATGTCGGAGAGGACGACGATGAATCCGGTGAGTTCGTCGCGTTCGTCGACGAGCGGCTCGAACTCGGCCTGGAGGACGGCGTCGGAGCCGTCGGGCGTGGTGAGGACGAGCTGTGCGTTTGCTGGTCTTGCGTGTGTGAAGGCGTCGCTTGCGTCCTGAGCGTCTTCGGGGCTGGTGCGCGGGCCGATGAGGACGGAGGAGAGCTGGAGCGTCTTGACGTCGTCGAGTGAGCGTCCGGTGATTCGGGTGAAGGACTCGTTGACCCACTCGATGGCGGCGTTCCTGTCGGTGATGACGACGGCGCTGCGGGTGCGTTCGGCGACTTTGGCGAGGCGCTGGAGGTCGGCGGTCATGGCGCGGGCGACGGCCTCGGCGCGTGATCTGGCGGAGGTGACGTTCCAGGTGAAGCCGACGAGCGCGAGCGTGAGCATGACGCCGATGGAGACGACGGCCGCGGCGGCGCCGTCGGTGGTCGGCGGGTAGTTGGCGGAGGGCTGTATGGAGAGCGTCCAGTCACGCTGGCCGAAGGTGAACTGGTGGTTTCGTGGCTGCGGGAGGTTGTGGGGTGCGGCGGCGGCGGCGGAGTGTCGGAGTCGCGCGTCGCGTGTGCGGTCGGAGATGAAGGCGGCGGGCGTCGCGGCGTGCTGGTCGGCGTCGGTGAGTGTGATTTCGACGAGTCGGTCTGCGTACTCCTCGACGCCCTGGATTGCGTCGGGGATGGAGATGGGCCGGAAGACCCAGCCGACGCAGGCGTCGCGGCGTTGCGTCTTGGTGTCGGTGGGAGCGCCGTTGCGGAAGACGGGGAGGAGGAAGAGGACGACGGGTCGTTCTGCCTTGCTTTCGTAGAGGCGCGTCGGCGCGGTGAGGGTCGGCTCGGGGTTGTCGAGTGTGCGTTCGATGGCGGCCTGCACGGCGGGGTCGCAGGAGAGGTCGGTGCGGATGGGGGAGGCGTCGGGATCGGGGGTTTCGAAGTACTTGACGAGGTAGTAGGGGTGGAGGTGGGTGTTGGGTTGGACGTCGGCGTATCGGTGGGGCGTGGCGGCGCGTGCGTCGTCGAGTTGTTCGTGGGGGACGGCCTCGATGAATCCGAGTCCGAAGGCGCCGGGGAACTCGAGGTTGATGTCGCGTGCCTTGACGTAGGCGGTGAATTCGTCGGGCTCGACGGAGTGGCTTGCGGCGAAGAGGCCGCGGACGCCTCGGAGGCCTGAGGTGAATGAGGCGAGGCGGCGCGAGACTTCGGCGGCGGCGCGGTCGGAGATGGCGTCGAAACGAGCGAGCGCGACGCTTTGATCTTCCTTGCGCGCGTGGAGCGCGAGCCAGGTGGTGACGGGGAGGGAGATGAGGATGACGGCGGCGGTGGCGATGACGGATGCTCTGCCGGCGGCGGCGTTTCCCCAGACACGCTCTTGGCGGAGGGCTCCGACGTAGGCGCGGGTTCGCCAGAGGATGAGCGGCGCGGCGATGAGGGAGAGGAGCGTGGCGTTGAGGAGGGCCTCGGTCCAGAGGTCGAGGTCCTGCGCGATGAGCGGGAGGATTAGCGTGACGGCGGTCTCGGCCAGGGCGATGGCGAGGATGATCTCTATGCATAGCCTGGCGAGTGGTGATCTTCTTTTCATGGCGAGGCCGCTCGTGGGCGCGGGGCGCGGATCGGGTCCGTTCTCGGACGCGACATGGCCGCGCCGACCTCGGTGTATCGGCCGGTCGCCAGGTGGTGTGAAGGTTGAGGGGCGGTGCGCGCGGTTAGGAGAGGAGCTGTACGAGGTTTGCGGCGAGGGAGAGGAGGAAGAGGATGAGGAGCGCCTGGACCGCGATGTGGGAGAAGGGCGAGGGGGGTCGTGTTTTATCGACCGCGAGTTCGGCGGGCGCGGACTGGGCCTGCGCGAGGACGGCGGTGAGGGCTTCGGGGGCCGCGGAGGTGATGGGCTTGTGTGCGATGGGCGGTCGGTCGCCCTTGGCGACGGCGCGGAGGTCGGTGAGGAGGTCAGCGCAGCGCTGGTAGCGGTCTTCGCGGCGCTTCGCCATCATCATTTCGATGATCTCGCAGAGGCCGTTGGAGAGCTTTGGGTTGAGTTGGTCGGGCGGGACGGGTGGCGTGCGGAGGTGCTTTCGCATGACTTCGGCGGGGTCTTTGCCCTCGAAGGGGACCTTGCCGGTGACCATGTGATAGAGGGTGGCGCCGAGGGAGTAGATGTCGGCGGAGGGGGTGAGATCGCGTTCGCCGCGGATCTGTTCGGGGGCGATGTAGTAGGGCGTGCCGAAGGCTTTTCCGGCTTCGGCTTCGGCGGCTTCGCGGTCTGAGATGGCGCGGGCGAGGCCCATGTCGGCGAGTTTGACCACGCCGGCGGTGTTGATCATGACGTTCTTCGGTTTGACGTCGCGGTGGATGAGTCCGCGTTGGTGCGCGTGCTCGAGGGCGAGCGCGACCTGGGAGATGACTTCGATGGCGTCTTTTTCGGGGTAGCGTTTGTGTTTGATGATGTGGTCGTAGACGGTGGAGCCTTCGACGTACTCCATGACGAAGTAGTGGTACTCGCCGGCCTTTCCGACGTCGTATGCCTGGACGATGTTGGGGTGGTTGAGCTGCGCGGCGGCGCGGCCTTCGGCGTAGAAGCGTTCGATGAACTGTGGGTCGGAGGAGAACTTGCGGGGGAGGATTTTGATGGCGACGAGTCGGTCGAGGGAGAGCTGGCGGGCCTTGTAGACGGTGGCCATGGCGCCGGCGCCGAGCTTGGAGAGAACGTTGAATCCGGGGATGTGCTGTCCGGAGGACTCGGCGTCGAGCTGTGCGCGGATTCGGGTGAGCTGGCGTGAGGTGATGAAGTCTTCGTCGATGAGGAGACGCGCGAGGGAGGATTGCGAGGGGTCTGCGGAGGCGATGGCGCGTGCGCGTCGGATGCAGTCCTGGACTTCGTCCATGGTGGCGAAGCCCTGCTCGACGACGACGCGTGCGAGTGCGGCGTCGAAGTCGGAGGGTGAGCGCGAGCCGGATTTGGAGTCTGCGGCGGTGGCGGTGCGTTGGCCGCCCGCTGCGGATTGGCCTGCGTTGGAGGCGGCTGGGTCTTCGGGCATCGGGAGCTTGTCGGGGTCGTGAGGCCCCCGCGACGCGTCGGCGTTGCTGTGGTTGGGGGGCATGCTGCTCCGGGGTTCCAGGTTTGGTTGAGCGTTCCCGAGCGGCTGGGCGGGGTTTTGGCGCAGCCTACGAACGCCCTCTGGGGGTGTCAACGCGAGCGAGTCACGGAGCGAGTCGAGGGAGTGGGAGGGAGGAGAGGAAGCGAGAGGCGTGGAAGGGGTTTGATTTGGTTCGTGACCGTTCATCGTCCAACGGGCGGGAGGGGTTTGGCCTTGTGTGAAGGTGCGGTGAGCGCGCGGTTCGCTCAGCGTGTTCTCTCGCCTCGTGGAGTAGGTACGCGGGGATGTGGGAGTGGGATGCCGCGGAGGGGGGAGAAGTTGTTAGGCGGATGATCGGTAATCGCTTGGCCGTTTTCTTCCGAGTGGCCGCGCTTCGGCGAGAACCCAGCATGGATCGATCACGAGCCGACCGGCTCCATGGCGTGTCGCATGGCAGACGCTCTGAACTCGTTGACGTCGTCAGGACGCTCTGCGTTTGCAGGCGCCGATCTGCCACAAGCTTCGAACCACTCGCCTGGAACCATCGTCAACAGCGCATCCGACGCGGGATGCGGCACGGTGACGCGATACTGACTCAGTTGGTCATCGACGGCAAGGATGATCGCGGCGGGAATATCACTTTCCGAGGGTTTTTGCGCGAGGGACTGCCGCAGTTCGATGATTTGTCGTCCCCTCGCCGCGATCTGTTCCTGAACGCGCTTGATGACGATGTCGACGGCTGCGAGATCATCGCGAGAGTGTGGCGGGCTTGAGAAAGGATCCTTTTTTGGACGGTTTGCGTAGGCTTCGTTGTCCTCGACCATGCGCGACTTGGTTGTGCGCAGTCTGCCCAGTTCCGTTCGATCGGAGTCCTGTTGTGCGTTGAGTGACTGGAGCCTGCGTTCAAGGTCTCCGAGTCGCTGCCTCGCGGCTTCATCGGCGGAAGCACGGCGCGCGGCGATCTGCTCCGGAGTGAGGGGCGCGCGTTCGATCGACGCGAGCCGCAAGCGGACGACGCGCTCTCCGGGAGCGGGCTGGAGCTGCGCTTCGCGCACGTTCGAGAGCGTTGCGAGCATGGCTTGGAGGCGCGCAACCTCGGCAAGAAGGCGTTTGTTTTCTTCGCGGAGCGCTTCAACCTCGGCTTGCGGGGTTGTCGCGGGATCGGCCAGCAGGATGGGCGTGGCCAGGAGCATGACGACCATCACGAGAGCATTCTTCATATACGAGCCTCCGTCTTGCCCCAAGGTACAGCGGGCGAGGAGCGGCTCGCAAGCACAAATCTGAGGTTGTCGGGAGGGGGTTTAGAGGGCGCCGTCCTTCTGGGCGAACATGCGGAGCATGTCGACGCATCGGGCGGCGTATCCGGCTTCGTTGTCGTACCAGGAGACGATCTTGAAGAAGTTCTTGTTGAGTTCGAGGCCGGCCTTGGCGTCGTAGATGGAGGAGTGTCGGTCTCCGATGAAGTCGGAGGAGACGACTTCCTCGTCGGTGTAGCCGAGGACGCCGGCCATGGCGCCTTCGGAGGCGGCCTTCATGGCGGCGTTGATGTCGGCGAGCGAGGTGGGTTTTTTGGTTTTGAAGGTGAGGTCGACGCAGGAGACGTCGGCGGTGGGGACGCGGAAGGACATGCCGGTGAGTCGGCCCTTGAGTTCGGGGAGGCAGAGGGTGACGGCTTTGGCGGCGCCGGTGGAGGCGGGGATGATGTTCATGTAGGCGTTGCGTCCGCCTCGCCAGTCTTTCTTGGAGGGGCCGTCTTGCGTGGGCTGTGTTGCGGTTGCGGCGTGGACGGTGGTCATGAGTCCTTCTTCGAGGCCGAAGTTGTCGTTGATGACTTTGGCGATGGGTGCGAGGCAGTTGGTGGTGCAGGAGGCGTTGGAGACGACGGTGTGCTTTTTGGGGTCGTAGACGTCGTGGTTGACCTTGAAGCACATGGTGGGGACCTGTGCGGGCTCGGCCTTGGTTGGCGCGGAGATGAGGACGCGCTTTGCGCCGGCGTGGACGTGCTTGGAGGCGGCGTCGAAGTCGGTGAAGAGCCCTGTGGACTCGAGGACGTACTGCACGCCCATGTCGTTCCAGGGGAGCTTTGCGGGGTCTTTTTCGGCGAAGGTTTTGGTGATCTGCTTGTCGACGGTGAAGGAGTTTTCGGTGGCGGAGATGTTGCGGGGGAAGCGGCCGTGCATGGTGTCGTACTTGAGGAGGTATGCGAGGTTGTCGGCGGGGACGAGGTCGTTGACGGCGACGATCTCGATGTCGGAGCCGAAGGCGATGCGGTAGACGAGGCGGCCGATGCGGCCGAAGCCGTTGATGGCGACGCGGACGGGCATGTGTGTGGCTCCGATCGGGGAGGTGCGGTGTGAGGAGAGGGGGAAAGGGTACGGGTGGGGGGAGGCGGGTTCAAGGGCGATCAAGGCATGGAGATAACAGAACCCGATCAGTATACTGCTCGCGTGTCCAACCAAGGGGAAAACATGACCGACCGAGTGCGCATCCGTCTTCGCTGTGCAGATCGCGAGATCGAAGTGGAAGGTACGCGGAGCGATTTGGACGAACTCGTTGCGAAGTGGTGGAGGGCTGAGTCGTCCGATGCGGGCTCGAACACCGACCGCAGCGACGGTAGTCCCGGTACACAGTCGCCTTCGCGACCCAGAGGAAAGCAGAGTTCGAAGGCGAGCAATCCAACTGACGAAGCGGATGCGATCGCACTCTCGATCGCCCGGCGAATCAAAACGCACGACCAGTTCGAACTCTTTGAATCGAAGGTTTTGCACAACAACGATCGCAAACGGCTCGTGCAACTTGTCAGTTGGATAGGCGGCGAACCACTGACTTCCGGCGACATCGCGCGGGTCTTGCAGGAACTTCAGGTCAAGATTGATCTTTCAGGTGTCTCAAAGGTGCTAAAACGCGACGCCAACGAATACATCACCGACGGAAGGCGTAGTCGCGGGAAGACGACTCGCTACAGCCTCTCAGCTCGCGCATCAAAAGACTTCCAGACATGGCTCGGGACAGATGCCTGATCTTTCAACGTTTGCGCAGCAACTAGCCGAGACGCAGCTGACCCAAGTGGAGCTTGCCGTCGCGCTCGTTTGGTTTCACGATCACCAACACACCGGGTCCAGCGTGTCACTGACAGACATCTGCAAACTCTTACACGAACAGGGCTTGAGCGGGTCAATCAATCGGTCTCGCCTATTCACGCAGCTTAGTAGGCATCGGGATGTCATTCGCGGGTCGTCTGCCGAGGCAATCAAACTGCGAGCAGCAAGCCGAAGCAGACTCGACGAAACCTACGCCAAGTATCTCAAGTCACACAGGAAGAGACCGTCTGACTCTGTGTTTGAGCGTGCGAAGTTTCAGGACGCTCGCCCATGTTGGAGGGGACTGGTTGAGGAAATCAACGCATGCAATGACGGAGGCCACTACAACGCGTGCGCCGTCCTGTGCCGCAGGCTGGTGGAATCACTTCTCATCGCAGCGTTCGAACAGCATGGTGTAGATGGAGCGATCGTTCGCAACAACGGCGACTATCCATCACTGGATTCGCTGATCGGTCACGCGGTTTCCGGAAAGCACTTTCGACTGGATCGTGTCTCAAAAGCCGCGCTGCCGGTGATCAAGCGTCTTGGCGACATCGCGGCCCATTCGCCCCACCATCTTGTTTCAAAGGCGGAAGTGATGGAAATGGCAACGCACGCGCGACCGCTTACCTCAAAGTTGCTCGAACTACAAAGTGCATCAGCAAGAGTCGCGCATCCTGCCTAAACCGAGAAGAGTTCGGCGAGGATGTCGAGGCCTTGGTCGAGGATGTGGTCTTCGACGGCGAAGGAGAGTCGGAGGTGTGTGTCGCGTGAGGAGAAGACGGCGCCTGGGATGAGGAGGAGTGAGCGGTCGACGGCCTTGGTGGCGAATTCGGTCGCGGTCATGTTGAGGTGGGCTGGGACTTTGGGGAAGGCGTAGAAGGCGCCGGTGGGCGTGGCGAGTTCGGTGAGTGGTGAGAGGCGCTTGACGACGCGGTCGCGTTTGCGTGCGTAGTCGTTGACGATGGGCGTGATGTCGGCGTCGTATGCGGCGAGCGCGCCCCACTGGGCCATGGAGGGGGCGCAGACGTAGGTGTATTGCTGGAGCTTGGTCATTTCCTCGATGACGCGGAGGGGGCCGGCGACGTAGCCGATGCGCCAGCCGGTGGCGGCGTAGGTTTTGCCGAAGCCGCGGACGAGGAGGGTGTCGCGCCAGGGCGCTTTGTTGTCGTCGCGGACGCGGGCGGGTGTGGGGAGGGCGGTGTGTGGCGGGAAGAGGAAACGGTCGTAGATCTCGTCGGAGAGGAGGAGGACGTTGCGTTCGCGGCAGAGGTTGTGGAGGTCGTTGAACTCGGATTGTGTGAGGGTGACGCCGGTGGGGTTGCCGGGGGAGCAGGCGAGGACGAATCGGGTGTTGGGGGTGAGGAGGGGCGCGACGCGCTGCGCGGTGAGCCGGAAGTCGGGGTAGGTGTCGCAGGGGACGGCGCGGCCGCCGAAGAGCTTTGCGAGGTTTGGGTAGAGGACGAACCAGGGGTCGGGGATGACCATCTCGGAGTCGCGGTCGAGGAGGGCCATTGCGGCGAGGAAGAGTGCGCCGGAGGTTCCGGAGGTGACGAGGGCCCCCCACTCCTTGCCCTGGAGGTCGCGTGGCCAGTGGAGTGATTGTTCGAGGTCGAGGGCGATGCGGTCGAGGAGGGGCTGGATGCCTTGGGTGACGGTGTATCCGTTGTGGTTGGAGTTGATGGCGTCGATGGCGGCGCGTTTGACGTTGTCGGGGACGGGGAAGTTGGGCTGGCCGATGGAGAGGTTGATGGGGTTTTTGAGGCGGCGTGCGAGTTCGAAGACTCGGCGGATGCCGGAGGCGTCGATGTCGCGAGCGCGTTGTGCGATGAGGGAGTCGGTGTTCATCGTGGGTGTGCCCAAAACGAGGAGCGGGCCGGGAGGCTGCGGAGCGGCGCGGTGAGGACGCGTCGCTCGAGAGCCTGCCGGCCCGCGTGAGTGCGCGGAGGGTGGTTGTTCAGTGACCGCCGCCGGCGCCGCCCTTGGCGTTGGTCTTGGGCATGCCGAGGACGGGCTTCTTGTCGAAGTCGGCGCCCTTGGTGGCGGCGAGCTTCGCGATGCGTTCGGTGCGGTTGAGGACGGAGCGCTTGGAGTCGAGATTGCCGGAGGTACGGAGTGAGGAATGGAGGCTCATGGTCTTGAATCCTGGATCGGAGTGTGGATGCGTGTCAGGGGTTGAATTTGGAAGGATAGGCGTCTGCGAAGTCTGTGGGTGAGGACGTGGCTTTTTTGAAGGCTCGTCCGACGCGTTTGATGTCCGCGAGGAGCTTTTGGTATTCGGGGCCACGGAGCTCGGAGGGGGAGAAGCCCCTGTTGGAGACGACGTGGCGGAAGTTGAGATTATCGCTTGGAACGACGCTGGCGGCAACTCCGTTGGAGGAGAGGTAGTCGGCGGCTTTCTGGGCGTCGGGGGGGGAGAGTCGGGCGATGATGAAGTAGTTGAGGCCTGGGGTGCGGGGGTCTGAGGAGGAGGCGGTGGAGGTGGCGGGCTTGTGGGGGTCGAGGGTGTTGGGGGTGTTAGCGGGGGTGTTTGCGGGCTGGTTGGGGGTGCGTTGGGGCTGGGCTGAGGTGGTTGGTTGGCGGGAGGCGCCTGGAGAGGGGAGGGCGGAGGAGGGCTCGGTGGGGGTGTCGAAGGGGGCGGAGATGGGCGGTTCGGCCTGGATTCTGTCGGCTCGTTCGGAGGACTTGCCGCGGGAGAAGCCGAGGGTGTAGGCGGTGAGGGCGGCGGCGATGAGTCCTGCGAGTGCGAGGAACATGTAGCCGGCGGGGATGCGGATGGAACGGGAGGCGACGGCCGGCCAGACGGAAGGGGCTGGGGTTGCGGGGATTGGGGTGGATGGTCGCGGCTCGGGCGTGGGGACGGCCCGCGCGGGGGGTGGCTCCTCGCGGTCGCGCACGAGTTCGTAGAGGGCTGGGCCGCGGGGGCGTGGGGACATCGGGGGTGATTATCGGCGGTTCGGGTGGTTGGGCAAGCGAAGGTGTTCAGTCATTCGTGGCGATGGCGGAGGCGATGGCGTATTCGCCGGAGTGGGAGAGGGAGAGGAACCAGGTGGTGGCGGCGTGTTGGTGGGCGAGTTTTGCGAAGGCGTTGTGGAAGTGATAGATGGGCGCGCCGGAGGGGAGTTTGGCGACTTCGACGTCGGTCCACGCGACGCCGAGCGGCCAGCCGGTGTGGAGGGCTTTGAAGGCGGCTTCTTTGGCGGCGAAACGGGCGGCGAGCCGTTCGGCGGGGTGTGGCGCCTGGAGCGCGTATTCGGCTTCGGCTTTGGTGAAGACTCGGGAGAGGAAACGGTCGCCCTGTTCGTGGAGGATTCGGGCGATCCGTGGGACGTGGACGATGTCGACGGCGTGGGCGATGAGGGGCACGTGGAGATGCTAGCGGGGCGGGCGTCCGGGAGCCGATAGGAGAGGGATGTCCGCGGACGTGAAGCGAGTGCTGAAGCTGGAGGCGCCGATCATTGTGTTGCTGGGGGAGCGACAGATGACGGTGAAGCAGGTGATTGCGTTGGCGCCTGGGGCGATCATCGAGTTGCCGAAGGCGATCGAGGAGGAGCTTGAGCTCCGGGTGAACAACAAGGCGATCGGGACGGGGGTTGCGGTGAAGGTGGGTGAGAACTTCGGGATCAAGCTGACGTACCTGGGGAATGTGCTGGAGCGGATCAAGGCGTTGGGTCCCGGGCGAATCACGACGAAGGAGATGGAGGGCTCGGGGGAGACGCTGTCGGCGGCGCTTGCGGCCGGCGCGTGAACGGGGGGTACACTGGTTCTTGTTCGTGGGAGGAACCAGGAGCGCGTGTCATGAGAGCGATGCGGCGTGCGGCGGCGTTGGGGGCGGGGCTGTGGATGTCGGTGTGCGCGTTGGGCGCGGGGTCGCTCGCGGACCTGTCGTTCATGTCGGGGTCGTGGAAGGGCTCGATGTTCGGTGGCGTGGCGGAGGAGCACTGGACGGGCGCGAGCGGGGGCTCGATGGTGGGGATGTTCCGGCTGGTGCGGGAGGGGAAGACCGCGGTCACGGAGCTGACGCTGATCGAGGAGGAGGAGGGTGGCGAGGTGATGCTGCGGTTCAAGCACGTCGGGCCGGGGTGGCGCGTGTGGGAGAAGGACGAGCCGTTGACGTTCCGATTGCGCGAGGCTGGTGATGGAAGGGCCGTGTTCGAGGCGGTGGATGCGGGGCAGGGGATTCGGCGGATTGAGTACGCGCGCGGCGATGGTGAGACGATGGGGCTGCGGATCGTGTCGGAGCGCGAGGGGCAGGAGAAGGTTGTGGATGTGACGATGGAGCGGGGCGCGCTGGGGAACTGAGGTGGCGGCGCGTGGGGCTTAGCGGAGTTTGGATGCGGCGAGATCGCGCGCGGCGGCGAGCGCCTGCTGGATCTTCTCGGGGGAGTTTCCGCCGCCTTGCGCGGAGTCCGGGCGGCCGCCGCCCTTGCCGTCGCAGGCTTCGGCCGCGGCGCGGACCCAGTCGCCCGCTTTGAGGCCCTTCTTGACGAGGTCTTCGGGGACGCCGGCGACGATGACGACTTTGGATTCGGCGATGGTGAGGAGCATGACGGCGGCGTCTTGGCGTTTGGCGCGGACGGCGTCGAGTGCGGCGAGCAGTGCGGCGCGGTCGAGGTCGGGGGGGAGCTGCGCGATGATGGCGCGGTCGGAGGGAGGGGCCTTTTCGGCGAGGGCGCGTGCTGCGTTGACGGCGTGATCGCGTGCGCCGGCCGCGGCCTGCTTGTCGGCCTGCTTGAGGCGTTCCTGGAGCGAGGAGATTGCGGTCTGGGCGTGACGTCGGAAGACGAGTGGGATCGTGAGGGAATCCATCTGGGTGGTGATGTCGGCGACTTCGCGGGCGAGGTCGGCATCGGGGCGGTGTGATGCGGCTTTGAGTCGTTCGAGGACTCGGTGTCCGGCCTCGATGGAGGCCTTGGCTTCGACGCCTGTGAGCGCGGTGATGCGACGGACGCCTTTGGCGACGGCTTCTTCGGAGAGGATGGCGAAGGCGTTGATGTCGGAGGTGGAGGGGACGTGTGTTCCGCCGCAGAACTCGATGGAGGTGGAGGCCCAGTCGGGGCTGTCGGGGTTGGCGAGGAGGTCGTTGACGGGGACGCCGATGGAGACGACGCGGACGGGGTCTGGGTAGGTCTCGCCGAAGACGGCGCGGAGGCCTTGGATTTTCCTGGCTTGCGCGAGAGGGGCGTTGTCTGCGTAGACGGTGAGGTTGGCGTCGATCTGATCGCGGACGATGGATTCGATGCGGGCGGGTTGATCGTCGGTGAGCGGGTGGTTGGAGGTGAAGTCGAAGCGGAGACGGTCGGGGGCGACGAGTGAGCCCTTCTGGTCGGCGCCGGGGCCGAGGACGTCGCGGAGGGCGAGGTTGAGGAGGTGTGTTGCGGTGTGGTTGGCCATGATGGGGGCGCGGCGGTCGGCGTCGACGCGGATCTCGACTTCATCGCCGACGGCGAGTCGGCCGGACTTGAGGCGGCCGACGTGGAGGACGTAGCCGGCGTAGGAGCGGGCGTCTTCCATCTCGAAGTCTGCGGGTGCGCCGCCTCGCGCGCTGGAGGTTTCGCGTCGGATGTCGGCGTGGTCTGCGAGTTGTCCGCCCATTTCGGCGTAGACGTTGGTCTTGTCGAGGACGAGGCCGAAGCGGTCGTCGATGTGGGTTGCGGCGGCGTCGATGGACTCGTCGAAGTCGTGCCCGTTCCAGATGGCGCGGATGCGTGCGCGGATGGGTCGCGCGTGGAACTTGTCGAGGTCGTTGGTGGGCTTGACGTTCATGCGCGCGAGTGCGGCGGTCTGGTCGGCGGCGAGGACGAGGCCTGCGCCGGCGCCGTGGGAGGCGCGGCCGGCAGCGCGGGACTTCTCGCGGGCTTCGGTCATGAGTTGTTCGAAGCCGGGCACGTCGACGGTGAGGCCGCGCTCTTCGGCCATGATCTGTGTGAGATCGATGGGGAAGCCGTAGGTGTCGTGGAGTCGGAAGGCGTCTTGCGCGGTGATGGACTTGCTGCCTGCGGCGTCGTCGAAGAGGGCGATGCCGCGGTCGATGGTGCGGGCGAAGGCTTCTTCTTCCTCGCGGATGACTGCGGCGACGCGGTCGGGTTGTTTGGCGAGTTCGGGGAAGGAGGGGGCGAAGTGCTCGACGATGGTGGGGACGAGTTCGGAGAGGATGGGGCCGGTGGCGCCGAGGTGTTGGCGTGCGTGTCGGAAGGCGCGTCGGAGGATTCGGCGGAGGACGTAGCCTCGGCCTTCGTTGGAGGGGACGGCGCCGTCGGTGATGGCGAAGGTGAGTGTGCGGGCGTGGTCTGCGACGACGCGGTATGCGGTGTCGCGGGCGTCGTTGAGTTTGCCGGAGTAGGGCGCGGCGCCGGTGAGACGGCTGACGGCGTCGAGGATGGGGGTGAAGAGGTCGGTGTCGTAGTTGGAGGTCTTGCCCTGGAGGACGCGGACGACGCGTTCGAGGCCCATGCCGGTGTCGACGTGCTTGGCGGGGAGGGGGCGGAGGCCTGAGCCGCCGGGGCCTGAGCGGTTGAACTGGATGAAGACGTTGTTCCAGATCTCGATGACGTCGGGGTGTCCGGCGTTGACGAGTTTCCAGCCTGGGGTGGCGGCGCGTTCGGCGGCGGAGCGGCCGTCGTAGTGGATCTCGGAGCATGGGCCGCAGGGGCCGGTGTCGCCCATCTCCCAGAAGTTGTCCTTCATGTTGCCGGGGAGGATGCGGGACTCGGGGAGGTGCTTGCGCCAGAGGTCGAAGGCTTCACGGTCGGGGTCGAGGCCTTCGGGCTTGGAGCCTTCGAAGTAGGTGGCGTAGAGGCGGTCGGGGTCGATCTTCCAGACTTTGGTGAGGAGTTCCCAGGCCCAGTCGATGGCTTCTTTTTTGAAGTAGTCGCCGAAGGACCAGTTGCCGAGCATTTCGAAGAAGGTGTGGTGGTAGAGGTCTTTGCCGACGTCGTCGAGGTCGTTGTGTTTGCCGCCGGCGCGGATGCACTTCTGGGAGTTGACGGCGCGCTTGAGTTTGGCGAAGTCTGAGGAGGGGGAGACCTGGCCCAGGAAGATGGGCTTGTACTGGTTCATCCCGGCGTTGGTGAAGAGGAGGGTGGGGTCGTCGTGGGGGACGACGGGTGAGGAGGGGACGAAGACGTGTGCGCAGCGCTCGACGAAGTAGTCGATGAACTGGCGGCGGATGGCGGCTGCGGGGACGATGGCTGGGGATTTGGTGGTCATGGGAGGGGCGGATTGTAGGGGAAGGGAGAGGGGCACTCGGCACTCGGCACTCGGCACTCGGCACTCGGCACTCGACACTCGACACTCGGCGGACAAGGGATATCGATTTCGTAGCGATGCGATGATGCGCGGCGTGCGTACAGATCAGGATTCGAGGGCGACGGGGTTGCGGAGCGAGCCGAGGGAGGAGATCTCGATTTCGACGGTGTCGCCGTGCTGGAGGAAGCGCGGGGGCTTGCGACCGGCGCCGACGCCTGAGGGGGTGCCGGTGAGGATGACGGTTCCGGCGGGGAGGGTGGTGGAGCGTGAGAGCTCGGCGATGAGGAAGGGGATGGAGAAGAGCATGTCGGAGGTGGGTGCGGACTGCATGGTCTCGCCGTTGACGCGCGTGGTGAGGTGGAGGTTGTGGGGGTTGGGGATGGAGGAGGCGGGTGTGACGTGGGGGCCGAGGGGGCAGAAGGTGTCGAAGGACTTGCCTCGGAAGAACTGACCGCCGGAGCCTTCCTTCTGCCACCAGCGCGCGGAGACGTCGTTGGCGCAGCAGTAGCCGAGGACGTGAGAGAGGGCGTCGGACTCAGAGACGTTGCGTGCCGGGCGCGCGAGGATGAGGGCGAGCTCGCCCTCGAAGTCGACCTGGTCGCGGTCGGCGCAGGCTTTGGGGATGCGGATGGTTTCGTTGTGAAGAATTGCGCTGGCGTAGGACTTGGTGAAGATGAGGGGGCGGTCTTCGGTTTTGTTGCCGAGTTCCTTGGCGTGCTCGGCGTAGTTGCGGCCGACGGCGAGGAAGTGTCGGATGTGGAGGAGGGCTTGGGGGAGCTCAACGGCGAGGCCGTCGTCGGCGCGGACGAGTGGGTAGTTGGTGGTCATGGGGGTGCGTGCCGGCGCGGGTGTTTGCGCGTGTGCGGGACGGTTAGTTGGGGGCGATCTGGACGTCTTTCTTGCGTGCGGGGTCGTCGACCTGTTTCTGGAGTTCGCGGAGTTTTCGGTACTCGTCCATGTCGGGGGGCTCGGGGAACCACTGTCGGAACTGCGCGGGGGTGAGTCCGCCGGGTTTGGTGAGCGCGGAGGCGAGTTGATCGAAGACGGCTTTCTGGATGGCGTCTGGCGCGCGTCGGTAGAGGGTGGCCTGGTCCTGGAGGCCGAGGCGGCCGAAGAGGAGGAGTCCGGTGAGAGATTGTGAGACGGCGTCGTTGAAGTCTCTCGGGAAGAACTCGGTTCGTTCCTGCTCGCCGCCAGGGAGAGTGCGTCGGAGCTGGTCTTCCATGTAGGTTTTATGGACGAAGCGTGCGTAGTTGAGTTGCGCGTCGAAGACTTCGCGGTTGCCTCTGAGGGCGCCGCGGAGGTATGCGGAGGTGATGGCGCCGTCGAGTTCCTGGATGGCGACTTGCGCGGAGGAGAGGCGTTCTTCGAGATCTTTTTTGATGAATTGATCGAGGGGGAGTGAGAGGTCGGCGAGGAGGTCGGGCTTGGCGTTCAAGTTGAGTCCGGGCCAGTTGCGGAGGGTGTTGAAGTACTCGTGTGCTTTGGTGAGGTTTCCTGCGCGGAAGAAGAACCGGACGGCGTCTCGGAGGAAGTTCTCGTAGCCGAGGGCGAAGGTGGTGAAGACCTTTGCAGAGTCTTCGAAGGTGGAGGCGTTTTTCTGGAATTCGGCGAGGAGCTGTCCGTAGAGGGGGATGAAGTCTGCGGAGGGGAGGGCGATGTAGGTGGAGTCGTCGAGGATGTCGAAGTAGAGATCGCCCCATCGCGCGAGCTCCTGCACGGCGTGGAGGGCGATGCGGTCGGTATTGATGAGATCGAACTCGATGTCGGAGACACGTGCGCGTCCGGTTTCGGAGCCGCGGAGCGACCAGTAGAGAGCGTGCGTGGAGGGGTGTCTCCAGTCGAGTGGGCCGTACTTCTCGGTGTATCGGATCATTCGCGGGAGTTCGAGGTTTGCTTCGTCGGTGACGTAGCGCTTGCGGAGATAGCGGATGAGGAGCTCCCACGCCGAGCGGAGGTCCTGCTCGGCCATGAGGTTGAGGAGCGCGTCGTTGCGGTTTTCCGGGGAGAGGTCGACGAGTCCCTGATGCGCGGCCCAGGATTCGGAGAGTGAGGTGTAGAGCTCGACGGTACGGAGGAGCTGGAAGTCGAGAGGGGCCTTGGCTTCGGTGCGGATTCGTTCGAGGAGTGTTTGGAGGGAGGGTTGGAGGGCGATGGCGTCCTCGATGGTGTCTGGGGCGGAGTCGTAGATCCGGAGCCAGTCTGCGTAGATCCGTTTGGCGGCATCGGTGTCTGCCGGGCGGGGGGGCGGCTTGCCGAGGGCGATGGTCCATTCTTCGGCGACGCGTCGCTTGTAGTACTGGTTCGCGTCGTCGGTGATGCCCTGGACTTTGTGGTTGTACATCCAGGCGAGTTCGCGTTGGATGACGGGCTCGGAGGGGTTTGCGGGGATGGCGTGGCGTCGGAGGAGGTCGATGCCGGCCTTGACCCACATCCAGCGGTCTTCGGCGCGGTTGGTGGCGACGGAGATGTTGTATGCCATGTTCCAGGCCTGGAAGATCCAGACTCTGGGGAAGCGTGGTTGAAGGCGCGTGATGGTTCGCGCGAGCTCGATGGACTCGTAGAACTTTCCTTCTTCTTTGAGCTTGTTGGCGCGGAACCAGAGGATGTTGACGAAGAGGCCGCGGAAGGCGCCGAGGGCGATGCCGACGGCGACTTCGGGCGGGTCTCCCTCTTCGGGTCGGTCGGCGTAGACGAGCTGGGCGCGTCCGGCCTGTGCGGTGATGGCGGTGGCGAACCAAGCGGAGGCGACGATCGAGGCGATGATCGCGGCGGAGCAGAGGAGGTGGATGGATCGGGAGGAGTTCATGGACGCGTTGGTTATTTCCCCGAGTAGGTGGCGAGTTCGCGTTTGCGGAAGACGAGCCAGCCCAGGAGGAGGGCGGCGGCGGCGACACAGGCGAGGAGGACGGCGGCGCGTACGAGGTGCGACCAGGGAACCATGATGCCGTCGGCGAGGCTTGCGGTGGGGGTGAGCTGGGCGTACCAGCCGACGAGGTAGATGATGGGGACGGCGATGAGCCTCGCGGTAAATGCGACGACATCGATTCCCTGCTCGGTGACGGACTGGTAGCTCTCGAGGGATTCCTTGAGGAAGGCGGCGGATTCGAGGATGAAGAGGAGGGCGAGGGTTGTGAGTGAGGCGACGGGGAAGGCGAGGAAGGTTCCGGCGGCGACGCCGATGGCGGCGATGAGCGCGAGTTTGCACCAGAGGACGAGCGCGACGCGGAGGAAGTTGGTTTCGTAGGGGCCGTCGGCGTAGAGGACCTGGAGTCCGTCGGGGGGGAACGTCATGGGGTATGGGTTTGCGGCGTTGAGCCTGGGGTCGCCGTTGATGATCTGGATGAGGAGCCTGCCCTGTTCGTCGATGAGGTCGGCGAGGATTCGGCGGCGCTCGGACTCTCGTTGTTCGGTTGTGAGGTTGGGGGGGAGGAGATCGTCGGGGAGGGTGACGGTTTGGGCGGTCTTGAGCGCGGCCTGGCGAGTGAAGGCGAGGATGTTTCCGACGACGAAGGTGACGCGGTAGAGGGTGGCCGGGTTGTTGGAGCCGGAGTTGAAGGAGTACTTGAGCGTGAAGGGCCTGCCGGAGCTGCGGAGATCGGCCAGGCCGTTGAAGGTGAACTCTCGTGCCTCGCCGGGGTCGATGGTCCGGTGCTGCTGGAGGAGTTCGTCGAGGGCCTGCTTTCGGAAGACGCCCCTGGTGTGGGAGAGCGGGGTGGTATCGGCGCTCTGCGCGAGGAACTCTTGGTATCGGGCCTCGGTCTCGCGCTCGAGTTCTTCGGGCTTGAAGGCGTCGTACACGGAGATGATGGAGACCTTGCGCGCGACGAGGACCTGTGACTCGAGGAGGCGGCGGTCTTCGGAGACGGGGCCCGCGCCGTCGGCCGCGACGAACGCGCGGATCTCCCCGGCGGCGGGTTGGGCGCGGAGGTATTGGGTGAAGAGGAAGATGCCGGAGGCGGAGACGACGAGGAGGGCGGCGTTGAGCGCGCAGATGCCGACCCACTTGCCGAGGATGTAGCGGGCGGGTGAGACGGGCTTGGTCATCGTCTGCCAGATGACGCGGTCACGTTGCTCGAAGGCGACGGTGGCGACGGAGAAGAGGGCGGTGAGGAGGGCGAGGACCCAGAAGGCGCCTGCCGTGGAGTATTGGAGGAAGGTCTGGACGCGGTAGCGGAGGGGTTGTTGCTCGTCGAGGAGGAAGGGGAGCGCGACGAGGAGGAAGACGAGCATCACGATGAAGATGACGCTGATTTTGAGGCGAGCGGCCTCGGCGAGGACGTTCCGGGCGATGGCGTTGATGGGGTTGGAGAAGGCGAGGAGGGCGCGGAGCGCCTGGAGGAGGACGGTGAAGGCCGCGGCGAGCGCGGCGGCGGCGAGGGCCATCTGTCCGAGGGCGCGCGAGCCTGGGAAGAGGAGGAGCGGGGTGGCGACTGCTGCGGCGAGTGCGGCGAGAGCGAGGAGCGAGAGTGAGATGCCGAGCCAGACGGCGGCGAGCGCGACGGCGGAGGCGAGGAGGATTGCGACGGCGGCGGGGATGATCGGGCTTGGTGAGCGGAGGACGGCGGCGATGATGGAGTCGTTGGAGAAGCCGCGAGCGCGGGCCTGGGCCGCGGCGGCCTGTGTTTGTTGTTCCGCGGCCCGTTCGACGGCGGCCTGGGCGGCGGAGGCGGAGTCGGGCGCGTTGACGGCGATCACCCAAGCGGCGAGTGCGAGGAGCGCGAGTGCGAGGATGATCGCGCTGGCGACGATCTTGTAGCGGCGTGAGCGCTGGAGGACGTTGAGTCGGGAGAGGGCTGCTCGGACGTTCACGGCTTGCGGCCCTTGGTGGGCGGCGCGTCGGGACGGTCGTCGGTGAGCGCGTCGATGACGGAGCGATCGACGTCGGGCGCGGGCTCGCGCGGCTTGTGGCCGCGCGGCGCGGGGCTTGAGGCGGGCTGATCGACGAGATTCTCGATGACGCTCTCGTCGGGTTTGGCGGGCTGGGCGGCGGGCGTGGTCGGCGTCGGCGCGGGCTCGGGATCGGGCTGGAGGAGCCGGCTGATGACGGTGTCGGCGGCGGGCTCCTCTTCGCCGCGGAGGAACGCGGCGGTGGGTCCGCCGGCAGCGGCGCCGGAGGTTTCGAGTCGCTCGGCGCGTGCGCGGTCGACGATTTCGAGGAAGAGGTCTTCGAGTCGCTGGCGGGGCTTGTCGACTCGTTGGATGGCGTGGCCGGTGCGTTGGCGGATGAGGTTGTCGACCGCGGTGATGGTGTCGGGGTCGAGTGCGTCGGTTTCGAGGATGGTGCGGTCTTGCGAGGTGAGGAGAGAGTCGGGCGTGCCTTCGGCGCGGGTCTTGCCGCCGTAGAGGATGACGAGGCGATCGACGCAGTCTTCGACGTCGGCGAGGAGGTGTGAGGAGAGGAGGATGGTCTTGCCGCGTCGTCCGAGGTCGAGGATGAGGTCCTTGACCTGGCGTGAGCCGAGGGGGTCGAGTCCGGAGGTGGGCTCGTCGAGGATGAGGAATTCTGGGTCGTTGATGAGCGCCTGCGCGATGCCGATGCGTCGCTGCATGCCCTTGGAGTACTCGTGGATCTGCCGGTGCTGCACGGCGGAGAGCCCGACCATGTCGAGGAGTTCGTCGATTCGTCGCTCGCGCGCGCGGTGATCGAGTTCGAAGAGTCGGGCGTAGTAGTCGAGGGTTTCGCGCGCGTTGAGGAAGGGGTAGAAGTAGGACTCTTCGGGCAGGTACCCGATTCGTTTTTTGATGGCGACGTCGGTGGGGAGCTTTCCGAAGACGGCGAGACGGCCGGAGGTTTTGCGGAGCAGGCCGAGGATGAGCTTGATGGTGGTGGATTTTCCGGAGCCGTTTGGCCCGAGGAGCCCGAAGATCTCGCCGCGGTGGATGGTGAGATCGATGTTGTCGACGGCGCGGGCGCGTGGGCGCAGCCAGAAGTCGCGGAAGACTTTGGTGAGGGCCTGCGCGGCGACGACGGGCGCTTCGGAGGTGGCGCGAGCCGAGCGTGCGCGGGCGGGCGCGGTCGCGGCGCGGCTCACTGCCCGCCTCCGGCGGTGTCCCAGGACTCGCGTCGTCGTGCCTTTTCGCGCTCGATGCGCCGGACGGCGTCGGTGATCTCGGCCTTGTTGCGCTGCGACTCGAGGTCGCGCGCGAACTGGGGGTCTTGGTTGAGGAGGAGTTCGAGATCGGCGTTGTGGGGGAGCATCATGACGGAGGTCATGGGGTTGGTGAGGAAGGAGATGTACGCGTCGGCCCACTCGCGCGAGACGAGGAGCGCGGGGTTGCTTCGGTACTGCTCGAGCTTGGCGCGGAACCGTTCGACGTCGGAGCGTGAGGAGGAGACGATCTCGGTTCGGTATTGGCGCGCGGAAGAGATTCGGTTGGAGGCGTCACCCGCGAGGGCGTGGTCGTAGCGTCGGCCGTCGATTTCGACGGGTCGTCCTTCGAGGAGGCTGTCGATGTCGGCGAGGATGGATTCGGCGCGTTGGTCGTCGTTGAGGGCGAGCGCCTGCTCGTAGGCGTCGATGCGATCGAGGAGGATCTGGTGGGCCTGGCCTGCGACGCGGTTGAGGCGCTCGCGGGCTTCTTTTTCGGCGTCTTCGACGGCTTTCGCGGCCGCGGCGACCATGGACTGCACGTTGGCGAACGCTTGCCGTGTGGGGAGCGGCGGGATGAGCTGGCGGAGCGCGATCTGGTCGATGCGGATGCCGCTCTGCGCGGTGTCGAGGGTCTGCTGCGCGAGTGCGCGGATGCGGCCGGTGAGGAGGCTCTCGCCGGCGAGGACTGGTGCGGCGGGTGCGGGCGTCGGGGTGACGGCTTCGGGCTGCGCCGGCTCTTGGGGGGGAGATTGGGGATCGGGCGCCGTCTCGGGGGCTGCTTGTGGGTCGGCGGGAGTCGCCGGCTGCGCGGGTGGCGCGACGGAGGCGCCTTGCTGGAGGAGGGAGTCGATGGGCGTTTCGGCGATGACGCGGACGACCGCTCGCTCGACGGCGACGCGGACGAGTGTTTCCTCGTCGGGCGTGTAGACGTTCTTCAGGTATGCGGAGGGGTCGTCGCGGCGGTAGAGGACGGTGAACTGGGCGTGGATGAGGTTGCCGTCGCCGGTGATGAGTGAGCCGTCGACGCCGGGGATGAGCCCGACGTTGCCGATGAGCGGGAGCTTGTCGAGCGGGACGTTCTCCTGTCTTGCGGAGAGGTTGAACCAGAAGGACCGTTTGAGTTCGAGTGACTGTTGTCCGGTCTGGACGGTGAGGAACTCGCCGACGGGGAATGGCCAGGAGAAGTGGAGGCCGGGGCCGATGTCCTGGGAGACGATGCGGCCGAAGGTGAGTCGGACGCCGCGCTCGGCCTCGTTGACCTTGCGCGCGCCGGAGACGAGGAAGAGGACGATGAGGACGGCCATTCCGATCTGGAGGAGGAAGAAGGTGATGCGGAGGGCGTCGGCGAGGGAGCGTTGGGCGGGGTCGAGGGAGAGGGCGTCGGGCGCGGAGGCATCGCGCGGGGTGAGCGTGATGGAGGCGGCGCGGCGTGTCGCGGCGGGCTCGTTCTCGTTCGGGAGATCGAGGGGGTTGTTGTGTTCGGGGGGGGTGGTCATCGGGAGGGGGGCTCGTTGGCGGGGTTGGCGGAGGACTGGGGGCGTGGCTCTGCGAGGACGGGGACGCCCTGTGCGTTGGAGATGACGCGCGGATCAAAGAGTCGGAAGCCGAAGTCCGTAGTGGGTAGGACGAGTGTGGCGCGCTTGCCGAGGCCGAGGCGCATGAACTCGAGGTTCTTGAGGAAGATGGCGAGGTCGGGGTCTTCGGCGAAGGAGCCGAGGTAGCGAGCGGCTTCGCGGTCGCCGTCGTTGCGGATTTCCTGTGCGCGTCGGTCGGCGAAGGCGAGTATTCGTCGCGCGGCGGATTCGGCCTCGCTTCGGATGGTGGAGGCGCGTGACTCGCCCTGGCTTTGCGCTTCGGCGGCGATGGATTCGCGGGCGGCGCGCATGCGTTCGTAGACGGCGCGGGTTGTTTCCTGTGGGAGGACGACGCGTGAGACGCCGACCTGGACGGGGACGACGCCGAAGTCGGCGAGGGTTCGTCCTTCGCCTCCGGCGGAGGCGAGACGTCGGAGGAGCGCGGCCTCGAGTTCGGCGAGCTTGGATGCGCCGGGGGTGGGGTTGAAGAGTTCCTTGAGTTCGTAGGCGGAGACCTCGGCCATGGCGGAGCGGAGGAGGGATTCGAGCGTTCGTTCGGCGGCGCGGAAGTGGTCGCGGGCGGTGGGGCCCTGGGCGCTGTATCGCTGGAAGAAGACGAGCGGGTCGGCGATGCGCCAGGCGAGGAAGGACTCGACGACGATCTGGGCCTGGTCGCGTGTGAGCTGCGTCTCGGAGCGGGTCTGGAGGACGCGGACTCTGGTGTCGTACTTGGTGACGGATTGGACGGGGTACGGCCACTTGAGGTAGATGCCGGACTCCTCGCCGTTGGCGTTGCGGATGGCGGCGTCACCGGCCTTTCCGAAGGTGGTGACGACGGCGACCTCGGTGAAGCGTACGGAGTACGTCGACCAGAAGGCGACGAAGCCGAGGACGATGAGTGCGGTAATGAGGAAGAGGAAGGTGGATCGCACGGCGATCACTGCTCCTTTGGTTTGACGGGGTCTGGGAGTGCGGACGTGTCCTGAACGTCTTCGAGGTTGAGGCGGACACGGGCGTCATTGAACGCGGTGATGTAGACGCGGGCGTTGGAGGCGAGGTCTGCGAGCGCGTCGAAGTAGAGGGTGGCCTTGTAGACGGCGGGGGCGGCGTGGTATGCGGCGGAGCGTCCGGCGTGCCGGGCGGCGAGACCCCGCTGGGACATGTGTTTTTCCCATCGGTCGGCGCGAGCCTGGACGAGGATGCTCTTGGCTTCGCCGCCGGCCTGATCGACGAGGCGCTCGATGGCGAGTTCCTTCTCTCGGACGGTCTGGTCGGGGGCGTTGGATGTCTGGAGTGTTTCGAGCGCGTTGATTTCGTTGACGATGCGTTCGGAGAGAGCGAGGTCGCCGACGGCGCGGGTGAGTATTCGGGTGGATTCGGCGCGGGCGAGGTCGAGTGTGGCTTCTCGCTGCTGGTGGGCGGAGATGACGTCCTCGTAGGACTTGGCGACGCTCTCGTCCTGGGGGGGGTGTGCGCCGGCGATGCCGACGGAGAGGACGGTGACGCCGCTGTCGATGGCGTCGAAGGCGCGTTGGATGCGCTGCTGGAGGGAGCGGTTGATGGCGTCGCGTTTGAGGCCGAGGACGTCGGCGACGGTGCGGGTGCCGAGGTCTTCGATGAGTTGACGTGAGGCGACGGCTTTGAGGAGCGGCTGTCGCTGGTCGGGCGCGGCGAATCGCTCGTACTTGCCGAGGTCGGAGACGGTGTACTGGAGTGGGACTTCGATGGAGACGAGCGCGAGATCGAGGCCTGCGCCTGCGGAGGACTCGGCGGACTGGACGAGGGCGTAGACCTCTTGTCCTTCCTTGACGTGGGGCGCGGTCCAGAGGATGGCGCCTTCGCGTGTGGGGTGTGGCGTGGCGAGGTCGATGACGTTGATGGCGGAGGCAGGGAATGCGTCGACGCGTTCGATGGGCCAAGGCCACTTGAAGTGGAGGCCCGAGCCGACTTCGGCGCGGAGTGCGCCGAAGCGGGTGATGAGGGCGCGTTCGTTGGGCTGCACGACGGCGAAGGAGGAGAGTCCCCAGAGGAGGACCGCGGCGAGGAGCGCGAGCATAAGGACGGTGCGGGAGAGGAGTCTGTAGAACCAGGAGGTGGTGACGTCGAAGCCGAACTGATAGGAGACGGCCTCGCCGAAGGACTGCGCGATGCGGTCGGGGGCGGCGAGGAAGGCGAGGATGCGTGATTCGAAGGCGGGCTTCGGCGCCTCGCCTGCGCGTCGTGGCCGGTAGACGTTGAGGATGAAGTTGGCGAAGACCTCGACGCCGAGGACGCCTGCGATGATTGGCGCGGCGAGGGTGACGTAGCGGAGTGGCGCGTCGGAGCCGAGGAAGGCGACGAAGTGGGCGATGGCGAGGGCGAGGCCGAGGACGGTGGAGCCGACGGCCGCGGCGGCGCCTGCGCGGAGGTTCGCCCAGGCGGGCTGCTTTGCCATGCCGGCGACGAAGCGTGCGAAGACGAAGGCGAGTACGGCGACGGCGAGGCCGACGGCGATGGCCCAGCCGGTGAGCGTGGAGGGCTTGAAGGTGTCTGGTGAGACAATCCGCTCCGCGGAGAGGAACCGGAGGAACGCGATGGCGAGGTAGAGGATGCCGATGAGGATGCTGAGGATCGGGAGGAGGATGCGGTGCATCCAGGCGAGGCGTCGGGCGGCGACGCGGAGGTCGTCGGCGTTCTGATCGAAGACGGAGGAGGCGCCGGACTCGGACTCGAGGGCTTCGGTCTCGATGGCTTCGAGTCGTTCGAGGGTGTGCTGGTGGAAGACGAGGGCGAGGCCGATCCAGACGAGTGCGGCGGTGGCGACGGTTGCGGCGACGGTGAGCGCGGCGTGGTCGCGCGCGAAGATGGCGTAGGTGAGGATGGCTGCGGCGGACGCGAGCTGGAGGATGAGCCCCCAGAGGGAGATGGCTGTTGCCCGTTTGTAGGCGAGATGGTCTGGACGCATGCGGACTCCGCGTTATCCCGGCTGACGGCCGGGTCGCCGGCTGAGCGGGCCCCCCGATGTGCGGGGCGGGGCCTTGCTCCCGGTGGGCTTGGATTCTCGCCCTCGCGGGCCGGGCTGTCCACCCCCTGTGGATGTGGGGAGAGGATGAACCGGGGGTTCGCGCGAGACGTCATTGCTGTACGCGGGAGACGGGCGTATGTTCAACCTCTCCCCGGAGATCGCGCGGCGCACAGGAGGGCCGCCCCCAGCCCATGCTCACCCAGGTCTTGGCCATCGCGCGCAATACGTTCGTGGAGAGCGTCCGGCAGCCGATCGTGTTCGTGCTGGTGATGGCGAGCGGCGTGATGCAGGTGTTCAACAGCATGCTGTCGAACTACAGCATGGGGTATTCGCTCGTGGAGGGGGAGGTGACGGGGGACGACAAGATGTTCCTCGACATCGGGCTGGCCACGGTGATGGGGTGCGCGACGCTGCTGGCGGCGTTCATCGCGACTGCGGTGATCTCGCGCGAGATCGAGCAGAAGACGGCGTTGACGGTGATCAGCAAGCCGATCGGGCGTCCGCTGTTCGTCGTGGGGAAGTTCCTGGGAGTTGCGGGGGCGATGACGGCGGCGATGGCGGTGATGCTGGCGTTCTTCCTTTTCACGCTGCAGCACGGGGTGATGAGCCGCGCGTACGACGACCCGGATCGGCCGGTGCAGATCCTGGCGATCTCGAGCGTGGTCCTTGCGCTGGGGATCGCGTTGTGGGGGAATTACTTCTACGGGTGGGTGTTCACGTCGGCCGCGATGTACGGGATGATCCCGCTGACGGTGGTTGGGCTGCTGGTGTCGCTGTTCTTCGACAAGAAGTGGGGCCTGCACGAGAACGTGGGGGACCTGTTCAAGCACGAGGTGAAGCCGGGGGTGCTGCTGGCGTGCGGGGCGGTGTGCATGGCGATGCTGGTGCTGACGGCGGTGGCGGTGGCGGCGTCGACGCGGCTGAAGCAGGTGATGACGATCCTGGTGTGTTTCGGGGTGTTCGTGTTCGGTTTGTTGAGCAACCACTTCATCGGGAGCCGAGCGTTCCAGAACACGCCCGCCGGGCAGGTGCAGACGGCCGAGGCGGTCGCGGACGTGAACGGGAACCTGAGTGAGGGCGGAGACGAGTGGCGTGTGGAGCTGCAGTCGGAGTCACGGATCAATTTCGCGCCGGGGGACTCGTTCTATTTCGCGGGGGATCCGAGCGGGATCGAGATGTCGACGCCGGCGTTCGCGTCGTTTATCGGGGACGTGACGCAGCCTTCGAACGTGAGCGACCCGCAGAGCGGGCCCGCGTTGGTGGTTCGGAGCGTGGAGGATCGTCGTGTGTTCACGATCGTGAACGCCGGGGATCTGCGCGTGGCACGCCCGCCTGCGGCTGGAGATTACGTGTTCGCGCGTCCGACGCGGGTGAACTGGGGGGCGCGTGCGGCGTGGTCGGTGGCGCCGAACATGCAGTTCTTCTGGCTGGTGGACGCGATCACGCAGAACCACCCGATCCCCGCGCGGTACGCGCTGCTGCTGCTGGGGTACACCAGCGCGCACGTGATGGGATTCCTGGCGCTGGCGGTGATGCTGTTCCAGGGGCGTGAGGTGGGGTGAGGCGAGGGGGCTCTCAGGCGACGGTTTCGGTGACGCCCTGAGTGATGTCGGATGGCTTGCGCTTCACGAGGCCGAACCAGACCGCGATGAAGATGGGGTAGCCGAAGCCGAAGATGACGCCGCACGCGAGGCCGATCGAAGCCCCGATCCCACCGCCGCCGCCGCCGCCCTTGGAGAATTGCGCATCGGGGTTCTGGCGGACCCACTCGGCGATGGAGGCCTGTTGCTGGATCTGGAAGTAGATGCCGATGGCGGCGAGGATGATGCCGCCGACGGCCCAGATGAGATGGGTGCCTCGGCCTGCGGGCTTGCGACCGACGGTGAGCGCGCCGGCGGTGATGAGCACGATGGTCCAGATGAGACTGAAGCCTTGGAACCCGATCACGAGCGGGTTCGGGGAGGTGAGCGCGGGCGGGGCGCCGCCGTCGAGCTGACCGAGGAAGCCGGCCATGAGGAACGGGGAGGCGATGCCGACGCCGCCGCAGACGATGCCCAGTGAGCCCAGGGCGATGCTGATGATGCCGATGACCTTCGGCCACGCGGGCTTGACGTCGCCGTCGAGATCATCGAGTTCGTCGGCGTGGGGGCCGACGTAGAGTTCGGGGCTTTCGGGGCTGGCGTCGTGGGGGTGGCGTTCCATGGTCGGAATTCTCCGGGAAAAACCCTGACAGATTTCGCGGTCGTCAGAGCTGGTTCAGGAATCGCAGGTCGTTCTCGTACAGCATGCGGATGTCGGGGATGCCGTATCGCCCCATGGCGATGCGCTCGATTCCGAAGCCGAAGGCGAAGCCGGTCCACAGCTCGGGGTCGTAGCCGACGGCCTCGAAGACGGCGGGGTCGACCATGCCGCAGCCGCCGAGCTCGATCCAGCGCGGGGGCTCGCCGGGTCGGAGCGCGATCTTCATGTCGAACTCGGCGCTGGGCTCGGTGAACGGGAAGAAGGAGGGACGGAAGCGGATCTCGCAGCCGTCGCCGAAGAATGCGCGGGCGAACTGGAAGAGGGTGGTTTTGAGGTCGGCCATGGAGACGTCGCGGTCGACGTAGAGGCCTTCGATCTGGTGGAACATGAAGGAGTGGGTGGCGTCGACGGTGTCGGGTCGGTAGACGCGGCCCGGGGCGACGATCTTGAGGGGCGGCTTGCGCGTCTCCATGACGCGGATCTGCACGGTGCTCGTCTGGGAGCGGAGCATGCGCGGCGCCTTCACGTTGGCGGGATCGTCGACGTAGAAGTTGTCGATGGGGTCGCGGGCCGGGTGGTCTGCCGGGATGTTGAGCTTGGCGAAGTTGTGCTCGTCGTCCTCGAGTTCGGGGCCCCACGCCACCTCGAAGCCCATGCGCGCGAAGACGTCGCAGAGGTCGTCGCGGACTCGGGAGATGATGTGGCGGCGGCCGAGGGGTGGGTGGAGTCCGGGCTCGGTGAGGTCGACGCCGGGGATGGACTCGGGCGCTGCGGAGGACTTGAGCGCGTGCTGGCGTGCATCGAAGGCGTCCTGGAGGGCCTTCTGGACGGCGTTGAGTCGTGCGCCGACGGCGGGCTTCTGGTCCTTGGGGACGTCGCGGAACCTGGCGGTTGCGGCCTTGAGCCGGCCCTTGGCGCCGAGGAACTCGATGCGCCAGGCTTCGAGGGCCTCGGTGTTCGCGGCGTTGGCCAGTGACGCGATCGCGTCGTTCTCGATGGCGTCGAGTTCGCTGAGCATGCAGGTCGGGAGTGTACCTGCGTGGCGGACAGGGCGCAGTAAACACCGGCGGCGGAGCGACGATGCTCCGCGCGCCGATGTGTGGAGTGGCGGCGGGCGTGCGTGGGTGGGTTCGTCGTGCGATCGCGCGTGGATGAGGCGGCGATCAAAAACAAACGCGGGCCCTTGTGGGGGCCCGCGCGGGTGATCGGGAGTTGTGTGCGAGCTCAGGTGGAGGGCGTTTCCGCGGCGGTCTTGCGGACCTTGGCGGCGAAGGCGGTGCGGCGGTCGGCCGTGCGTCGGCGGGTGGAGGGCTTGCCGCTGATCTCGGGCCCCTCTTCGTTGCCGACGAACTGGATGACGCAGAGCTCGCCGCCGTCGCCGAGTCGGCGGACGCCGAGCTTGACGATGCGGGTGTAGCCGCCGGCGCGGTCTTTGAAGCGCGGCGCGACGTCGTCGACGATGTGCTTGACGAGCTTCGGGCCCTTCTTGAGTTCGCCGTAGCGGTTCCGGGTGAGCTTGTCCTCATCGTCGGCCATGATGCGGTCGTGGCCCATTTTGGCGGTGATGAGGCGTCGTGCGTGGATGTCGCCGCGTTTGGCGAGTGTGACGATGCGCTCGACGAAGGGCTGGACGGCCTTGGCGCGGGGGATGGTCGTGGTGACCTGCCCGTGCTCGAAGAGTCCTGCGGCGATGTTCCGCAGGGTGGAGAGACGGTGGGCGGTGGTGCGCCCGAGTTTGTAGCCGGCTTTGCGGTGACGCATGGTGAGGCTCCGGGTGACGGCGGGCGTTTATGGAAGGCCGGCCGGTGAAGAACGTGCGGTGATCAGGCTCCCGACGACGGGGCGGCGACGCCCTCCGGGAGAGACATTCCGAGATCGAGGCCCATGTCCTGGAGCTTCTTCTTGACTTCGCGGAGCGAGGTCTTGCCGAAGGAGCGGACTTTGAGCAGGTCGTTGTCGGTCTTCGAGACGAGCTCGGAGACGCTGGAGATGCGCGCGGACTCGAGGCAGTTGGAAGCGCGGACTGAGAGTTCGAGCTCCGAGACGGGCATCTGGAGCTTGCGGATGAGCTCGTCGTCGACGCTTGCGGCAGCGGCCGCGGCGGCGGAGACGCGCTCCTCGCCGAGCTCGGCGAGCTGGACGAAGGGGTTGAGGTGCTTCCTGAGGATCTTGGCGGCCTCGACGAGGGCCATCTCTGGGGAGACGGTGCCGTTGGTCCAGATGTCGAGGATGAGTCGGTCGTAGTTGGTGCGTTGCCCGACGCGGGTGTCTTCGACGCGGAACCGGACGCGCTGGACGGGGCTGAAGATCGCGTCCATCGGGATGCGGCCGATCTCCTGCTCCTCCTGCTGCTGCGCGATCTGCTCGCTTGCGGGGACGTAGCCGCGGCCCTTCTCGACGCGGAACTCCATCTCGAAGTCGACGGCGTCGGTGAGGGTGGCGAGGACGAGGTCGCGCGACATGATGGTGACGGCGGTGTCGGCCTCGATGAGGTCAGCGGTGACCTCGCCGGGCCCTGAGGCGGCGAGGGTCATGGTTCGTGGCTCGTCGCCCTCGAGCTGGACGACGAGGTTCTTGACGTTGAGGACGATGTCCACGACGTCCTCGGCGACTCCCTTGAGGGAGGAGAACTCGTGCTGGGCGCCCTTGATCTTGATGGAGGTGACGGCCGCGCCCTCGAGGCTGGAGAGCAGCACTCGACGGAGTGAGTTGCCGACGGTGGTGCCGAAGCCGCGTTCGAACGGTTCGATGACGAACCGTCCGAAGTTGGGGTGGGACATCTTGGGGTCGATCGAGACCCGACTCGGAAGCTCAAGCCCTCTCCAGCGAACTCGCATGGGTGCGTGATCCTGTGTTCAGCAGCGTGTCGTGTGTTCGACGCCCCGCGCGTGTCTCGGGAGCCGAGGAGCCTGCTGATCGCTCTCGGCGCCCATCTGTGATCGCGTGGGCAGGGACGGTGCAACGTGGTGCGGATGTCAGACGCGGCGCTTCTTGCGTGGACGGCATCCGTTGAAGGGGATCGGGGTGTGGTCCTCGATCGCGGTGACGCGTAGGCCCGTGGAGGCGAGGCCGTTGACGGCGGACTCGCGGCCGGAGCCGAGGCCCTTGACGCGGACCTCGATCTCGGACATGCCCATCTTTCGGGCTTTCTGTCCGGCGGACTCGCCTGCGCGGGTGGCGGCGAAGGGCGTGGCCTTTCGGGTGCCCTTGAAACCGATGGTGCCGGAGGAATCCCAGCAGAGGGTTTCGCCGTTGGTGTCGGTGACGGTGACGATGGTGTTGTTGAACGAGGCCTGGATGTGCGCGATGCCTCGCACGACGTTCTTCCGGACCTTCTTGGGCTTCTTTGCCATGGTTGCTCGATCTCCACGCGGTTGTGGGTCCCGCGGATGCTGTCGTGATTAGCCCTTGACGCCCTTCTTGCCGGCGACGGTCTTCTTGCGACCCTTGCGGGTGCGGGCGTTGGTTCGGGTGCGCTGGCCTCGGACGGGGAGGCCCTTTCGGTGGCGCTCGCCGCGGTAGGAGCGGATGTCCTTGAGGCGTTGGATGTTCTGCTGCACCTGCCGACGGAGTGCGCCTTCGACGAGGTAGTTGGCGTCGATGATGCCGGCGATCGCCGAGACTTCCTGCTCGGTGAGCTGGGCGGCGCGCTTCATCGGATCGATCTGCGCTTCGCGGAGGATGTCCTGCGCGAACTTGGGGCCGATGCCGTGGATGTATTCCAGCGCATAGCGGATGGGCTTGCGCTCGGGGACGTCGATGCCGGCGATACGGGGCATGCTGTTCTTACGCTCCTGAAGAGGGCCGTTGTTTAGCCCTGGACCTGCTTGTGCTTGGGGTTTGCTGCGCAGATGACGCGGACGCGGCCTTTCCGGCGCACGATCTTGCAGCCGCTGCACACCCTTTTAACGCTCGACTTGACCTTCATCGCTCGTGCCCTTCTTTCTTCCTTCGTGCGTACGTGCCGTGTGGTGCTGGATCAGTGCCTGTAGGTGATGCGCGCCTTGGTGAGGTCGTAGGGGCTGAGTTCGACCCGGACGCGATCGCCTGGGAGGATGCGGATGTAGTGCTGTCGCATCTTTCCCGACACGTAGGCGAGGACCTCGACGTCGTTGGGGAGACGCACCTTGAACATGGCGTTTGGGAGAGCCTCCACCACGCTCGCGTCCAGCTCCAGCTTGTCGTCCTGTTTGGCCATGCGTGAATCGATCTGCCTGTCCGGATGCGCTCCGAAAAACCGTGTGTCGTCCGACGCGAAGTGACCGCCGACCCCGCTGGTCGGCGCCTTGGCGCCCTGCGTTCGAAATCGAGTCCCACCCGTCCGACCTGGGTCCGACGGCTCTCGCTCCGTCGAGCCGAGCAGTGTACTCGTCTTGTTCGCCCTTTCAACCTCCAACCGACCCAAACAAACCGCTTACTTTGCTCAGAATGAGCGTGGACCGCGCACCCTGGGGCCGGAGCCCTCGTCGTTGCTGCTCAGGAAGCCCGCGTAGTTGCGCATGAGGAGGCTCGCCTCGATGCGTTGGATGAGGTCCAGCCCGACGGACACGACGATGAGCAGGCCGGTCCCGCCGAGGAACGACGCGACATGCATGGGGACGTCGAGCGATCGCATGACGATGACGGGTGTGATCGCGACGACGCAGAGGAACGCGGCGCCGACGTAGGTGATGCGCTCCATGACCGTCTCGAGGTACTCGGCGGTGCGCGGGCCTGGGCGGATGCCCGGGATGAACGACCCGTTGTCGCGGAGCTGCTTGGACATTTCCTCGGGGTTGAACTGGACGGTGGTCCAGAAGTAGGAGAAGAAGAAGATGAGCGCGATCTCGCAGAGCACGTAGGGGTACTGCCCCATGGTGAAGTTGTTCGCGAGAAACTCGGCGCCGCTCTTGAGGAACCCGTTGCCCAGGAGCGTGGAGTTTTGTGCGAGGTACCCGAAGGCGGTGGACGGGAAGATCATGAGGGAGGAGGCGAAGATGAGGGGCATGACGCCGCCGTGGTTGACGCGGAGCGGGAGGTAGGAGCGTGCGCCGCCGAAGACTCGCCGGCCTCGGGTGTGCTTGGCTTGTTGGATGGGGATGCGTCGCTGGGCGACGGTGATGATGATGGCGCCGGCGACGACGAAGACGAACCCGCCGACGAGCGTGAAGACGCCCATCCATCCCATTTTGTTGGTGGAACCGGGGTCGAAGTTCTGGTAGACCCAGACGACGGCGCCGGGGATGTGTGTGAGGATGCCCGCGGTGATGATGAGTGAGACGCCGTTGCCGATGCCGAATCGGTCGATCTGCTCACCGAGCCACATGAGGAACATGGAGCCGGCGGTCATGGAGGTGATGGCCATGACCCACCAGAGGGGGTTGTTTGCCCAGTTGGGGTAGACGTGGCCTTGGGCGCGGATGAAGGAGAGCCATCCGACGGCCTGGACGACGCAGAGCGCGATGGTGGCGTAGCGCGTCCACTCCTGGATTTTTTGACGGCCCGTGGGGCCCTCGTTCTGGAGCTTCTTGAGGGAGTCGACGGCGGAGGTGAGGAGCTGGAAGATGATGGCCGCGGAGATGTAGGGCATGACACCCAGGCCGAAGACGGTGGACTGTGCGAAGGAGCCGCCGGAGAAGATGGACATGAACTGGAGGACGCGACCGGCGGCGCCGCCCTGTCCGACGGCCTGCTTCATGAACTCGGCGAGCTGCGACTGGTCCACGCCGGGGATGGGGATCCAGAACCCGATGCGGTAGACGGCCAGCATGCCGAGCGTGAACAGGATTTTGTTCCGGAGCTCGGGGATTTTGAAGATGTTCAGGAATGCCTGCAGCATGATCGCGCGCTGATCTCCGTTCCCGAGCGCCTGCGCCGGGGCTCACGGCGCGGGTATCGCGCCGCGCCCGACCGGCTCACTCGTCGCTCGAACCCTCGGAGGCGGAAGCCTTCTTCTTTTTCGAGCGGTTGAGCTTCTTGGTCAGATTCTTGGGCGAGCGGTCGTCGCTGTTGCGATCGACGCCACGAACGCGGTCGCGCCGGGTGCCCGTCTCGTTGACCGAGCCGCCCGCGCCGGTGACGAGTTCGCGTGTCCTGGCGGAGACGCGCTCGGCGGTGATGGACAGCTTGACGGCGAGCTTGGCGTCCTTGCCGGCCTTGGCGAGGTCGGAGAGGACCTTGAGCGGGCGTGAGGCGTCGCGGATGAGCCCGGCCTCGATGAGCCGCTGGGCGTTGACCTCTCCGCCTTTGGCGAAGGACGGGTGGGTGATGATGTCGCCCAGGTTGACGATCCAGTGCTCGGTCTTGAAGGGGGCGTTGGTGAACCCGCGCTTCGGGATGCGCCGGAAGTAGGGCATCTGTCCGCCCTCGAACGCGGCGCGACGGCTGTAGCCGGAGCGTGACGCGGCGCCCTTGTGGCCGCGACCCGACGTCTTGCCGTGACCCGAGCCGGGACCACGCCCGATGCGCTTGCGCGCCTTGTACTTGCCAACCTTCTCGGTGATCTCGTGAATCATCATGGGCAGAGCCCTCTCAAATCGACTCGGTTCGTGGTGTTCGGGTGAGAGCGTTGTGTGGTGTATGCGTCGGGGGATCAGGCGCCTGCGGGAGCGCTCTCGCCGCCCGGGGTGGCGCCGCCGGAGGAGTCTTCCTCGCCGCCCGTGGCGGGCCGCCCGCCGCGACCGCGTCCGCCGCCGGGG
>CAYPGJ010000013.1:68103-72363 GCA_964410465.1 uncultured Phycisphaeraceae bacterium | reverse complement strand
GCTACACTCCCCGGTTCGCACCGCGTCGGGGCATTTTCGACGCGGCGGCGGGGTGTAGCGCAGCTTGGTAGCGCGTTTGACTGGGGGTCAAAAGGTCGCAGGTTCAAATCCTGTCACCCCGATTTTGCCGGGATTTGCGGCCCGACGAGTTTTGGCCGAGAGGGCCCAGTGACGGGGCGGGTGCGCATTTTCTCGAGAATACGGGTGTCGTAGTGACGGGCGTGGCGCGCACGGGGGGCGTCGGTGTCATTGCGTGCGCACGGAAGGTGTCTGTGCGCGGGGGTGGGGGGGATGCGCGCGGGGGAGCGTGTGTGGGTCAGCGCGGTGCGCATGAGGAGCGGGGCGCGCGGTTCCACGGCATGCGCGAGAGGAGTGCGGCGAGGCCGCAGGTTCCGGTGGCGCCGGCGAAGAGGAGCCCGGCGCCGAAGAAGGCGGGGATGATGATGAGGGCCGGGTGGAGGAGCCAGGTGAGGATGGAGCCGAGGAGGATGGCGGCGCCGGCCGTGATCTGGACCTGGCGCATGAGGCTGATGCGCGAGACGGAGGCGTCGGTTTGGACGGGGAGTGCGTCTTGTTTCCAGGCTTCGATGCCGCCGGTCATGGAGTAGATGGGGACGTGGTTTGCTGCGGCGAGTTGTGCCGCGCGGTTGGCGGCGTCGAGTGAGCGTTTTCCGCTGCGGCAGTGGAGGACGAGTCGCTGGCCGTGGTTGACGGGGGCGATGGCTTGTGCGGGGTCGAAGGAGGAGAGTGGGAGGAGCCGGGAGGGTTGGATATGTTCGCGTGCGTGCTCGTCGGGCTCGCGGACGTCGATGAGGACGGCGGAGCCGAGGCGGAGCCAGTCGTGGACCTGGCGGGGCGAGGCTTGGAGTGGGGTGGGGGAGGGGGGGTTGGTGACGGTCGTGGTCATGGGGGGAGGGTAGGGGGGAAGAGGCACAACTATGCCGAAGACAGATCGTTTGTGGCGGCCGAGCAACGCGAATTGCAGGAGACGTCGGAGGAAACTACGAGTCTGCGACAGTGTGCAAGTGAGCACACGATGCATTTAAGGACTCTGTTTGGGCACAGGTTCTGAATCGTGATCCCGCGGGTAGGATATTACACGCGTGAAAAGGCGGACCGAGAATACAACGAAGTCCAAACGGCACGTCTCGGACATTGAGGCATCGGGGATGGCTTCGTCGCTAGCCGATCAGCTCATCGCCGATGTGCCGGTTGAGCGTGGCGGATCGATCGCAGCAAATCGCTTGGACTATCAGTGCCATTGGACTCTTTGCGAAATACTGCGGCGACATGATCTATCCGACGACTATTTAATAGTCACTGAGTTTCACGATGATGTTCTCATTTTGAATGCATCAATTAATCCTACTTCGGTATCATTTGTACAAGTCAAAACAACGTCGACGAAACACTGGACGCGCAGTTCGTTGCTCCGATGCAACAAAAAGAACGCCTCGTCACGATCGATTCTTGGCAAGCTGTGCAGCAACTACCTAAGATTTTCAACCAATACTTCTAGTTTGGTGCTGGTCAGCAACGCCAAATACAAGTTGACACATCAATCTGGTAAGTGCTGCACAAGCTATGACATTGTAAAATTCAGTGATTGCAGTAAGGCAGATCAAGGAGCAATACAGGAATCGATTGCGGAGGAGCTCAGGACCAATAAAGAATTATTGGGAAGCGAGTTGCTGGAGCTTCGTACTGACGAGCTCAGCCTGAATGGATACGAGTCCCATTCACTCGGTCAATTGACGCAATTCCTCCATCGTCGTGAGCAAGATACGGCGAACGTCTATGCACTATTTGTTTCTGTCCGTGATGAGATTCGACGGGGCCAGACGCGCGAGAGCATTCCGGGTTCCTTCGAAGAGCTTGCGAGAAGGAAAGGTATCTCTAGGGTTCGATTTGACAACATGCTTGCCGCAAGGCGGGATCGTAAAGCCGCAATAGATTATGCGCAATTAATCCGGGAGCGGCTTAATAGTGAGCATGTGCCTGTAGTGCAAACAAACCGTATAAGCCAGGCGGCGGCACGTTATTGTGCAGCAAGGCTTGATCAATCAAACAAGACATTGGCTGACGCGTCGATGGTCGCGGCAAGATCGTTGGCGGCCATCGATCCGCAATCGTCGCTGTGGGATGCGATGCAGATGGTGGTTCGTGCGCAAGCCGACGCGCTTCGGCCGGTCATAACTGCATACAGCACTGACTTCGCATACGCGATCGTAGGAGTAGCATCATTTGAAGCACCAACAGTATCGGATGCTTGTGAGAGCGCTGAGGACGAAACAGCATGAAGACACTGCGATTTATAGAATTGCTACTGCTATCAGAACAAGAGCGATCAGCTCGCAGGGTGACATTCGACCCAAGGGCGACGGTGATCAAGGGGCAAAATAACGCAGGCAAATCGTCCATCCTAAAGTCGCTTTACGAGACGCTCGGTGCGGCGCCGGCAGTGCGACACCCAAGCTGGGAAGCAATCCGGGTCATGTCGTCATTGCGATTTGTAATCGACGGTGACGAGTATCGCATGCTTAAGTCGGGTGATCGATACACGCTGTTTGACAAGAATGACTCAGTGATACAAGTGTTCGATGGCGTAAAGGCGAGCATGTCTTCCTGGTTTGCGACAATGTTCAACTTTCATTTGTTGCTCGTAGACAAGAGCGGCAATGAGCGACAGGCGCCTCCGTCTTGTCTCTTTCTTCCATTTTACGTCGATCAGGATCGTGGTTGGGCTGAACCATGGCAGTCATTTGCCAGCGCAAATCTGGTGTGGTTAAGAGACTATAAGCGCAACGTGGCCGAATTTCATGCAGGCGTGAGACCATCTGAATACTATATAGCGAAGGCCGAGCAGTCTGTGCTAAAGCAAGAATTGCAGCCCTTAATTCAGAAACGAGAATTGATTACAAAGATGCGCGAAGATGTCAGGCGACGTCTGCAAGAGAGCGGAGGCCCAGTCGACACGGACGAGTACAGGCAGGAGATCGAGAATATGCTTCGCCAGCGCAACGCATTGTTGCTAAAGGAGGAGCAAGTGGCAAGAGAGCTGGCGTTGGCTTATGGGCGAATTGCGGACATAGAGAGAGAGATGGATGTGGCGCGGCATACCTTCAATGAAGTCCGGCAGGATCGATCGTTCGCGGCAGGGCTGCCAGATAGTGTTGACTGTCCAGTGTGCGGGGCGCGATACTCAAACGAATTCAGCGATCGATTCGGAATAGCGATAGATGAGTCGCAGTGCTACACATTGCTAGAAGAGCTAGATGCGAAGCGACGGATTCTCGTGAAGGAACGGGAAGCCTATACAGATGCAAAGTGTCGTGTCTCACAGGAAGTAGTGCGTCTGGAGCAGTTGGCCGTGGCGGAGCGTGAGGTTGTAGAGCTTAGCGAGTACATGCGTTTGCAGGGTCAGCAGGAATTGGCACGATCGCTTGGGCAGGAACTGGATGAAGCTGTCAGTAGTGTAGTGGCACTTGAGGCGAAGGTTCGTCAAGCGACGTCTGAAATGCGTCGCTTGGAGGATCGTGAGCATAGAAGGAGAGTGGTTGGGCAGTATGGCGAGAAGTTCTCGCAGTACGCTGAGGCGCTAAATGTGGCGAAGTTGCCGATCAAGTACACCAAGAAGATCGTGACTTCAATAAGTGAGACGGGCAGTAACTCGCCCCGAGCATTGCTCGCATACTATTATGCTGTGCTTCACACGATTGCACGCTGGTCCACTTCAACGTTGTGTCCCATTGTCATTGACTCGCCACATCAGCAGGATCAGGACCGCGATAACTACAAGCGGATGCTTGAGTTCATCAGGGCAGAGCAACCAAATGGGGTGCAGATGATTCTCGCAGTGTATGACGATTTGGGAGTGTCATTTGATGGGGCGGTCGTTGAGTTGGGCGAACGGGAGTCAGTATTGCGTTCCAGTGAGTGGGAGGAGGTGTCGCAAGAGATTCGTCCGCTCAGAGAGGCCTCATTGCGCTGGAATCAATAGGAACGATGGGTGGCAGCGTGTGCTTGTGTGGGGCCGGGCACGTGCCAGTTCAGCGTTTCGATTGGGGGAAGGCTTCATCCGCCTCTCTCACGCACCTCGATGGCGTGGGGAGAGGGGGAGTTGGAGTTGGGGGGCGGGGGCGGAGATCCGAAGGGCATTAGGTACTGGGCATCAGGCACTAGGGGGGAGAAAACCCGAAGGGCATTAGGGACTAGGCGGGAGAACCGAAGGGCACTAGGGACTAGGCATCAGGCACTAGG
>CAYPGJ010000013.1:12265-68003 GCA_964410465.1 uncultured Phycisphaeraceae bacterium | reverse complement strand
TAGGGACTAGGCGGGAGAACCGAAGGGCACTAGGGACTAGGCATCAGGCACTAGGCAAAGGCACCCTCCACCGGCTCGCATCCCCGGAGGGGTGCGAGCACCTCCTCCACGCTCGCGCGCCCCCGGGGGGAGGGGTCAAAACCGCCGCTCGGGTGTTGTGGGATTCAGTCGGCTCTGGTGTAGGTCGTGGTTTCGAACTCGAACCACTCGCCGTTGGGCAGGATGGCCTGGGAGCGGGTGATTTTCTGGTTGGGCTCGGGGTGTTCGACGATGAGGCGGTATTTGGTGGTTTTGGCGGGGTCGTCGAAGGCGGGGCCGTCGCACTCGAGGATGAGTCGTTTGCCGGCGTCGTCGAACTGGCCGGTGAAGGTCCACATGCGGCGTTGCATCGAGTCGATGTAGGTGCAGACGAACTGGCTTTGGGCCGAGTCGTGGCCGAGGGTGAGGAGGGACTCGAAGGGCGTGCCCATGAGGTCGCCTTTGGCGTTGGCGATGAGCCAGTTGTCGCCGAGGGTGCGCGAGGATTCGCGGAACTCGACCTTCATTTTGGGTTGGTCGGGCGCGAGGGAGACTTCGTTGACGACGGTCCATTCGCCGGCGAGTGGGGCGATGAAGTCGTTGGGGGAGGCGGGGGGGTTGGCGGGGTCGGCGGCGCGGGCGAGTGGGGCGGCGCAGGCGAGGGCGAGGGCGAGGGCCGAGGCGAGGGTTGCGAGCGGGTGGGAGTGTCGTTTCATGATGGTGGCTCCTGCTGGAGTGGGTGGTGTGGTGTGGTGTGGGCTGCGCGGGGGTGGCGGTGTGCGTGGTGGTGGTGGGGGGGAATCAGGGCTGGCGGACGGGGAGCCAGAGCCGGAGGTCGAAGCGTTCGAGGCCGAGGGAGAAGGGTCGGCCGTTCCATGCTTCGAAGCCGGGGAGATTGTCGGGGACGAGTCCGGATCGTGGGAGCCATGAGCCGTAGAGCCAGGTGAGAGCGCGGATTTCGAGGGCGATGTCGCCGAGGATGGGGAGTTCGGCGACGGTCATGTGTGGGAATCGGAAGCGGCCGATCTCGCCTTCGGGAGTGAAGTGTTCTGCTTCGACGGCGACGTAGTAGCGGCAGTGTTCGAGGGGGACGAGTTCGGGGTTTTCGTACTGGTAGCCGAGCCATTGGTTGTCGGCGTGGTTGTGTGCTTGTGCCCAGTCGAGGAGCCTTGTGGTGGCGTCGTGGACGGCATCGGAGAGGTATGGGTTGTCGACGCGGATGTAGGCGACGGTGCGCGGGGGGAGGTCTCGGAGTGTGACGGAGAAGTTGTCGGGGTTGTCGGGTGAGGGGAGGGAGGTGAATCGCGGGGTGAGGGATTCGAGTCGTTGCCGGTTGGCGGCGCGGTGTGCGGAGATGTCGAAGGAGGAGGGTGGGGCGCCGAAGCGGTCTTTGAAGGCGCGGGAGAAGTCGGAGGAGGAGGAGAAGCCGCAGGCGAGGGCGATGTGTGTGAGTGAGGGCGCGCGGTTGCGCGGTGGGTTGGCCATCATGGAGAGGGCGCGTTCGAGGCGGAGTCGCTTGGTGAAGTCGGCGAGTGTTTCGCCGGTGATGGCCTGGAAGACGCGGTGGAAGTGGAAGGGGGAGAAGTGGGCGGCGCGGGCGACGTCGTCGAGGCGGAGTGGCTTGTCGAGGTTGGTGAGGATGTGGTCGATGGCGAGGTTGACGCGCTCGAGGTAGGTGGAGGCGGTGGCTGGCCGGGATGAGTGTGAAGTTCGCAAGATCTGTGAAGCATAGTGGGGGGTGGGGGTTAGGATGGTGTGCGTGATGGGTGCGCGTGTGGCGCGCTGCTCGAGAAGTGGAGGCGTGCGATGAAGCGTGTTGCGGTTGCGGCGTGCGTGCTTGCGGGCGTGATGGTGGGGGGAGCGATGGGCGATGGCGCGAAGGAGAAGCGGGCGATGCGGCTGGGAAATTTCTCGGTGAGTCTGTCGGTGAAGGACCTGGGCGCGTCGAGGGCGTTCTACGAGAAGCTTGGGTTTCGGAAGATGGGCGGGGACGAGAAGCGGTACGTGATATTGCAGAACGAGACGGCGACGATCGGGCTGTTTCAGGGGATGTTCGAGGGGAACATGCTGACGTTCAATCCGGGTTGGGATCGTGCGTGCAATGAGCTGGCGGAGTTTGATGACGTGCGGGAGATTCAGCGGAGGCTCAAGGCGGAGGGGGTGGCGATCGGGGTAGAGACGGATGAGGCTGGGACGGGGCCTGCGCACATCGTGGTGGTGGACCCGGACGGGAATCAGGTGCTGATGGACCAGCACGTGGGGGCGCCGAGGAGGTGAGCGGGGGCGGGGGAGGGTCGTGCGGCGGGTCAGCGCGCGCGGGGCTCGTATTGCATAGCGCAGACGACGTTGCCTTCGGTGTCGCGGAATCGGATGAGCGTTCCGACGTGTGGGATGGCGGCTTTGGGCATGAGAATCTTGCCGCCTGCTTTCTCGATGGCGCGTGAGGCGGCGTCGATGTCCTGCACGTCGATGGTGCACTCGTATCCGCTGAGCATGACGCCTGGGACGATCTCGAATCGTTTCTGCATGGCGGCGCGGACGGGTCCGCCCTTGCCGGGGCCGTTTGTTTCGACGAGGTAGAAGCCGGGGGGCCCGTAGGGCTGGAAGCCCCAGCCGAAGACTTTTTCGTAGAAGGCGCGGGCGCGGGTGTCGTCGTCGACGCAGACGGCGAAGTGTGAGAGGTGGTTGTGCATGGGGGCTCCTTGTGGCGGGTGTGCGTTGATGACGGGTGGACGGTACGGTGTGGAGGGTATGGCGGGAAGTCGATATTCTGCCAACGTATGTCGCGTACACGCCAGCGGGACATGCGGGTGGAGGACGAGCGGTTTCTGATCGTGCGGACGTTATGCGCGCGGTGCGCGCCGGGGGTGCGGACGACGTCGCCGACGGAAGGGTGGGATCGGTTGATCGATGCTGGGCGCGGGATATTGCTTGTGAAGACGCCGCAGGGTCAGTGGTCGGCGCCGGCGGGGAGCGCGGTGTGGGTGAGTGGTGGAGTGCGTGCGGAGATCGAGACGGTGGTGGAGACGGAGTTGCGGGTGTTCTATGTGCGGGCGGGTCGGGGGAGGTGGAGCCGCGTGAAGCGGCCGAGGGGGAGTGTGGCGGTGCGGCTGAGCGGGTTGATGCGTGAGGCGTTGGCGCGGGTGGTGGAGGTTGGGTCGCTGGATCGGCGCGCGGAGGAGGAGTTGGCGCTGGCGCGTGTGGTGTTGCGTGAGGTGGAGGGCGGGGCGGCGGCGCCGATGGAGTTGATTTGGCCGAGGGATGAGCGGGCGGCGCGGATTGCGTCGGCGGTGCAGGAGTCGCCGGGAGATCGGAGGAGTTTGGGAGAGTTGTGCCGTGGTCGGGGCGTGAGCGAGCGGACGGCGCAGCGTTTGTTTCCGGTGGAGACGGGGCTGACGTTCGAGGAGTGGCGTGCGCGGGTGCGGGTGCTGCACGCGGCGCGGCTGCTTGCGGAGGGGAGGAAGGTGGGGGATGTCGGTGAGGAGTGCGGGTATCGGAGCGCGAGCGCGTTCGTGAGCGCGTTCACGCGTGTGATGGGGATGACGCCGGGGAGGTATGGGAAGAGTTGAGGGAGGATGCGCGACGCGGATCAGCGGGCGACGCGTCGGAAGGTGAAGACGTCTTCGAGGGGCTTCTTGAAGACCTCGGCGATCTGGAAGGCGACTTCGAGGGTGGGGGAGTATTTGCCGCCCTCGATGGCGTTGACGGTTTGTCGGCTGACGCCGATGCGGTCGGCGAGGGCTTGCTGGGTCATTTCGGCGTGGGCGAAGCGGAGGGCGCGGATGTTGTTCTCGATGAGGATGCGTGTGCGGGGCATGGTCAGGCGCCTCGGCGGTAGTAGAGGATCTGGAGGGAGAGGGCGAGGGCTTCGGAGGCGTAGAGGGAGAGGATGAGGAGGTGGGCGACGAAGACGTTGTCGATGGAGAGGGTCATGGCGATGACGGCGGTGAGGACGCCGACGGTGAGGAGCCAGGAGGAGTTGGATTCGGCGCGGCGCGAGATGTCGCGGTCGCGTTCGTCGCGTGGCTCGGGCCTGGCGGTGAGTGCGGCGATGACGTGGCCGGCGATGAGGAAGATGACGAGGAGGATGACGGAGATGGTGAAGAGCGCGGCGTATGCGGGGAGGGCGGTGACGCCGCGGGCCAGGAGGGTGGAGGCGACGACGAGGTAGGCCGCGATGGAGAGGAGGATCCCGAGGAGCTGGATCCAGACGCTTTTTTCTTCGAAGGAGGGGGGCATGGGTGGCTCCGGGGGGGTTGGGACCGTGTCGCGGATCGGCGACGCGATGTCAAGAATACACGACATCGAAGAGGTGTCAAGGAAACTTGACACAGACGGGGTTTCGGGCTGCATCGCAGGGCTGAAAAAACCTAAACCGATTGGTTGACAAACGTGCGGCGGCCGGTATATTGAACCATGTGGTTTAGTGTTGCGGAGTGCGCGATGGGCGGCGCGTCGGAGTGTGGAGTGGTCATTGTGAAAGGGAGTGTCGGATGAGCAGCAGCGGCATGGTGGGGTTGAAGGTGTCGACGCCGACAGAGAAGTCGATTGTGATGACGCGGGAGTTCCGGGCGCCTCGGAGGATGGTGTGGGAGGCGATGACGAGGCCGGAGCTGATGCGGCGGTGGATGTTCGCGCCGCCTGGGTGGGAGATGACGGTGTGCGAGTTTGATGCGCGGGTGGGTGGGCGATTCCGGTGGCAGTGGAGGACGGCGGAGGCGGACCCTGCGATGACGATTCACGGCGAGCTGAGGGAGGTGGTGCTGCACGAGAGGATCGTGCACACGGAGCGGATGGAGATGGCGATGGGGGGGGATTGCGGAGGGGGTGGTTGTGAGGGTGGGGGCGTGCAGGAGTTGCTGGCCACGCTGGAGTTTTCGGAGAGGGGGGGCGTGACGCTGATGAAGATGACGTTGGAGTTTGCCACGAAGGAGGCGCGCGACGGCGCATTGGCGTCGGGGATGGAGCACGGGATGGAGGCCGGGTACAAGAGCCTGGACGAGATGTTCGCGAAGGGTTCCTGAGTCGGCGCGGAGGGTCGTGCGCGGCGCGTCGGCTGTGTGTCGGCGCGCCGCGTGCGCCACGGTTGGAGTGACGGGCATGGACGCTGCGGCGAGGCTGGATTCGGTGTTTCACGCGCTGGCGCATCCGGCGCGGCGGGAGATGTTGCGCCGGTTGCTCGAGGGGGAGCGGAATCTGAGCGAGCTGGCGGCGCCGCTGAAGATGTCGTTTCCTGCGGCGTCGAAGCACGTGCGGGTGTTGGAGCAGGCGCGGCTGGTGAGTCGAAGGGTGATGGGGCGGATGCACGTGTGCCGAGTGGAGCGCGAGGCGCTGGAGGAGGCGAACGTGTGGCTGGAGGAGTATCGGGCGGGGATGGAGGAGGCGTTCCGGAGGTTGGACGGGTTGCTGGAGGAGATGCAGGAGGAGGAGAGGAGGAAGAAGAAGAGGAGGAAGGATTGAGTGTGCGGTGAGTGGTGAAGCTTCGAAAGAATAGATGAGAAGAAGAAAGAGGCCATGGAGCCCTCACCCTGCCCTCTCCCATTCGTGAGGACACGAATGGGAGAGGTGGGCGGAGTTCTAGATCGAAGGGGAGACGGAGTCGCGGGAATGGCGGGGGCCGAGCGAAAGGCCGACTTCGTGCGCTGCTGAAGTTGTGCGTGACTGCCTCAGTACGAGGCGATGTAGCGGGAGGAGCGATGCAGTAGCCCTCTCCCTACCCTCTCCCACGCCCGGAGCGGTCGTGGGAGAGGTGGGAATTGGCGGAGCCGCGGGGGTGATGGGAAGATCGGGGCATGGGAACGAAGCGGGCTGGGGCTGCGTCGGCGGGGGGTGGGGGAGTGGATGTTCGGCGTGTTGCGCGGGCGCCGGAGGATCGTCCGGTGAAGGAGTGGGTGAGGGAGGCGATGGGGGAGTTGAAGCGGCGCGCGAGCAAGGCGACGCTGGAGGGGATGGCGCGGTATGCGATCCCGTCGACGAAGGCGTTGGGCGTGCCGGTGGGGTCGGTCCGGGAGATTGCGAAGGGGATTCGGAGGCGGACGGATGGGCCGTCGGCGCATCGGCTGGCGCTGGCGCTGTGGGAGACAGGTGTGTACGAGGCGCGGCTGCTGGCGTGCTTCGTGGATGAGCCGGGGTTGGTGACGGGGAAGCAGATGGATGGGTGGGCGAAGGAGTTTGATAGTTGGGCCGTGTGCGACACGGCGTGTTTTCATTTGTTCGATCGGCTGCCGGACCGGGAGCTGATGTTCGGGAAGGTGCGGAGTTGGGCGCGGTCGAAGGAGGAGTTCGTGAAGCGAGCGTCGTTCGCGCTGCTGGCGTCGATCGCGCTGCACGACAAGGAGTGCGCGGAGGGGGATCTGGTGGATGCGCTGGCGTCGCTGGAGCGAGCGCTCAAGGCAGAGAAGGAGAAGCGGAACTTCGTGATGAAGGGGGCGGTGTGGGCGTTGAAGGGGTGCGTGAAGCGCGGTGGGGTGGTGAAGAAGAGGGCGCTGGAGACGGCGGGGAGGTTGAGGGAGTCGGAGAATGAGTCGGCGAGGTGGGTGGGGAGGCAGGTGAGGTAGGGGGGTGCGGGCTGAGTGCGCGGAGGGAGTCACAGGTTCGCGGATGTCGCGCGGATGCGAGACGGTGAAGCGAAGCGTCCCCGGAGGCTGCGCTCACCTCGGTCCTTTCCGACGCCCCGGAGCGTTCGAGGGAGAGGTGGGCTGGGGAGCGAGTCGTCGATCAGCGCGTGAAGCCGTGGAGGTGGGGGTAGATGACGGCGCCGAGGGAGTTGAGGAGGGGGGTGGCTTGGGGTCCGGGGTCGCCGAAGATGGCGAATCGTTCGACGGAGGCGTGTTCGAGGGCCTTGGGGACGATGGAGGTGATGACGGGTCCGGTGAGGTGTGCGAGGACGGCGGCCTGGTCGGCATATTGCTCGACGACGGTGCAGCGGGAGCGGTCGGGGGAGAGGAAGAACTGGTAGACGAGGGCGCCTTGCTCGCGGAGGGTGAGGTCGACCATTTGTCGGACGAGGGCTTCGAGGGCGGGGAGGGCGCCCGGGTTGATGGCGAGGTCGACGACGAACCAGACGGGTTTGGCGGGCATGGGCGTGCTCGTGTGGTGGGGGGGGATGGGGTTGTGTGGCGGGATGGTAGTGGGAGGGGAGGGGGCTTGACCGGGCGTTGAGAGGGTGTATTGTTTGCATCATGGTGCAAACACGCAAACGAAAGCGGACGATGTCGCCGGCGCGGGCCGCGTCGTGCTGTCGGCCGGTGGACGGGCTGCTCGACCCGGAGCTGTTCAAGGCGTTGTGCGACCCGACGCGGTGCGCGTTGCTGGCGTGCCTGATCAAGTGCGGTCGGCCGGCGTCGGTGAGCGAGGTTGGGGCGTGCTGCGCGGTGGATTTGTCGGTGGTGTCGCGGCACCTGTCGACGCTGGAGCGCGCGGGGGTGCTGGAGATGACGAAGCAGGGGCGGACGGTGCTGTACGCGGTGCGGTACGGGCGGATGTGCGAGACGCTGCGCGGGCTGGCGGACGCGATCGAGGAGTGCTGCCCTGCGGACGGGGGCGTGTGCGGGACGGGGAGCGGGCGCTGCTGAGCGCGGGTGCGGCGGGAACATGAACGAGGTCGGCATCAAGCAAGGAGCGGATCATGCGGGCGAACGAGAAGAGCGAGAAGGGCGTGTCGTGCTGTGGTGATGATTGCTGCGGGGGCGCGGGAGTGAAGGTGGGTGTTGAGCCGCGAGCGGAGGAGGCGGACGGCGTGCGCGAGAAGGTGCGCGCGGGGTACACGAAGATTGCGCAGAGCGGTTCGTGGAGCGCGGCGCAGGGCGCGGGGTGTTGTGGGACTGGTGAGGAAGCGTCGGGGGGTGGGTGTTGCGGTCCGACGACGTTCTCGTCGGAGCAGCTGGCGCGGGCGATGGGGTACGGGGAGGAGTTGGGGGATGTGCCGAGCGGCGCGAACATGGGTTTGTCGTGCGGGAATCCGACGGCGTTGGCGTCGTTGCGGGAGGGCGAGGTGGTTTTGGATCTGGGGGCGGGGGGCGGGTTTGATTGCTTCGTGGCTGGGCCGAGGGTTGGGCGGACGGGTCGCGTGATCGGGGTGGATATGACGGCGGAGATGGTGTCGAAGGCGCGTGGCGGGATCGGGTGGTATCGGGAGCGGACGGGTCTGGAGAACGTGGAGTTTCGGCTGGGGGAGATTGAGCATCTGCCGGTGGCGGACGGGAGCGTGGACGTGGTGATCTCGAACTGCGTGCTGAACCTGTCGCCGGACAAGGGGCGTGTGTGGCGGGAGATCGCGCGGGTGTTGAGGCCTGGGGGGAGAGTGGCGGTTTCGGATCTGGGCTTGAAGCGCGCGTTGCCTGAGGAGGTGCGCGCGGACGTGGAGGCTTTGGTGGGGTGCGTCGCGGGGGCGGAGCTGATCGAGGAGACGGTGGGGCGGGCGCGTGCGGCGGGGCTGTCGGAGGTGCGCGCGGAGGAGAAGGGGGGGTACGTGCGCGCGATGGAGGAGTCGGGGGACGCGCTGTACCGGAGGCTGGCGGAGCGGCTGGGGAAGGGGATGCGGGTGGCGGACTATGTGACGAGCGTGGACGTGACGGCGCGGAAGGGGGGGTGAGCGGAGATCGCGCATGCGCAGGCTTGCGGCGAGCGGGGGAAGTGGGCGGTGTCGCTGCTGGTGAGTCGGGCGCTGTACGAGAAGCCGATCGGCACAGATCGCCTGTGCTGGTGTAGGCGTAGTTCTCTACGAGGCAGAGTAGATAGAAGTGGTTGGCCTCTCCCTGCCCTCCCTCACGGGAAGCCTGTGGGAGAGGTGGGCGGAGCGGCGGCGTCGCGTGGTGATGATCAGACCTCGACGGGCTCGAAGCGCATGCGGTCATCTTCGAGGCGGGCGAAGAAGGCGTCGATGTTGGCGATGTTGGTGACTCGGTGGACGAAGGCGGCGGCGCGGACGAGGTCGGCGCGTTGGACGAGTTCGAGCCGGCGTTCTTCGAGGGAGAGTCGGTTGCCGTAGAAGGCGCAGCCCTGGTGGGCGATGAGGACGATGCGTTTGAGGCCGTGGACCTCGGCGAGGAACTTGAGTTCGTCGACGACGCCCTGCTCTTCGAGATGGGCCTGTGGGTGGCCAGCGAGGCAGGCGGGTCCGCCGGGGAGGGCGATGCGGTCGTATCGGGGGAGTGCGAGACCGTTCTGGAGGAAGTCGTCGAAGTGCTCGCCGACGCGTCCGTCGGAGCAGTAGATGGCGCCGGCGCCGATGCGTTGTCTGTTGTAGGGGAGGCGGGACTCGTAAGGGGTGGGTGGCATGCTCATTGCAGCCCGAGCAGGCCGAGTGCGGTGGCGGTCATGGCGATGATGGCCTTGATCATGCCTTCGCCGGCGATGAGCCCTGAGGCGACGGGGATGTTGAACTTGGAGGCGGAGCGTTTGGAGAGTTTGGCCCAGATCCATGCGATGGTGGCGCCGATGGCGAAGGAGAAGGTGTTGCAGAAGGGCATGATCCAGGACAGGCCGAGACCCATCGCGGATGGCATGTACTTTTTGAGCGGCTTGGGGACGAGGCGATCGAGGATGGGGAGTCCGACGCCGACGAAGGCGCCGAGGAGGATGGCGTAGCGCGAGGTGATGGGCAGGTTCTCGACGCCTTCGGTGAGGAGTCGCGCGACGGCAACCCATTGCTGTGTTGCGGGGAGGGGGTACTTATCGATGGCGGCCTTGTCGGGGACCATGAGGTACCAGGCGGGGACGATGGCCATGGTTCCGAAGAAGACGCCGGTGAACTGCGCGAGGAACTGCTTGCGGGGGTTGGCGCCGACGAGGTAGCCCATCTTGAGGTCGGTGAGGAGGTCGGCTGAGGAGGAGGCGCTGTTGGCGGCAACGCCCGCGGAAGCGAGGTTGTGGGTGACGTTGCCGGGGGAGAGGACAGCAAAGAGGAGTTGCATGACTTTGCCCATCGCGCCGATGGGGGTGGTGTCGGTCTCGCCGGTTGCGCGGCTGGCGACCATGGAGAGGAGGAAGGCCATCACGACGGCGATAAGCCCGAGCACCGGGGAGATATGGAATGCGAGGTATTGCACGGCGATCAGCGCGAGTGAGATCGGGATCAGGCCGATGATGAGCCACTTGACGGGGACTTCGAGGCTCTCGTTCGCGGTGGGGGCGGCTCCGGAGCGTGAGAAAGCCTTGGTGAACGCTCGGCCGATGGTGCGCCACTGCATTGCGACTGCGGTGAGGCTTGAGAAGACCATGACGGAGGTGCCTGCCCAGAGCGCCCAGTGGACGATCTGGTAGTAGGCGCCGTTGCCGACGGCCTTGACTGACGGGACGTAGCCCTCAGCCCCTTGGTTGATGGTGTCGAGGGAGATGAGCCAGGGCCCGACCCAGAAGTAGAGGAGGAGCGAGCCGAGGAGCATGGAGAGGGAGACGCGGAGGCCGACGATCATGCCTGCGCCGATGAGGAGTCCGGAGGGCTCGAAGCCGAACGCGGGGAGCATGAGGTTCTGTGAGGGCGCTGCGGCGGCGGTGGTGAGATGGCCCTGGGGTGTGACGCGCGCGAAGCCCTGCGCGGGGACGAGTTCAGGGAGGCGGACTTTTCCGAGTACGCGGTCGATGAGGTGGAGCGTGCCTTCGCCGGTGTTCATGATGCCGATGACCACGCCGGCGAGTAGGCCCACGATGAGGACGTAGGCCTTCTGGACGGCTTCTTTACCTTCGCTGTAGAGGGACTTGAGCGTTTCGGCTGAGGCGATTCCTGTCGGGAAGGGGAGGTTTTCCTGGTTGATCATCTGCCGCTTGGTTGGGACGGCGAGAAAGACGCCGAGCGCGGCGGTGCAGAGGGTGAAGGAGGCGACGATCCAGAGGGGTTGGGAGGTCCAGGTCTTGAGGTTCTCTCCGGTCTTCTCGCTCTCGAGGATGAGCATCGCACCGAACATGGTGGCGAGTGTGGAGCCTGTGGAATACCCGGCGGCCGATGCGGTGGACGCCATGCAGGCGTTCTCGAGGATGCCCATCTTTCCGACGCGTCCGCCGGAGAAGGCGCGGAGCAGGTTCCAGATGACGTAGGACATGACGCATGCGGTGACGGCGACGCCGAATGCCCAGCCGACCTTCAGGACGGTGTAGAGGTTGGACGCGGACATGAGCATGCCGAGGACGGCGCCCATGGCGATCGCGCGGAGGGTGAGCTGGGGCTTATCGCCCTGATAGATGTGCTTGCGCCAATGGAGCTCGCGTTCTTCGGGCGTGAGGTCTTCGAGTCGGATGCCCTGGCCTTCCGTGCGAAGGATCTCGGGCATTGCTCCTACGCCGGGCGTCGCATCGTGGCTTGGTTCCGACATGTCCGCACTCCCTCACGGGCGAGCCCCTGGGGTTCTCTCGCCGGTGTCGGGACGCGAACATAACGCACCGGCAACATGGGCTACAACCCGGGGAGGGCCCCCGGCGCAGCGGGCGTGTACCTTGCCGGGCGCATGTCCCGGTCGTCCTCGGCACAGCGTGCTTTGATGTTCGTCCTGATCGGGGCGTTGGCGTTGACGCTGCTGTACCCGATTGGGTTGACGCTGCGGACGGGGTTTGCCGAGGATGCGGCGACGAACCGGGGTTGGACGCTGCGGCACCTGGGTCTGATCGCGCGCGATCCGGTGCTGCGTGCGGGGCTGTTGAATGCGTTGGGGCTTGCGGCGGCGACGACGGCGATCTCGGCTGTTCTTGCGCTGCCGCTGGCGGTGCTGTCGACGCGCTATCGGTTTCCGCTGAAGGGTCTTTGGAACGCGGCGGTGCTCGTGCCGCTGATCCTGCCGCCGTTCGTGGGGGCGATCGGCTTGAAGGCGATTCTGGGGAGGTCGGGGGCGCTGAACGCGTTGCTGGGCACGGAGTGGGACGTGCTGGGGGCGCACCGGTTCTGGGGCGTGGCGGTGGCGCTGGCGCTGCACCTCTACCCGATTCTGTACCTGAACACGACGGCGGCGTTGGCGAACCTGAACCCGGCGTTGGACGAGGCAGCGCGGGTGTTCGCGATTCCCAGATGGATGCGTTTCACGTCGATCACGCTGCCGCTGATCCGTCCTGGTGTGTTCGCGGGCGGGGCGATCGTGTTCATCTGGTCGTTCACGGAGCTGGGGACGCCGCTGGTGTTCGACTACTACCAGGTGACGTCGGTGCAGATCTTCAACGGGATCAAGCGGATGGACGCGTCGGCGGAGCCGTATGCGCTCACGGCGGTGATGCTGACGGTGGCGATCGTGACGTATCTCCTGGGGAAGACGCTGCTGGGTCGTGATGCGCACGCGGCGTCGACGCGGGCGGCGACGGCGAGCGCGGAGCGGTCGCTCGGGTTGTGGGCGGGGCTGGGGGCGACGGGGTTGTTCGCGGCGGTGACCGCTTTGGCGGTCGTTCCGCACTTGGGGGTGGTGCTGAAAGCGTTTGCCGTGCCTGGGGCGTGGTACCGGGACGTGCTGCCGAGCGCGTGGACGACGCACAACTTCGAGCAGGCGTTGACGCACCCGCTGGCGGCGGGGTCGATCTCGAACTCGATCCTGCTGGCGTCGAGCGCGGCGTTGGTGGACGTGCTGCTTGGGTTGTTGATCGGGTACCTGATCGCGCGGTCGGCGCTTCGGTCGAGGCACGTGCTGGATTCGCTGGCGATGCTTCCGTTGGCCGTGCCTGGGCTGGTGCTGGCGTTCGGGTACGTGGCGTTGTCGCTGCGTTGGCCGTTCGGGCGGGGTGGTCCGCTGGAGGGCGTGATCGACATCGTGGGGGCGAACCCGAACCCGATCCCGCTGTTGATTCTGGCGTACGCGGTGCGGCGGCTGCCGTACGTGGTTCGTGCGACGGTGGCGGGGTTGCAGCAGATCGGTCCGGAAGTGGAAGAGGCCGCGCGGGTGTTCGGGGCGGGCCCGGTGCGTGCGGTTCGGTCGGCGACGCTGCCGCTGATCGCGGCGAACCTGTTCGCCGGGGCGTTGCTGGCGTTTTCGTTCGCGATGCTCGAGGTGTCGGACTCTCTGGTGCTGGCGCAGCAGGAGCGTCACTTCCCGATCACGAAGGCGATCTACACGTTCATCGAGCGGCTTGGCGACGGGGCGTACATCGCGTCGGCGATGGGGGTTTGGGGGATGTTGCTGCTGACGCTGACGCTGGTGGGGGTGTCGATCCTGCTGGGCAAGGCGTTGGGGGCGGTGTTCAGGGCGTGATGGGCAAATCGGGATTGTGCAATAGGGTCAAAGAGATATAATACTCCTGTAATAGGTCTTGCAGGAGGAGATGCGGCCATGAAGCCCATGTGTGTTGCGGCGTTCGCCGGGTTGTTGTGCGGGGTTGCGTCGGCGAGCACGGTGACGTTCGCGTCGCGGACACTGCTGACGAATGCGTCGGTGGATTCGGGGGGGAATGTGGTGAGCGACCCGCGGTCGGACATGGTGATGGGGGAGGGCACGTACGACCACGGGGTGTTTTCGAGCGCGACGCTCGGGGAGTCGTTCGCGTTCTCGTCGGCATCGCAGGTGTCGGGGGTGTCGAACGGGCTGTTGTCGATGGCTGCGGGCGCGGACGCGGGGGGGCTTGCTGCGGGGGGCGACGTGGTGTCGGCGCACGCCGAGTCGAAGATGCTGGTGACGCTGTCGGTGCCGGCGAGTGAAACGTGGAAGATCGACATCGAGGCGTCGGGGTTCGACGACGCGTTCGCGTTCGTGGAGTTGTCGAGCGGGGGGACGCCGGTGTTCACGTTCGACACCCGGCTGGGGCAGGCGTCGCTGCACGAGACGGTGGCGTTGCCCGCGGGAGAGTACACGTTCACCTCGATCTCACGTTCAACGCTCGACGGCGCGCAGATCGGCGGTCTGCGCACGATCGACATGACGTTCGAGCGTCAGGTCGGCCCGGCGTGCCCGGGCGACGCGAACGGGGACAACGTCGTGGACTTTCTCGACCTGAACATCGTGCTGTCGGACTTCGGGCAGATGGTGTACCCGGGGATGGGCGGGGACCTGAACGGCGACGGCGGCGTGGATTTTCTCGACCTCAACATCGTGCTGTCATTCTTCGGCGTGCACTGCTGAGACGAGAGCTTGTTCGGCGCGTTCGACGATGCGGGCGTATTGCGCGCGGAAGAAGGCGGTGTACGTGATGCGGAGTTCGGGCTCGCGCTTGGCGTCGCGCCAGTCGTCGCGGATCGGCCTGAAGTTGTCGGGGGAGAACGCGAGTTCGCGTCCGTCGGGGAGGCGGTGGGGGGGGAAGGCGTAGAAGAGGTCTTTGAGTTCGCGCGCGAGGGATTCGTCGCCGGCGGCTCGGACACGCGCGATCGCGTTCCATGCCTGGGCCATCTCGTCGTGGATGTCCATCGCGAACGCGGCCATGAGCTTGTCGATGAGCGGGCGCCAGCCCTGGAGCTTGGCGTGGCTGACGATCTCGAAGGGGCGGAGGCCCTTGTCGATGAATGCGTCGCGGTGCTTGTCGTACATGACGCGGCGGGAGGGCATGCGTCGGAGTTCGAAGCGCGTGGGGCCCCAGGTGTTTGAGGCCGAGGCGTCGCGAACGGGGTATTGCCAGAGGGCCTGTCCTTCTTCGGAGAGGACGAACTCGACGAAGCGTTTGGCGATGACGGGGTTGGGGCCGGCGCGGAGGATGGAGATGGGGTCGGAGTCGATGAAGACCATGCCGGGAGGGTCGACGTAGCCGAGGCGCGCTTCGCCGCCGGCGCCTTTGAGGGCTTGCGCCTGGTAGCGGCCGTAGAACTCGAGGACGGGGCCTGCGGCGGCTTCTCCCGCGCTGATCTCGAGTGGGGGCTTGAGGGATGAGTTTGCGAAGAACCGGGCGTTTGCGGACATGGCGCGGAGTGTTTTCCAGCCGTTGTCCCAGCCGAGGTTGTTGAGGATGGAGTCGTAGGTGGTGGCGACGGAGCCGGACTGTCGCGGGTCGGTCATGGCGAGCCAGCCGGCGTACTTGTGGTCGGTGAGATCGGACCAGGTGGTGGGGGGGGTGAGGCGGCGTTCGCGGAGGATGTCGAGGTTGAATCCGATGCCGAAGGCGGTGAGCGCGGCGCCGAGCCAGTGCTGGTCGGGGTCGTAGAGGAGGCCTGCGCCGATCTGGTTTTCGCCGAAGGTGTCGCGGAGCTGGTGCGTGGAGAAGCCGGCGGGGACGCTCATGGAGAGCTGGACGGAAGCGCCGCGGAGGTCGACGGAGACTCCTTTTTTGACGACGTCATGCTCGTAGGCGCCGCCGCCGAAGAGGATGTCCCAGGGCATCGGCGCGTGTGCGGCGCCGTCGGGCGTGATCTCGCCGGTCTTGATCGCGCGTGCGTATCGGGCCTCCATGAGGCGGCGGATCTCGGTGGTGCCGCCGGGGGCTCGCCAGTCGACGGCGACGGGCTGGCCGAAGCGTGCGACGTGCCAGTCGGAGAAGGCGCGTGCGAACTCGTAGCGGATCTGCTCGTTGTGCGGGGTGAGGACGACGAGGGTGAGTGGTTGGTCGCGCGGCGTGGAACCGACAGGTTGTCCACTGTCGGGTTCGTTGGCGCGGAGGAGCCAGGGGGCCACGAGGAGGAGGACGAGGAGGAGGGCGATGAGTGTGAGTTTGGCCCTTCGCATGGGCGGAATGTAGCGTTCTGCGCGGCGCCCCTCGATGTGGTGACAAGGGGCCCTGTCTTGCCGCGCGGTCCTTCACGGAAGTCTCATACGGGTCGCGCTGGCCTGGGCGAAGGGGGTTGGAGTACACTTGGTTTCTCCTCACACCTCCGGCCCAGAAGCGCGCACCCGGTTTCCCGCGGCTCCCACCGACGTCTGATCTCTCGTCCACATGAAGCCCCTCAAGATCGCACTCATCATCGTCGGCCCGCTGGTGCTGATCGCCGGCATCTTGTTGTCGCTGGGCGGCGGGGGCGTGGGCCTGTCGTCGCGGGTGATGCTTGTGGACGTGACGACGGGCGAGACGCGTTCGGTGTCGCAGTCGTCGATCAAGATGTTGCCGGCGCCGAACGACGCGGGGGTGATGGCGTTGTTTCCGGTGGTGAAGAACGAGGCGGGCCACTACGTGATCCCGGACCGGTACCGGGAGGCGGTGGCGCAGCTCGCCAAGGCCCATTCTCTCCGGGTCGATCCCGAATCACTGACAGTTGCGGACGCTCCATGAATCCAGCACGAGACCAGGTCAGACCGTTCCGCCCGCCCGCGCACGGGTTCACGCTCATCGAGCTGCTCGTGGTCATTTCGATCATCGCGCTGCTCATCGGGATCTTGCTGCCCGCGGCGAGCACGGCGTACCGGCAGGCGGCGACGACGGTGTGCGCGGCCAAGCAGCGCCAGATCGTGACGGGGATGCTGGCGTGGTCGGCGGCGAACAAGGATCAGATCCCGGGGATCAACACGTCGGGGTTCCAGATCAGCAACATGACGGACACGGCGGAGGCGTTGCGGCTCTCTTCGGAGCGCGCCGATGCGCCGACGCAGACGCTGGATTGGATCTCGCCGTCGCTGGGGGAGCAGCTGCCGTACGGCCGGACGGAGCGTCTGTTCTCGATCCTGTCGACGTACCGGTGCCCTTCGCAGCGGGACCAGGTTCCGGTGTGGACGGGCTCGACGGACGCGGGGACGACGGACGCGGTGAACCTGCTGAATCGCGGCGAGGAGCGCCCGTACGCGACGTCGTACCTGATGCCGATCGTGTGGCAGCTGTACGGCGTGTCGGAGAACGTGTCGACGGGCGGGCTGGGGAGTCTGACGGTGGTCCGGTGGGGATACACGGGCGCGTACCGCGGGACGGCGTCTCCGCCGACGTCGTACTCGCCGCTGATGCACCGTGTGGGCGAGCCGATGCGCAAGGCGGCGTTCGCGGACGGGTTCCGGTTCTTCGACCAGACGCTGAACGTCGCGGACGTGGACTGCCGCATCAATATCAATCCGACGACATCGTCGCCCGGCGCGCTGGGCGCGTTCGCGTCGTCGGGCCCGATCTTCTCGCGCGAGCGTTCGTACGGTTCGCGTCTTGACACCACCAAGCGCAACGTCCGGCTGTCGTACCGGCACGACGGGCGGATGAACGCGGCGTTCTTCGACGGCCACGTCGAGACGCTGTCCGAGAAGCAATCCCGGAACCCGTCGTACTGGTACCCCTCGGGCAGCAGGCTCGGCTCGAACGCGTCGGAGATCGAGGCTGAGACACTGAACTTCGTGAATCCGAGCGGGACCATCGACTGAGCCCGCCCACGCATGGTGCACCACGCCTTCCCACTCAGGAGAGACAGAGAGATGAACCGCACACGACACGCTGTTTCCGCGCTGGCGCTGCTGGCTCTGGCCGGCGCCGCCTTCGCCGCCCCGTACGACACGACCGGCCAGGCCGGCCGGTATGACGTCACCAAGCCCGCGACCAAGGTCCGCGGGACTGGCGGCACGTACGGGTCGGTCAGGGTCTGGGTCCCGGTGATTCTGGATCGCGACGACTCGGGGTTCAACGCGCCGGTGGTCGGGATGGACGCGCAGGGCAACCCGGTCGGGGCGTTCACGACGTTCACGCCGACGGGCGTGAACCTGGCGACGTCGGTGCGGATCGTGGCGTCGTTCGGCACGACGGACGCCGCGTGGCCCAACGCGGGCCCCGGCGGCTCGTCGGTGAACGCGTTCCTGTCGGAGGGCGCGAACAACCGCTCGAACTCGTTCGGCGCGCTGACGCCGGACCTGACGGCGGTGTGGCGAGCGAACTTCGTGTCGAACGTTCAGAACAACCTCGAGTTTCAGACGCTGCCGATCAACGTGAACTCGGCCACGCCGGCGTCGGGGACGTCCCGCGTGTTCGACCCGTCGTCGCCCGGCATCGACGCGTCGGTGGGCGGGTCGGTGTTCCTGGGGGCGCCGGGCGCCGCGAAGCACGGCGCGACGCTGTACACAGGCGCGACGATGTTCGACGGCGGCACGGGCGCGTGCCCGGTGGGCACGGCGGCGTACACGGGCTCGAACAACAGCCCGCTGTCGCCGGTCGCGACGTGGACGCAGGTCGGCTCGCCGCTGCCGAACGGCGCGACGGCGGACCAGGTGCGTCAGACGCAGCCGGCGCTGTCGGTGGTGACGCAGTGCAACGGGGCCGGCGTGCCGACGATCGCGTTCGGCGTGGGGTTCTCGGGCGGGTCCCTGTCGGGCGGCTCGGCCCGTCCGCAGTTCATCGTGGTCGACCGGATCGGCGGTGGCGCGTACACCGACGGGTTCGCGTTCATCGACGCGGACGGCGACAACAACATCGCGACGACGCTGAACGATCGGCGGTTCGTCTCGACGCAGGCGACGGGCGGCGGGTCCGGCCCCTTCACGGGAAACCAGTTCTCCATCAATGCCAAGGGCCAGGTGGCCGTGGTGTGGGAGGACCGGACCACGCTGCCGTTCGTGTACGAGGTTCGGGTGTACGACCCGACGTTCGACGGGCAGTGCAACATCACGGGGTACTCGGCGCCGCGCGTGATCGCGCGGACGGGCCAGGACGGCGTGGCGTCGGTGGTGCAGAACACGATCTACGTGAACAACGCGGGCACGGGGAGCGTCGTGACCTCGACGTTCGTGCCGTTCTCGGGCGTGGGCATCGACGATGACGGGAACGTGGCGTTCACGGCGGTGACGGAGGTGTTCGAGGAGACGCGGACGGTGACGAACCCGGTCGGGCAGCCCCCGGCGAGCGGGATGGGCCCCGTGCTGCTGAACACGACGAACACGCTGTTCTTCTACGACTCGGCCGGCAACTCGCTGCACGCGGTGATCAAGGGCGGGCAGAGCGGCGACACGCTGGCGAACATGACGTCGGGTCAGCCGTCGATCTCGCTCGGGTTCTTCCCCGTGGACAACGCGACGGACTCGTTCATGGCGCAGTCGATCTCGGACACGGGCAAGGTGATGGCCGTGGTGTTCCGCTCCGGCGGCAACGAGAACGGCGTCGATCTCGACGGCGACGGCTTCAACGACCTGGGCGGCATCCTGAACCCTGGCACGGCGAGCGAGCGAGCGGTGCGCGGCATCGCGCTGGTGAAGATGGGCGCGGTCACGCAGACGCCCTGCCCCGGCGACGCGAACGGCGACCGGATGGTCAACTTCCTCGACCTGAACATCGTGCTGTCGTTCTTCGGCCAGAACGTGGCCGCCGGCACGAACGGCGATCTGGACAACAACGGCGTCGTGAACTTCCTCGACCTGAACATCGTGCTGTCGTTCTTCGGTCAGAACTGCTGATCGGACGGGAGCCAGGCCACATACAGTCGCGGGGCGGCGGGCTGAACCCCGTCGCCCCGTTTTCCGCGAACAGAAGAGGTCACGCCCATGCGTCGAACCGTCGTCCCCGCAGCCCTGCTCTCGCTCCTCGCCGCCGCGACGGCGCACGCCGGCGTGCCCATCCGCATCGTCACGCTCAACGTGCTGCAGAGCATCGGCGCGCCGGGCTCGACGGACGCCACGGCCACGGGCAAGTTCCTGACCACGCTCGATCTCGACGGGAAGGGCCCGAACTCCGGCCTCAACCCCGACATCATCGCGCTCCAGGAGTGCATCAACTCGCGCTACAGCGAGGTGCTCGCCTTCCGCGACACGCACTTCCCGGGGTACTCCGCGGTGCGCGTGAACCAGTTCGACGCGGGCGGGCTGCACGCGGCCATCCTGTACCGGCCGGGGATCAACTTCGTCGACGCGGACGAGATCCACGTCGGCGGGCCCAGGAACCTGCAGCGCCTCACGCTCCAGGTCGACGGCGCCGACCGGCTGCTCACCATCTACAACGCGCACTTCAAGGCGGGCTCGGGCTCGTCGGATCGCGCGCAGCGCACGCTCAACGCGCAGAACAGCGGCATCCAGATCTGGCAGGACATCAATCTCGGGCTCGACCTCAACGACGACGGCGTCCGCGAGACCCCGGCGGGCCACTCGATCTTCGTGGGCGATTTCAACTCGAACAACAACGGCGACGGCACCATCACCGGCGTCTTCACGCACGCCAACAACGGCCAGCCCACGGGCGTCCTCAACCTGCCCGTCGAATCGCTCAACGGGCGGAACATCGGCGGCTCGCCCCTGCTGGTCACCTTCCCGGCCTCCGGCTCGCGCTACGACTACGTCTGCCTCTCGCCCGAGCTGGCCGCGCCCTTCGACGCCGATCACAACGGCGTGTTCTCGCAGGACGAGCTGAACGCGATGGGCTTCGTGTACTACTCGGGCGACGACAACGGCCGTCTGTCCAACGGGGACAGCGTCGCCACGTCGCTCGCGTCCGACCACCGGCCGGTGGTGTTCGACATCGTGCTCCCCTTCCCGTGCCCGGGCGACACCAACGGCGATCGTGAGGTCGATTTCCTCGACCTCAACAACCTGCTGGGGACGTTCGGCCAGACGGGGATGACCCTCCAGGCCGACGTCAACCGCGACGGCGCCGTGAACTTCCTCGACCTGAACATCCTCCTCGGCTCCTTCGGCGCGTCCTGCCCCGAGTGATCCCGATGCGAGCCGCACGCGCGATCCTGGCGCTCTGCATCGCGTCCGGCGCCGCGAGCGCCGAGCGCATCCGCGTCGCCACCTTCAATCTCCGAGACGTCCGCGCGTCCGACCTGGCGGACGGCGAGCATCCGCGTCTCCGCGCGCTCGCGGCCGTCATCCAGACCATCCGCCCCGACGTGCTCTTTCTCAACGAGATCGCCACGGACCCGGCGCGTCCCGACGCCAACGCGGCGCGATTCGCCGAGGCGTTCCTCGCCGTCTCCCAGGGAGAGGGGCTCGAGCCGATCCGGTGTTCGGCCTTCGCGGCGCCCTCCAACACCGGCGTGCATTCGGGGCACGATCTCGATCGCGACGGCCAGGCCGACCCGGGCGCGGACGCTCGCCGCTACGGGGGCGATTGCCTGGGCTACGGAGAGTTCCCGGGGCAGTACGGCATGGCGCTGCTCGTGCGCGAGCCGCTGCGGATCGACCGCGCGCGCGTGCGCACTTTCCGAGAGTTCAAGTGGCAGGACATGCCCGGGGCGCTGCTGCCGACGCGCTCGCCGGAGACGAGCGAGCCGTGGTATCCGCGCGAAGCGCTGCGCGTGCTCCCGCTCTCGTCGAAGTCGCACTGGGACGTGCCGGTGGCGCTCCCGGGCGGGGCCGTGCTGCACGCGCTGTGCGCGCACCCGACGCCGCCCGTGTTCGACGGGCCGGAAGACCGGAACGGGAGACGCAACCACGACGAGATCCGGTTCTGGGGCGAGTATCTCTCCGGCGCGTCGTGGATCGTGGACGACGCCGGCTCGGGCGAGCCGCTCCCGCGCGACGCGCACGCCGTGATCCTCGGCGATCTGAACGCCGACCCCGCGGACGGCGACTCCCTGAACAGCCCCATCTCGAATCTCCTGCTCGCGCACCCTCGCGTGCGGCGGGCGGAGGGCGTTCCCGCGCCCGAGAGCCGCACGCCGATCGTGCGCCTCGACCCCACGGACACGTCGCGCTTCCGACTCCGAGTGGACTACGTGCTGCCCACCTCGTCGATTCCGGTGCTGGCGTGCGCCGTCTGGCGCTCCCCGGCGGACAACCCGCCCGGCGTCGTCTCTGCGCCCGCGCTCCCCGCGGAGTTCCCGTCCGACCACTTCCCGGTGTGGGCCGACCTCGATGTGCCGGACCTCGCGCCGGCCGTTCGCTAATCTGCTCGCTCGCACGCCCGCCGAAAGGACACCGCCATGCGTCGCGCCGCTCTCGCGTTCCTTCTCGCACTCGCGCTGACCCCCGCGTGCCGCGCCGACGCGCCGCGCCTGGGCCGGCCGGAGGCCCCGGCCAAGCGGCCCGGCGCCGTGCGCCTTGCCACGTACAACCTGCTCAACCTCTTCGACGACAAGGACGACCCGTCCCTCAGCGGCAACGAGGACGACATGTCGTCGGTGAAGCCGGAGGCCGAGAAGAAGGCGCTGGGAGAGGCGATCCGGCGCTTGGACGCGGACATCCTGGCGGTGGAAGAGATCGAGTCGTACGACGCGCTGATCGAGTTTCGGGAGCGGTATCTGCAGGGGCTCGGGTACAAGCACGTGGTGTCGATCGACGTCGGCGCCGAGCGCGGCATCGAGCAGGGCGTGCTCTCGCGCTTCCCGATCAAGGAAGCCGTGGTGTGGCCGACGATCTCTCTCCAGGGCGTACACCCGGAGAAGTACGGCAACGAGTCGAACCGGTACGCGGGTCAGCCGCTGGACTGCCGGCGGTCTCCTCTGCGCGTGACGATCGACGTGCCTTCGGAGGAGGGCGCGGCGCCGTACACGCTGACGCTCTTCGTGGTGCACCACAAGTCGGGCCGGTACAACAACTACTGGCGCGAGGCCGAGGCCGCCAGGTTCGTCGAGATGATCGCCGACCTTGAGAAGACCGACCCTTCGCGGAACATCGCGATCCTCGGCGACTTCAACGCGCTGTCGATCGATGCTTCCGTGCAAACGTATCTGTCGCACGGGCTCACCGACGTCCTGGCGCCGCGCACGCCGCGCGACCCGCTCACGACGACGCACGAGTCGGGGCGGGCCATCGACTTCATCCTCGTGAACCCGGCGTTCCTGAAGGAGCTTGTTCCCGCGAGCGCGTTCGTGCTGGGGACGCCGCTCCGTCCCGAGGGCGCGGATTACCGCACGACCCCGGCTCCGGAGGGCTTCGCGTCGGACCACCTGCCCGTGGCGGTGGACTTCCTGCCGCGGGACAACTGACCCGCGTGGCGCGCGGGCGTGGGTTGGGTACTCTCCCGCCCATATGGCCGACGCGGACCGGCTGATCTTCGGCTTCATGACGGGCACGTCGATCGACGCGCTCGACGGGTCCGCCGTGCGCGTCTCGGGGCGCGGGCTCGATCTTCGCGTCGCACCCGGTCCGCACGTGTCGCTCCCGCTGGGAGGGCTGGCGACGCGTCTCCGCGCGTTCGCGTCGGGCGAGGCGCTGTGCGCGCGGGATGTCGCGTCGCTGGCCCGTGATCTGGCCGTGCTGCACGCCGACGCCGCGTACGAGCTGGAGCGAGCGGCCGGGCGGCCCACCCTGCTGGCCGTGCACGGGCAGACGGTCGCGCACGCTCCCCCGCTCTCCCTGCAGCTGTTCAACCCCGCGCCGCTCGCCGCGGCGCTGAACGCGCCCGTGGTGCACGATCTCCGCGCGGCCGATCTCGCGCACGCGGGCCAGGGCGCGCCGATCACGCCGCTCGCGGACTGGGTGCTGTTCCGCGACGCGGACGAGTCGCGCGCGGTCGTCAACCTGGGCGGGTTCTGCAACGTGACGTTCCTGCCCGCGGGCGCGACGCTGGAGCGCGTCGTGGGCTTCGACGTGTGCGCGTGCAATCACGTGCTCGACGAGGTCGCGCGTCGCGCGCTGCGCGCCCCGTACGACGAGGACGGCAAGGCCGCGAGCGCCGGCGCGCCGCGCCCCGACGCCGCGAACGAGCTGGCCGAGACGCTGACCCGTCAGGCGGGCGCGCGTCGGTCGCTCGGGTCGGGCGACGAGGCCGGCGGCTGGATCGAGAAGTGGGGGGGGCGGGCGGGGAGGCCCGAAGACCTCGCCGCGTCCGCGGTCGAGGGCGTGGCCCGGACCATCAGCCACGCGCTCGCGCCGTGCGAGCCGGACCGGCTCATCGTGGCCGGGGGCGGCGCGCACAACCGTGCGCTCCTCGCGGCCCTCGCGCGCCACGCCTCGCGCCCCGTCTCGCTCTCGAGCGAGCGCAACATCCCGATCTCCCACCGGGAGTCCGTCTGCGTGGGCGTGCTGGGCGCGCTCTGCGAAGATCGTGTGCCCATCACGCTCCCCCAGGTCACGCGCGTCGCCCTGCCGGCGCCGCTCTCCGGTTGTTTCACCCCGGCCCCCCGACCCGCATGAGCCAGCACCCTCCCGATCGAGCCCACATCCACACCGAGCAGCGCAACGCGCGCTCGATGGGCCTGGACGCGCTCTCCATCCCCGAGATCGTCGCGCTGATCAATCAGGAAGATCGCGCGGTTCCCGATGCGCTCGCCAAGGCCGCGCCGGCGCTCGCCGCGTTCATCGCCGACGTCGAGACGCGGATGCGCGCCCACGGCCGGCTCATCTACGTCGGCGCCGGGACCTCGGGCCGACTGGGCGTGCTCGACGCCGCGGAGTGCCCGCCCACCTTCCAGACGCCCCCCGACCTCGTCATCGCGCTCATCGCGGGCGGCGACAGCGCGCTGCGCCGCTCTTCCGAGTCGCGCGAGGATGATCCCCAGGGCGCCCTCCCCGAACTCGAGAGCCTCAACCTCTCTCCCAACGACACCGTCCTCGGCATCGCCGCCGGCGGCACGACGCCCTACGTGCTCGGCGCCCTCGCGCACGCGCGCGAACGGTCCTCCCTGGCCGCGCTGCTCACCTGCACCACGCTGCCCGAGCCCCCACCCCTCGACCACCTGATCACGCTGCACACCGGGCCCGAGGTGCTCACGGGCTCGACGCGTATGAAGGCGGGCACCGCGACCAAGCTCGCCCTGAACACCATCACCACGACGCTCATGGTGCGCCTCGGCAAGTGCTACGAGAACCTGATGGTCGATCTCCGCGCCTCCAACGACAAGCTCCGCGATCGCGCCGCCCGCATCATCTCCACCCTCACCGGCCTGCCCCGCGCCGACGCCTTCGCGCTCCTCGACCGCGCCCAAGGCCACGTCAAGCCCGCCATCCTCATGCACCACAAGCGACTCTCCTTCCACGAGGCGCTCGTCCGGCTCGAGGACTACCACGCCAACCTCCGCGCGGCCCTCGAGGCGCCCTGACCTCGCCCACCACGCCCCGGGCTCGCCCCGATTCCGCGCGTCGCCCGCCCCGCCGAGCCGATACCACTCTCCGACCATGCCCCGATTCGCTCTTCTCGACTGGGTTGTGCTCCTGGCCTATCTCGCGGGCATGGTGCTCGTGGGTGTCCGCTTCGCGCGCCGACAGAAGTCGCTCGCCGAGTTCTTCCTCGCCTCCCGATCCGTCCCCGTCTGGGCCGCGTCGCTGGCCATCGTCGCCACGTCCGTCTCCGCCGTGACGTTCCTCGGCGCCCCGGAGGACGCCTACCGCGGCAACCTGACCTATCTCTCGCTCAACATCGCCGCGCTCATCGCCGTGCTCGTCGTGGCCGTGGTCTTCATCCCCGCGTTCTACCGCCATCACGCCGCGACGATCTACCAGCTCATCGGCGATCGTCTCGGCCCCGGCGCGCAGAAGGCGACGTCCGCCGCGTTCATGGGGGGGCGTCTGCTCGCGTCGGGCGCGCGCCTCTACGTGGCCGCGATCCCGCTCTCGCTGCTCTGGTACGGGGATCTCGAGCCCGGCAACCTGTACGTGGCCATCCTGGCGACCACGATCGTCGCGACGCTCTACACCGTGAGCGGCGGCATCCACGCCGTCATCTGGACCGAAGTGCCCCAGGCGATCCTCTTCTTCGCCGCCGCCGTGGCCGCGCTCGTCCTGCTCTGGCTGCGGATCGACGCCCCCGCCGCCGACGTGCTCGCGGCGCTCCGCGAAGCCAAGGCCGCCGACGGCTCCTCCAAGCTCACCCTGATCGACACGCGATGGGACCCGATGCTGGTGTTCTCGCTTCCCTCCGCGCTCCTCGGCTTCACCCTCTTCAACATGGCCGTGTACGGCGCCGACCACGACCTCGCGCAGCGCATGCTCACCTGCAAGTCCGCAATGCGCGGCGCCTGGTCCGCCATCCTCTCCAACCTCATCGGCTTCGTCGTCGCGCTCCTCTTCCTCGTCATCGGCCTGCTGCTCTTCGTCTACTACCAGCGCCCCGACATCGTGCACAACGCGCCCGCCGCCGCTCCCGACGACTCGCGACAGATCTTTCTCCACTTCATCCTCACCGAGATTCCCCCCGGCCTGCGCGGGCTCATGATCGCCGGCGTCGTTGCGGCCGCGATGTCCTCCCTCGCCTCCTCCCTCTCCGCCATGTCCTCGACGATCGTCTGCGACTTCTACAAGCCCCTCCGCCCGAATCGCGAGGAGCGCGCCTACGTCCGCGCCTCGCGCGCCGCCGTGCTGATCTGGTCCGTGCTGCTCGCCGGCGTGGCCTGCCTCTGCGTGGCGTGGCAGCAGGCGTCGGACGAGTCGCTCCTGCAGTTCGCCATCGGCGTGATGATCTTCGCGTACGCCGGCCTGCTCGCCGTGTTCCTCACCGCGCTCCTCACCAGGCGCGGCAGCGCGTGGAGCGCCGGAGCCGCGTTGCTCGTCGGCGCCCTTGTGGTGGCCGCGCTCAAGTTTCCCGGCGCCTTCCACCTTCCCGAGCGCGTCCTGGGCGTGCCCCTGCGTCTCTCCTCCGGCTATCAGATGCTCGTCGCGACCGTTCTCGCGTTCCTCGTGTGCGTCCTCGGGCGGCGCTCACCCAACCGCGCAAACGCCGGCACGGGCGGCGCCCCATGACCCCCGCGCCCGCCCCGCAACCGGCGCGCGACCCGGCGGACATCCTCGGCCGCCTCCTCATGGTCGGAGTCCGCGGCGCCACGCCCGACGACCCCGCCCTCCGCGAAGATCTCGACGCGTGCCGAGAGGCCCGCTGCCGCGCCGTCATCCTCTTCGACGTCGACCTGCCGTCCATGGGCTCCCTTCGCGCGGCCGCCGTTCCCGACGCCGACGCCCGCGCGCGCGCCACGCGCAACATCCTCTCCCCAGATCAGCTCGTGCGGCTCACCGCCCACATCCGCGCCACGCTCGGGCCCGACACCATCATCGCTGTCGATCAGGAGGGCGGTCGCGTTGCGCGACTCTCACCCTCCCGCGGCTTCCCGCAGACGCTCGCCGCGTTCGCCTTCGGCATGCTCGACGACGACGCGCAGGAGGGCGAGGCCGCGAAACTCGCCGGCGCCGTCGGCGCCGCGGGCATCAACCTCAATTTCGCGCCGTGCGTCGACCTCGCCTCGAACCCCGACAACCCGATCATCGCGAAGCTCGATCGCGCGTACGGCGCCAGGACGCGCGCCGTCGTCGAGTGCGCCGAGTGCATCATCCACGCCCAGACCCGCGCGGGCGTCATGTCCTGCATCAAGCACTTCCCGGGCCACGGCTCCTCGTCGGCCGACTCGCACCTCGATCTCCCCGACATCACCCGCACCTACAACGGCGAGCACGAGCTGGCGCCGTACCACGAGCTGCGGGCGCGCTGCGCGCGCGATCCGCTCTGGGTCATGACCGCGCACCTCCTCCACCGCGCCATCGACCCGGACCTGCCCGCCTCGCTCTCCCGCGCGCACACCACCAACGTCCTGCGCAAGCAGGCGCTCTTCGACGGCCCCGTCATCACCGATTCGCTCGACATGCGGGCCATCGCCGACCGCTTCGCGCCCGACGAGGCCGCGCTCCTCGCGATCAACGCCGGCGCCGATGTCCTCCTCGACGCGAACAACTCCCCAGGCAAGCCCCGCCCCTGCCCGGCCCCCGCGCTCGCCGAGGCCGTCGCGCGCGCCCTGCGCGACAACAAGATCCCCGGCGGGCTCGAGAGGCTGCGCATCTCCGCGCAGCGCGTCGAGCGTGCCCTCGGCGCGCTCCCGACGCGCGAAACCGCCTAGCGAGTGCTAGTTCTCCGTCTCCCTCGGCCCGCCCAGCTCGCGCAGGAAGAACCCCGCGATCCGCCCGTACAACGCCCGCGTCACCACCGGGTCGGGCACCATGTGCGTGAACCCGGCCAGCGCGAGGAACTCGTGCCGCTTGCCCGCCTTGAACAGCGAGTCGCTCATCTTGAGCGCATGCATGAAGTACACGTTGTCGTCCGCCGTCCCGTGCACGATGAGCAGCGGACGCTCGAGCCCATCCGCCCACGTCAGCACGTTCGCGTCCTTGTATCCCTTCGTGTTCTCCTGCGGCATGCCCATGTAGCGCTCGGTGTAGTGCGTGTCGTAGTCGCGCCAGTCCGCCACCGGCGCCCCCGCCACGCCCGCGTGGAACACGTCGCCCTCCCGCATCACGCCCATCGCGGAGAAATACCCCCCGAAGCTCCACCCGTAGATGCCCACGCGCGTGAGGTCCATCTCGGGGCACTGCGCGCCGAGCGCCTTGAGCGCCGCCTTCTGGTCCGCCAGCGGGATCTCGATCAGGTCATGCTTGATCGCCCGCTCCCAGTCGCGCCCGCGTGACGGCGTCCCCCGACCGTCCACCGCCACCACGATGAAACCCTGCTCCGCCAGCCACTGATTGAAGTAGTGCCGGCTCCCGCTCCGTGTCACCACCTGCGCGTGCGGCCCGCCGTACACGCTCACGATCACCGGGTACTTGACGCCCTTCTCGAAGTTGTTCGGCCGGCTGATCGCCGCGTGCATGACCACGCCGTTCGCCTCCAGCGTGACGAAGCCCGTGCGCAAGCCGAACCTCGGCTTCTCGCGGACGCTCGCGAGCGAGCCCGCGCGCTTGCCCTCCGGGTCGAACACCGTCCACGACGCCGTGCCGTCCGGGCCCTCGAGCGTCATCACGCGCGTCCGCGTGCCCTTCTGCATCACCATCCCGTTGGAGCCCGAGACCCACGTGAACTGCTTGACGTCGCTCCCGTCGAGCGCCACCCGGTACACCATCGTCTGCGTCGGGTCCGGGCATCCGCTCACGTACGCGACGCCCGCCTCCTCATCCACCCCGATCAACCCCCCTCGATAGTTGATGTCTTCTCCACACACGCGCCGCTTCAAGGCCCCGTCCTTGCCGCGCACTTCCAGGGTCCACCATCCCTCGCGCTCACTGGACCACAAGAACTCCTCCCCGTTGCTGATCCATTTGGGGAACGCCTGATCCAGGTTCACCCACGCCTTGTCCTTCTCGCGCAGCAACTCTTTCACCGCCCCCGTGGCCGGATCGACCGCGTACAGCGCCTCCTCCGTCTGCGCGCGATTCTGAACAAGAATCGTCAGGGGGGCGTTCTCTTCCCACTTCACCGTGGCGAGGTACGGCCAGCGCTCGCGATCCCACTCCACCCACACCGTCTCGTGGCCCGCCGAGCCTTCCCCGTTCCCCCACGCGCGCGTCACGCCCAGCCGAACCTCCGCGTTCTTCTCCCCCGCGCGCGGGTACGCCCACGTCTGCGCCGGCTTGCTCGGCTCGGTGGGGTCCATGATCGTGAACACCTGCATCCCCGCCGTGTCCGCCTGCGCGTACGCGATCCACTCCCCGTCCGGGCTCCACCAGTACCCGGCGTGCCGGTCCATCTCCTCCTGCGCCACGAACTCCGCCAAACCGTTCGTCTGTGTGTCGCTCGTCTTCGTCGTCAGGCGCCGCTCCTCCCCGCTCGCGGCGTCGATCACGTACAGGTCCCCGTCGCGCACCACGCCCACACGCGAACCGTCCTTCGAGAACCGCGCATCCAGCGGGTACCCCGCCTCGCTCTTCAGCTCCTTCACGCCGCGCGTCGCGCGGTCCACCACGAACAGCCGCCCAGACAGCGGCACGAGGATCTTTGTCCCGTCCTCGCTCACCGAGTACCCCGCGATCCCCCGGGCAGCGAGCCGCAGCCGTTCACGCCGAGCCTTCTCCTCCGCGCTCAGCTCCTCCGCTCCGCCCTGCAGAATCTGCTCCGCCGTGAGCAGCACGCGCTCCTGCCGCGTGCGCACGTCGTACTCGTACAGATCGTTCACGAACGACCGCGCGCCGCCCCGCAGGAACAGCACGCTCTCACCCCCAGGCATCACGCGCACGCTCGTCGGCGCTCCCAACCGGAAGCGGTACGTCGCGGCGTACGCGTCCAGGAACTCCATGTGCTTCACGCCCGCGCTCGCGTTCGCCTCGAACGACAGCGCCCCCGCCCCCGCCCCCGCCCCCGGTGCGCTCGCCGCCGGCTGTGCGCAGTGCGTCGCACACCCCGCATGCATCCACACCGACCCCGCCACCATCACGCCCAACACGCTCCGCGCCGCTCGACCCATCGTCGCACCTCTCGTCATGCAGTTCCGACAATCCAACGCACGCCCCGGCCGCCGCCCATCCTACCGCCACGCCCCTCTGCTACCCTCGACTCGCCCGATGCGTTTCCGAGCGCATCGCCCTCACGGAGATTCCCCGATGCGACTCCGACGCTCACCCGCGCTCCTTGCCCTGCTCTTCCTCGGCCTTCCTGCCCTTGCGCACGATGAGCAACCCGCCGTGCCCGCCTCAACCACGCCCGCGCCGTCCGCAGCAACCGCCGCCGCGCCAGCATCGCCCCCGCGCCTCTTCGCTTCGCCCGAGCGCGCCGCCCGGCACGACCGTCTCACCAAACTCCTCCTCGACACCCCCTCACCCGCCTCCCTTCGCGCCGCCCACGACCTCCTCGCCTCCGAACCTCACGTCGCCAACACCCCCGGCGGCGCACGCGGCGCCGAGCGCCTCGCCTCTCTCTTCCGCGCCCTCAACCTCGACGTCGAACTCGCGCGGTACTCCGTCCTCCTCCCGCGCCCCGTCTCAGCCTCCCTCGACATCGTCTTCCCCGACCACGTCTCCCTCCCCCTCCGCGAAGACGCCATCCCCGAAGACAAGGACTCGCGCCATCCCGACCTCACCTTCGCCTGGAACGCATGGTCCGGATCCGGCGTCGCCACCGCCCAGCTCGTCTACGCCAACTACGGCCGCAAGGAAGACTTCGAGACCTTGCGCAAGCTCGGCGTCGATTGCGCCGGCAAGATCGTCATCGCGCGCTACGGCGGAAACTTCCGAGGCCACAAGGCCCGCTTCGCCGAAGCCGCAGGCGCCGTGGGCCTCATCATCTACACAGACCCCGCCGACTCCGGCTACGCCGCGGGACTCCCATACCCCGAAGGCTCCTTCTTCAACGACTCCACCATCCAGCGCGGCGCCATCGCCACGCTCGGCTACGACGGCGACCCGCTCACCCCCGGCGTTGCCGCCACCCTCGATCTCCCCGACGAGAAGCGCCTCAACGAGGCAGACCTCGCGCTCCCCAAGATCCCCGTCCAGCCCATCGGCTACGGCGCCGCGCGCGAGATCCTCTCCCGATTCACCGGCACTCCCGTGCACGAGCGCGCATGGCAAGGCGGCCTTCCCTTCACGTACCGCCTCACGTCAGGCGACCAGCTCGCCGTCCGGCTTGCCGTCGAGCAGAAGCGCGAGCGGACCACCATCACCAACGTCATCGCCACGCTTCCCGGCGCCACGCACCCCGAACAATCCATCATCATCGGCGCCCACCACGACGCCTGGAACTTCGGCGCCGACGACCCACTCTCCGGCACGATCCTCGTTGTCGAGGCCGCGCGAGCCTTCGCCGCCGCGCGCGACGCCGGTCTCGTCCCCCAGCGCACCGTCCGCTTCGCAGGATGGGACGCCGAGGAGTTCGGCATCGTCGGCTCCACCGAATGGGTCGAGCAGCACGCCGAGGACCTCTCGAAGAACTGCATCGCCTACATCAACCTCGACGCGGCCGTCTCCGGCGCACGCTTCGGCGCCGCGGCCTCGCCCTCCCTCCAGCCCATCCTCCGCGCCGTCACGCGCCTCGTCCCCCAGCCCCCCTTCACGCCCAAGCTCGGCGAAGAGCCGCTCGCTGAAAACGCCACCATCTTCGACGACTGGATCAAACGCTCCCCGGCCAAGTTCGATCCCAACCTCACCGCCATCGGCACGCTCGGCGGCGGCTCCGACCACGTCGCCTTCGTCTCCCACCTCGCCATCCCCGCCATCGGCATGAACATGTCCGGCGCCCAGGGCTCGGCCTACCACTCCAACTACGACAACCTCCGCTGGTACCGGCAGATGGTCGGCGATGATTACCTGCCGCATCAGGCGCTCACGCGCGTCGTCGCGCTCACGGCCGCCGCGCTCGCCGACGCCGACGTCCTCCCGCTCGACCCCGCGAACACGCTCGCCGAGGCGCAACGGCACTTGACGGCAACGCTCGCGCAATACACGCCCGCACATCCTCGACCCGCGCTTTCTGAAGACGCCATGATCTGCACTATGAGCATTGGCCATGAGTATCCGGAACTCCAGGCTCGAGCAGCCGATCTTCGCGCCCGGATCGACGCCCGCCTCGCTTCCACGGACAACCCGCTCACCCCGGACCAACTACACGCCTTGAACCGCGCGCTCATCGACCTCGATCGCGCGTGGCTCTGGCAATCGGGCCTCCCAGAGCGCCCCTGGCACCGCAATCTCTTCGTCTCGCCAGACGAGGACTCCGGCTACGCCTCCTGGCCCCTTCCGATGCTCCGACGCGCCGTCGAGCGACGCGACGTGGATGCCATGGCCGCAGCAAGCTTGACGCACCAGATGCATTCAGAGCGCATCGCCGCCCGCCTCGACGACCTCGAAGCCGCGCTGCGAAACTAATCCCGCCCCTCATTCCCGCTTCACCCCGCCCGCCTTCTCCAGCACGATCTCCACCGCGCGCTCCAGCGCCTCATCTCTTCCCGCGGCCATCCCCTCCGCCGTCCGCTCCACCACCACGTCCGGCTCGACTCCCACACCGTTCACCGCGCTCCCGTCATACCGGTGCGCCCGCGTCCCCGTGAACCGCAGCCACATCCCCCCCGGCATGCGTGCATCGATCACCCGCCCCGCGCAGCCGCCCGTCCGCTCGCCCACCAATATCCCCTGCCGCAGGTCCTTCATGACGATCGCCGCGACCTCCGCCGCGCCCACCGTCCGCGCATCCGTCAGCAGCGCCACCGCCCCGCCCATCCGCGTGCCCTTCGGCCCAACCTCCCCCGTCTCGTCGCGCCACTTCACCCCGTTCCACTCCGGCAGCAGCAGCGTCGCGCTCCACTCCGGCGCCGCGAGATACACGCCGTTCATGATCCACCCCAGCGCCCGCGCCGTGCCCGTGTCCATGTTCCGCGCGTCGATCACCACCCCGCGCGCCCCGGCCAGCAGCTCCATCTCCTTGATCAGCTCGTCCCCGTACGCCTCGCCCACGCGCACCACGCGCACCCCGTTGTCCAGCACACGCACGCTGTACGCCGCCGGCGCCTCCGCAACCACCCCCGTGTCCACCTCCACGCGCGCACCGTCGCGCGCCACCACCCATGACACACGATCGCTCTCACCCAGCGCCTGGCACACCGCCTCGAGCGCGCGCGCACGCCTCGCCTCCTCGAACACGCCCGCGGCCCGGGGCGTCGCCCCCCGCACCGCATCCGCGATCGTCTCGCCCCGAACCTCGATCACCTCGTCCCCGACCCTCAGCCCCTCCGCCCCCTCCACACGCTCCACGAACACGCGATCACCCGCCCACACGAGCGAGACGCCCACGCGCCAATGCCGAGTCCCCTCGCGCTGCGCCCGAGCCTGACCGTCTCCCGCCCGCGCGCCCAACTCCTCGAAACCCCTGCGCAGCCCGCAATGCTCGACGCTCTCCACCGTCGCACGCCGCATCGCGCTCTGCAGCGCCGCGTCCCAGTCCGTCTCCCGCTCATTCCCCACCACCGAGAAGTGCCGCATCGCCGCCCACCCCGTCGCCGCCGCCGCCAGCCGCATCGCCTCCTTGTCATACCCCCACGCGCCCTCATCCCCCCGGTACGGCTCCCCCGCCGGCATCGACCGGATCTTCGTGTCGATCAGCACCGACACCGGCATCGCAACGCGGATCCCAGCCCCCAGCGACTCGTCGATCTCACTCCGCGGGTCCGGCACGCGCTCGAACGCCTTCGGGTCCTGCAGACTCACAGCCTTCCGATCGCTCCGATACCACATCCCCGCCCGCTCAACACCGATCCGCAAGCCCACGTGCTCCCACGCGGCCACCAGCGACGCCTGCGCCCCATCGCTCGGCGCCGCCTCCACGCGCTCCGGAACCTCCTCACCCTCCACGTACACCCGCACCAGCGGCGCCACCTTCCCGATCAACCCATTCAACCGCTTCGCAAGATCTGTCGCGTCCGCCGACTCAAGCGCTTCCTCCATCAACCGCGCCGTCAGCGCATCCCAGTCCGACTTGAACACCCCGTCGTTCGCGTGGAAGAACCGCACATATCCGACCAGCCGCGCCACGGCCGATGCCCTCTCCACGTGCTCCGACAGCGCCGAGTCGTCGAGCTGTGTGCCGCACTCGGGGCGAACGCGTTCACCGCTCTCCGGCTCCCCCGCCGCACCCCACGCGCACGCCAACGCCGCGACCGCCGCCACAAAACGTCCAGTCTTCACGCCCATCCCTGCTGCCCGCTCCTTCTCACCGGCTCACGCGCACATCGCCCCGAACGCGCCCAGCACGATATTCAGATCAACGAAGTTCACCACGCCGTCGCCCGAGACATCCCCGGCAAGCCCCACGCCCGACTGACCGAACTGGCTCAGCACCGCGTTCAGGTCCAGGAAGTCCACACGACGGTCCCCGTTCGTGTCGCCCGGGCAAGGCGCCTGGCAGTTCACCCTCCGGTACACCACCTGGAACACCCAGTCGCCCGACACGCCCAGCGAGCACGCGTCACGCCAGAAACCCGGGAACCCGAACGAACCCACAAGGTTCCGACCGCTCACGCACCCGTTCCCGTCATGCACCACGCTCGGCGCCGAGAACATCCCCGCGTTCGAATTCCCGAACACCAGCGTCACCGAAAACTTCCCCGAGTTGATGATCCGGTTCCCGGGCGTCCCCGAGATGTCGAACTCGTTGATGAACCCGTCGCGCATCAGCGGACCGAGCGTCTCGTACTGCTCCACCCCCGGGTTCGGCAGCCCGCCCGGGTAGATCCGCAGCGAATCCTCAAGGCTGTCCGGCTGACTGCCGAACTGCGAGCCCCACCCGATCCCGATACGCAGGATCTCGATCGGATAGTGGCTCGACGGCGCCATCAGCACCGCGCCCACTTCCTCCTGCGCCGCGAAGCACGGGCACACCACATTCCCCGCGCCCTGCCAGTTGATGAGCGCGGGTTCCTCCGGGCAGACCGCCCCGTCCGCGCCCCCCGCGCGCAGCACGTACACCTCGTCGCCCTCAAACCCCGCAACCCCGCCGCGCACTCCCTCGACCAGGGGCTTCTCGCGCCACCGCTCCAGGCTCATGTACCCCGCAGGCTGGAGCGCGTCCGCACCGAACGCGCTCCCGACACACACCAACCCAGCCAGCGACATCCACGTCGATCGCATCGTCCGCACTCCTCTCAGCTCTCTCCGCGCGCCCACCGCGCACACATCCGAAGGGCGCCCGCTCCTACAAGATACCCCCCGTTTCACCCGCGGGTTCCCCCGACCTCCAACGTCCCGAAACATCCCATCCCCAAATCCTTCCATTGACTTCCCTCCCTCACGCCCCACAATCTCCCCGTCCAGACCAATCCTCGTCGGGAGCCCCCTGATGCCGCGCGCCCTCCGTTCTCTCGTCCTCCTTGCGCTCGCACTCGTCTTCCCTGCCTTCGCCGAGCCCGTCCGATTCGACAACCACAAGGTCGTCCGCGCCGCCATCCGCTCCGTCGAAGACCTCCACACGCTCCAGCAACTCTCACCCGACGTCTGGTCCCACCGCGTCGATCTCGGCGAGGCCGACTTCCGCATCCCCCCCGAAAACCTCGCCGCGCTCGAAGCCTCCGGCATCCCCTTCGTCGTCCTCATCGAAAACGTCCAGACCCTCATCGACGCCGAGCGTGCCTCGCTCCTGGCCGACGGACCCGCCGCCAACTTCTTCGACAACTACCGCACCTACACCGAGGTCAACGCGTTCCTCAACACGCTCGCCGCCCAGCATCCAAACATCGCCACCCGCGTCTCCATCGGCCAGACCTTCGAAGGCCGAGACATCAACGCCATCCTCCTCCGATCCCCCGCCGCCACCACCTCCCCCTGCGGCCCGCAGCGACCCGCCATCCTCATCAACGGCTGCCAGCACGCGCGCGAGTGGGTCTCCGTCATGGTCCCCCTCTACATCGCCAATCACCTCGCCACCAACTACGGCGCAAACCCCAACATCACCACACTCCTCGACAACCTCGACGTCTACATCGTCCCGATCGTCAACCCCGACGGCTACGAGTTCTCCTGGTCCACCAACCGACTCTGGCGCAAGAACCGACGAACAAACCTCAACGGCTCCTTCGGCGTCGACAACAACCGAAACTGGGGCTACCAGTGGGGCGGCGAAGGCGCATCCACAAACCCCGGCGATGACACCTACCGCGGCACGGCCCCCTTCTCCGAGCCCGAAACCCGCGCCCTCCGCGACTTCTTCATCGCAAACCCGAACATCCGCGCCACCATCGACTTCCACTCCTACTCCCAGCTCATCCTCTCGCCATGGGCCTACGACGTCATCCCGACCCAGGACGCGGACGAATACCTCTCCCTCGGCCTCTCCATGGCAAACGCCATCTCCTCCACCCCAGGAGGCGCTCCCTACGTCGCAGGTCCCGTCGCCTCCACCCTCTACATCGCCTCCGGCGGCTCCGTCGACTGGACCTACGGCGCCCAGGGCGTCTTCTCCTGGACCATCGAACTCCGCGACACCGGGACCAACGGCTTCACGCTCCCCGCATCACAGATCGCACCCACCTGCGCCGAAAACCTCAACGCATTCCTCACCCTCGCAAACTGGGCCTACACCACCGACTGCTTCCGCATGTCCCTGAACGCTCCCTCGGCCGCGTCGCCAAACACGCCCACACCCGTCGCCCTCACCCTCCGCCCCATCCCGGCAACAACGCTCGACCCCAACTCCATCTCCATCTTCGCACGTTCCGCCTCCGCCGCCCCCTACACCCCAATCCCCCTCCTCATCAACGCGTCCAACCAATACACCGGCGCCCTCCCCGGCGCGCCCTGCGGTCACACGCTCGACTTCTACGCAACCGCCTCCTCCATCAACGCCGCAGCGACAACCCTCCCTCCCAACGCGCCCACGTCCGCACTCTCCGTGCCCGTCGTGAACGACGACACCATCACCTCAGACGAACTCGAGTCCGCGTCCCCGGCCTGGACCATCGGCGCGCCCGGCGACACCGCCACCACCGGCATCTGGGTCCGCGCTGACCCCGTCGGCACCACCGCGCAGCCGGAAGACGACCACACCCCGGCCCCGGGCGTCAACTGCTACGTCACCGGCAACGCCGCCCCCGGCGCCTCCGTCGGGACCAACGACGTCGACAACGGCGCCACCACCCTCACCTCGCCCACACTCGACGCCTCCGCCCCCGGCGAACACTTCCTCTCCGTCTGGCTCTGGTATTACAACGGCGGCTCCGCCGACACCATGCCCATCCGTCTCTCCAACGACAACGGCGCCACCTGGACCCAGATCGAACTCCTCACACAGAACACAAACGCCTGGGTCCAGCGCACCTACCGCATCGCCGACTACCTCACCCCGACCTCCACCATGAAGATCCGGTTCGTCGCGCGCGACGACGCACCGGCCGGCATCGTCGAGGCCGCCGTCGACGACCTCCGACTCTTCCGACAGTACTGCGACACCCTCCCGGGCGACCTCAACGGCGACGGCGTCGTCAACTTCGCAGACCTCAACATCATCCTCTCCAACTTCGGCGCCTCCGGCGCTCCCGGCATCCCGGGCGACGCCAACAACGACGGACTCGTCAACTTCGCAGACCTCAACATCGTCCTCTCCAACTTCGGCGCCTCTTCCTAACCTCAGCGCACTCAACGGCTTCCGGCGACACGCCCCGCATTTTCCCGAGGCGAACCGCGCCCGTGCGCCAATAACTTGTGCGCACCACCAGATCCCTCGCACACCCGCCCCCGTACCTTCCTCCAACACCGGAGGAACGTGCCATGCTCAGCCGCACAGGCGTTCGGGGACACGCGACGCGCATCGCTCGCGCGCTGTGCCCGCTGTCCATCTTCATTCCCCTCGCCTCGCGCTCCGCGGCCGATCCGGCCCTGCCCCCGGGCGCCGAACGGGTCTACTACGACGCCGCGCTCCCGGGCGGCGCACTCGAGGGCGGCTCCACCATCCTCCCCTTCGTCGAGCCCGAGCTGCTCGTCGCTGCGGACGCGCCCCCCGCAGCCTCCACCACACTGCTCAACAGCGGCCCGACCGCCAACCGGCTCGACGTCGTCATCCTCGGTGACGGGTACCGAATCTTCGATCTCAACAACTACGCACAGCACGCGCAACGCGCCGTCGACGCCCTCTTCTCCACCATCCCGTTCTCCAACTACAAGCCCTACTTCAACATCCACAGGGTCGACGTCATCTCCAACGAGTCCGGCGTCGATAACGACCCAAGCCTCGGCGTCATGCGCGACACCGCCCTCGACATGGGGTTCTGGTGCAACAACGTCCCCAGACTCCTCTGCGTCAACGTCGCCAAGGCCTACTCCTTCGCCGCCAACGCCCCCGCCGCCGACCTCCTCTTCACGCTCGCCAACTCCTCCAGCTACGGCGGCGCCGCATACGTCTCCTCCCGCGTCACCACCATCGCGGGATTCCACCCCGACGCCGGCGAGCTCCTCATCCACGAGACCGCGCACTCCCTCGCCAACCTCGCCGACGAGTACGAAACCGGCGGCCCACCCAACTACTCCGGACCCGAACGACCGGAGCCCAACGCATCCATCCTCAACGCCGAGGCCATGGAGGCCGCGGGAGCCAAGTGGCGGCTCTGGCTCCGCGACGTCAGCCCGAGCCTCGACGGACCCGCCGACACCTATCTCGGCTGCTACTACTCCTCCTTCGGCGTCTACCGACCCTCCCCAAACTCGCGCATGCGCGCACTCAACAACCCCTTTAACGGCCCTTCCGTCGAAGCGCTCATCAAGAGCATCTACGAGCACGTCCGTCCCATCGACGCCCTCTCTCCACCGACTTCCTCCACCATCACGCCCGCCTCGATCCTCACCGTCACCCCCCTCCGACCCCAGAGCCACGCCCTCACCATCCGCTGGCTCCTCGACGGCCAGCCCATCCCAAACGCCCACGCCGAATCCCTCAACCTCGCCTCGCTCTCCATCCCCACAAACGCGCGATCACTCTCCGTCCAGGTCCGCGACGACAACCCCATGGTCCGCGACCCCGCCCTCCGCGAGCAGTTCCTCACCCAGACCGCCACCTGGATGTTCCCGCCACAACCATGCCCCGCCGACGCAAACGGCGATCGCGTCGTCAACTTCCTCGACCTCAACATCGTCCTCAACTTCTTCGGACAGCCCGTCGTCCTCGGCGTCCTCGGCGACCTCAATCACGACGGAGTCGTCAACTTCCTCGACCTCAACATCGTCCTCGCGCACTTCGGCGAGATCTGCTGAACCCGACCGCTCGCCCCTCCCCGTCTCACACGAAACTTCACACGCATTCCTCCGGATTCCCCGCATTGTCCGCGCCCCCGCGCGCGGTACACTCGCACCCCGAAGGGAGAAAGCCTGCCATGATCCACAACGCCCATGCCCCGTGCGCACAACCAAGCGTCGCACGCTCACTCTCCGCCTGCGCGATCGCTCTCGCCGCGATCTCCCCACACGCCCACGCCGCACCCAACGACCCCGCCCTCCCCCAAACCATGGAGCGCGTCTACTTCGACGAAGCCTTCCCCGACGGCTCACTCGCGGGCGGATTCGTCTTCCTCCCCTTCATTGACCCCGCGCTCTTCCTCGCCGCCGACGCGCCCCCGGCCGCCTGGTCCACCATCCTCAACAACGGCCCCGCCGCCAACCGTCTCGACATCGTCGTCGTCGGCGACGGATACACCTCCTCACAGCTCGCCACCTACGCCACCCACGCGCAGAACGCCGTCAACGCGCTCTTCGCGCAAGAGCCTTTCGCAACCTACAAGCCCTACTTCAACGTCCACCGCGTCGACGTCATCTCACCCGAGTCCGGCGTCGACAACGATCCCACGCAAGGCATCCTCCGGAACACCGCCCTCGACATGGCCTTCTGGTGCGGCGGCACCGAACGCCTCCTCTGCGTCGATGTCTCCAAAGCCTACTCCTACGCCAACAACGCGCCCCAGATCCAACAGATCCTCGCCATCGCAAACTCCACCAAGTACGGCGGCGCCGGATACTCCTCCTCCGAACTCGCCACCTTCGCCGGCGCCAACGCCTCCTCCGCCGAGATCGCCATCCACGAACTCGGCCACTCACTCGCCGACCTCGCCGACGAATACGACTACGGCGGCCCCTCCGTCTACACCGGGCCCGAACGACCCGAGACCAACGTCTCCATCCACGACGCCAACACCATGTCCGCGCTCAACACCAAGTGGGCGCTCTGGATGAACGAGCCCGCCGGCCTCTTCGACGGACCCGTCTCCTGCTACGAGGGCGCCTACTACTCCCGACTCGGCGTCTACCGCCCCTCGCCGAACTCCAAGATGCGCAGCCTCAACCGCCCATTCAACGCCCCCTCCGCCGAATCAATCATCGTCAACGTCTACCAGTTCGCCCGCCCGATCGACGCGCTCTCCCCTCCCGTGGCCACCACCCTCACCCCCTCATCCATCGTCTCCGTCACACCGCTCCAGCCCGTCGGACACTCCCTCTCCATCCAGTGGCTCCTCAACAACAACCCCATCCCCAACGCCACCACGCCGTCACTCAACCTCGCAGCCGTTTCCCTCCCCGCCGGCAACAGCACACTTTCCGTACGCGTCCGTGACGACACACCACTCGTCCGCAGCCCCACCGCCCGCGCGCAGTGGCTCACACAAACCGCCTCCTGGACCGTCGCCGCGCCCATCACCTGCCCAGGCGACGTCAACGGCGACCGCGTCGTCAACTTCTTCGACCTCAACATCCTCCTCGGCCACTTCGGCCAAACCGTCACCGCAGGCACACTCGGCGATCTCAACAACGACGCACGCGTCGACTTCCTCGACCTCAACATCCTCCTCTCCTTCTTCGGCGCCGCGTGCTGATCTTCCCCCCGCGATGCGCCTGCCTTCTCCCTCCTTCTCCCCTCCGAGGGAGAGGGTGTCTCTGCGATGTTTCATCGCAGCGACGGGTGAGGGGGCTTACCGCTTCTTCAAGCTTCGCCGCGCTCCTCTTCCTCTCTTCCTCTTCCCCTCGTGGAGTGGGTGTCCCGCCCGCTTTCTCTTTCCCTCCGCTCTCGTTCTCCCCCTCCCGCTCCGACAGCCCCCTCGCTCTCACCTTCCCCGCTCTTCGTTCCCAAGCCCCCATCGCGCATCCCGCCGGATGAACGAGACGCGACCGTGAGGGAGCGTCTACCCCTTCTCCGCTTCCTCCGCCCCTCATCCCTTCAAGCGATCGCCCCTCCCTCTTCTCCCCGCCGGGGGTCGAGGGAGAGGGTGTCTCTGCCATAAAACGTCGGAGCGACGGATGAGGGCGACTTCCTGCTTCTCAGTGTCTCGACTCTCAGCGCGCATTCGTCAATCAGGGCCGCGTCGCGCCTCTTCGCGTCAAGAACGAGACCCGAGCGGAAGCGAGCGTCCATTCCCTCTCCTTGCTCCGCTCCTCCCGCGAGTCCTTTTCGTTGCAGCCCGACGCGCCTCACGTCCTGCCCGAATCGTGAACCGCGTGCAGCCACTCGTGCGACACGCTCGCTCGAGTGACCACCAGCGGTCCCTCAAGTTCCTCCAACCTTATGTCCGACGACCTCCGGCCACACACAACTCTCGCAAGATAGAAGAGCGGAATGCCCGCGATCACTACCGCCCATTTCACAAGTGTCTGACCCGCAAGATACGCGAATGTCAAGTCTTCTTGGATCGCCACCAACGCGATCGGTACGAAGATCATCGTGTCGACCGCCTGACTGACGAATCCCGCGATCACGACACGTACCCACAGACGTCGTCCTGCCGACAAACGCTTGAGCGTGGAGTAGATGCTTACGTCCAACAGCAGCGCCACCGCCATCGAAATCGCGCTGCCGAAAAACACCCAGACCGATGTCCACTCCGGGCGCTTGCCGACGACAAACTCCTCACCGGCCAAGGCCAGCGCGCCCACGACGCTCGCCGCGATGCCCACCGCGTAGAGACGGAGGGCGGCCGATCGGCCGACGAACTCCACACACAGACCGACGAAGAGAAACGCCGCGGCATAGAGAATTCCCCCCCAGTTGAACACCAGGTCCGCGTGCCTCGAGCCCGGGGGCAGCGACTGCAGGCGCGCGCCGAGCATGTTGGCTGCGATCAGGCAAATGCCGAAACCGCACGCAAAGCCGACGGCTCGCCCAGAGCCGGTGATCGTAACCCACACGTCCTTGAGCAAACGGTCGACGCAGTATGCAGCGTGCGTGACGCCGACAACCCGACGAGAGCGTGTGATCGCGGCACGAATGTCTTCGAGCAGCGCCGTGGGGCGCTTCAGCCGAGCAGCAACCGGATCAAGCCACACTCCGATGTACAGAAGGAACAGAATCATGATGCCCCCCGATACGGTGAGGGCGTCGCGAACGATGGAGTTTCCGGTCTTGCCGTTCGCGATGAGCAGCACGGCGACAAAGACGGACAGGAACGCAGTCGTCAACTGAATCAGCCGCGCCCGCCCTCCCGCGATGTCGCGGAGCGTGAGCATCCGTCCGGCATGGCGAACGGTCGCACACTCATCCATCCTCGCGTAGAGGAGCGGCTGGGAGTATCCGCGGAGCGCTGACACCAGAATGACCATGCACAGGTTGAGCGATAATCCCACGCCAGACCAGTGTTGCCACGCCGCAACCGCCGATGCAACCAAATACACTGTCAGAGCCGCCATCGCGAGCGCAATCACTTGAAGCGCGGGAAGAAGCGCCGGTTCTCCCGCACCCCCCCCGCCCGATGCTGCGCCGTTACGGGTGCTGCGCCGGAAGCAGTAGTTGCCGATGAGCGGCACCGCGCCGAGAATCCAGAACGCCAGCGCGATGCCCGCGGCGAGTGCGTAGTCCGCGAACAGGTGCCCGGTGTGCTGAAGGTTCTGAGCGAGTTGCTTGAGCGCGGTGACGGACAAGAGGCTCGTCAGGAACACCAGCCATCCGTCGACCAAGGCGATGAGCACGACCAGGCCGCCCAACTCACGGTCCTCGCGGAGGGTCTGCCGGGCGGCCGCGCCGATCGTGCGCGCGAGCCGCGCGCCCGTGCTCGTCCGCCGAAGTGTCATCGCCGGCTCTCTCGCACTCAGTCGTCGTGTCAGTCGGAGAGTCGTGAGCTGCAGCAGCGCGGTAGCGGCGAACACCGCGGTTCCGGCCAGTCCGACCGGACCCGCGAGGCGGATCTCGTGGCCTCCGGCGCCGTCCGAGACCATCGACGCCTCGTGAGTGATCAATTGCACAACGCCGAAGAGCAGGGACCCGAGAAGAGCGCCCGTCGCGATGCCGGCTGTGCGCAAGGCCCAATCATTCTGCCGGATCGTCGTTTGCCTCGCGGCGGAGCCCTGCGGACCTCGCTCACCCGCCGCAATCATGAGCAGATCCCGATCCGGGCCGTCCACGAACGCGAGCCCGAAGCCAAGGCTGATCTGGCAACACGCGATGCCGATCAACCCGGCAGCCGAACCGATCACGTCGTACCGCAGGAGCGCCAAGAGCGCCGCAGTCGCGAACGTCGATACGGAAGCACAGATGACGCCGCGCTTGATGGCCGTGGAAACGCCATGCCTGTCAGCGTGTCCGACAAACAACCGCTTGCACAACACAAACCCGAGGCTGCCGAGCGCGAACAGGATCGCGACCGTCGGTGGCCGAAGCGGCGGCCTGATCCACGGGGAAAGTTGGACCGGGAGCAACATGACGAGTCCGAACACCGGTGTAAACAGGTGCGCGTGAAGCAGGTATCGAATCCACATCGCAAGACGGAATGACTGGGCGGCGTGGGGCCCGAGGCTGCGCCGGATAGTGAGCAATTCACCAACGCCGAGCAGGTCGAGCAGGCGGTAATGAGCGGCCATGGATGTGCCTTATGTACTCGTTGTGCGGCGGGCAGACGTAGTGAAGAGAGAGGTTTGCACGATATGTGTGCGCGCAACATGGACCGCCCGAAATGCCGTCGCCGAGGACGATGAAGCCAAGCCGAGAAGCGATGTTCGATCGTTCGACAAGAGCCTCGAGATAGTGTTTGTTGCTTCACCCGTACGGCTTCTGGAAGGACCGCGCGCCACAGCGTCAGTGCCCGAAGCGAACCGCCCGGCATCGCGAGGGCGAGGAGCCGGCTCTGGAGCGATATTCCCGGCTTCCGGCGTGTTTCTGTCGCGCCCCACTCTCCACCACCTCCCCCAAATGCTCCCCACTCGTCGTCCCCACCACCACGCAACTCACCCCCGCGCACCCCAGCGTCCACCCCACGCTCTCCCTCGGCCCCATCCCCAACCTCCCCAAATGTCCGCTTCCGCTTCCTCTCCCATGCGCTTCGCATGGGAGAGGGTGGGGTGAGGGCTCCATGCCCTCTTTCTTCTCTTCCCCTCAGCCTTCTGCCTCCCCTAGTGCCTATTGCCTAATCCCTAGTGCCCTTCTGTCTCTCTCCCCACCACCTCCCCCAGATGCTCCCCACTCGTCGTCCCCACCACCACGCAACTCACCCCGCTTCTTCCCAACACCCACTCGACACTCTCGCGCGCGCTCATCTTCAGCCGCGACAAATGCCCGCTCGCCAGCGCCTTCTTCACCATCACCCCCACACCCCGCTCCCCGCACTCCCGCGCAATCCCCTCCATCTCCCGCTCCACCGGATTCAGCGTCAGCATCACCACGTCCCCCTCCTCCATCGCGGCCCTCGCCCCCTCCACCCCCTTCACCGACACACCCACCGCCCGCACCTTCCCCTCCTCCTTCAACCTCTTGAACGCCCCCATCCCCTCCCCGCGCGCCAACTCCTCCTCATCCTCACCACTCGAGTGCAGCAGCGCCACGTCCACATACTCCGTCCGCAACCTCTTCAAACTCCGCTCCACACTCGCGCGGATCCCGCGGGCCGAGAAATCAAACCGCGAGACGCCCCCCTCAAACTCCTCCCCGGCCTTCGTGCAGATCACCCACTCCTCTCTCCTCCCAGGCCGCAGCGCGCCGAGCCTCTCCTCACTCCTCCCGTACGCCGCGCTCGTGTCCAGCACGTTCACACCCAACCCCCGCGCGCGCTCCAACAACCTCACCACCTCTTCATCGCTCGGCATCCTCAGCTCCCCCGGATGCTTGAGCCCCTCCACCCGCCCGATCTTCACCGTCCCCAGCCCCACCGCGCTCACACGGATCCCCGTCCGTCCCAACTCCCTCATCTCCATGCCGCCTCCTCCCAAGGCGGCTTCCCCACCTCAGCGCGCGTCATCCCACTCCAGTCCCCCTCGATCCCGCCGCGCAACGAATCAACATCCAACATCCCCACGACCGCATCCGCGCACGCCGGCGCCAGCGCCAGCTTCGTCGGCCACGCCGCAATCACGTTCCCCGCGCGCCGCACCACGCTCCCCTCCGGACGCTTCCCGTCGCGCGTCCTCCCCTCCGCGCGATCCACGCGATAACTCGACCACTCCGCCCCCTTCATGTCCACCCAACCCATCGTCTCCGCGATCACCTCGCGGCACGCGTCCACCTGCTCCCCCTCCATCCGATCGATCCCCTTCTCCGACACCTCCCCTCCCACGTGCCACACCACTCTCCCCGCAGCGTCCCGCGCGCTCGTGATCGTCACCCTCGGCGTGCCGCTCATCCCCACGCAATGCGCGTACACCTCCGGCAACTCCGCCCCGCGCGCCAGCCCCTGGTGCAGCGGCCGCAACTGCATCTGAATCTCCCCCAACCCCGTGCGCACGTCCCCAGCAACTCCCGCGCACCGCTCCATCGCGCGCACGAGCTGCCCCGTCCCCTTCCCGGCACACAAAACCACCGCCGATGTCTCCACTTCCGTGCGCGCGCCGCCCCGTCCAACCACCTCCACGGCCAATTCTCGCGCCCCCGTGCTGCGCCACGACCCCTCCACAACGCCGCCACACAGCGCACGATCCTCGACACCGTGCGCCAAACTGCGCACAAGCGACGTCGTTTCCAGCACCGGCTCCGACACCCGATACACCCCCACGCCGTGCGGTGCGCGCGCCCACACGCCCTCCCTCTCGTCCGCCGAGAGCGGCTCCACGTCCGTGCGAATCACCTTCGACGCCGCCACCCCCGCCAAACGCCCCGCAATGCCTCTCGACGTCCACAAGTACTGATACCTCGACAGCACGCGGGCGCCACGAAGGTCCACCTCGCACCCCTCCGCGCCACGCAGACACGCCTCCCATCGCCCCGGCATCTCCGCGATGTCTCGATTCGCCTCCGCCGCCTCCCCCGACAGCGCATACTTCATCCCCCCGTGGATAATCCCCTGCGAACAAAGGGTTTGCGCAGCCCCCAACGCGTCCTTCTCAACCAACACCACGCCCACACCCAGCGCGCTGAGCCGCCTCAAAAGCCAAAGCCCCAGCACCCCGCCGCCGACGATCAGCACGTCCGCGCGCGCACGATTCATCATCTCATCCCACCTGCGGCGCCGGCTTCCCCCACGCCCCCGTGAACACCAACTCCTTGAGCGGCTTGCGCTTACGCTCAGCCACCTCCGCCTCCCGCAAGTTCTCCGGCAGCAGATCCGCAGGCCCCTCATACCCGATGGCCGCGGCCGTCACCGGCTTGTAACCGCTTGGCACACCGTACGTTGCGCGAACCTTGTCGAGGTCCACGCCCCCCATCTGATGCACGCACAGCCCCAGCGCCGTGGCCTGCACCGTCAGGTTCGCCATCGCCAGCGCCACGTCATGCTCCGCCACCCGATTCGGGGAGCCATTCAACGTGAACTGCTCCTTCGTCACCGTCAGCACCAGCACCGGCGCAAGTCTCGCCCACGCCTGGTTTTGCGGCACCAGACACTCCAGCGCCCGCTGGTACTCCTTCGGGTCCTCCTTCGTCGCCAGGATGAACCTCCAAGGCTGCTCGTTATAGGACGACGCCGCCCACCGCGCCGCCTCCAGCAGGCTCAGAATCGCGTCCCTGGGCACCGGCTTGTCCACAAACGCCCGCGGGCTCCACCGATGCTTCAGCAGGTCATGGATCGGATGCTCATTCTTCGCAGGGTTGCTCATGGCAGGCAGGATACGCCCAGCACCCCCCTCCGGGGAAATGGCCGCTTTTCGCCACATTTGGGTGGCATCACCCGCCTCTGGCGCGTAGATGTAAAGGGTTGGAGGATGTCAGGCGTCCGAGCGGGGTGGTCGCGCCCGGTGTGTCTGCATCCTTTGAAATGCCCGGATCCACGGCCCCTTCCGCGCCATCCGCGCTGGGAGGGTGGCCGGCAAAACCAAGCAGTAAGGAGCGCCGACGCAATGGGACGAGTGACGAAGGCCTTGATGGTGTGGGGAATGTGCGGAGCCGTGGCTTCTCTCGCGTTGGCAGCCGACGGCAAACGCTCTGTCCTGATGGATGCGGGCGACGTGGCGGGCATTCGTGCGGAGACCGGCCCCGAAGTGATGCGCTCGCGTCTCGCGCGCGTCGACGTCTCCGCCCTCCCGTCCAACGTCGAGGCCGAGGGCTCGACGGTCGCGCTGCAGCTCTTCGAGAACCTCAGCGTCAACGTCGTGATCGACAAGGTCGATCCGGGACTCGTCGGCACGACCGGGCGCGTCCTCGTCGGCCACCTCGAAGGCCAGGACGATCGTTCCCGCGTCTTCCTCTCCGAGCTTGACGGCGTGCTCGTCGTCGACGTCCTCGCACCGCAGTTCGGAAACTTCCAGGTCCGCTACCTCGGCGAGGGCGTTCACGCCGTCCTCGAGGTCGACGAGAGCAAGCTGCTCCCGTGCGGCGTCGGACCCATGGAGGAGCTGATCGGCCTCGCCGAGGGCGGCAACGGCGTGCCGGTCCCCGCCGACCCGGACGTCGAGGCCGGCCCCGACGCCGGCTCGCCCGACTCCAACGGCGCCGGCTCCGGCCCGCAGATCGACATCGCCGTCTTCTACACCACCACCGTCGGCAACAACGCCGGCGGCCTCGCCGGAATGCAGGCCTCCATGGCCTCCTGGCAGTCGCAGACCAACAGCGCCTACGCCAGCAGCCAGGTCAAGGGCACGATCCGCATCGTCAACGTCCAGCAGACCAACTACACCGAGTCCGGCAGCGGAAGCACCGACCTCGGCCGGCTCTCCAGCAACGGCGACGGCAACATGGACGAGGTCCATGCCATCCGAAACCAGTACGGCGCAGACCTCGTCCACCTCATCGTGTGGAACACCGACGTCTGCGGCATCGCCTACCTCATGACCAACGTCTCCACCGGCTTCGCCGGCAGCGGCTTCGGCCTCACCGCCTTCAACTGCGGCGGCATCGTCCTCGCGCACGAACTCGGCCACAACATGGGCCTCGCCCATGACCGCGACAACGCCGGCAGCTCCAGCCGATGCTTCGGCTACGGATACCGCACCCCGAACGCGCAGTTCCGCACGATCATGGCGTACGCCCCCGGCACGCGCGTCCCGCTCTTCTCCAACCCGGGCGTCTCCTGGGGCGGCTTCCCCATGGGAGTTGCCGAGATCCCCAGCTGCCAGAACCCAACCCAGGCCTGCGAGAACTGGCGAGCGTTGAATCTCAACCACCCGACGACCGCGGCCTTCCGCCCGACCGTCGTCGGCAATCCGCCACCGGAGGCCTTCGCCCTCACCTCGCCCGCCAACGGCGCGCTCGGACAGAACAACGTCGTCGGTCTCTCCTGGCAGCCCTCCACCAACGCCGCGTCCTATGACGTCGTCGTGTCCAGGAACCAGAACCTCTCCAACCCCGTGTACAGCGACAACGTGTTCACCACGAACGCGACCACGCCGGTCGGCGCCCTCGTCGGCAACACGCAGTACTGGTGGAATATCACCGCGCGCAACTTCGCCGGCACGATCACCGCCACCGGCGGACCATGGTCCTTCCGCACCGCCCCGCAGGGCGACGTCAACGGCGACGGCGTCGTCAACTTCGCAGACCTCAACATCGTGCTCGGCCAGTTCGGCCAGACCGGCTTCGGGCTCCCCGGCGACATCAACGGCGACAACGTCGTCAATTTCTCCGACCTCAACATCGTCCTGAGCAACTTCGGCGCCTGAGCCGCAGGAACGCCGTTCGAACGCGATCCGCAGGGGCGGGACGAGCCTTCGTCCCGCCCTCTCTTTTGCGCGCTCAACCCCCATGGGGCTTGAAGCCGCGCCCCGGCGCGGGACAATGGGCGTTCACGAGCGTTCGCAGGTGCGCATGACTATCGAGGAGCGAGACGATGACCAGATACTGCAGGTTCTCAGCGGTGATGATCGGGCTGACGTGCGCCGCCGCGGGCGCCCAATCCATCAGCCCCGCCGTGTTCGTCGCCAACAACGGCAATCTGGAGGGCAGCGTCTCATCCATGCTCGTCAACCCTGACGGCACGCTCACCTTCCGCGACAAGTACGTCACCGGCTCGCGACCCAACACGACCGTCTTCCACCCCGGAACCAACGCACAAACCATCTCCATCTCACCCAACGGCAAGTACCTCGTCGCCGGTCACGGCACCAGCAGCAACACCGTCGAGCAGCTCACCATCCTCCGCGTCGCCGCCGACGGCGGGCTCTCACTCGCCGGCATCTTCTCCACCCCGGACTCGCCCCTTGACGTCCTCTGGTTCCGCGACGACACGATCGCGGCCACGGCCACCGGCGCCAGCCCCAACGGCGTCTACGTCTACCGCTTCAACGAGAACGGCGGCGGCCCAGGCGTCCCCACCCTCCAGCAGATCGACTTTGAGCAGACTGGCTCCTTCACCTCCTCCCTCGCCAGAGGCCCCTTCAACACCCTCTACGCAAACAACAGCAGCGGCTCAACCATCCATCCCTTCCACATCGAGAGCAACGGCACGCTCACGCAGCTCCCCATCTACTCGGCCCCCGCCTTCCCGCTCGGGCTCGGCGCCTCGCAGGTCCCAAACCCCGACAAGCAATGGCTCTACGCCGGCGGCGGCATCAGCTCCGGCGGGCGCGCCATCGTCGGCGCATTCCTCACCCTCGGCGGCACACTCCAGCCCATCCCCGGCGCCCCCTTCACCTCCGCCGGCAACGCCCCCAAGCAGGTCGTCCTCTCACCCGACAACGCCATCGCCTTCGTCGCGCACGGCAGCGAGTCCTCCGTACGCAGCTTCCTCGTCGATCCCGCCACCGGCGCCCTCACCGGCACACCCTTCGTCCGCGTCGTCGGCATCCAGGGAAGCCTCGGCGAGATCGGCACGATGCGCAACTGGCTCTTCGCCTGCGATCGTGACACCATCAACGACGGCGTCCGCGGCCTCATGTCCTTCACCATCATGCCCAACGGCTCATTCCCCCAGAACGGAACGACCGTCGACACGCTGGGAATCACCCCCAACGAGCTCGCCGTGTGGCGCGGCGTCTGCCTCGGCGATGTCACCGGCGATCTCGTCGTGAACTTCGCCGACCTCAACGTCGTCCTGAGCCAGTTCGGCCAGACCGGCGTCGGGCTCCAGGGCGACGTCAACGGCGACGGCGTCGTCAACTTTGCGGACCTGAACGTCATCCTGAGCAACTTCGGCACGATCTGCTGACCGTCGCGCGTCTCGCCCACGCCCCGCGGCGCGACAGATAACTAGCCGGATCGGGCGCGCTCGGGATTCACCGGGCGCGCCTTTTTTCGTCGACGGTCGTTCGCGCTGAAACTTCCAGTGGGCCGAGCACGAACAAGAGATGGAGGGGTGGGGAATTCGCGCGCGATCGGGAGCCAGGAACAGCATGCGGGATATCTCCCCATCCAGTTGGGTCTATCAGGGACGATCGGTCAGCATCGGCGCCTTCCGATGCCCCGAGTGGCACGAACGCTGGCGTGTCGAGAACGTCATCCTCGACGGACCCGAGATCGTGTTCGGCCGAAACCCCGTCCGCATACGACACCAGGGCGGCAACGCCGTCCTGGCCGACAGCACCATGGTCATGCTCTACAACCAGGGGCAGGTCTACCGACGCGAGTGCGTCGCAGGGCGCGGCGAGAAGGCGGACTGGTTCTCCTACGCGCCCGAGACCATCGCCGACGCCGTCGCCGACGTCGACCCCGGCGTTCGTGACCGCGGCCCGCAGGTCTGGCGGCACCCGCACGCCCCGCTCGACGCACGCCTCTACGCCTGGCAGCGATCCATCTTCGAGGCCGCGCAACACACCGACGTCGATCACGTCTGGGTCGAAGAGCAGGCCCTCGCGCTCCTGCGCAGCGTCGCCGTCGGCGCGCTCGGGGCACGCCGCGCGCGCAACCGACGCACGTCGCGCGAGGACACCAGGCAGGCCCACGCCGACGTCGTCTCGGCCGCGAAGGAATACCTGGCCACGCGGTTCCGAGAACGCGTCTCCCTCGACGAAGTCGCTCGTGCCGCCAGCGTCTCGTCGTACCACCTCTGCCGCGTCTTCCGCGCCGGGACCGGGCTCACCGTCCACGGGTATGTCGAGCAGCTGCGCGTCCGCGCCGCGCTCGAGGAACTCGAACGCCGACGCGGCAGCCTGCTCGGTCTCGCCCTCGAACTCGGCTTCTCCAGCCACGCCCACTTCACCGGCGTCTTCACCAAGGTCTTCGGCGTTCCCCCCAGCGCCGTGGGGGGAAGGAGCGACGCCCGAAGGCTTGCACGCGAAATGAGCAAGCGCATGGAAGCCACGCCGGGCTGAGCGGGGCAGAGTGTGAGTGTTCCGCGGGCCATCCCCGGGTTGATTCCGGAGTGTTCCGCACGGCAACCACCCAGACCCCACGAGGCCTGGCGACTTCCGCGAGTGGCGGAGCGCCAGGTTTTTTCTGTGCCGCAAGAACATCTACACCCCCGCGTCCGCGCGCAGAAGGCCCCCGGGCGTGGCGCGCCCGAGGGCCTGTGGTGAAAGGAACGGTCTTTCGATTCCCCGTGCGACCTCACTCCACAACGTGGATGTTCAGGGCGTAGAAGTCGCCGGCCGGATCGTGGAACAGCTGCCACGAGAGGCCCGCGTCGAACTCCTGAAAGAGCCGCACGAGCACGTCCCGCGCCGGCTCGTCCTTCGCCGACACCAGCGTCGTGTGCCGACCCAGCACCGTCGCCGGCGCCGTGCCGATCACCACCGGCGTGCCCGACGCCCTCGACACCGCTCGGCAGATCTCATCCAGCGCGTCGATCCCGCTCCGCGAGGACTCGCCCACGCTGATCCGCGCATCCAGCGCCGCGTTCAGCCCGACGAGCCGCGCGTCCGCGCCATGGTGCGCCACGGGAACCACCGAGTACCCGATCGCCGTCTCAACCACGCGGTGCCGCCCCGCAAGGCCCTTCGCCGCGTGCGCGTCGATCGCGCTCTGGATCACCTCCCGCAGCGAGCCGGGCTGACCGTCCGTGACGCGAACGTCGTACCCGATCGTGAACGTCCCGCCCAGCGGCACGATCACCCTCGGCGCCAGACCCGGCGCGTGCTCCCCAAGGTCCAGACGCACACGCTCCGTCACGTCCTTCATCTCGGACGCGAGCACGATCGGCGCATCCTCGTACGTGATCCGAACGCGATGACGGAACTCCAGCTCCGCCATCGCCGCGGCGAGCGGCCTCGGGTCGTTCGCCGCCAGCGCGACCCGCACCGTCTCCGGCTCGCCCTGGTTCGTCTTCCCGGGCTGGTCCGCGCCGAACGCCGGTGCGGTCATCAACAAGGCCAGTGTCATCGTGAAGCGGTTCATGGGTTGCATCCTTCTGGTGTGTGCGATGGTGGGGGGGTTCGAGAGCAGCGACTCAACACGAGAGTGCAAGCGACGCCCCGGCGCATCGCTCACGCGCACCGCGCGTTTCTCAGGGCCAAACCTTGTTCCGCGTCACCCCGTCGCGCGTGCTCCACACGTTCGTCGCCGTGAATCCGCACGACAGCGAATTCGTCCGATACCGCGGGCTCCCCTCCCCGTTGATGTGCATGTCCTGCGGGAACGTCGTCTGGCACGGCGCGCGCCCCTGCGCACGGTAGTACGTCACCGCCGCCGAAAACCAGCCCACAAAGTCGTCCCCCCACACGTTGTTCGCTCCCACCGCCCACGTCCCCCCCGTGATCGCCGTCCACTTCGCGTACGTCGATCCCTCAAACCAGCACGTGTCCGGCCCGCCCCCCCCCGCGTCCTGCTCCGTCACGCTCCGCCCCGTGAAGTTCGTCCCGCCCGGCGTCAATGTCATCTGCCACCGGTGGATCGTCACGCTCCCCCCGGCGCCCCACCCGTTCGACGCCGTCGTCTCACCCGTCGGGATCACCACCGCCTTCGCGTTCACCACCTGCACCGCCACCGGCGCGCCACCCGCGCCGGGCCTCGACGTCACCGTGAACGCGATCGTCGCGTCGTCCGTCGCGTTCCCGTTGCTCGGCGCCCCCACCGACGTCGCCGACGAATACAGCGTGTTCGGCGCCAGCGTCCCGTTCCCGACCCCCGGCGTGAACGTCAGCGTCGGCGAGCCGCTCTGCTTCGTGAACGTGAAGTCATACCGCGTGTTCAGCACGCTCGACGGGTTCACGAACGAGTACGGCATCGACGCCGACTGCCCCGGCTTCACCACCACCGTCGAGATCGGCGAGATGTACGCCGAGTGGCACTCCCGTGTGTAGTTCGACAGCACGATGTTCAGGTCGAGGAAGTTCACCACCCCGTCCCCGTTCACGTCCCCCTGAATCCCCGCGCCCGACTGCCCGAACCTCCCCAGCACCATGTTCAGGTCCAGGAAGTTCACGATCCGGTCCGCGTTCGCGTCGCCGTTGCATGCCGGCAACGTGTTCGCCTGTCCGTGCGCCGCGCCTGCCAGCAACAACACCGCCGCGCCCGCCATCAGCGGGCTCCGTGCCATCGAGCGAGTCATGTGAGGTCTCCGTCGTGTGGGGTTCTCGACGCCGCGCTCGGCGTCTCCCTCCCAAGCGACCCACACGCCCCCAGCTCACGCGCCCAACAAAAAAGCCGCCCGTCACGGGGCGGCCGTCTCTCTCATTCCCGAACAAAGCCACCTGCCGGACTTGAACCGGCGACCTGCGCTTTACGAAAGCGCCGCTCTACCGACTGAGCTAAGGTGGCGGTGAGGGGCAGAAGTATCGGCATTCCGCCCCCGATTGTCTAGCCCCTCCAAAACACCCCGCCGCACTCCACCTCAACCCGCCCCGCCGACCCGACCAGACCCGGCCGCCACGCCCCCGTCCCCGTCCGCAACTCCCCCCTCGGGCAGCACCCGCGCTCCCGCCGCGAACAACTGATCGATCTGCCGCGCCCCGACACGAACCCGGAAACGCGCCTCCGTCTCCGTGTACTCCCGATCCAGCACCTGCGTCTTCCGCTCCACCGCCGTCACCGCGCGAGAGTTCCCCAGCGGCGCCACCACCGTCCGCTCCACCATCGCCCCGCGCAACGCCTCACGCACCGCACGCGCCAACTCCGCGTGACCCTCCCCGCCCGCCTCGCGCGCCACGATCGGCAACGCAACCATCCCCGCCGGACACTTGTTCTGCCACAACGCGATCACCGACCGATCGCTCAGCCTGTCCACCTTGTTCAGCAGCAACAACCGCTGCGCAGGCTTCCACCGCGGCGCATCCTCGTCCTCGCTCTTCTCCTCCCGATCCCCCACGTCCTCCTCCAGCTCGTCCAGCGTCTTCCGCACCGTCTCAAACTGCATCTCGGCCTGCGGGTCCGAAACGTCCAGCACGATCAACAGCAAATCCGCGTGCGTCGCCTCCTCCAGCGTCGCCCGGAACGACGCCACCAGGTTGTGCGGCAGGTCGCGCACAAACCCCACCGTGTCCGACAGCATCACGCGCAACGAATCCCCAAGGTCCCACTCCCGCGTCCGCGTCATCAGCGTCGCGAACAGCTTGTCCGCCACATACGCCCCGCCCGCCGTCAGCGTGTTGAACAGCGTGCTCTTGCCCGCGTTCGTGTACCCCACCAGCCCCACCGTGAAGAAGTCCTGATTCCGCTTCTGCACCTCGCGCCGCTTCCGCGCCTGAATCCCCGACAGCTCGCGCCGCAACGCCCCCAGCCGATTCCGCACCAGCCGCCGGTCGATCTCCAGCTGCTGCTCGCCCGGACCGCGCGTCCCGATCCCCGTCAGCCCGCCTCCTCCCACGATCCGCTCGAGGTGATCCCACATCGCGCGCAACCGCGGGTACGTGTACTCCAGCTGCGCCAGCTCCACCTGCAGCTTCGCCTCGTGCGTCGTCGCCCGCGACGCGAAGATGTCCAGGATCAGCTCCGACCGATCCACGATCTTCCGCCCCACGACCTCCTCGATGTTCGCGATCTGCGAGGGCGACAGGTCATTGTCGAAGATCACCAGGCTCGCCCTCAGCTCATCGCACAGCGCCTTCAGCTCCTCCAGCTTCCCCGACCCGATGTACGACGCCGGGTCCGGCTTCTGCCGGCGCTGCGTCATCTCGCCCACCACGCTCGCCCCGGCCGTCTCCGCGAGCGACCGCAACTCGTCCAACGACGCCGCGTCGTCCGCCTGGTCACCCAGGCGCACCGCCGCCACCACCGCCCGCTCCGACGCGACCGACAACGACGTCCGCTCTTTGTGCTGCTTTCCTGCCATAGAAGGGCTGAGTCTAGGTCGACCACGCCGTACACGCCCGCCCGTGCCACCTCTCCCAGGCGCTTCGCCTGGGAGAGGGTAGGGAGAGGGCTACTGCATCGCTTCTTTCTCTACTCTGCCTCGTAGAGAACTGTGCCACCGCCGCTGCGCGCGATCTGTGCAAATCGGCCTTTCTATTCGGCTCGCCTCTCTCCCCGCACGCCCATTCCCCCAACTCCTTCCGAGCTGCGAGCGCGAGCTCGCAGTCGGCACCTCCCGTACGCCTCGACTTCACCCTCCGCTGTCCGCCACGCTCAGCGATGACCGCCGCCCGCGCCACCTCTCCCAGGCGCCGCGGGGGCCCTGGGAGAGAGCAGGGAGAGGGCAACATCCGGGGGTGCATCGCTTCGTTCTCTACTCTGCCTCGTAGAGAACTGTGCCACCGCCGCTGCGCGCGATCTGTGC
>CAYPGJ010000013.1:0-12165 GCA_964410465.1 uncultured Phycisphaeraceae bacterium | reverse complement strand
AAATCGGCCTTTCTATTCGGCTCGCCTCTCCCCACACGCCCATTCCCCCAACTCCTTCCGAGCTGCGAGCGCGAGCTCGCAGTCGACACCTCGCGAGCCCTGCATCAACCCCTCCCTCCGCTCGCTTCGAAGAAGCAAGCGCGGGGGAGGTGATTCACGCCGCAGGCGCGAATCGGTGGGGGGCTCGTCTCCTTTTCTCTCCCCCCTCCCCTTTCCTCAAGCCCCCTCGCCCCCACACGCCGATCTACTCAATCGCACGGACGATCCCGCGGCCCCGCGCCGCCCGCGCCACAGAGGAGACCCACACCACATGCCCCCTCGCGCCACCAAACTCGCGCTCCTGCCGCCCCTCGCGCTCCTCAACGCCGCGCACGCCGCCCCCATCCTCACGCAATCCCAAGGCTTCACCTGGTCCACCATCACCCACGCCGGCAACCGCGCGCCACTCCCCTCCGAGATGTACTTCGAGCCCTGGTTCGATCGCGGCGCCGTCAACCACGAGTACAACATCACCACCACCGAAGTCACCGCCTCCCAGTGGCTCGAATTCGCTCGGGCCTACGCGCCGTACATCGGCGCCGACGCCACCAGCCCCGAATTCACCGGCGGCATGATCAATTACTCCAGCCAAACGCCCCAGGGCGTTCCGGTCTTCTCGCTGAACCCGCAATTCAACAACGTCCCCATCTCCGTCGGCTGGCGTTACGCCGCGCGATTCTGCAACTGGCTCCACAACGGCAAGCCCCTCACGCGCGACGCCTTCGAGAACGGCGCCTACGACGCCTCCACGTTCGCCATCATCGCCCCCGGCGGAATCCTCGGCGATCAACGCGAGCATCACCCCTGGGCCGAGTACTGGCTCCCCACCATCGACGAATGGGTCAAAGCCACGTACTACGACCCAGACCGCTACGGCCCCGGTCAGGAAGGCTACTGGTGGCAGCCCGGCTCGCAGAGCGAGCCCCTCACCATCGGCGCCCCCGGAACCCCCGGCGCCCAGACCTCAGCGGGCCTCCTCGAGAACTTCTGGCCCATCGACGTCGGCGCATACCCCGACGTCCTCTCCCCTTGGGGCCTCCTCGACACCTCCGGCGGCGCCTCCGAATGGTTCGAAGCCGCCTGGACCAATCACCTCGGCGAACTCGAAGGCCGCTACTACAAGCGATCCGAAGCCGGCTCACCCATCCCCGACTACTACGACGCGCTCGAGATCAACCTTGGCACACGCGTTCCCAATACGCTGAACGGCTTCCGCATCGCTTCGATCCCCACTCCCTCGGCCCTCACGCTCCTTCCGCTGTTCGCGGCCTCGAATGCGCGCCGGCGCAGGAATCAGCGCGCGTGAGAGCCCTCCTCCCCGTTACGGCGCTCGCTCTCGTGCTGCTCTCCACCGTCTCCCACGCCGCGCCCATCCTCACATCGGGCGCCGACGGCTACACCTGGTCCACCATCACCCACGCCGGCAACCGCGCCCCCAATGCCTCCGAGCATTGGCTCACACCGTTCTTCGACGCAGGAGCCGTCAGCTACGAGTACCGCATCGCGACGACCGAAGTCACCAGCGGCCAGTGGCTCGAGTTTGTCCGGGCATACGCGCCCTACGTCGGTGCGGAGTATTTCAATCCCGCATTCAACGGCGGCGCGATATTTGTCGGCTTCAATGGGCAAGGCACGCCCCAATACTCCCTGCCCGCGGCCGCGAGCAACATCCCGACCAGCGTTGGTTGGCGCTACGCCGCACGCTTCTGCAACTGGATGCACAACGGCAAGGCATTGACACAGGCCGCGTTCGAGAACGGCGCCTACGACACGTCCACGTTCACGCGCAACCCCGACGGCACCTTCAACGATCAGCTCGCGCACAACTCCGACGCGCGATACTGGATCCCCACCATGGACGAGTGGATCAAGGCCGCGCACTACGACCCAAACCGCTACGGCGAAGGACAGGACGGCTACTGGCGATACCCCAACAGCTCCAACGAGCCCCTGACCCCCGGAGCCCCCGGTGAGCCCGGCGCCCAGACCTCGGCGGGCTGGAACCCACCCTCGGGCGTCCCGTCCCCCGACGCCGGTGCATATCCCGACGCGAATGCTCCGTGGGGATTGCTCGACACCTCCGGCGGCGTCTCCGAATGGTTCGAATCACCCAACCTCATGCTGGGTGAGCACGTCACCGCGCGCTATTACAAGCGATCTGAAGCCGGACTTCCGGACGCCGACTTCTACGACATGATGGATGTCTTGTCGGATGCACAGCCCGTGGGATTTGGGGGTATTGCCGGCCTCCGTCTCGCCTCGCCCGTCCCCGCCCCATCCACGCTCGCGCTGACCACGCTGCTGCTCGCCGCGTCCACACCGCGCCGACGTAGGAGGCCCGCATGACGCTCGCTCCGCTCCTTGCGCTCTCAGCCGCGCTCTCCTCCGCCCACGCCGCGCCCATCCTCACCCAGGGCGCCGACGGCTACACCTGGTCCACCATCACCCACGCCGGCAACCGCGCCCCCAACGCATCGGAGCACTGGTGGGACCCGTCGTTCTCGGCGGGCTCGGTCGGCTACGAGTACCGGATGGCGACCACAGAGGTCACGGGTTCGCAGTGGTTCGAATTCGTGCAGGCCTACGCGCCCTACATCGGCGCGAACTACTTCGATTCCGGCTTCTCCGGGCCAGCCGCGTTTGTCGGCTTCAACGCCCAGGGAGTGCCGCGATACGTCATGGACCCCAACGTGCGGAATCAGGGACTCAGCATCAGCTGGCGATACGCCGCTCGCTTCTGCAACTGGCTCCAGAACGACCGCGCGCTCACTCAGAACGCCTTCGAGAACGGCGCCTACGACACATCCACCTTCACGCGAAATCCAGACGGCTCCTTCAACGACCAGCTCGCGCACAACCCCGATGCCCGCTACTGGATCCCGACGAGGGATGAGTGGGTCAAGGCCGCGAACTACGACCCCAACCGCTACGGCGAGGGACAGGACGGCTACTGGCTCTACCCAGCCGGTCAGAACGAGCCGCTGACGCCCGGACCTCCCGGCGCCCCGGGTGCGCAGACCTCCGCAGGATTGGACATCGCCAAACACGGCATCCCTGACATTGGCGACTATCCGGATGTGCAATCGCCATGGGGATTGCTCGACATGTCCGGAGGTTCCTCCGAGTGGTGGGAATCCGCCATGCTATTTCCGAACGGTCGAGTGCAATACCGTGACTACAAGTTCTCTGAAGCCGGGGGACCCATCCCCGATTTCTACGACATGCTGGACGTGCATTCGTCGACGGTCCCGATCGTGGGCTTGGCGGGCCTCCGTCTCGCCTCGCCCGTCCCCGCCCCATCCACGCTCGCGCTGGCCCCGCTGCTGCTCGCCGCGTCCACACCGCGCCGACACCGGCGACGAGCCGACTGACCCCCGACACGCCACGTCTCCCGTCTCCCGCCCCCGTAGTATCTGGCGGCACTTTCGCAGGAGACGCCCCCCGTGACCAACCGTTCCAAAGCCATCCGCCTCGGCGGCCTCGTCTTCCTCGGCTCACTCCTCGTCGGGCTCTCCGCCTCCCTCGCGGGCCGCCAGTCTGCCTACTCCTGGTTCGACCCCGTTGTCGACGTCTACGCCGTCCTCACCCAGCACTACGTCGAAGAGCCCGACAAGAAGGCCATGCTCGAGGGCGCCATCCAGGGAATGGTCGACTCCGTCGGAGACCCCTACACCGAGTTCGTCCCCACACGCGACACCGCCGAGTTCGACAAGCAGATGCGCGGCCAATACGTCGGCGTCGGCGCCGAGGTCCGCATGGAGGACGGCTGGCTCATCATCGTCAGCCCCTTCGAAGACGCCCCCGCCTACCGCGCCGGCATCATGGCCGGAGACCGCGTCGTCGCCATCGACGGCGCTTCCACCCAGAACAAAGACGTGGAAGACTGCGTCGCGCTCCTCACCGGACAGCCCGGCACCAAGGTCACCGCCACCATCGAACGCGCCGGCAAACGCTTCGACGTCGCCATGACCCGCGCCCAGATCCAGACGCCCACCGTCAAAGGCGTCCACCGCGTCAACGACCACTGGGACTTCTGGCTCGATCAGAACGCAAAGATCGCCTACGTCCGCATGACCCAGTTCACCCAGGCCGCGGGCGACGACACCGAACGCGTGCTCAGAGACCTCGCCGCCCAGGGCATGAAGGGCCTCGTCTTCGACCTCCGCTTCAACCCCGGCGGCCTCCTCTCCACCGCCGTCGACGTCGCCGACCTCTTCCTCAAGAACGGCGTCATCGTCACCACCAAGGGCCGCACACAGGGCGAGCAGAAGTTCGCCGCACGCGAGGGCGGAACGCTCCCCGACTTCGACATGGTCGTGCTCATCAACAGCCGAAGCGCATCCGCAAGCGAGATCGTGGCAGGCGCCCTCTCCGAGCAGGGCCGCGCCGTCGCACTCGGCGAGCGCACCTTCGGCAAAGGAAGCGTCCAGACCGTCCTCCCCCTCCCCTCCGGCGCCGGCCAACTCAAGATCACCGAGCAGTACTACTACCTCCCCTCCGGCCGTCTCATCCACCGAAAGGACGACTCCACCCTCTGGGGCGTCGATCCCACCCCCGGCTTCTACGTCCCCATGACCGACGACGAGTACTCCTCCATGCTCCAGGCACGCCGAGAACAGGAAATCGTCCGCCCCCGCTCCGGCGGCGGTGACGGCGAGATGTGGGGAGAAACCTCGTGGGTCCTCGCGCGCCTCAAGGACAAGCAGCTCACCTCGGCCGTCGAAGCCCTCCGCGCCAAGCAAACCACCGGCGAGTGGCCCGAGGTCGGCGGCGTTGAGCCCACCAAGGAAGCCATCCACGGCGAAGCCCGTCGCCTCGAACAGATGCGCGAGCGCCTCATCCGCGAGATGGACCGCGTCGATCGTCGTCTCACCGCGCTCGAGGAGGCCGGCGCCAAAGCCGATCCCGTCGGACTCCTTCCCGACAACGTCGAACTCGCCGGAGGCGAACTCATCGTCCGCGACGCCAAGGGCAACGAAGTCGCCCGCCTCCGCATCACCGGCGAAGGTCTCGCCCGCTGGCTCCTCGACGCCCCCGTGGAAAAGTCCGACGCTCCGACCGCCAACACGCCCTGAGCACGCCCCGTGTCACTCGCACTCGGCATCGAAACCTCCTGCGACGAGACCGCATGCGCCATCGTCCGCGACGGATGGGAGGTCCTCTCCTCCCTCGTCTGGACCCAGCACGCCCTCCACGAAGAGTTCGGCGGCGTCGTCCCCGAAATCGCCTCCCGTGCGCACGTCGAACGCATCTACGACGTCGCGGCCAAAAGTTGCAACGCCGCGGCAGTCCCCATTTCCCACGTTTCTGTGGTGACGGTCGGAAACCGACCCGGCCTCATCGGCTCCCTTGTTGTCGGTGTTTCTTTTGCAAAATCCGTCGCCTGGGCGCTGAACAAGCCACTCAAAGGTGTGGATCACGTCCGCGCTCACCTCATCGCACCATTCCTGAAGAACCCAGAGGAAACCCCGACCGACTGGCGCAACGAGTCCCCCGCCGTCGGACTCGTTGTAAGTGGCGGTCATACAAGTATTTACGAGTGGATTTCCCCCGACCGCGCGCACGAGATCGGCCGCACCATCGACGACGCCGTCGGCGAGGCCTACGACAAGGTCGGCGCCATGCTCGGCCTGCCCCACCCCGCCGGCCCCGCACTGGATCTCCTTGCCCAGCAAGGAGATCCAACCGCCCACGACTTCCCCGTCAGCCGCCTCGACAAGCACTCCCTCGACTTCTCCTTCTCAGGACTCAAGACCGCCGCCCTCTACGCCATCCGAGGCCTCCCAGCCCCCGGCGGCCATTTCGCCCGCGACCACACCGCCCTCTCCCCCGGCCAAAAAGCCGATATCGCCGCGAGTTTTCAGCGGGCCGCGAGCCGCGCCGTCATCCTGAAACTCGAACGCGCCCTCGATTCCCACGCCAAAAACGCCCGTTCCATCCTCGTCGGCGGCGGCGTGAGCGCCAACAGCCGGCTCCGGGAGGAACTCCTCGATCTGGGCCGCCGCAAGGGCGTCCGTGTCCACCTGCCCCGCATGGACTTCTGCGTCGACAACGCCGCCATGATCGCTTCCCAGGGCTGGTGGGAGTGGCAGGCCGGTGGGGAGGACGGCCTCTCCCTCCGTGCTCGCCCGACGATTTCCATGCCCGCAAGGGCACAATAACCATGCATCCCGCCTGCCTTCCTGAGGATGCGCTGTTGAAGGACTGTGAAGTCGTGAGGGGACGAGCCTCCGGCCCGGGCGGTCAGCACAGAAACAAAGTCGAAACTCACGTCGAGATCCGGCACCGGCCGACGGGTGTTTCGGGCCAGGCCGGAGAGCGCAGGAGCCAGGCGGAGAATCGCAAAGTGGCGCTCCGCCGGCTGCGTCTGGCGCTGGCCGTTCACCTCCGCGAGCCGCCTCCGCGCGGAGATGTGCGAAGCGAGGCATGGCTGCGCCACAGCGACCAGAGCGCCGGCCGAGTGCGGTGTTCGGAGCGGAGCCCCGATTTTCCGGGGCTGCTTGCGGAGGCATTGGACGTGCTGGCGGATTGCGGGTGGGAGCCGTCGGAAGCGGGTGTGCGATTGGGCGTGACGGGGAGCCAGGTGATGCGTCTCATTGCGAAGTATGCGCCAGCGCATGGACTGGTGAATGAGGAGCGTCTGCGTCGGGGGCTGCGGAAGTTACGTTGAGAAGGGCGTTGCGACGGAGGGGGGTGGGCGATACTGTTCGACTGCGTGGTCCGGGGGGAGTGTTCCTCGCGTCGTGCGTCCGTTGGGGGGAAGCGGGCGTCGGACGTTTCGGCGCGTGGGTCGTAGTTCGCACCGGGTGTTAGGAGGAGCGTCCGTGCCGGGTCGCGGGGACGCGGGTCTCATGCACGACACGATCTCGAATTCGTTACGAGTATTGATCGACGCCTTGCGTGAGGCCGGCGAGGACCGGGCGGAGCTGCGCGAAGCGATGCACGTCGTCGGCCGGTGGCTGGTCGAGGCGGCGGGGGAGGCGGAGCGATCGCCGGAGGCGGAGGCGCGCGCGCCGGAGCGTCCGCCCGCGTCGACGGGGGACCTCGAGGTGGTGTCGGCGCGGAGCCGGTTGAAAGCGGAGGCGTGCCGCTGGGCTGTCGAGCGTCGTCGGCTGCTCGAAGAGGGGGCGGAGTTCATGAACGAGGTTCGCCCTCGTGACGCGGCGCTGGTGGAGCGGGGCCGCTCCATCCGGGACTGCTACCTGTGGATGCTCGATCCGTACGCGCAGCTGCCGGAGGACGACGCGTTGGAGCGGGTGGCGGGGTGCTACGAGGCGATCGCGACGGTCTCTGACCTGGCGCGCGAGATGGTCGCCGCGGGCGAGACGGTGAGCCCGGCCGCGAAGGACCTGTACTACCTGTTCGCCGAGGCCCAGTCCGGCCTGCGGGCGGGCCTGGTGGCGATCGGGGTGCGTCCGGATCGGGATCAGATCGATTCGTTCTCGTGGCTGCGTGACCGGACGTTTGCGCAGCGCGTGTTCATCGACCGTCACATGAAGCTCGAAGACCCTGCCGACCCGGCGAACTGGGAGGACCTCAAGGCGCGTGCGGACCGGCTGCGCGCGACGTGGTCCGCGGCGCGTTCGGGCGACAAGGAGCTGGCCAACCTCAAGGGGAAGGCTCGGCACCACGCGCAGCGGTTGATGGCGGGCTCGACGGGGGACGACGCGCGTCACGACTGGGAGCAGCTCTTCGGCGCGGTGGAGGGGATGATCCAGCGGGGTCTGCCCGCGTCCTCGAAGGAAGTGACGGACCCGCTGCTGGACCTCGCGGACAAGGCGCCGGCCGAGCTGGAGCTGAACGAGAACGAGGTCCGTGCGCTGGAGGCGGCGCGAAAGCGCCGCACGCAGCTGGCCGCGACCGCGCGACGGGAGGCCGAGGGCGAGGACGAGGGTGGGGACGACGACGGCCCGGTGGTGCGAGAGGCGGCGGAGATCCTCCGGGGAAAAGTGATGGTGCTGATCGGCGGGGAGCGTCGGCCGGGCGCGGCTGAGGCGCTCGAGCGCGCGCTGGGCCTCGAAGAGCTGAGGTGGGTCGAGACCAAGCCGCACGAGTCGGTGTCGAAGTTCGAGTCGGATGTCTCCCGCGCCGACGTGGACGTCGTGCTGCTGGCTATCCGCTGGACGAGCCATTCGCACGGCGACGTTCAGAAGATGTGCGAGCGGTACGGCAAGGCGTTCGTGCGTTTGCCGGGGGGATACAGCCCCTCGCAGGTGGCGATGCAGGTGTTGGGACAGGTCAGCGACCGGCTTCGCGAGGTTGAGAACGGCTCGAACTAGGCGGGTCGGTGAAGCGGAGGGCGAGCACGCCGTTGGTGGGCTGGCCGTCGGCGCCGAAGTTGTCGTCCGCGAGCACGATGAGCAGTCGGGAGTGGGGGGCGTCGGGGAGCGCGGGCCCGAGCGCGATCGCCTCGTAGTTGATGGTGGTGGGGGCGCCGAGGGATTGGAGCGTGGCGAGCGTGCGGGTGTGGAGCGGGATGAGCCGCGCTGGCGCGGGGTCGAGCGCGGGCAACGGGGTGATGTCGGTCTCGTCGTGGAGGATGGTGACGAGGCGTACGGCCGCGTCGTAGCCGCTCGCGACGGAGAAGGATCGTTCGAGTGTGAGGGCTCGGGTGTCGTCGATCGCGCACGCGTCGGCGAGCGAGTTGTACGCGGGAATGAGCGCGAGGGTGTTGGGCGGCGCGGGGAGTGTGATGTACGCGCGCTGTCGCGAGCGCTCGGCGTTGTCGGCGGTCCAGACGACCGCGCGCGACAGCGCGGGTCGGGTGGAGGACGCCTCGGGCCCGTCGGTCGAGATGGCCGACTCGGTGAGCGCCCAGACGTGCGAGGCGGGCGCGGTCGGCGTGATGAAGATGGACTCGAACGCGCGGTTCTTCCGGAAGGATGACGCGACGGGCTCGGGGGTGAGGAAACGGCGTCGAAGCGCGAGGGGGAGGTTGTTCGCGGGTGGGGGTGGCGGGAGCGCAAAGGACGCGACGGCGCAGGGGCGCTCGAACGCGACGAAGAGGCTCGTGCCGTCGGTGGCGAGCCCTTCGGCGTCGGAGAGGTCCGGGGCGTCCAGGGTGTGCACGGCCACGACGGACACGCGGACCGATTTCGCGCGGGCGTCCACATTGATGCGGAGTTCGTAGACGCGCGTGGCGTCCTCCTTCTCATCGGTGACAGCGAACCAGCGGCCGTCGTGCCACGTGAGCCCGGAGAGCCCGCCGACGCGCCGCTTGTCGAGCGGTGTGGATGCCGGGATCGCGCCCGTGCCGATGAGTTCGACGACGGGGCTCGGCTCCGCGAGCGCCGGCGGCGCGAGAAGGGCGTGCAGGAGCAGGACGCCCGCGATCATCGCGCGCGCTCCAGCGGGGTCCAGGGGAAGTCCGCGGGCATGCGATCGGGCCGGTCGTTGATCCATGCGGCGAGCCACTCAAAGGCGTCGACGAGCCGGTGTGATGGGCGATTGAACATCTGGTTCCCATCGACGAGCGCGACGCGATGGCACCTCACGGCGGGAAGGTCTCGGAACCATTCGTGCTCGAGAAGGCGCGCCGCCTCGTCGCGGGTCTGATCGAGCGTGAGCCCGCAGGGGCAGAGGATGAGGCGATCGGGCGCGGACGCGCTGAGATCGTCGGGCGAGATGCGTCGTGAGGGAGGCGCCGAGGCGGAGGTGGTGTTGGTCTGGGCGTACGCGGGAGTCGGGTTGAGGGGGTGGCGGCCGCCGGCGCGTTCGACCAGCGCGGGTGTCCAATGTCCGGCGATGAAGAGGGGGTCGGGCCAGTCGAGGAACGCGACGCTGGGGCCTTCGGCGTAGGGGACGGCGAGGTCGGAAGCGAGGAAGAGGCGGTTGCGGAGGGCGCCGACGAACTGTTCGGCGGAAGCCTCGCGCGCGATCGCGCGTCCGAGGGCGAGGATGTCGTCGAGGACGGCCTCGATGGTGGTCGGGTTGAAGGAAAGGACGGTCGCGGGAGGGTTGAGCGACGCGGCGACGGCGCGCACGGAGGCGAGATCGATCGAGCAGACAGAGCAGAGGTCCTGGGTGAGGATGAGGTCGGGCCTGAGGGCACGGAGGCGCTCGGCGTCGAGGCGGTAGAGAGGTTGTCCGGAGGAGAGGGAGCGCGTGACGAGCGCGTCTGTGCTGAGGGCGCCTTGAGCGGCGTAGTCGGTGGTCTGGGAGGTGAGCGCGGGGAGTTGCGAGACGGAGTGGGGGTGGTCGCACTCGTTGGATCGGCCGACGAGCAGGACGGGGGGAAGGTCCGAGAACGGGGGTTGTTGGGGGAACTGGAGGAGGGCGGCAAGCGTCTCAGTCGCGGACGGGAGCAGGCTGACGACGCGCATGGGGTCGAGTGTAGGGGGCGGGGTTGTGTGGGGGGGTGCGAGGCGCCGATAGAAGCCTGATTGGGGGCGCATGAGGGCGGGGCGGGTGGCGATCGTGTGTGTTATATGTCCGTCGCGTACGAGGGCTTGAGGAGCATGATGGAACCAACAGAGCGGCGGCGAGTGACGGTGCGGGTGGGACGCGGCGCGGCGAGCGCGTGCTGTCTTGCGCTGAGCGCGGGGATGTGGTGGGGCGTGGCGGCGGCGCAGCCCGAGGACGCGGCCGGCGAGCAGTCGGGGGACCTACCCCCGGAAAAGTCTCCATCACAACCCTCGGCGCAGCCGAACGAGCCGGCGGGACAGCCCGCGTCGGGCGAGCAGCCGAGGCTGTTCGATTCGTGGCGGAAGATGCAGAAGGAGCCGGGCGCGTCGCAGCCCGCGCCGGGCGCGGCGCAGGATGGCGTCGGCGCGCGGCAGCCGGTGCAGATCAACGTGCCGGTCCCGGCGCAGCAGGCCGCGGGGGACCCGGAGGTGCGGAAGCCGCTGGGTGAGGTGCTGCGGTTCCCGTCGTTTGCAGAGGGCGTGGAGGTGAGCGCGATCGTGGAGATGGTCGCGCACGAGCTGACGATGAACATCTTCACGGACCCGGGCCTGATCGGGCAGACGGTGGTGTTCAACGGGCCGATGGAGGTGAAGCGGTCTGAGCTGCTCGACTTCCTCTCGCTGCTGCTCGAGCAGAAGGGGTTCGGGCTGACGCAGGACCGCCCGGGCTGGTTTGTCATCAAGCCGGCCGGGGACGTGCAGGTGAACGTGGGTCAGGGTGATTTCTCGACGACGCGGGTGATCCCGACGCCAGGCGTGCGTCCGTCGGCGATTCAGGCGGCGGTGACGGGCGCGATCTCGCGCGTCGCGGCGGGCGGGGGGGGGACGACGGGGAGCAAGATCTCGTTCGTGGATGAGCTGGGTGTGATCATCATCACGGACACGCCTCGGACGATCCGGCAGGTGGAGCAGCTGGTGCACGTGATCGTGGCGGAGCAGCAGAAGCAGGGGCTGCACCGGTTCGAGCTGGCGCACATCAGCGCGGAGCTGGCGCGGGCGAAGGTGGTGGAGCTGAACGGTGGCGGGAGCGCGGCGTCGCAGCTGCGACCGAACCCGAACCAGCCGATCGGGAACAACGTCGTGCCGATGGCGTCGGGCGCGCTGACGAACCTGGGCGAGCGGCTCATCGTCGACGCGGAGAGCAACTCGGTCATCTTCCGGGGCTCGGGCGAGGAGTCGGCGCGGCTGTCGGGGTACTTCGACATCGTGGACGTGCCGAGCCGGCTGAAGGGGGTGCACTACGCGGCCGGCCCTGCGAGCCCGATGATCTGCGCGTACGGGGAGCGTCGTGGGCTGGGGACGGTGAGCGGGGGCGGGGGAGGGTCGCGCGGGCTGCAGGGGTTCGGGTTCCCGACGTCGACGCCGACGGCGAACGTGTCGACGGGGAGCGGCGCCGGGTTCGTGCTGTCGGACGACTCGAGCGCGTTCGTGTACTTCGGCACGGAGGCGCAGCACGCGCAGGTGCGCGACCTGGTGGAGGCGTTCGCCGAGCAGGCGCGCGCGGAGCGGGTGGTGGTGGAGTTCTACAAGCTGAAGTACGCGAACTCGGAGGACGTGGCGGACCTGCTGAACGGGCTGCTCGAGCAGAGCATGCAGTTCGCCGAGTCCCCGTTCCTCCCGGTGGATTCGCGCTCGCGCGGCCGGAATCGCGCGGCGACGTCAGCGGCGAATCGAGCGGCGGAGCGTTCGCGCGGCGCAGCGGCGGACCTGGGGCAGCCCGGGG
>CAYPGJ010000012.1:0-74370 GCA_964410465.1 uncultured Phycisphaeraceae bacterium | reverse complement strand
TGCCTAGTGCCTAGTGCCTAGTGCCTAGTGCCTAGTGCCTAGTGCCTAGTGCCTAGTGCCCCTCCCCCTCCCCCTCCCACTCACGCCGCTAACTGCCGCTCCATCCTCTCCACCTGCACCGCTCGGCTCAGCGCTTCCTCTCTCGAAATCACACCAGCCAGATACAACTCCGAGATCGCCGCGTCCAAGGTCCTCATGCCAAGCGCCTTGTTCGTCTCAATGACATTCGGAATCTCGAACGTCCTCGACTCCCGCACGATGTTCCGCACCGCAGGCGTCGTCACCAGCACCTCCACCGCGGCCGCCATCCCCGTCCCGTCCATCCTCGGCACAAGCGTCTGGCTCACCACCCCCTGCAGCGTGTCCGACAGCATGCTCCGAACCTGATTCTGCTGATCACCAGGGAACATGTCGATGATCCGCTCCACCGTCCGCGAAGCATCCACCGTGTGCAACGTCGCAAACACCAGGTGACCCGTCTCAGCAGCCGAGATCGCCAGCGCCGCCGTGTCGTAATCCCGCATCTCGCCCACCAGGATCACGTCCGGGTCCTGGCGAAGCACGTGCCGCAACGCGCTCGAAAAGCTCGGCGTGTCCCTCCCCAACTCACGCTGCTCAATCAAACACTGCTCCGACTCAAACAGAAACTCAATCGGGTCCTCCAGCGTGATGATGTGCTTGCGATCACGCTGATTCATCTCCTCCACCATCGCAGCGAGCGTCGTCGTCTTCCCCGAACCCGTGTGACCCGTCACCAGCACCAGCCCGCGCGACAACCGCGTCAGCTTCTCCACGGCCGGCGGCAACCCCAGCTCCCCCAGCCTCGGCGCCTTCGCCGCGATCCGACGGATCGACAACGCCATCCCCTCCCGCTGCCGGTGCGCATTCACGCGATACCGCGCCCCGCCGGCGCTCTGCCACGAGAAGTCCGCGTCATGCTGCCGCGAGTACGCCTCCCGCGCCCCCTCGTCCGCCATCTGCGCAAACGCCCCCTCAACCTCCTCGGCGCTCAACGCGCCCCGTGGCAACTCCCGCATCTCCCCCCACACCCGCGCCATCGGCGGACGACCCACAACCAGGTGGAGGTCCGACGCCCGCAACGACTCGCCCATGTCCAGAACCGCTTCAAGCATCGTGTCACGCGCCTCCCTGCCGTGCCGGAAACTCTCTCGCCGTGCAGCAAAGCCACACGCACACCGCGCGGCATATGTCCATCGGACGGCGCACAACCCGCGTCCATACAGCCACTCGGCCAACACTCAACACATTCGCCCCCCGTGCGCACGTCAGGTAATCTCGCCCCCGATGACCCCGGATCTGCGCACTTTTAGGACCTTTCCGCTTGCCCCCGCGCCGGCCATCCCGTACCTTGTCCCCCGCTCGGTGCTGATTGCCGGGCTCGGATTGGGGAGAAAGCAGCGCGGATGACCACGTCCCTCCGCCGTCATTCCATCGAGGTGAAAGCGCCCGGATTACCGGAAAAAACCGGTGATTCGCCCTCGCGCTCCGACCTCGCCCTCACCCACGCCGAACGCCGTTTCCTGGAGTCCGACCTCGCCCACCTCACCGAGCGCGAGCGTCAGGTCGTCTTCGCGCTGTGCGAGGGCGGCAGCAACGAGGCCATCGCCGAGCGGCTCTACGTCGCCCTGCCCACCCTGAGGACCCACCTCATGCGGATCCACCAAAAGTTGGGAGTGCGGAGCAAGGCGGACGTGGTTCGGGTGGTGACCGGGCGTGTTTTGGCCGCGTACCGGTCGGGATGCGGCCCCTCAGATGAGGCGGATGAGTCCCGAAAAATCATCGTTTCCGATGATGACAGGGGGTTTTGAGGCGGGAGAATGGGGAGAAGTTTGTAGGCACTTGGTTAGATGAGTCGATTCGTAGGGATGCGGGGGAGAAATGGTTTGAGGCTGCGCCCTGGAGGGGCGTGGTCGTGGATTGTGGATAGGCGTCTGTGATGGGCGCGTGGAGTTCTGAAAACGAGTAATCTGCCGCTTACTAACGTGAACGTTAAGCCTTCCTGGCGCTCCGGATTGCACGGGGGCGGGGGGCTGATAATCGAGGAAGACAACCCCGTGATTCGGTCGTTGCAGGAGAAGAAAGGAACCAACCTCATGAGGCGTCTTGAACTGAATTCCTGGTCGTGGCGGCGAGTTGCCGCGGCGGCCACGGTGCTGGCTGCGGGCGTGACGACGTCCGCGGCGGGCGCTGCCGGCCAGACGTTGGCGCAGCTGAATGGCGGCCCCTCGGCGCAGACCATTCCGACGGCGAACAACGAGCCTGCGCTGACCCTGCGGTATCCGCGCGAGGTCGTGAACACGGCGGTGACGACGTCGTTGCCGGCGAACTTGAACAACAACGGTCTGTCGATCGAGCAGTCGGGCTCGATCACGACGGGCATCCGTTGGCGCAGCCGCGCGGTGCTGCAGACGGTGAACTTCAACTCGAACGCTGAGTTCTCGATCGTCGGCAACCCCGGCTTCGACGGCGACGCGAGCGAGTCGTACATCGTCTTCCTGCCGTGGTCGACGGCGCAGAACATCACGACGCTTGCCGAGCTTGAGACGGCGGTGGGCGCGGGTTCTGCGGGCGCGGCCGGCACCGGGTACTCGAAGTACCTGCTGTCGAACGCGGGCTTCGGTCCGCTCGCGGACACGGACGTCGAGGCGGCGGACTTCAACACGGGCAACGGCGTGTCGATCACGCTTGGCGCGTTGAATGCCGCGACGCCCGACGCCGGCAACACGACGGTCGGCGCGTGGCAGAACTTCGAGGTCGCGGTCATCGTGATCGAGGACGTGGCGGGCGGCAATCAGACGACCGACCTCGTCACGGAGTGGATCTGCGTTCGCAACCCGACGGTGCAGGTTGAGCCTGCGGCGGCGGCGACGTCGGTGAACGGCGGCGGCGACATCACGGCGATCACGATCGCGACGAACCTGCAGCTGCAGGACGACGCGGCGGCCGCGAACCCCGCGGACACGGGCGCGCTGGCGGTTGCCGACTTCCGTATCCGGGTCGGCGGCGTTGGCGCAACGCAGCTTCTGAGCACGTACCTCGCGTCGTTGACCGGTCCTCCGGTCGCGGGCGCGATCACGATCACGGGCTCGAGCGACAGCGATTTCACGAAGATCATCACGATCCCGCTGACGACGCCGATTCTCGCGGCTGACGCCGCGGGCGCGATGGGCTCGACGATCGGCTTTGCCGCGTCGTCGAACATCTTCGGCGTGTCGGGCGAGACGCCGAACAGCCTCACGTCGAGCTACAAGACGCTGGGCCTCGCGGCTCCGCTGACGGTGACGAGCGTGAACCTTCTGCAGGGCAACGGCCCGGTGGCGGGTCAGGCCGCGAATCAGATCTGGGCGGAGGTGAACTTCTCCGATTCGGTGACCGCGGTCGGCGACAACAACCAGTTCCAGCTGCAGAGCACGGACGGTTCGGTGATCGCGACGAGCAACCTGGTGCAGGCGGGTCTGCCCACGACGGTGCAGGTGCCGGGCATCAACGACACGAATCTCGACGGCACGACGTCCGACCCGGTGACGGCGACGGCGGCGAACCGCGTGTTCGTGCGTTTCACGCTGGCCGACAGCGATGACGCGATCAACTCGGACGGCACGTGGTCGAACGACGGTTCGGACGACTACCGTCTCCGCGAGACGCGCGAGGCGATCAGCCTCGTGGCGAATCCGGGCGGCGGCATCACGTACGCGTCGAACATCCTCGGCGGGACGCTCGATCCGGACACCAACTCAACGATGGGCGACAAGGCCCGTCCTCTGGCGGTGGCCTTCGAGGCTCGCGCTGCGGGCAACATCTCCGGGGTTTCGAACCCCCTGTGCGCTCTGATCGATCAGAAGGCCGTGATCTTCGACGAGACGGTCAGCGGTCCGACGAGCAATCGTTTCGCGTGCGGGTACAACCCGGGCGTGACGATCAACGATCTGTCGGCGGGTCTGGCCCCTGGCCTGACGCTCCGTACGGCGACGACGGCCAGCGCAGCGGCGTTCGCGAACCGGGTGTTCTCGGCTCCGTCGGCGACGGCGCTCGAGACGACGTTCGCGTCGAATGACACGGTGACGTTCACCGCTCCTCTGCTTCCGCTGACGGCGGCGGCGGCGGACGGCACGCTCGCCGCGACCGGCATCCGCTCCGGCACGGGTTTCCCCGGCGGCTCTCCGTACTTCGTCGCGTTGAACAACAACGCGGTGTCGACGGCCGGCAGCCTGGGCAACGTGATCACTCCGACGGCGACGTTCACGACGAACGTGCTGACGGCGTACACGACGCCTGTGAACGTGGTTGACGCCGCGGCGCCCGCGCTGATCGGCGCGAACGGCGTGGCGACGGGCGGCTCGGGCGACCTCGACGAGGTGACGGCCGGGTTCAGCGAGCCGGTGTTCAAGAACGGCTCGAACTCCACGACGGAGGGCGAGTCGTACTTCGTGATTTCGCAGAACAACTCGACGGCGATGCGTCATGCGATCAACGGCTCGTTCGTTGGCGCTCCGACGGCGAACCGTATGGTGATCGATCTCTCCGGCGAGGAGCTGGACGAGGACACGTCGGTGAGCCCCGGGTTCAACCTGAACGTGTTCAACCCCGGCTTCCCGTTGCAGGACGGCGCGGGCAACCAGATCAACCCGATCAAGGCCAAGGACGCGACGCGCTCCATCCTGATCACGTCGCCCTCGGGCACGTTCAAGGATCGCGCGGTTGCGGAGCTTGATTCGGCGTCGAATCGCGTGACGCTCGTGCGTCTGAAGACGACGCGTCAGGTCGAGATCGTGGGCAGCGCCACCAGCCTCCTGGAGCGCTTCTACGTTCGCGGCGCCCGCGTTGACGGCGGCGGCAACCCGATCGACTCGGGTCAGAAGCTGTCGTTGGCCGGCCTGCTGGCCAGCATCGACACGCCGGGCACGACGCCGGACAATGACGGTTGCTACACGCTGATCATCCGCTTCCCCGCGGGCATGCTGTTCCCTCAGGACAGCTTCACCGTGGAGTACGCGGCTCCGGCCGATCAGACCAATCCGACCGGCGTCGCGTTGCGCGAGGTCGGCGGGACGGCGCAGAACATCCCGTCGACGACGGGTGATCACATCACGGTTCGCGTGATCCGTCCGCAGGAAGTGAGCCCGCAGGGCAACCCGCTGACCATGACGTTCACGGGCACGCTGCGTCTGGGCGCCTCTGGCAACCCGAGCAATGATGCTCTGGGCGCGATGATCAAGGCGTTCGTCCTCAAGCCGGTCGGCGAAGAGGGCACGGTCCAGTTCTTCTACAAGGGCATTCGTTACGTCGGCACGGTGACGGGCTGGACGAGCGGCGACGGCAATCTGTTCGGCGCCAACTCGGTGCGTTACTTCCACCCGCAGCTGGTCGGCCAGGGCGGCCCGCTGGACAGCGAGTCGTTCCTGCAGCCCCAGGGCATCCTTAACACGATCCCTGACCTGCAGCTCTACTCCACGGCCAACGTGCAGTCGGGCAACAACCCGAATAACAACCAGCAGGTTCTGCTCTATCAGAACCTGAACAGCCTCTCGAACGTTGTGCAGCCGATCCGGATCACGTTCAACCCGGTCTCGACGGACCCGACGCGGTTCACGGGCACGGGCACGGGGATCAGCGACTGCACGATCACGTTCAAGCCGCGCTTCGAGGAGATCGGGCGCGTCGTGGTGACCAACGCTGCGGACGCCGGGACGAACGCTCGTCGCTGGACGATGCACACGGCTGGTCACAAGGACCTCAAGGGCTGCCCGGTGATCTTCGTGGTGATCCCCGACCCGGACATTTCCGGCACTCGGGCGTTCCTCGCGAACAACGCGGTGGCGCGTCGCGTGACCTTCCTGAGCGATATCGATCGCCGCGGGTCGGGCACGGGTTCGTCGGCCACTGCCGGCAACGCGGCTCCGGTGAACTTCAACATCGATCGTGACCAGATCGGGATGTTCCAGGTGTCGAGCCTCACGCTCGACGGATGGGCCGGCCTGCCTCTGGACCGCAACAACTTCGGCCAGGACTTCCTCGGCGCGGGCGTGAGCCCGAACCGCGTGCAGGTCCCCGGCACGGGCAGCACGTTCGTGAACGCCAACACCTCGGTCGCGCTGCCCCTGGGCGGCTCGGTCTCGGGCACGGCTGCGACGAACGCCACGGGCTTCTTCATCTTCGTGGATGACGACGAGTTCGACTCGGAGCCGGTGTGCGTGCCTGTTGACACGGCGTTGGCGATCGACTCGGCGGGCGTGTACTGCGGAGCTCTCCGCGGTCTCAACCGCATCGTTGCCGGTTACTCGGTGTTCCTGGAGTTCGGCAGCGGCGTGTCGAGCAGCTACTACTACAACACGTTTGGGTCTCGCCTCTCGTCGCTCTCTGGTCCGGCTCGTCTCATCGTGACGAACTCGACGCAGAACGGCGGCTGGTCGGCGATCACGAACTTCCGCAACGCCTCGGTGACGGCGAACGACATGCCGGGCACGATCGCGATCGCGATCGGCTCGGGCACTGGCGTGCTGATCGGCGGCGAGGACGTTCCGAGCGGCGTCGGCGACCTCGGGTCGGTGGACGCGTCGGAAGCGGCGATCGTGTTCGTGCGTCCGGGCAACTCGGCCACGTTCTCGGCTCAGTGATCCGGCTCGGCTAGAGCCTGATCGAGTCTGAATCCTCACGCGGGCGTCCTTCGGGACGCCCGCTTTCTTTTTTGCGCCAAATGCGGGGAGCGCATCGGCGCGGGCGTGCGTATCATGCGTGTCGAGCCCGGGGCGCGAGAGGGTGAAAGGAGCGCAGAGCGTGCGTCGGACGATGGCTTGGGCAGCGGGAGCGGCGTTCGGGGTGTTGTTGAGCGCGTGCGCGTGGGCGCAGACGGGGGGCGGCTCGGCCACCCAGTACTTCCAGATCTTCAATGGTCGTGTGCAGTCACGGACGTCGGCGCCGGTTCGGGCGGGCGACCAGGTGGTTGCGGTGGTCGGGGGGCAGACGTTCACGTCGAGCGTGGACGCCGCGGGAGAGTTCTCGAGCCTGACGATCGTGCGTTCGAGCAACGACGCGGCGCAGATCACCTTCGAGGTTCGTCGCGGGTCGGCGCGCTTCGCGTACGTGCTGTCGCAGAACGACACGGCGCCGATCACGGTCGCGTTCAGCGGGTCGAACAACCCTCTCTCCGCGGCGTTCGGCGCGACGACGCTGACCGGCTTCATCGGGCCGTCGCTCTCGGGCGGGGGAAACGGGGGGAACGGCGATGACGACGAGGACCGCGATCGCGGCGACGTCGACGGCGACGGGATGATCACGATCGAGGATGCGCGGCTGGTGATGCGGTTCATCGTCGGGAATCGCGAGGAAGGGATGGACGCGACGCGGCTGGACGTGAACAACGATCAGCGCGTGACGACGGACGATGTGATCGCGATCCTGCGTCGCAACGGGCAGGAGGCCGTGGCTCCTGAGCCGAGCTCGGCGGGCGCGTCCTGATCGCCATGGGCCGAACGGCGCGCGAGGCGCGGCGGGGTGTTTGCGCGGGAGGACGGCGTGCGGGGGTCACGCTGCTTGAGCTGCTCGTGGTGCTTGCGATTCTGGCGTTGGCGGGCGTGGTGGTGTTGCCTGCGCTGTTGCGATCTGGCGGTCGGGGCGAGACGGAGCGAGTGCGCGATCGCGTGGTCGGGCTCGTGCGGCACGCGCAGATCGAGGCGACACGGAGGGGGACGCCGGTGTCGGTGACGTTCGAGCCGGGGATGGGGCTGCTGCGCGCGGGTGGGGAGACGTACCGGCTGCCGAGCGGGTGGAAGATGTGGGTGATTCCCGGGGGGGCGGAGACGGGGGCGTGGCGGCTGGTGAAGAACGAGGGGGGGGCGGTGGAGGTGGTGACGTGGAGTCCCGGGCGGCTGGCGTCGGCGTGCGCGGCGCGGCTGACGGGCGGTGCGGGGGCGGGAGAGGTGGTAGTGATGGGGGACGCGATTGACGGTGTGCGGGTGTCGCAATAATGTCGGTTCTGATCGGAAGGGAGAAAAAGCGATGAGAGGAGCGCCGATGGAGCGGACCAGGCGGGGTTTCACGCTGCTGGAGATGCTGATCGTTTTGGGGATCATCGCGCTGTTGGCGGCGGTGGCGGCGCCGAACCTGATGAAGGTGTTCGGGAAGTCGTCGATCCCGGTGACGAAGCAGCAGATCAGCAACACGGTGACGGCGTTGGCGCAGTTCCGCTTGGACGTGGGTCGATACCCGACGACGGACGAGGGATTGGCCGCGCTGCAGGAGGGGAAGGGGATCGAGCGTTGGTCGGGACCGTACCTGTCGAAGAAGGGTCTGCCGAAGGACGGGTGGAAGCGTCCGTTGCAGTATCGATGCCCGGCGAACGAGGCGGGTCGTGAGTTCGAGGTGTACTCGTGGGGCTCTGACGGGAAAGAGGGCGGCACGGGCGACGCGAGGGACATTTACGATTGGCAGTCGGATGAGGAGTGACGCGCGGGCGCGGCGGCCATGAGCACGCGGACGGTGACGACGGAGGGTGGGGTGAGCGCGCGGAGTGCGCCGGGGCTGTCGAGCGCGGACGGTCTGGATCGCGCGATTCTGGAAGATCTCGTGCAACGTCGGCGCGTAAGCGCGGCGGATGGTGAGCGGCTGATCGAGCTGCGGCGCACGCAGGGTCAGCGTCTCGCGCGGTTGCTGATCTCTGCGGGTCTGTTGAGCCAGGAGGGGTTCCGCGACGCCGCGGCGGACCTGCTGGGGTGGGAGAAGTGGGAGGCGCCGACGGAGTGGGGGGAGTTGGGTGAGGGGTTGGGGAGCGTGTTTCCCGCGGCGTTCCTGCGATTCAACGGGGTGGCGCCGGTGGGATTGGAGGAGGGCGCGGTGCGGGTGGCGATGGCGTGGCCGCCGGACGAGTCGCTGGTGGACGCGATGCGTCAGGCGTCTGGGCGTTCGGTGCGGGTGGTGGTCGGGACGCAGCGCGACGTGGAGGGGGCGATCGCGCACGTGCTGGCCGGGGTGGAGGGCGACGGAGACGCGGGTGAGCGTGACGTACGTTCGCTGGACGAGGGGACGCTGCGCGATCTTGCGTCGGAGGCGCCGGTGGTGCAATACCTCTCGGAGGTGTTCGAGCGCGCGGTGTCGGTGGGGGCGTCGGATATTCACCTGGAGCGTGCGGAGCGGAAGGCTCGGCTGCGGTACCGGGTGGACGGGGATCTGGTGGATGCGCCGGCGCCGGCGTTGTCGCTCTATGCGGGCGTGGTGTCGCGTATCAAGATCATGGCGAGGCTGGACGTGGGGGAGCGTCGGCTGCCGCAGGACGGCCGGATCAACCTGCAGATGTCGGGTCGAGAGATCGACATGCGCGTGTCGGTGCTTCCGTCGGTGCACGGTGAGGACGTGGTGCTCCGCATTCTGGATCGCGGGTCGGTTCGGCTCGATCTGGACGAGCTGGGCCTGTCGGTGGCGCAGCGCGAGCGCTTCCGGAGGCTGATCCGCCGGCCGGAGGGGATGCTGCTGCTCACGGGGCCGACGGGGAGCGGGAAGACGACGACGCTGTACTCGGCGCTCAAGGAGGTGTCGAGCCCGATGGTGAAGGTGGTGACGGTCGAGGACCCGGTGGAGTATCACCTCGATGGCGTGAATCAGATCCAGGCGCGCTCGGAGATCGGTCTGGACTTTGCGCGCTGTCTGCGGTCGATCCTGCGGCATGATCCGGACGTGATCATGGTGGGGGAGATCCGGGATCGCGAGACGGCCGGGATGGCCGTGCAGTCGGCGCTCACGGGGCACCTGGTGCTGTCCACGTTGCACACGAACTCGGCGGCGGCGGCGTTTGCGCGGTTGCTGGACATGGGCGTGGAGGATTACCTGATCGCCTCCGCGGTGATCGGGGTGATGGCGCAGCGATTGGTGCGGAAGCTGTGCCCGGAGTGCATGGAGGCGTACACGCCTGACGTGTCGCTGCGCGAGAAGTTCGGGCTGACGGAGCAGGCGAGGTTCCATCGCGCGAAGGGGTGCCGCGCGTGCCTGAACATGGGGTACCGGGGCCGGACGGTGGTGGGGGAGCTGCTCGAGGTGAACGAGTCGGTGCAGCGGGCGGTGCTGGATCGCGGGTCGAGCGCGGAGGTGCAGCGTGTGGCGCGCGAGCGAGGCGGGATGCGGACGCTCTGGGAGCACGCGCTGGAGAAGGTGATGGCTGGGGAGACGTCGTACGAGCAGGTGGTGGAGCACATGCAGGAGTGAGGCGAGGTCGGTGAGCGTTGTGACGACGAGCCAGAGGTTTGCATACCGCGCGATGGCGGCCGGGTCCGGCGTCGCGCTGGGGGAGGTCGAGGCGTCGACGCTTGAGCGCGCGCGCGAGGATCTCCGTCGTCAGGGCCTGGTCGTCGTGGAGATCCGTCCGGTTGGCGCCGGCGCGCGAGGCGTGTCGAGGCGCGGCGCGGCGTCGCGCGGTCTTGTGGTGGGCGAAGAGAAGCCGCGCGGCGCGACGTCCGGCGCATGGCGGCGCGTGCGCGGCGAGGTGTACGGGGAGCTGTCGTTGCTGCTGGGGTCGGGGATGGGGCTGGACGGGGCGTTGGACCTGGTGGTGAGCGTGGCGCGGAAGCGTGAGCATCGCGAGGCGCTGGAGTCGCTCGCCCGGTCGGTGCGCGAGGGTCGCACCCTGGCCGAGGGCGTGCGCGAGCTGAGGGGCTGGTTCCCGCCGGTGCACGCGGCGATGCTGCAGGTGGGCGAGGAATCGGGGACGCTCCCGGACGCGTTGCTGAGGCTGAATGAGCAGGAAGAGCGGGTGGCGCGGATGCGTCAGCAGGTGACGTCGGCGCTGACGTATCCGGTGATCCTGCTCGGCGCCGGGTCGCTGATGCTTGCGGGGATCGTGGGGTTCGTGGTGCCGAGGTTCGCCGTGATCTTTGAGGACATGCAGGTGAAGCCGCCGTGGTTCTCAAGGGTGGTGATCGAGGCGTGCCTGAGCGCGGGCCGGTGGGGCCCGCTCGGGATCGGCGTGATGGTGTTGGCGCTGTTGTGGCTGCGGTGGCACGTGTCGGACACGGGGCGTCGCGCGGCGCTGGAGCGTTGGGCGCTGGAGCGCACGCCGCTGGGCCTGCTGTGGTGGAAGCACCAGGCCGCGGGATTCTGCGGATCGATGGGGATGATGCTGGGAGCGGGGACGCCGCTTTTGAGGGCGCTGGAGATCGGGAAGACGGCGTGGACGAGCGTGGAGCTCCGTCGGCGCCTGGACGAGGCGGTGGGGAGCGTGCGGGAGGGGGGGCGGCTGTCGGAGTCGATCCGGACGTCGGGTCTGCTTCCGGACCGGATGGAGAAGCTGGTGGCGGTGGGGGAGGAGTCGGGGACGCTCGCGCGCGTGTTCGAGCGTCTGGGAGAATCGCTGGAGCACGAGGTGAGCGCGCGGACGAAGCGTGCTTTGACCCTGCTGGAGCCCGCGGCTATTTTGGCGATCGGGCTCGTTGTCGGCGCGGTGGTGGTGGCGATGCTGCTGGCGATCTTCAGCATCAACAACCTGCAAACGATGTGATTGGTCTCTAAGCCCCGCGCGAGTCGCGGGGCGGAAGCGACGAGGCGGGCATGAGGACGAGAACACGGATCGGATGGGCGGGCGTGGTGGCTGGCGTGGCGGGGACGCTGGGCTGCGCTACGGAGCCGACGACGGCGACGCGCCCGGAGCGCGCGTGGCATTCCCCCACGCGCGTGCTGCAGCCCGGCCAGACGGCCCGCGAGTACGACGTGGCCCTGCCGATCGAGCCGTCGGCCCAGCGCCCGAGGCGCCCGCAGCGCGTCGCGCCCGAGGACATCACGCCCAGGCCCGGGGTGTCGATGGCCCCGGCCGCGAGCGCACCGGGTGATGACCGCCTCCTCGACGTGACGCTGAACTTCAAGCAGGCGGACCCTGCGGAGGTGTTCGCGGCGGTGTTCGATCGCGCGCTGCAGGTGAATTACGTGCTCGCGGCTGACCTGCAGAACAAGCCGATGTCGTTCGTGCTCGAGGGCCGGCTGACGCACGACGAGCTGATCCGCTCGCTCGACGGCGTGTGCGAGGCGTACGGGTGGGCGCTGGTGCGCTCGGGGGACGTGATGCATGTGGTGAACGCGGCTACGGCGCCGAAGCGGCCCGGCGAGGTGCGCGTCGGGCTCGAGCGCGCGGCGGACCTGCTCGCGACGGGCACGTACATCGTCCCTCTGCGGAGCGTCAGCGCGAAGGATCTCGAGACAACACTGACGAAGCTGGTGAGCGAGCGCGGCGCGCTCGTCACCGTGCCCAACACGAACGTGCTCGTGATGGTGGAGTCGCCCGCCAACGCGGAGCGCATCCTCGAGATCATCCGCGAGTTCGACCGCCCCTTCTTCTCGAACAAATCGGTCCGGCTCTACTCGCCCAGCTACCTCAAGGCGGGCGAGCTGGTGAAGGCGTTCAACGAGTTCGCGCTGGGGATCGGCGCCAAGGGCGGGGATGGCGGCGTGTACACCGTCTCCGCGCTCGAGCGGTCGCAGCAGGTGCTCGTGACGACCTCCATCCCGGAGATGACCAGGCTCTTCGACGCGTGGTTCGACCGTGTCGACAAGGCGCTCGATCCGGACGAGACGCGCGTCCATCTCTACACGCCGCAGCACGCGTCCGCGGCCACGATCCAGTCGGCGATCCTCGCCGCGTTCGGGACGGTGAGCGCGGAAGGCGAGAAGCCGGCGGTGTCGGTGACGGTGCTCGAGGGCGGGGCGGGGGGCGCGTCGGGCGTGTCGCCGGGGCTTGGGCTGGCGCCTCCTTCGGCGAGCAGCGCGACGAGCCAGACGGGGCGGACGAACAACCAGTCCGGCGTCAACCAGACGTCGTCGGGTCTGAGCGGGTTCGGCGCGAGCGGAGGCGGTTCGGGCACGCTCGGCTCGGCGGAGCCGACGCGGATGATGATCATGGCGAAGCCCGGGGTGTATCAGCAGGTGCGCTCGTTGATCGATCAGCTCGACGTCGCGCCCAAGCAGGTGTATCTGCAGGTTGTGGTGGCCGAGGTGGTGCTGAGCGGCGATCTGCAGTTCGGTGTGGAGCTGTTCACGCGTCAGACGTTGGACGGGAATCCGATCGAGCTTCGTTCCGCGGCGAATGCGGTGGCGTCGCCCATCGGGAGCGCGTTCATCCTCTCGGGCAACGCGCTGGCGCTCGTGAACGCGGCGGCGACGGACGGGAACGTGCGCGTGCTCTCATCGCCGTACACGATCGCGACGTCGGGCCGCTCGGCGTCGCTCAACGTGGGCTCGGAGGTGCCGATCATCACGCAGCAGATCACCGGCTCGGTTGACGCGCAGGACCCGAATCGGATCAACCAGGCCATCGAGTACCGCAAGACGGGCGTGATCCTCACGGTGACGCCGCTGGTGAACGACCGCGGCGAGGTGACCATGCGGATCCAGCAGGAGGTGTCGAACGTCGTGGAGCCCGCGGCCGGGGCGGTGATCCAGTCGCCCTCGTTCTCGCAGCGGCAGATCCAGACGGAGGTGACGGTGCCCACGGGGGACACCGCGGTGATGGGCGGCATCCGGCAGGAGCGCGAGAACTCGTCGATCTCGAAGGTGCCGTTCCTCGGCGACCTGCCGCTCGTGGGGATCCCTTTCCGCAGCAAGAACATCTTCCGTGAGCAGACGGAGCTGGTGATCCTCGTCACGCCGACGATCATGCTGAACCCGGGCCAGCTGGCGTCCGCGACGCCGCACTTCCTCGACGGCATGGTGAACCTCGGGATGATCGACGATCTGCTTGAGAAGAAGATCGACACGAATGAGATGCTCTTCCGCTAAGCGCGGTGGTTCCGGAAGGCGTGGTCGCCGGGCGCTCGGGCGCCGAGGGCTGACGCTGCTGGAAGTGATCGTGTCGCTGGCGATCGCGTCGGCCGGTTTCGGCGCGGTGGCGACCGGTCTGGTGCAGTCGCAGCGCGCTCGAGCGCGCGCGACGGAGGCGGAGGCGGAGCTGGCGCTTGCCCGCTCGCTGGTCGAGGAGGCGTACCTGGGACTCATGCCGGAGCAGGAGGCGGATCGGAGCGAGCCGGGCGTGCGTCGGTGGAAGGGAGAGCGCGGCGGTTTGGCGTGGGAGGTGACGATCGCGTTGCAGGCGGTGCAGGGCTTGCAGGCCGCACGTGTGGGCGAGGCGGCGGGCGTCGAGGCGGGGGCGCTGTCGACGCCGATGCTGGCGATGGACGTGATCAACGCGAAGGCGGGTCGTGTGGAACTGACGACGGTGCGATGGTGACGGGAGCGACACGAGCCCGAGCACGGACGAGGCGGCGCGGTCTGACGCTGCTGGAGCTGCTGATCGCGCTGGCGCTGGCCTCGCTCGTGATGCTGCTCGCCGGCGGGTCGCTCCGCACGACCGTCCGGCTCGTCGGTGACGCGCACGTCGATGGGCAGCGTGGCTCGCGCGATGCACGCGTGCTGACGCTGCTGACGGCGCAGATCGGATGGATCCGTGTGTCGAACGAGGGGCAGGCGGCGCGGTTCGTGGGCAGGCCCGACGCGCTCGAGATGGAGACGCTTGTGTCGGCGCGCCGGCCCGACCGACGCGAGCCCGTGGCCGCGCGGTATCGCATCGAGTGGGAGAAGGACGAGGCTCGGCTCGTTTACGAGGAGAACGCCGGGCCGAAAGGGCCCGGCAGCGACCAGGGGCGGACGCTGCTCACGGGGCTCTCGGAGGCGCGCTTCGAGTATCTGTTCTATGAAGCGGGTGTGGGGGCGTCATGGCGCGAGGAGTGGGCGGCGGTGACGCTGCCGCGCGCGGTGCGATTGACCATGACCAAGGGGAAAGGAGAGCCGATCACGTGGTTGATCCCCGTCGTGGCTACGTTCTGATCGGCGTGCTGGTGGCGCTGTCGATGTGCACGGTGCTCGCTGCGACGTACGCGCTGTCGTCGCGTCGCGCGGTGGAGCAGTCCACGGTGGAGGTGGATCGCGCGAGCGCGCAGTACCTGGCGCGCGGCGCCTGTGTGCAAGCGGTGAAGGACTTGGGCACGGCGCTGGGCGCGCGCTGGCCTGATTACGTGGCGTCCGGGGGCGCGTCGGGGAGCGGTCCGGGCGCGGGAGCGGCGGGGACGGTCGTGCCGGGGCTTCCGGCCTTCCCGCCGGAGATGGCGGCCGCGGGAGGGCTGCTGGGCCGCATCGCGGAGCGCATGGCTGAGGTGCAGCGGCAGGACCCGCAGCAGGGGAGCCAGCGCGGGAACGGACGCGGTGGGCGCGGGAATAATCGAGGGGGGCAGGCGGAGCAGGAGCGTGCGCGCGCGGAAGAAGAGGAGGCGGCGCGCGAGCGACGGCGCACGGAGGAGGAGCAATCGCGGCCCGTGCCGCTCGTGCTGACGGGGGAGGCGCAGATCGCGATCAACGGGCGCGAGGCCGTGGTGTGGTTCGAATCGGAATCGGGGAAGGTGAACGTGAACAAGGCCCCGCGTCGTGTGCTTCGAGGTCTGCTCCTGGCGCTGGGGATGGCCAGCGGTGCGGCCGAGGCGACGCTGAACGCGATCGAGGATTACAAGATCGCGCGTTCGACGGAAGGGTCGGTGGACCGTCGGTACGTGGCGTTGCGTCTGGCGGAGGAGCCGTTGAAGGGGGACCCGCTCGAGAGGCTGGAGACGCTGCTGGGCGTGCCTGGGATGACGACGGAGGTGTACGAACGATTGACGCCGCACATGACGACGATGTCGGGCTCTTCGTCGGTGGACCCGAACTACGCGACGGGGGCGGCGTTGCGGGCCATCGGCCTGCGTGATCCTCGTGCGTTGGACCTGGTGCTGGGGGCGCAGAAGCGTCTGGAGCGGATCACGCGTGCGACGTTCCGCGACATCGTGGGGCCGGGAGTGTTTCCGGAGCTGGAAGACTCGGTGTCATTCGACATCCGCCCGGTGTTCACGGTGCGAGCGCGGGCGGAGGCCGGTCGGTCGACGGGTCGGTACATGATCCGCGTGCGGCTGGGTGAGAGCGGGGTGGCGGAGCTGGTGGAGTCGAGAGAGGGGTGGCTCTAGAGTGGGACGCATGGGACGAGGTCACGGAGCGCGAGGGCGGGGCGGAGCGGGTGTCGTGCGCACGGGCGATGACGCCGTGGTGGTCGTGGCGTCTCGCGCCGGGACGAAGGTGACGTGGGAAGCGCGTCGGATCGCGCGGGCATTCTCCGAGGAGAGCGCGGGGAGCGTCGGCGAGCCCGTCCGCGGCGCGACGATGGTCATCCCCACGGCGATGCTCTGGCGGCGCGAGGTTGAGCTGACCGGTCAGAGCGTGCTCGAACTCCGCGAGGCGGTGGAGGCGAATCTCTCGGCATTCTTCCCGGCGCCGAGCGCAACGAGACTCCTGTGGGACGTCGTGGAGCTGCGGAGGACGGGTGACGCCCCAGCGCGCGCCTGCGTGGTCGCGGCGCCCGCGGAGGAGATCGAGGCAGCCGTCGAGCGGCTTGCCAGAGCGGGGGTCGAGGTGACGCGCGTGCTCGGCAGCGCGGATTGCTTCCCGCTGCTCGTCGCCGAGGACGGCGATGGGGCGGAGGTGGTGGAGGTCGGGGAATGGGGCGCGATGCGGCATCGGTACGCGTCGCTGGGCTGGGCGGGCTCGTCGCGCGACGACACGCGTGACGGCGCGAAGTTGTGCGATTGGTCGGTGAGCGCACCGGAGGGCGGGCTGGGTCCGAGCGGCGAATGGGGGCGAGAGCACGTGGCATTGGGTGGCGCATTGGCGAATCTGTGGGTGGGCGGGGTGGACCGGGAGCGTTGCCCCCCGCCGACGTGCGATCTGCTGGGGAAGCGCGCGAGGACGAGATGGTCGGCCCCGACGTGGATGCGCGTTGGCGCGGTGGCCGCGACGCTTGTGGTGGGGCTGGCGTTGCTCTCGAGCGCGTGGCGTGACCGCGAGGTGGGCGAGCGGCTGACGTTGGAGGCGGCGATGGAGGAATCCAAGCCCCTGGCCGAGGAAGTGGATCGCATGCGACTGACGACGATGGGGATCGTCGCGACGCACGACCGGCTGCGCCGTCTGGAGGATGGGTACATCGAACGCTGGCGCGTGCTCGCGGCGTTGACGGACGCGACGCCGCGTTCGGCGTGGGTGGAGCGGGTGGAGATCCTCGATGAGGGCGTGACGGTGGACGTGAACGCGGCATCGCTGACGGACGTGGTCCGCGCGCTGGAGGGCCACCCGGCCTTTGAGCAGGTGAGGCAGGTCGGCGTCGAGACGATCTCCGGCGCCCCGGGCATCACGAAGGGCCGGCTGGAGGCGCGGCTCACGAGGTCGCACTTCGAGCCCGCGAGCGCGACGAGCGCTCGCCCGGGTGGGGGCGCGTCATGAGTCGCATCGAGCTGCCGCCCATCGTGGTGAAGCTGACGAGCGGGCGTTGGCCGTACGTGTGGATCGCGCTCCTCGCGCTGTTCGGCGTCGCGCAGTGGGTGGCGCCGCCCGCGGTCGAGGCGAGCGAGGCGCGCGACGAGAACGCGCAGCATCGGGACCTCGTCCGTTCCTATCGCACGCTCGCGAGCGCAGAGCCCGCTGAACGCGCTCGCCACGACGTCGCGCGTGCATGGTGGACGGAGCACAACGCGTCCCGCGCCAAGGGAGGCACGATGGCGCTCGCGACGACCGACGCGCAGGCTCGCCTCCGAGGCATTCTCGAACGCCCCGGCTCGACCGTGACGAAGCTTGAGACGCTCCCCGCGGAGAAGATCTCCGATTCGCCGCGCGCCGGACTCGCCAGGATCACCGTCCAATTCGCCGTCGAGCGCGCCGAAGTGCTCGCGGAGACGCTCGCGGCCATCGAAGCTCCTCGGGAGGGCGAGACCGCCGGTTGGTTCCGCGTCGGCAACATGACCGTCACGAGGTCCGCGTACTCGGCGATCACCGGCGTCATCGTCGACGCCACGATCTACGTCTGGCTGGAGCCTGGTTCCTGAGCATGGCGCGAATCAACCTCGAGATCGGCGTGTACCGGGCGCCCGCGTGGAAGCGGCGTGGGCTGTGGCTCGGGCTCGCGTTTGCCGCGGCCCTCATGCCGGCACTCGGGGCCCTCGTCGTGCGCGTGGCGCCGGAGCGTGCTGCGCCCGTTGCGCGGGAGCGCGCGCCGCTCCCCGAGCTCGTGATCCGCCCGCTCGGTCGCCATCCTGCCGGCGAGGAGGCTGTGACCGCGATCGCGGGCTCCAACGCCTTCTCGCCCGATCGAAAGGACTGGGCTCGCCCGACGTCCGTGGAGACGGCCGGGGTAAACCCCGGGTCCGAGGATCGTCTCAAGCAGGCGTCCGACGCTCTCGACCGGATGACATTCGTCGGGGTGGTGCGGGTTGGGGAGGAGTGGCGTGCCATGGTCGACCCGGGCAGTCGCAAACCCGGTGAGGACTACCTGATGGTCGGCCCGGGCGGAGACGTGGCTGGGTGGACCGTCAAGGCCGTGGGACGTCAGGGGGCGACGTTGGGCTTCGAGGAGACAGAGCGGGTCGTTGGGTGGGGTCCGAAGCCCAAGCCCGCCACGCCGGCCCCAGACCCAGTGGGTCGGATGAAGGTCGATGTTCGGGATGCGAGCGGGAAGGTGCTGGTGGACCCCCCGATCTCACTCGATGAAGCGCGTCGGCGGATGGAGCGGGCCGTGCCCCCGGAAGACCGTAAGCTGAGAGAACTGCTCGACGAGTTGCTCGAGTCGCTCAAGAATGAGCGTCGTCGTTCGCCCGGGGCATGAAGATCAGGTCAAGGAGATGTGCGCAATGGCAAGAAGGCGAGAACTGGCGTTGGTGACGGTTGCGGCGTGCGCGATGCTCGCCTCGGGCTGTGGGAAGAAGGAATCGGGCGCGAGCGCGTCCAAGACTGACGCGACGACGAAGACGTCGGCGACGCCGGCGCCGAAGCCCGCCGCCGCGACGACCGACAAGCGCGACACCCCCATCGCCGCCGCGGAATCGATGCGCACGATCTCGCTCACGTCGACCGATCCGTCGGCCCTCGCCGCGTACCTCGACCCGTCCCAGGCCGCGATCACCTCGAAGGTGCTCGCGCCGATGATGCTGTATTACGCGCGGCTCGCCGAGCTGCGTCGGGCGGCCAACAGCGCGTTCGGCTCCGGCGCCGGCGACGCCATCGCCTCCTCCGCCGCCTACACCATCGAGTTCGGCAACGGCATCCGCGAGATGTTCGATGCGCACCATTTCGAGGACGTGCGGCGCGACTCGGGCAAGGCGTACGTCATGGCGACGCTCGACAACGGGCAGCCCATCGGCGCGCCCCTCGTCTTCCGTGAGCACCAGGGGGAATGGCTCCTGCTGCTGAGCGAGGGCGACGACGCGTGGCCGGAGAAGCGCCTGGGCACGTTCGGGGCCACGCTCGCGGGGCCGCTCCAGGGCGCCGTCAACGACGCGAAGCGGTTCGACGCGCTCATCACGCGTGTGAAGTCGGGAGAGCTCAAGACGCTCGACGAACTCACCGCCGCGATGGCCGCGCTCCGTCAGAGCTGAAGCGTCGCGGGCAGCCTCGACGAGATCCGCTCGAGCGCACGGAGCGCGCCGTCGATGTCCCATCGCTGTTCGGCGCGATCGCCGGTCGTGTTGCTGACGATGCGCACCTCGGCGAACGGGATGTTCATCCGGTGCGCCACCAGCGCGATCGCCGCGCCCTCCATCGCCTCGACCATCGCGCCGCTCCGGTGCGCGATCTCGCGCGCGAGCGGCCCCGTCCCGGAGCACGTCGAAACGGTGGCGACGTGCCCGACCGCGTCCACCAGCTCCCGGAGCGCGCGATGTGCGAGCGGATGTCCGGGGAACGATGAGCCGGTCAGGCCGGGCGCCGGCGGGAACCCCATGGCCGAGATGTCGAGGAACGTGTCGGGCGTCTGCGCCCCCTCGTCCGCGAACACGCTGGCCGACGCGAGGACGCTCGAGGCGAGGTCCAATGCATGCCCGGGGAGCAAACCTCCGATGCCGAGGGAGAGCACGAAGCGGTGCCGGAGCGGTTCGATGTTTCGCGCCACAGCTGCGGCGGCGTTCGACTTGCCCACCCCGGTGATCAGCACGTCGAGGCCCATCGGCGTGACGGGAGCACGAATGAGCGTCCAGTCCGGCGCGTGGGCCGCGCCCTCCGGCGCGACCAGCCCGCGCAGCACCGCGTGCGCCTCCTTGTGCGACGCCACGCACACGAGCGCCGGCGCGAGCGACGTTTCACGACCCGCCCGGCTCATCGCGACTCCGTGCCTCGGCTCAACAGGGCCGTCGGGATGGTGTACAACGTGAACGTCACGATCGCCTCCTCGCCCCGGAGAGCATACGGAATGACCCCCGATCAGGCCCGAACGCTCATGCACGTATGGACGGAGAGCCCCTCCCTCCGCGCCCACATGGAGGCCGTCGCCGCGTGCACGCGCGCCTACGCCGCCAAGCTCGCGCCCGCGGACCAGGACCGCTGGGAAGTGGCCGGTCTCCTCCACGACATGGACTACGAGAAGCACCCGTCCACGCACGAGCACCCGCGCGTCGGCGTCGCCCACCTCGAAACCCTCGGCGTCGACGGCGAGATCCGCGACGCCATCCTCGGCCACGCCGACTACACCGGCGTCCCCCGCACCAGCCCGATGTCCAAGGCCCTCTACGCCGTCGACGAACTCGCCGGGTTCATCGTCGCCTGCGCCAAGGTCCGCCCCGACGGCATCGCATCCCTCGAGGCCAAGTCCGTCAAGAAGAAGCTCAAGGACAAGGCCTTTGCCGCGGCCGTGTCACGTGACGACATCGCCTCGGGCCTGGCCGACCTCGCCACCATCATCCCCGGGCTGGACGAGACGACGCACATCACCAACTGCATCGACGCCGTGCGCGCCGCGCGCGAACGCATCGGCGTCTGAGCGCGAAGGAGCCACGCATGCCGCACGAAGCCAGGGTCTATCGCTGGGCCGAGATGGAGACCGACCGCCCCATGCCCCTCATCGAGCGCCAGCGCGTCGTCGGGGACAAGGCCATGCTCTCCCGCGTGATGCTCGCCAAGGGGTTCTCGGTCGAGACGCACCGCCACGCCAACGAGCAGTTTGCCGTGGTGCTCTCGGGCAAGATCCGCTTCCGGATCGGCGAGCCCGAAGACCCGCACGCGCGTGAGGTCACGCTCACCGGGGGCGAGGTGCTCCACCTCCCCTCCGACGTTCCCCACAGCGCCGATGCGCTCGAGGACACCGTGGTGCTCGATATCTTCAGCCCGCCCAGCGCTACGACCGGCGTCGATCGCAAGTGAGCGCCGCCTCCGCGCCCGCGCCGCGCGCTCGGCTTCAGTCCTTCATCCCCAGGGCCTTGCGCTTCTCCCGCATGAACTTCATGTGGTGTTCGAGGTGCCGCACGTAGTCCTGCACGAGGTCGGCCAGCGTGAGCAGGCCGCGCTCGGAATGGATGCCGAACCGCTGAAAGACATCGTCCGGCAGATCGCGCAGCAACGCGCCCATCACACGCCGGTTCGCCTCGAACGCATGCGCTGCCATCGCGGTGTCCGCGCCCTCGTAGTGCAGGTGCTCGATGTACGCGTTCTCGTCGTACCCCATGAGCAGCGGCCGCTCCATCGAGATCACACGGCGCATCCGGTCCGCTCCGACCAGATCGCTGTCGAACAGGTGCATCACCAGCTGCTGCACGCTCCACTTGCCCGCCACGGGGAACGTGAGCATGTGCTCGCGCGAGAGTCCTTCCACGGCCTTGGTCAGGGCCGTGGCCCCGGCCAGGTACTTGTCGATCAGGGTGCGATCCATGAGCGTCCTCCTGTTCGACCAGCATAGAGCCGAACTATCCCCAAACGGCGTGTTGACGCCGCCCGGAGAACCGGGGAGCATGCGCGGGTTCGGGCTCGCCGGGGCGGGCTGCGGAGGCCCGCCTGGGCTCGCCCTGCAGGAGGCCTCCGATGCCCGTGCAAGATGTCGCGTTGACCCAGGTGTGGCTTCCCATCCTCCTGAGCGCCCTCGGCGTGTTTGTCGCCTCCTCGATCATCTGGATGTTCCTTCCCATCCACAAGAGCGACTACAAGAAGTTCCCCGACGAAGACTCCCTCATGTCCGCCGTCCGCGCGCAGAACGCCGCGCCCGGCCTCTATTTCTTCCCCTTCTGCAAGCACGGCCCCGAGATGAAGGACCCCGTCTTCCTCGAGAAGATGAAAGCAGGGCCGTGGGGCACGTTCATTCTTTTCAAGAGCCAGCCCAACATGGGCAAGACGCTCCCCCTCTGGCTCATCAACAACCTCATCCTCGCGACCGTCTCGGCCTACGTCGTCACGCTGGCCGCGCCCGCCGGCGCCGACTTCATGAGCGTGTTCATTCCCGCCGCGATCGCCACGCTGCTGGGCTACGCGGGCGGCACGCTGACCACGATCATCTGGAAGGGCGAGCCTGCGTCGAACGCGATCAAGAACCTGTTCGACGCGGTGGTGTATGCCGCCATCACCGGCGCGATCTTCGCCGCGATGTGGCCCAAGCCCGGCGTCGCCGTACCGGGCCTGCCGACGGGCTAAAGCGACTCGAGGTATTCGACCACTCGAAGGGCGGGTTCTCCGCCCTTCTTTGCGTGCGTGAGGAGCGGGATGCCGTGCGGGCCGGGCGATCGCGCGCTCGCCGGGTGCGCCTCGATGGCCGCGCGAACTACCCCCAGGTGCCCGAGCATCGCCGCGGCGAACAGGTCCATCCGCGCGCCGCGCTCGAGCAGAAAGCTCGCGATGTCCGGCCGACCCATGTGAGACGCCCCGCCGAGCGCCGTCTCGAAGTCGCCCCCGCCCCAGTCCCATGTCGCGTTGAGCAGGCCCGGCGTCGCGTCGAGCATGGAGCGTGTCTTGTCGAGGTCCGCGTGCGCTGCGCCGACGAACTCGCGCACGAGCGAAGGATCGAGCGCGGGCGGACGCTTCGGGCGCGCGGGCTGCTCGCTCTGAGGCGTCTGGGTGTTCTGCAGGGCGATCACAGGCGCCGAGGCCAGCGCGGCCAGGCCGACGTGAAGCACCGTGCGTCGCTCAATCCTGTGGCTCATGGGGCTCGCTCCGGATGAAGGTCGGGTGCGGGGGAGGGCGCCAGCGCCCGTGCGTGCTACACGCCGCCCGGGGCTCCCGTTGCGGCAGGCCGAGTTCCACGGGGCCCAACGACGGGGAATCGAGGCCGTTCCCTCTTCCGGGGGGAGGGCGTATGCTCTCCCTCCACAAACCACTCAGGGAGATCACCCATGACCGTTCAGCTCGGCGACGTTGCGCCCGACTTCTCGCAGGAATCCACCGAAGGGACGATCAAGTTCCACGACTGGCTCGGGAACTCCTGGGGCGTGCTCTTCTCGCACCCCAAGGACTTCACGCCCGTCTGCACCACCGAGCTCGGCACGGTCGCGCGACTCAAGCCCGAGTTCGACAAGCGCAACGTCAAGGTCATCGGCCTCTCGGTCGACCCCCTCAAGGACCACAAGGAGTGGGCCAAGGACATCGAGGAGACCCAGAAGGTCAAGCTCAACTTCCCTCTCCTCGCCGACGGCGATCGCAAGGTCTCCAATCTCTACGGCATGATCCACCCCAAGGCCAACGACACCTTCACCGTCCGCTCCGTCTACATCGTCGGCCCCGACAAGAAGATCAAGCTCACTCTCACGTACCCGGCTTCCACCGGCCGCAACTTCGACGAGCTGCTCCGCGTCATCGACTCGCTGCAGCTGACCGCGGAATACAAGGTCGCGACGCCGGCGGATTGGAAGAACGGTCAGGATTGCATCATCGTGCCGGCCGTGAGCGATGAGGACGCGAAGAAGGCGTTCCCCAAGGGCTTTGTGACGGTGAAGCCGTACCTGCGGTACACGCCCCAGCCGAACAAGTAAGCCGCGCGGCAAGGCAGGATCACTCGAAGCGCACGACCTCGCTCGGCCCGACCGGGTGCGGGGGCGGGTTTGCGCTGCGCGCGGCCTTGAGCCACGTCTCGGCGTCAGCAAGGAATTGCTCGCTCTCTTCGTGTGACGAGAAGCAGCGACGGGGAATGTGGAACGCTGACTCTGAATTGAAATAGATGTAGATGTCTTCAGGATCAGCTTCGATCCGATCGACACAAGTCCACCTACCCGAGTACGCGTCGAGCGTGGACGTCTTCGTGATGCCGTCTTCGGAAGCACCAACTGAAAAAGTTCGCCTTCCGAGGCGCAGCGACCCTGACGCCAGAGCTCGGCGTGTGATGCGGCTCGCTTGTGATTCGATTATTCGACCGCTGGGAACGATCTTGCGGACAGCCAGAGGGGTCATGACGATGAACAGGATGATCGCGGCCGTGCCCAACGCTCTGCCGCCTTGGGCCAGAGCCCAAATGCCTGCGCCCAATATCAGGAGGAGTCCGATGAGCAGCGTGAAGATCGTGCCGACGCGAGCCGAAGGACTCTGCGCCCATCGCAGCATCACCAATGCTCGGCGGCGCGCGGTATGCGCGACCACTCTCACGTAATCGTCGTCCGTCAGCTCGACATCCAGCTCGTACACACGCTCGCCGCCCGGATCGTGCATGGCGTCACATCGGCTTCTTGCTGATCGTCACGTCGTAGACGTTCAGCAGCTTCTCTTTGTCGAACACCATCTCCTGGCGCGACAGGCCGACGATGTCGTACTCGGGCGTCAGCTCGATCGCGTCCACCGGGCACGCCTCCTCGCACATCCCGCAGAAGATGCAGCGCAGCTCGTCGATCTCGAACTTGGCCGGGTACTTCTCGCGGTCGTCCCACGGGCTCTCCGCGGCGTCGATGTGGATGCAGTTCGCCGGGCAGATCGTCGGGCACATCATGCACGCCACGCACTTCACCCGGCCCTGCTCGTCCCGGTTGAGCCGGTGCACGCCCCGGAAGTTGCTCGCGTTCTGCCCGCCCTTCTCCACCGGCATCTGCTCGCGCCGCTGGTCGGGGTACTGGATGGTGCGGCTGGTCTTCCCCTGCCCGAAGGAGGTGAAGAAGTGGCGCATCGTCGTCCCGAAGCCCTTGACGATCTCGGGGATGTAGACCGCCTCGCTCCGCGTCATGGGCGGCGCCGAGAGCCGAACGATGTCCTCCTCGCGAATCGTCATGAGCCGTGGTCTCCAGAGCCAAGGAACGCGGCCCGTCCGTGGGGTTAATCCCGGGGCCGCGGAGGATTCTAACCGGAGACCGCGATCGGCAGGGTCCGCCTTACCCCCGCGCCACGCGCGATGTGAGGGAGAGGATGTGGCCGTCCGGATCGCGGAACGGAGCCGCGTACAGATCATGCGTGGCGTCCGACGAGGCCAGCATCGGCTTCTCCCCGCAGAGGAACTCGACGCCCGCGCACCGCAGACGTTCAAACTCGCGCTGGATGTCCGGCGTGTCGAACGAGACCTCAGTGAGGGCGTGCAGGGACTTGGGGTCGGAGGGCGCGCTGCCCACCTTGTGCAGCCCGAGCGTCACGCTACCGCCGTCATAGAACACGAAGGCGCCCTCGACGCGCCCCTTCTCGCGCAGCCCGAGCACACTGCCGTAGAACGCGCACGCACGCTCAAGGTCCGAGACCCGCAGGAGAATGGTCCCGACGGTCAGCCCCCACTTCGTGCTCGTCATGCCGCGGCTCCTCTGTGTGGCGGGAACCGCGAAGACTATCACCTGGCCCTCACCCGCCCGCAGGGGGCCTGAGCCAGTCGCGCACGGCCTCGTGTGCCGCACGCTCCAACAACTCGCCGGCGCGACGCAACGCCTCCTCCGTGGACATTTCCTCCGGAGCGATCACACGGACCTCGTCGAACACCCCGCCGCGCGTGTGCGTTGCACGCTCCCAGCCGTCGCCCACGGAGCCGGGCAGCGCAACCGCACGCGCGCGCGCATCCTTCGCACGACGCCCCGCCTCGTACGTCGCCTTCCCCGACAACGACTGCCCGTCCAGCCGTCCCTCACCGGTGAGCAGCATCGTCGGCACACTCGCACGCAGGCGCTCGTCGAAGCCCGTCGCGTCCATCACCAGCGCGGCGCCCGGCGTGAGCCGCGCGTTGCAGAACGCCGCCAGCCCGAACGCGATGCCACCAGCCGCGCCCATCCCGGGCGCATCCGGGTCCGCCTTGAAGCCCGCCTGCGCCACGCGGTTCGCGAAGTTCCGCAAACCCTTGTCCAGACGCTCGACCTGCTCGGGCGTCGCGCCCTTCTGCGGGCCGAACACACGCGCGGATCCCTCCGGCCCGCACAGCGGGTTCTTCACATCGCACGCGACGATGACTTCCACTCCGTCGAGCCGTGGATCGAGCCCGTCGATCTCCACGCGCGCGATGCGCACCAGATCGCCTCCGCTTGGCCGCTCGATCAACCGTTCGTGCTCGTCGTAGAACCGGGCGCCGAGAGCAGCCGCCATCCCCGCGCCCCCGTCCGTCGTCCCGCTGTTCCCGATGCCCACGAGAATCGACCGCACGCCCTCGTCCAGCGCGGCCTTGATCAACTCGCCCACCCCGTACGTCGTCGTACGCTCCGGGTCGCGCAGCTCCCTCGGCACGAGCATGAGCCCAGCGGCCGAGGACATCTCCAGCGCCGCCGTCTCGAACCTCGCGCGATCGCGCAGCAGCGGGTGCAGCAGGAACGCCCCGGCGAAGGCGAGCATCGCGGCCGAGGCGCCCGCGAAGAACCCTCCCCAAGGCCCCACGATCAGCCCCGCGAGCGCCCCGATCGCGGCCGAGCGCGCCACGATCCGCGGGATCCGCCGCTCCGCCCCGCTCGGCGCCGGCTTGAGCAGCAGCGCGGCGAGCACACGCTCCCCCAGCGGCCCGCATACCTCGACCTGCCGCACGACGTCGGTCAGCACATCGCGCAGCGCATCAACAAACCCCGCACCCCCGTCCGAGATCGGCGCCTCGATGATCTCAACCTCGACGCCCGCCTCCCGCGCCGCGCGCTCGGCGCCCGCACGCATCGCGCGTCGCGCCTCTTGGGCGCTCAGCGACTCCTTGTAGGCGTCGGGCGCCAGCACGACCCGGCGCGCGGCCCGCGTCACGTGCGCCATGGCGTCACACCATGAACAGCTTCTCGAGCTCCTTGCGGAACCCGTCGAACTCGCGGTAGTGCTCCTGCTCGTCCGCCAGCAGCCCGATGGCCATGTCCTGCGTCGCCATGTCCTTTCCGTCCGTGAGCTTGATGATCTTCTGATACTGCGCGATCGCGCCCGCCTCGGCCTCGATCACGCCGCGCACCACCGCGAGCAGGTCCGTCGTGTCGCGCGGCGGCTGCAGCGCCTCCTGATCCCACGTGAGTTCGAGCGATCCCGGCACGAACCCGCCGATTGTTTTGATTCGTTTGGCGAGCAGCTGGGCGTGAGAGAGTTCGGTGGGGATGTCCGCGGCGAGCGCGGCTTTGATGGGCGCGGCGAGGGCGCCGTCGAGGTCCACGGAGCAGGCGATGTAGTTCATCACCGTCTCTAACTCCATGTTGTACGAGCGGATTAGCTCGTTGACGATGCGGTCGTTCTCGTTCGAGGACGCGCGGGTGGGACGCTTTTTGGCCATGGATCTACCTCTCCTGTGCGCGAAGTGACCTTTGGCCGAGCGGCTGCACGTCCCGGGCGCGTGCGCACATTTGCCGCGTTACCGGCCGGCGTAGCGGGTGATGCCCCAGCGGTCGCCCAGGGACACGGCGTCGGAGATGCGCTCGTCGCGCACGACGTCGGCCCAGAAGCGGCGCATGTCGGGTGACCATCCGATGTCATCGTAGACGACGATCGCGCCGGGTCGAACACACGCCGAGAGGAGGCGGTGATAGTCCATCGTGGCTTCGTAGGTGTGCTCGGCGTCGACGAAGGCGAAGTCGGGCCCGAGCGTCGCGCCGCGGACGATGCCGGGAAGGAGGTCTTCGATGCGTCCGGCGTGGATGCGCGCGTCGCGCGGGCGCAGCTGCGCGAGCCCTTCCTGGGCGATCTTGGCGCGCCAGCCTTCGTATTCGACGCCGTCGAAGCGGCACTCGGCGTCCGCGTCGAGGGCCGAGGCCATGGCGAGCGAGCCGATGCCGAAGGCGGAGCCGAGTTCGATGATCCACTGAGGCTCGTGGATGCGTACGAGCTCGTGGAGGAGGGCCTTGCCGCGTCTGGGCGAAGAGACTCGGGTGCAGACCTGGGCGGCGTCGGCGAGGGCGACGGTGTTTCGGAAGGAGGTCTCGCGGACGACGCCGTGGAGTTTCGTATGGAGGTCGTGCTCGCGTGCGAAGACGGGCTTGAGGGCTTCGGGGAGCTGCCTGGCGCCGTTGGTGTTGACCCACTGGATGAGCCCGTCGAAGGGCCACTGGGCTGATCGTTTCTGGACGTGGAGCGTTTTGGAGAGGGGCGGGGCAAAGCGGCGGACGGCGCCGACGACCACGTTGATGGCGAGGAGCTTGCCGGGAAACACGCGTCTGGGCGTGTGCTGGTGCGCGGCGTCCTGTGACGCGACGTCCTCGTTCTGCGTGGCGAGCGTGGTCATGAAGGGGAGATCGTAGACGATCCGTCCGACGCGCGACGTTTGGGGTTTATTGGGACTTTGGGCCGATGGCGCGGTCGAGGAAGCGGACGACGCGCTCGTAGAAGACGATGCGGTTGTCGAGCTTGGCGAAGCCGTGGCCCTCGTCGGGGAAGAAGACGAGTTCGGGGTCGTACCCGCGCTTCTGGAGGCCGACGGCGAGCTGCATGGCCTCGCCGACGGGCACGCGCGGGTCGTTGAGACCGTGCGCGATGAGCATGGGGACCTTGATCTCGTCGAGGCGGTTGATGGGGGAGACGGAGTCGAGGAACTCGGAGTCGGTGAGCGGGCCGTACTCGACCTCGCGGAGCTTGCGTCGGTAGCCCTTGGTCTGTTCGAGGAAGGTGCGCATGTTGACGATGCCGACGATGTTGACGGAGGCGCCGAAGACGTCCGCGCCCTCGATGATGGTGGCGTTGGCCATGTAGCCGCCGTAGGAGCCGCCGTAGGCGGAGATCTTCTTGGGGAGCGCGTATCCCTGCTTGACGAGCCAGCGCGCGGCCTCGGCGCCGTCCTTCACGCTGTTCCAGCGGTTCTTGTAGTTGTCGAGCCGGTGGTATTCGCGCCCGTAGCCGGTGGAGCCGCGGACGTTGGGCAGCATGACGCCGTAGCCGTTGGCGACGAGGTGCTGGGTTGCTGCGGAGAAGGTGGGGCGGGACTGTCCTTCGGGGCCGCCGTGGAAGATGATGACGAAGGGGATGGGCGTGCCCTTCTTGTAGGTCTTGGGGAGGTAGAGGAACGCGGGAACCTCGAGGCCGTCGAAGGACGTGTACTTGACGAGTGTGGGGAGGAGGAAGGAGTTGAGGTCGATGGGCTCGTTGTCCATGCGGGCCGTGACGGGCTTGGGCGCGGCCTTTGTTTCGAGGTTGTAGAGGTAGTCGATGCCGGGCGTGCGTGCGTTGTTGACGGTGTAGATGAGGCGCGGGCCGCGGAAGAAGCCGGTGGAGACGACGCCCTTCTCGATCTCGGGGAGCGCGACGGGCTTCATGTCCGGGACGGCGAAGATGCGCAGTGTGGCGTAGCCGTCTTCGTTGTGGTTGGTGGCGAGGTAGGTGCGCTCGGGGTTGATGGAGGCGGAGTCGAGTTCGAACTTCGCGAGGTCGGGGAGGGCATCCTTGAGAGGTGTACCGACGAGGTCGCCGGCGGGCGTGAGGTCGCGGACGTAGAGGCGGGTGAGCCCCTCGTTGACGTCGGTGGCGAGGAGGACGCTCTTCTCGCCGGGCAGGTAGCCGACGACGGTGTTGGCGGACTCGGTTCCTTCGGGCGTGGCGCTGATGTCGCGCGTGGCGCCGGTGGTGAGGTCGAGCTCGTGGACGCGCGAGTCGGAGACGGAGCGGTATTGGGAGACGATGGCGCGCTTGCCGTCGGAGGTGACGTCGTCGCAGCCCCAGAAGCCGGGCTTGGCCAGGATCTTCTTGGATGCGCCGGAAGCGAGATCGAAGGTGTAGAGGTGGAAATCGTTGGGCGAATCGTCGTTGGCGCGGTAGATGAATCCGGAGGAGTCGCGCAGCCAGGCGCTGATGGCGTACTGGACCTCGGGGTTCTGGAGGATGGGGGTGATCTTGGAGGTGGAGACGTCGAGGCGCCAGAGGTTGGTGTTCTCGTTTCCGCCGACGGCGGCGCTCAGGATGATCGTCTTGCCGTCGGGGGAGAGGGAGTAGCCGGAGAGGCCGTCCTTGAAGTCGGTGATGCGCTCGGTCGGCGCCTTGGGATCGTCCGCGTTCGTGCGGCGGTAGAGCTGATTGACGCCGTCCGGCCAGTCACGGAGGTACACGGCGCCGTCGGCGGCGATAGAGACGCTGGAGGGGGTGCGGATCTTGAGGAAGGAGGCGATGGAGGGGGAGGAGGCGTTGTCGGCGATGGCGGGGGCGACCAGCGCGACGAGCGCGAACGCGGCAGGGAGGAGGCGCGGCATGGGGTGGCTCCAGTGGTCGGAGGGTGAAGATTCGTCGGTGGAGTCTACTGGCGTGCGGAGGGGTGGGTGGCGGGGGAATCAGGCGGAGAGGTAGATGGTTTTGCCGTTGTCCTGTTCGCGTCGTTCCTGGACGCAATCGACGATGACGCGGGCGACGTCGTCCGGGGAGAGGCAGGAGGAGGAGGGGATGGCGGAGGTGTCGAAGAGGGCGCGGAGCATGGGGGTCTCGACGGCGCCTGGGGCGACGGAGAAGGCGCGGATGTTGTGGGGCTTGCCCTCGTTGGCGGCGGACTGGGCGAGGAGGTTCACGGCTGCCTTGGAGGAGGCGTAGCCGAAGAAGCCGGGGAACGGGTCTCGGGTGCCGAGGGTGGAGACGTTGACGATGACGCCCCGTCGATGTTGGACGAAGTGAGGCCAGCAGGCGGCGATGGCGCGGGCGGGCGCGATGGCGTTCACGGCGTAGAGGCGGCGCAGGAGAGGCTCGTCGTGCTGGTCGATGGGGAGGAGGGGGGCGAGTCCGGCGTTGTTGACGAGGGCGTCGATGCGTCCGAAGTGGGAGAGCGCGGAGGACACGACGTGATCGACGGCGCCCTGCTCGGCGAGATCGGCGGGGATCACGAGGTGCTCGTCGTGGGCGTCAAGGGAGGCGCGGGCGTGCGCGAGTCGCTCGGCGTCGCGCGCGACGAGGGCGACGCGCCATCCCGAAGAGGCGAGCTTCCGTGCGGTGGCAAGCCCGATGCCCGAGGAGGCGCCGGTGATGATGGCGAGGGGAGCGGCGGCGCGATCGGTCATGGGGTCATGCTACGTGGGATGTGTCGGCGCGGAAGGTACACTTTGCGCCGTGCAGGAAACAGGACAGGTACACGTGGCTCTGGAGCGTCCGCCGCTGACGAAGATCGTGGCGACGCTGGGGCCTGCGACGGACCAGATGGACGCGTTGCTCCGCGTGGTGGCGAGCGGCGCGACGATCTTTCGGCTGAACTTCTCGCACGGGGGGATGGAGGAGCACGAGAAGCGGCTGGCGATGGTGCGTCAGGCGGCGGAGCGGACGGGGCGGGTGCTGGCTGTGCTGGGGGATCTGTGCGGGCCGAAGATCCGGGTGGGCAAGGTTGCGCCGCCGGGGATTGAGTTGCAGTCGGGGCAGGACGTGGTTATCGACGCGAGCGCGTCGGAGTCGCGCGGGGGGGACGTGCCGGTGCTGTCGTGCACGTACCGGGAGATCGCGCGCGAGGTGGAGGCGGGGGCGCGGGTGCTGATCAACGACGGGGCGGTGCGGATGCTGGCGGTGGAGCGGGAGGGGGAGGGCTTGCGGTGCCGCGTGACGGTGGGCGGGCTGGTGTCGAGCGGGAAGGGGATCAACCTGCCCGACTCGGAGATCTCGGCGCCGGCCGTGACGGCGGAGGACCGCAAGTGGGCGGCGTGGGCGGTGGAGCGGGGCGTGGATTTCCTCGCGTTGTCGTTCGTGCGTCGGGACGCGGACGTTCGTGAGCTGCGTGAATGGCTGGGTTCGGCGGGGCGGGGCGAGAGCGCGCGGGAGGCGTGCGCGTTCGGTCGGCTGATGCCGATCGTGGCGAAGATCGAGAAGCCGGAGGCGTTGGAGAACATCGACTCGATCCTGGAGGCGGCGGACGGGATCATGGTGGCGCGCGGGGACCTTGGGGTGGAGCTGGACGTGGCTCGGGTGCCGGTGGCGCAGAAGCAGCTGGTGGCGCGGGCACGGGCGTTCGGGAAGCCCTGCATCGTGGCGACGCAGATGCTGGAATCGATGATCGAGAAGGCGGGGCCGACGCGCGCGGAGGCGAGCGACGTGGCGAACGCGATTCTCGACGGCGCCGACGCCGTGATGCTGTCGGGGGAGACGGCCGTGGGCAGGCACGCGGCGTTGGCTGTCGAGACGATGCGGCGGATCGCGAACGCGACGGAGGATCACGTGCGGGCGGAGCGTCGCGGGTTCGGTCCGCCGCTGAAGTGGCGCGAGGCGCGGGACATCCCGGCGGCGATCGCGCACGCGGCGTGGACGCTGTACGACGACATGGACGCCGCGCTGGTGATCGTGTGGTCGGAGTCGGGGGGCACGGCGCGTCGCTTGTCGCAGAACTCGATCAACGTGCCGATCCTCGCGTTCTCGTCGGACCCTGTGGCGGTGCGTCGGATGGCGCTCTTGCGGGGCGTGCATCCGATCCTGTGCCGAGAGCTGCCGCAGCATCGCTCGGAGTTTGCGCGGATGGCGGACGTCGCGGCGTTGCGGGGCGGGTGGGCTCGCGTTGGCCAGCCGGTGGTGCTGGTGGGCGGCAAGCCGTTTGGGGCCCCCGGCACGGCGAACACTGTTGCCGTGCGGATCGCGGGCGCGCTGGCGGGTGGTGATTGAGCGGGTCGGCGCACGAGCGTGCGGCGGTCGTGTCGATCGGGGACGAGATATGCCTCGGGCAGAGTCTCGATACAAACTCGAAGTGGATCGCGCAGCGTCTGTCGGACGCGGGTGTGCTCGTGGGCGAGCACGCGAGCGTGCCGGACGACGCGGGGCTGATCGCGGCGACGTTCGAGCGGCTCGCGCGCGAGCACAACCTCATTCTCTCGACGGGGGGCCTGGGTCCCACGGCCGATGATCTGACGCGCGAGGGGCTGGCGCGCGCGATGGGGGAGGAGCTGGTGGAGGATGAGAGCGCGCTCGAGTGGGTCTCCGCGTACGTGCGTGTGCGTGGGAGGGAGATGACTCAGACGCAGCGGACGCAGACGATGCGGCCGAGCGGGGCGCGCTGTTTGAAGAATGACGCGGGCACGGCGCCGGGGCTCGCGGGTCGCGTGGGGGGCTGCGACGTCGTGTGCCTGCCGGGGCCGCCTCGTGAGATGCGGCCGATGTTCGAGGGGTGGGCGAGGCACGGGCTGCGCGTGCCGGAGGGCGCGCGGGTGTGGACGCGATTTGTGCATGCGTGCGGGATCGCGGAGGCCGACGCGGCGCAGAAGCTGGGCGCGCTGCTGGCGCGCGATCGGAACCCGACCGTGGGCATCACGGTCGCGGAGACGGTGATCACGCTGCGGATGCGGTGTCGGGGCGACGAGGGCGAGGCTCGCGCGCAGCTGGACGCGACGGAGGCGGAGGCGCGGGGCGTGCTCGGGGCGCACGTGTTCGGCGCCGGGGACGAGACGCTGGCCGCGAGCGTGCTGCGGAGGTTGATCGCGCGCGGGGAGACGTTGGTGTGCGCGGAGTCGTGCACGGCGGGGATGCTGGGCTCGGCGTTCGGGGACGTTGCCGGAGCGTCTGCGGCGTTCGTGGGCGGGTGGGTGACGTATTCGAATGAGATGAAGGCGATGGAGCTGGGCGTGCCGAGGGAGCTGGTGACGCGGGTGGGCGCGGTGTCGGAGGAGGTGGCGCGTGCGATGAGCGAGGGGGCGTTGGTGAACGCGGACGCGGACCACGCGTTGGCGGTGACGGGGGTGGCCGGGCCGAGCGGGGGGAGCGAGGCCAAGCCGGTGGGGACGGTGTTCATCGGGCGATCGTGGAGGGAGGGTGGGATGGCTCGGACGGAGGTGCGGAGGTTTTTGTTTTTGGGTGAGCGCGCGGCGGTGCGGCTGCGGTCGGTGCAGTGCGCGATGGCGATGCTGCACTTCGGGCTCGAGGGGGTGGAGGGGGTGAGGCTGTTGGGTGAGCGCGCGCTGAAGGGGGATTAGATGACGACGTGGGCGCCGGGCTCGATGGCGCGCGGGAGCGAGGAGAGCGCGCGGAGGTCGTCGGCTTCGAGGGCGGAGAGGGGGGAGATTTCGAGGACGCACTCGGGTGAGCCGTCTTCGCGGCGGGGGACGGTGACGCCGGCGCGTTCGAGCCAGCGGGCGGCGCGTTCGGTCTGGAAGGCGGCGCAGGAGGCCGGGGAGTCTGCGCCCTCGGCGTTCTTGATGGGGGCGAACTCTTCGACGCGCTCGGTCTCGAGGACGATGGAGGACTGCGCGAGAGGGATGGCGTCGAAGACGAAGGTTTCGAGTTTGACGGCGTTGGGGGTGGAGGGCTCGACCACGCGTCCGGACTCGAGATCGACGTGCGGGGTTTTCTTTTCGGCGCGGTGGTAGGGGAGGGCGAAGTCGCTGCCGTCGGTGAGACGCTCGATGAAGGCGCGGGAGAGGATGTGCACGGCGATGGAGCCGGCGTTGAAACGGAGGCGGCCGTCGGCGTCGACGGCTTCGGCCAGGGAGGAGGGGAGGTCGGAGTATTCGATGACCTGCGTCTTGTTGTCGGCACGGCAGAACACGCCGACCTTTTCGCGCGCGTGCGCTTTGGCGACCATCTTGGAGGACATCTCGCCGGAGGAGTCCTCGGCGTGCGCGTGCAGGCCGAGGAAGACGGGGTCGATGACGCGGACGAGGGGATTGTCGATCTGTGTGTAGGAGATGTGCTCGACGCCGCGTTTGCGCATATCGGCGAGCGCGCCGGAAGCGCGGAGTGCGCGGAGCGATCCGCCGTGGCCGTCGGGGTTGACGGCGAGCTCGGACTTGGAGGCGAGGAGGATGCGCCCGGAGGCCATCTCGAAGGTTGGGAGGACGCCCTGGGGGAAGAACATGACGTCGTCGGGCTCGAGCCCGAGGTAGTTGTGCGACTCGAAGAAGCCGACGGTCGCGGCGTGGTTGAGGGGCGAGGTCATGATGTACCAGGGGATGCGCGTGTGGTAGCGCTTGGCCGAGGCGGCGACGGACTCGGCAAGGAAGGCGAAGAGCGGCTTGCGCGTCACGGGGCCGGCCTGGTAGACGCCCTTGGGTCCGTCGAAGCCGAGGCGCGAGCCCTGGCCGCCGGCGACGGTGAACGCGGCGACCTTGCCTTGGCGGATGAGCTGCTCGCCGAGGGCGCGGAAGCGGTTGCGGTCCCACGCTGCGGACGAGCGTCGCCCGTCGAGGGAGTAGGCGTGGACAGGGTCGATGGTGGAGGGGGCGGCGTGCGCGGGCTTATTGCGGACGTAGTCGTGGACGAGGCGGTCGAGGGCGGGGAGGTCGAGGTCGTCGATCTGGCGGAGCAGTCCCGCGCGCGCGTGGTCGGAGAGTTCCTCGGCAAAGCGCAGGAGATGGTCCTGCCCGTGGGGTTGGAGCTTGCGTCGGAATGCGGCGACGTCCGTGGTCATGGTGGTCTCTTTCGAAGAAGGTGGAGTGGAGGGGCCCGGCGTGCGTGCGCACGGGACGCAGTGAGTTCAGTTGGGCTGCATCGGGTTGGTCCACCGGCCGCCCTCGTGGCGGACGATCGCGCCCGTGGCGAGGTAGATCACCTGCTCGGCGATGTTGGAGCAGTGGTCGGCGATGCGGTCGAGGGAGGCGGCCATCTCGTGCAGGGAGAAGCCCGTGTCGACGGAGCGGGAGCCGGCCGCGAGAGCCTCTTCGGTCTCGCGGAGCAGCGCCTTCTTGAAGGCGAGCGCGGTGTCCTCGCTGGCCAGGACGATGCGGGCCTGCTCGGTGTCGAGGACTTCGAACGCGCGGAGGGAGGCCTCGTAGATGCCGATGACGGAGTTGGCCATGACGCGGAACGCCTCGGGCGGGCGCGAGCCGGTCGCGGTGAAGTGGGTGGTCTGCTCGGCGATGGCGACGGCGGCGTCGGCGATGCGTTCGAGCTCGTTGTTGAGCTTGACGATGGTGAGGACCATGCGGAGCTGGTCCTGGGTGAGCGCGGCGCCGTCGCGCGTGGCGTCGGCCAGGAGCGCGACGCAGGCCTTCTCGATGTTGACGTCCACCCGGTCGATCTCGAGGTCCTGCTGGACCACCCAGGCGGCTTTGCGGTCGGAGGGCTCGAACACGGCCTCGACGGCGCGGTCGATGACGGCGTGGACGCGCCGTCCCTGATCGGTCAGGTCGGCCTTGAGCCGCTCGAGACGCTTGGAGAATCCTTCTGGTGTGGTGGGCATCGCGCGATGGTCCTCGCCCTCACGATATCACCGGCGGGGGGCCCGGGGGTGGTCATCGCGCGAAAAGCGGTCTGTATGATCGGGGTGAGGCGTCCGTGAGGACGCGCGGGGGTGGGGCAGCGATCGACCCGTTCACGAAGAGGAGGCGTCGGATGTCCATGGAGTTCGAGGTCGTGGCGATTCGGGCCCGTCAGGTGCTGGACTCGCGCGGAAATCCGACGGTGGAGGCGGAAGTGGAGCTGGCGGGGGGGGCGATGGGGCGGGCCGCGGTCCCGTCCGGCGCGTCGACGGGCGAGCACGAGGCGGTGGAGCTCCGCGACGGGGACAAGAAGCGATGGATGGGGAAGGGCGTGACGCAGGCGCTGCGGAACGTGGCGGAGAAGATCGCGCCGGAGATCGCCGGGCGCGACGCGCGTGATCAGCGGGGCATCGACGGCGCGATGCTCGACATGGACGCGACGGCGAACAAGCACCGTCTGGGCGCGAACGCGATCCTGGCGGTGTCGCTGGCGACCGCGAAGGCCGCGGCCGCGGCGTGCGGGCTGCCGCTCTACCGGTACGTCGGAGGCGCCAACGCGTGCGTGCTGCCCGTGCCGATGTTCAACGTGCTCAACGGGGGCAAGCACGCGGACAACACGGTGGACTTCCAGGAGTTCATGGTCCAGCCGTGGGGCTTCGATTCGTTCGAGGAGGGGCTGCGCGCCTCGGTGGAGGTCTATCACGCGCTGCGGGGCGTGCTGCACGAGCAGCACCTCTCGACGGCCGTCGGGGACGAGGGCGGCTTCGCGCCCGACCTCAAGGACAACGAGGATGCGCTCAAGCTGCTCGAGAAGGCCACGGCCAAGGCCGGCTACAAGTGGGGCGAGCAGATCTTCGTCGCGCTCGACCCCGCGTCCTCCGAGCTGTGGAACGAGGCGAAGGAGCGCGGCAAGGAGGGCTACTGCTTCTTCAAGTCCAATCCTGACCGCGTCGCCACATCCGACGAGATGATCGACATCTGGGACCGCTGGCGGAAGAACTACCCGGTGCGATCCATCGAGGACGGGCTCGCGGAGAACGACTGGGCAGGCTGGAAGAAGCTCACCGACCGGCTCGGCGGCCAGGTGCAACTCGTGGGCGACGACCTGTTTGTGACGAACACGAAGTTCCTCGAGCGCGGACTGAAGGAGGGGTGCGCGAACGCGATCCTGGTGAAGGTGAACCAGATCGGTTCGCTGTCGGAGGCGTTGGACGCGGTGGGCATGGCGATGCGGCGATCGTTCGGGGTCGTGATGTCGCACCGGTCCGGGGAGACGGAGGACGCGACGATCGCGGACCTCGCCGTGGCGACGAACTGCGCACAGATCAAGACGGGGGCGCCGGCGCGATCGGACCGAAACGCGAAGTACAACCAGCTCATCCGCATCGCCGAGGAGCTGGGGGACAGCGCCCAGTACGGCGCATCGACGTGGTCGCGCGGCTGATCACGCGGCGCGACGGCGGCGCGCCGCGGAGATGACCGCGGCCAGCAGCGCGAGCGACGCGGCGCCGGGGCTCGGCACCTCGGGCGCATCGTCGGGCGTCGGCGAGTCGGGCGTCGGGAACGGCTGGCGGGGCGTCGGGGAGCCCGGGCCCTCGCGGAACGGGGCGCTCGAGCCCAGCACGCTGTGGCGCAGCGCGGCGCCCCAGAGCCCGTCGGCCCCGGCCAGGGCCTGACGCATGAACGACGTCGCGCCCCCGCCGCCGAACGAGTCCTCCACGAGCATGATCTTCACGGGGGCGAAGGCGTTCTCGGCGCGCTCGTAGTCGAGGACGACGCCCGCGCACACGGCGCCGGCGGGCGCGCCGCCGCTCTCGGCCCAGACATCAACGTCAATACCCACGCCGAAGAAGGTGCGGCCCGCGATGGTCATCGGGATCGGGGCGCAATCGGCGATGGGTCTGCGGACGCCCTCGATCACCCGCCCCTCCGGAGTCACGTAGACGGGGCGCACGCCCGCGTTCGAGCCGTCGCTCCAGAGCGAGAAGACGAAGACATCGGGGCCGGCCACCGCGGGGCGGGCTCGATTCGTGAAGACCACCGAGAGCTCGTGACGGCCCGCCACGGGGAGGTCCGGCGTGGTCGCAAAGTCCATGTCCGAGAAGCGTGGGCAGGCGCGCGGGGGTGAAGACGCCAGCGACCAATCGGGCTCCGAGGTCACCACGTCGGGCGAGCGGACCCACGTGCGACCGAATGCGCTGGTTACGTCGGTCGCGAGGGCGTGTGTCTCGTTCGCAACGCCCGCGTTCACCTTGACCACCTCCGAGAACGCGGGGTGCTGGTCGTTGGCCTGTGCCGTGGTCGAGAACGCCGCCACGCCGGTTACGATCGCCGTCTTGAGGATGTTCATGCTTTCTCTCCTGTGCCGGGAGAGAGGAGAGCAAGCGGCGGGCCGAGCGGGAACGGTTCTCGGCGCCCGGCTTCTCGGACGGACGCACGGAGACACCAATCGATGCGGGCGCACCTGGTGCAGCTGGACATGGCGTGGGAGGACAAGGTCGCGAACCGCGCACGGGCGGAAGCGCTGCTCGCGCGCGCGGGTGTCGAGCGCGGCGATCTGGTCGTCCTCCCGGAGATGTTCGAGACGGGGTTCTCGATGAACGTCGATCGCACCGCGGACGCGGAGGGCGTCGGCGCGGCGTGGATGGCGTCGTTGGCGCAGCGTCTGGGCGCGACGGTGCTCGGCGGGGTGACGGCACGCCGCGAGGACGGGTGGGGATTGAACCGGGCGCTGGCGTTCGATTCGGGCGGGCGCGAGGTCGCGCGATACGACAAGGCGCACCCGTTCTCGTACGGGCGCGAGGCGGAGCGATTCAAAGGCGGGGATCGAGTGCGCGTGTTCGCGTGGGAAAACAGCGGGAAAACGAGCCCCGTGCGGGTGTGCCCGATCGTCTGTTACGACCTGCGTTTCCCGGAGTTGTTCCGTGCGGGGCGGATGATGGGGGCGGAGATGTTCGTCGTGATGGCGAACTGGCCGAGCGAGCGAGTGGAGCACTGGCTGGCGCTGCTCCGGGCGCGCGCGATCGAGAATCAGGCCGTGGTGCTGGGCGTGAATCGAGCGGGCAAAGACCCGTTTCTCGTGTATCCGGGCGCGAGCGCGGCGTTCGACGCGAAGGGAGAGCGCATCGCCTCGGCCGCAGAGTCGGAATGCGTGTTGCGCGTCGACGTGGACGTGGGCTCGTGCAGGCAATGGCGCGAGACGTTTCCTGCGTGGCGCGATGCGTGCGCGGGGTTGCTGCCGAGGGTGGATGAGGAGGGTCGGTTCAAGGTGTGAAGCGGGGCAAGGTCGGGGGGTGGTGGCGACGGGGAAAAGGGGGCAACTTCTGCGAGAAAATCGGGATAGGAGGGCTTGACCGCGTGATGGATGCTGGTATGTTGAGTGGCGTTGAGGAAGCACAGGCGTGGCCTAACGGGCCGCGACCTGCAAAACAAACTGGAGAGAGGGAAGCAACTCTCTTCGACAATTCGGACGGTCTGCACACGGCCAAGAAGCTGTTGTGTTGAAACGGTTGACTCCTCCGTGGCGCTTGCTGCTGCGCGGTGCAATGCCGATGCGGCGGCGAGGTAATGCCCACGGAATCCCTGTGCCCGCTTCGTCGGTGTTAACTCATCGACGAAGCGGTTGACAACCAGACCCCGATCGGGGCTTTCGGACGAGTGGCGGGGGAGCGCTCGTTCGAGAGTGGCCCGGGAGGGCGGGACGAGGATCACACGTCTCCTCGGGCCCGGATAGGCAGCCGATACCCGTCGCATCAAGGAGGGAGATGCGAGAGGCGGTCGGTGTGGCCTTTTTTGGGTTGACACCACCAAACTCTGTGTTACATTCTGCTTGTCGGACGGTTCAGCACAGGAAACCGTCCGATCCGCCCTGAATAAGGGTGTCTCGCTGGGCAGGTTGGGAGACCGGTCTGCAGCGATTTCGGCGGGCGATGGGGCACTCCAAGGCCCCTGACCCGAGACGCCAACAAACTGCCACACTCTTGGAGGAGTCAACGCCTTTGCCTGGGACACCGGACAAAGGCGTTTCCGTTTTTTGCCCTCTTGCGACGAATACCGCTTTCTGGGGCCCTTTCGGGGGAGAGGGCTGACGAAGCCGTTGGTGGCGGGTCTGGTCTGGGGCGGCGTCAGTAGACTCGGGGGATGCTCATCTGTGCGCCGGTGCTGGCCCCTGACGTCGAGACGGCGCTTGCGGATGCGAGCCTGGCGCGCGAGATGGGGGCGGATCTGGTCGAGTTCCGGCTGGATGGGCTCTTTCACGGCGAGGGAGACGAGGACGGAAGGCTGGGCGCCTTGCGGGTGGTGCAGGAGTCGCCACTGCCCTGCATTGCGACCTGTCGGCCAGTCAGCGAGGGGGGGGAATATGACGGGGATGATGCGTCGCGCGTGAGCCTGTTCGAGGCCTTGGCCACGCTGGAGAATGCGCCGGCGTACCTGGACGTGGAATGGTCGACGTGGGAACGCTCGGCCAATCTGCGTCAGAAGGTGCTGCTGTGTGTTTCGCACCCGGGGCAGCGGCGCGACGTGCGCACGAGGCTGATCCTCTCGTTCCACGATTTCACAGGGCGGCCTGCGGACCTGTTGCGGCGGGTCGAGAAGATGTCGCGCGAGCACCCGGGGGGCGAGGACGGCGTGGTGAAGGTGGCGTATCGGGCGCGGTCGGTACGTGACTCGCTCGAGGTGTTCGATCTGCTACGGGAGAGGTCGAGGCCGATGGTGGCGATGGCGATGGGGGAAGCGGGTGTGCTGTCGCGCGTGTGCGCCGGGAAGTTCGGAGCGTTGCTGGGGTTTGCGCCGGTGCGGGCGAGCGCGGCCACGGCCGAAGGGCAAGTGACGCTGGAGGAGATGACCGGGCTCTATCGAGCGCAATCGGTTCGCGAATCGGCGCGGGTGTACGGGGTGATCGGGTGGCCGGTGAGCCAATCGATGTCGCCGCTGGTGCACAACGCGGGGTTTCACGCGGCAGGGGTGGAGCATGACGGGGTGTTTGTGCCGCTGCCGGTGGCGGAGAGCTGGGAGGCGTTCAAGGCGAGTGTGCTTGAGTTGTTGGGGCACAAGGGGTTGGGGATGTGCGGGGCGGCGGTGACGAGCCCGCACAAAGAGCATCTGGTGCGGCTGGGGCGGGAGCAGGGGTGGGAGGTGGAGGGGTTGGCGGGGCGGATCGGGGCGGCGAACACGCTGGTGGTGGACGGGGCGCGCGCACGGGTGCTGAACACGGATGCGCCGGCGGTGGTCGAGTGCGTGCGCACGGGGATGGGGGAAGTGCGCGGGAGGCGGATCGGCGTGCTGGGGGCGGGGGGAGTGGCGCGTGCGGCCGCGTGCGGGCTGAGGGAGGCGGGTGCGGAGGTGGTGGTGTTTGCGCGTCGTGGTGAGCGTGCGGAGGCGTTGTCGGGGGAGTTTGGAGTCGGTTGGAGTGCGTGGGAGGGGTTGGGTGCGAGCGGGTGCGAGGGGATCGTGCATTGCACGCCGGTGGGGATGGGGGGGGGCGGGCAGGAGGGGGTGAGCGTTGTTCCACGTGAAACACTGGAGGAGATGCGGTCGCGGTGCGCACGTGGGGTGTTGGTGGTGATGGAGACGGTGTACAACCCTGTGCGCACGAGGCTGGTCGAAGAGGCGGAGGGTTGTGGGTGCGTGGTGGTGGATGGGGTGGGGATGTTTGTGCGGCAGGCGGAGTTGCAGTTTCGGGAGTGGACGGGTCGCGGGGCGCCGAGCGGGCTCTTCGCGAGATTGGTGCGCACGCGGCTGGGCGCGGGGGCGTGAGCGGTGCGCCGTATGGTGGTGACACGGTGTGCAGAGCAAGGGAGGCGCGCATGAAGCGGGCGATATGGGCGACGGGTCTGGTGTGGATGGCGGGGTCGTTGGCGTGCGGTCAGCCGTACATCCCTCCGCCGCAGGAGGGCGCTGCGCCGGCGGCGGGTCCGGGGCAGGAGGGGGATCGGGCGCGGGGGGCGGCGCCGGCCGCGTCGGTGGAGGGAGCGCCGGCGCTCCGGATGGAGGACATTCCGGCGCAGGTGCGGCTCGGGATGCGTGCGGAGATTGTGCGGCTGAAGACGCCGGTGATTCCGACGCTGGTGATCGCGTCGAGTCCGGATGCGTATCTGGACGCGTTGTCTGGGTGGTCGTTGGATGGGCGGTATCCGGTTTTGATCGATGACGGGACGGACGGCGCGCGGGAGAACATCGTTCGCTTTGCGCGGGCGTTCGAGGCGCGGCGTGTGGTGTTGTACGGGGGGAAGGGGGAGATGCACGCGCAGTCGATCGAGGCGTTGCAGGAGCGCGTGGAGCGCGTGGCGGCGTCGGCGTGGTCGGCGGGGACGGTGGAGGAGTTGAAGGAGAAGTGGAAGAGTCTGGAGTTCACGCCGGCGGGGATTGTGGTTGCGTCGGGCGCGGACATGGCGTGGACGGGCGCGGCGGCGCTGGCCGCGTTTCGTGGCGAGCCGATCGTGTGGGTGGGGGCGATTCCGGACCCGCTGGGGAGCGGGATGTCGGAGCAGCGGTATGACGGGCTGGCGCGTGAGATCGAGGGGGGGGCGGAGCGGACGGGGTATTCGTGGGACGGGGTCGGGGATGCGATCGAGGCGATCACGCTGTGTCTTTCGGGCCCGGACAAGGTGTCTGTGGGTTCGACGACGCTGGCGTTGACGGACGTGTTGGGGCGTTCGGACGTGACGGAGACGGGGTCGTCGTCGCGGTGGGCGTACGCGTCGATGGCGCCCGGGAGTGCGGCGGAGGCGGCGTACCGGGCGATGTCGTCGTTGTTCACGCAGCCGCGGAAGGCGTTTTTGTTTGACGGGTATGTGGGGTTCGGGGAGGGCGGCTTCGAGGCGTATCGGGTCGGGGCGGCGGGTGAGATGCTGCGTGGGGCGGGGTTCGAGGTGACGGAGGCGGATTCCGGGCGCGACCCGCTTGGGGAGTGGAGGAGGCGAGTGTTGCCGCCGCTGGACGCGGGGTTTGTGCATGTGAACTCGGCGGGGTTCGTGCGGATGTTCCGGCTGGGAACGGTCGAGGCGTCGGCGGTGGAGATCCCGGCGCTGCGTCGTCCTGCGTTGGTGCACTTTGTTCATTCGTTCTCTGCGCAGAACGTGGGGGACGAGATGTCGATCGCGCGTCGGTGGCTGGACGGCGGCGCGTTTGTGTATGTGGGGTCGGTGGACGAGCCGTATCTGACGGCGTTTCACACGCCGGAGCGGTTTGCGGCGCGGATGTTGGCGCGAGCGCCGGTGAGCGCGGCGGCGCGGGTGGAGATGTCGAAGCCGTGGAAGATCAACGTGTACGGGGACGCGTTGTTCACGTTCGGGCCGCCGGCGGAGCGCGTCGACCGGGAGCTTTCGCTGGAGGGGGTGGTGGACGCGGAGTCCCGGATGAAGGCTGCGCTCGGGGAGCGCGACTTTGAGACGGCGTTCCGGCTGTTGTCGGCGTTGTCGCGGGACGGGGATGTGGTGAAGTTGTTCGGTGCGGCGTTGCGTGATGACGCGGGGTCGTTGACGGCGGGCGCGGCGCAGGCGGCGTTCTGGGCGGCGGCGCGGGCGCGTGCGGACGGCGCGGCGTTGGAGGCCGCGTCGAGGATGACGCAGGAGCAGACGCGTTCGGCGTCGGTGGGGGACGCGTTGTGGCAGGTTGGTCGTGAGCGGTTGGTGTCGGGGGATGGGCTGGCGGTGCGGGTATTGCGCGGACGTTTACGGGAGCATCACGTGGTGGATGACGCGACGCTGGTGGCGCGTGGGATTCGCGGTCTGGAGGGTGGGGAGGCGGCGCGGGAGTATCTGCGGACGGTGATGTCGGCGACGTCCGACGCGGCGGCGCGGGCGCAGTTGCAGGAGCGGATGCGTCTGTTTTGATCGGGTGGGTCGGGGATACACTGGCGTGCTTGCGGGGCGAGGGCTCTTTGAGTTGAGGAGATGTCGGCGATGACGACGAGCGCGACGCACCACCGGAATCCGTTTCTCGAGCGCGCGGGCGCGGTTCTGTCCCAGCTTCGGTCGGCGGGTCAGTACAAGACGCTGCAGACGCTGAAGGGGCCGATGGGTCCGGTGGTGCATCTGGAAGAGCACGGGGAGTGCGTGTGCTTCTGCTCGAACAACTATCTTGGGCTTGCGAATCATCCGGAGGTTGTGGAGGCTTCGGCGCGTGCGCTCGCGGAGTACGGGGCGGGGACGGCGTCGGTGCGGTTCATCTGCGGGACGTTCGAGCCGCACCACCGGCTGGAGGCGCGGATCGCGGAGTTCCTGGGGCATGAGGCCGCGTACTCGTTCGTGTCGTGCTGGAACGCGAACGAGGCGGTGTTCCCGACGTTGTGCGAGCCGGGAGATCTGATCGTGTCGGACGAGCTGAATCACGCGTCGATCATCGACGCGATCCGGCTGGCGACGGTGATCAAGAAGGGGGTTCACAAGGGGGTGTACAAGCACAACGATCTGGAGGATCTGCGTCGCGTGCTGGAGAAGGCGCGGACGAACCCGGAGGTTCGCGGCGTGGTGTGGGTGGTGACAGACGGGGTGTTCTCGATGGAGGGGGACATCGCGGACCTGGCGACGATGCGGAGGATCTGCGACGAGTACGGGGCGCTGCTGGTGGTGGATGACTCGCACGGGACGGGGGTGATGGGCGAGACGGGGCGGGGCACGCACGAGCATTGGGGGATGGGGGGGTCTGAGGTTGATCTGTTCACGGGGACGCTGGGGAAGGCGTTGGGCGGGGCCGCGGGTGGGTATGTGAGCGGCGCGAAGGAGGGGATTGATTTGCTGGTGCAGCGCGGTCGGCCGACGTTGTTCTCGAACGCGTTGCCGGTGTCGGTGGCGGCGGGGGCCGAGAAGGCGCTGGAGGTCTTGATGCGCGATCCGGGTCTGGTGGGGCGGCTTCGGGAGACGACGGGGTACGCGCGTGAGCGGATCCGAGCGGCGGGCTTTGACGTGCTGGAGTCGCCGACGGCGATCTGTCCGATCATCGTGCATGACACGGCGCGCGCGATTGCGATGTCGAAGCGTCTGTTGGAGCTGGGGGTGTACGTGATCGGGTTCGGGTATCCGGTGGTGCCGGAGGGTCACGCGCGGCTTCGGGTGCAGATTTCGGCCGCGCACACGCGGGGGCACGTGGACCGGCTGGTGGAGGCGTTGCGTCGGCTGTAAAGGGGGGGCGTGGGGCTGCACGAGGTTGTGGGGGCGGGGTGGCGCGGGCCGATAGGTTTTGTGTCTCGTGCACGCAGCGGGCTCGTCCCGGCGCGTGGTCACGTCGTGCATTCGGAGTTTGCCCATGGAGTACCTGCTGCTCGGGTCGCTCTTGCTTCGCGTGTGCGCGTTGGTCGCGTTTGTGGTGTTGTTCGTTCGTCACCGGCACGCGGCGTTGGGGGTGATCGCGTTCGCGTTGGCGATGGTGTCTGCGGCGTTTGCGGTGCTGTACGTGCGTCGGTTTGTGGACCCCGGGTTCCTTCGTGGGTGGGCGTGGCTGGCGCCCGCGATGGACGCGGTGAGCGTGTTGGTGGGGGTGGGGGCGCTGACATCGGCCGCGTTGGTGGCGAGGCTGTTCTCACGGAACGGGGCGTTGCTGGATCGCGCGCAGGGCGATGCGCGTCGGCAGGCGATGCTGTTGCGTGAGCTGGATCATCGCGTGCGGAACAATCTGGCTGCGTTGCTGACGCTGATCGATCTGTCTTGGGCGGAGGAGCCGGGGTCGTTGACGGCCGAGCGGCTGCGTCGCCGGATTCACGGGATCGCGGAGTGTCATACGGTGCTTGCGCGTTCGGAGGGTGAGCCGGTGTCGATGGGGGTGTTGGTGGAGACGTTGTGCGCGGCGAATCCGGACGTGGCGACGGTTGCGTGCGGGGAGGAGGCGGCGCTGCCGCAGCGGTTGGTGCAGCCGCTGGGGATGATTCTGCAGGAGTTGTTCTCGAACGCGCGGAAGCACGGCGTTGCCGGTCGTGGCTCGGGTCCGGTGCGGGTGGAGTGGCGTGTGGCGTCGGGGTCTGTCGGGGGGGTGTTTGAGGTGGAGTGGACGGAGCCGACGGTCGCGGGGGCGTCCGGGCCGTTCGCGGCGGGATCGGGTCTGAGTCTTGTGCGGGGCCTGGCGGAGTTTGAGTTGGGCGGGGGGTTTACGACGGATCGATCGTCGGGCTCGCTGGTGCACGTGGTGCGTGTTCCGCTGTCGCCGGATGAGGGCGGCGCGCAGAGGGTGGGGTCCGGATCGGGGAAAAAAGGCCGAAGATTGTGGGCGGGGAGGGTTGCGTGAGGAGAGGCCTGCGCATATACCGCGTTGCGAGTTCGCGCCGTGCGCGGATGAGTCGGCGATTCGCAGCGAGGCGGGCATGACGGTGATCTACGCGTCATCACTGGCACTTCGGCTGGCGGCCCTGGTCTTTTCGGTGATGTTGTTCCGGAGACAGCGGCATTGGGCGCTGGCGGTGCTTGCGGCGACGCTGGCGTTGATGAATCTTCGGCTTGCGATGACGTGGCTGGGGTACGAGCAGTCGCAGGGTCGGTTCTCGTCGGTTCCGAACTCGATGGCGGTGGGGGATGAGATCCCGGGGCTGATCGTCGGTGTGTGCATGCTCGTTTCGGTGATATCGATCGGTCGGTTGCTGGACGAGAAGCGGGCGTTGCTGGAGCGTCTTCGGCAGGAGGGCGATCGTCAGCAGTTGCTGTTGCGTGAGCTGAACCACCGGGTGCGGAACAACCTGGCGTCGATCCTGACGTTGATCGATTTGTCGGCGACGTCGCGGTCGTCGGTGGGGGACTTTGCGTCGACGATTCGCCGGCGTGTGGGGTCGATGGCGGCGGCGCAGAGCCTGCTGGCGCGGCCGGGTCCGAGGCCGGTGCAGCTGCGGGAGCTTGCGGAGACGATTCTGGGCGAGGCGTCGCCGCTGGTGCTTCGGGTGTCGGGGCCCGCGGTGGAGCTTTCGCCTTCGAAGGTGCAGGCGTTCGGGATGATCCTTCAGGAGTTGCTGGCGAACACGCTGAAGCACGCGGTGAGCAACGGTCACGATGCGCGGATCGCGTTGACGTGGCGGACGGTGTCGCTTCCCGATGAGGATGTGGAGCGGTTGGAGATGTGCTGGGCGGAGGCGGCGGCGCCGGGGGTGACGGGCATTGTTCCGGGCGCGGGGCTGTCGCTGGTGAAGGGGATTCTGGAGCACGAGCTGCTGGGGAAGATCGAGACGTCGGTACACGGCGGTGAGATTCAGCACCGGATCACGTTCCCGCTGAGCGTGAACGGTCAGAACGGGTCGTACGGCGCGGAGATCGCGGCGGCGTAGGGGGGGAGTGTCAGGCTGCGCGGCTGGCTTCGAGTCGAGCGGCGTGGATGAGCGCGAGTTCGCCGATGAGTCGGAGCTGCTCGGGCTCGGCGTTTTCGAAGGCGAAGCCGAGGTCCCACTTGCGGGAGCCTTCGCGTTTGGCCCAGGCGCAGACGGCGTGGAGGGTGAGGCAGATCCGCGAGCTTTCGATGCGGAGGGTGATGGGTTCGCCGACGAGAGCGGCGCGGCGTGCGCGGACGCGCATGCCGCCGGCGGAGAGGTCGAGGACCTCTCCGACATCGCACCAGAGCCCTTCGACGACCATGCGCCCCCGGTTGCGTTGGCCCCTGTCGGGGTCGTGTCGTTCGCGCATGCTCACTCCTCCTCCAGCGGGGCCGTGTGGATCATCGGCGTGGTAGGGGTTGCACTGGCGGGAGGCGGGGAGAGATGGCGTGAAGGAGGTGGATCGTTCGTCGCGATCGGGTCAGGCGCTACGGGCGTTGCATCCGGCCTCGGAGTCCGATTTCGACGGCCTGGTTGACGCGCCAGGAGTTTTGGTCGTCGAAGGCGACGCCGAGGATCCAGCGGAAACCTTCGCGACGTTTCCAGACGCAGCGAGCGCGGACGCGTCCGGACCGGCGTTGGTGGCGCAGACGGATCCATCGTGATAAACCGACCTTCCAGGGCCATGGTGAGACGAGGCGGAGGCCGGTGGAGGAGATATCGGTGACGCGAGCGAGGCCGCAGCGGACGTTGTGTACGGGGAATCGAGCCGCGCGTCGTTGCTCGACGGTTCCCTCGAGTGGTGTTTGTGCGTCGTGCTCGAGGGTGGCTGGCATGGGGGTGGGTATTGGGAGAAGCCCGGGCAACGCGCGTGGTTTCCGTCGGTAGGAGATGATCGGCATGATGGGACGCGGAGGCGAGCGCGGGTTTTCGTTGGTTGAGCTGCTGGTGGCGGTGTCGATCGTGGCGGTGGTGATGGGTGTGTTGGCGCCGTCGATCGTGGCGGTGCGTTCGACGGCGCGGGCGGCGGGATGCGCGGCGAATTTACGGGCGTGCTGGGCGCCGATGTATCGGTTTTCGGAGGAGCACGGTGGGTTGGGGCCGGCGATCGGTCAGCCGTACGGGCAGTTGCCGCATTGGCCGCTGGTGGTGTTGGAGGGGACGTCGCGCGGGTTGGGTTCGGGCGAGAGCGCGTCGGGGCTGTATCGGGAGGAGAGCGTGCTGGTGTGCGCGAGCGAGGCGGGGAAGCGTGACGGGGGGATGACGCGGACGTACGGGATGAACGGGGCGGGTCACAACCGGGCTGTGTGGAATGAGGATGTGAATTCGTACGACGCGGCGTTGGGAGCGGGCGAGAGGCACGTGGGGATACGGTTTGATCTGGTGAAGAGGCCGAGCGACGCGATGGTGTTGGTGGACACGGTGGCGGCGCCGGAAGGGGCGGGGTTGCCGGCGCGGACGCAGACGTACGGGGTGTTGGACCTGCGGACGGGGGCGGGCCAGGGGGGTCGGGTGGCGTGGCGGCACGGGGGCGGGTCGAGCAATGCGTTGATGGTGGATGGGTCGGTGGCGTCGTGGCGGGTGGCGCCGCAGGGGGCGAGTGAGCCGCTGCCGTAGGTTAGGATTGGGGGCATGGCAGCGATCGTGCTTGCGGTGATGGCGGGATTGTGCTGGGGGATCGGGGAGGTGTTTACGAGGTCGGTGCTTCACACGCATCGTGTGGGGCCGATCACGGCGATCGCGGTGCGTTCGACGGTGGCGTTGCCGGTGTTGTGGGTGGCGTACCTGGCGGCGCAGCATGTGTTCAAGGCTGAGCCGAGGGATTGGACGAGTGCGCCGGCGCCGGTGTTGGCGAAGCTGGTGTTGGGTTCGGGGTTGATCGCGGGTGCGGCGGCGATGATCTGCTTTTACGCGGCGTTGAATCTGGGCGAGGTGTCGAAGATCAAGCCGATAGCGTTCGGGCTTGCGCCGGCGACGGCGGTGCTGCTTGGGTGGCTGGCGTTGGGCGAGCCGATGACGGTGAAGAAGGCGGTCGGGGTGGCGTTGATTCTGGCGGGGGTGGTGACGCTGACGTTCAAGTGAGCGCGGGTGGCGGGGTTAGAAGGGGGCTTCGATGCCGCTGGAACGGAGGAGGGTCCGGAAGGCGTCGGAGAAGACGAAGTTGTGTTCGGGGAACTCGGCGCCTGCGAGGTTATTGTCGATGTGTGAGAACATGAGATCGATGCGTCCGATCTCGGTGAAGGCCGGGGTTGGGGAGGCGTGGTCGAGGAGTTCGACGAGTCCGGAGGTGGAGGCGCCGAGGGGGTCGAATCGGTCGAGCGTGGCGGTGTAGCGGAGGGTGTGTCCCGGGAGGGCGTCGCGGGAGAGTGTGGCTTTGCCGATCTTGGCGAGGATGACTTTTTCCTTGAAGGCGCCGGTGTGTCCGACGAGGATGCCTGCGGTCTGGGCCATGCCCTCGATGATGAGTGACATGGGCATGACGGGTGTTGCGGGGAGATTGCGCGCGGGATCGGCGTCGAAGTGGTCGTGGAGGTGCTCTTCGGAGAGGGAGACGCTTTTGACGGCGACGAGCTGCTTGCCGGGGTCGAGAGAGACGATGCGATCGATCCACATCCAGCGCATGGTGAGGATCCTCGGCGGCGCGGGCGTCAGGCGTTGGCGGCGGCGAGCTTTCGTTCGACGAAGTTCACCATGGCGTTGACGGTGAAGATGTCGCCGACCTTGGAGATTTCGGGGCTTTTCTCGAAGGCGGAGAAGTCGGCGTGTGGGAGGCGGTCCTTGAGGGCGGCGATGCCCTCGGGGGTGACGCGTCCGTCTTTGACGTAGCGGGGGTCCTGGGCGACGTTTTCGGGGAAGAGTTCGCCCTGGGCGATCTTGAAGCCGAAGGTCTGCTCGAGCTTGAAGACGATGTCGAGGAAGTCGATGGACTCGGCGCCGAGGTCTCCGGAGAGGGTGGCGTTCGGGGTCACCTCGTCGTCGTCGACGGAGAGGGCGTCAACGAGCACGTCCTTGACCTTGGAGAAGATTTCGTCGCGGGTCATGCGGGTCCTCTGGTGCGTGTCCGGATGGCGGGGTCGGCCCCGCTTGTCGAACGGGGGAGTATCGCGGAAATGGGCGGGTTTCGCCAGCGGGCGGTGGTGGTCAGGGGGAGCGGAGGGGTCGGAGGGTGAACTTTCCGGAGACGGCGTTGCGCGGCTCGTGGCCGTCGGATGGGAGGGTTGCGGTTGGGGAGACGGCGCCGGAGCCTTTGCACTCGAAGGCGCCGTCGGCGTCGGGCGGCGCGAGCGTGACGTCGACGGTGAGTGAGTCGCCCGGGCGGACCATGGCGCCGTATTTGAGGCCTCGCACGGAGGAGAGGACGTAGCGGGTGTCTGGGCGGGCGTCAGGGCGCGACTCGATGAGTCTGCGTGCGGCCTGGACCATGGTTTCGAGCATGAAGACGCCGGGGAGGATGGGGAAGGAGGGGAAGTGGTCCTGGAGGTATTCCTCGGCGGCGACGACGTTCTTGATGGCGACGATTCGGTCGTCGGTGCGGGTGAGGACGGCGTCGATGAGTTCGAAGCGCATGGGCGCGGAGGATAGCGGGGTTGTGGTGGGCGGTGGCCGCTATGCTGGCCGTCCCATGGCGAAGACGACGAAGCAGCGTGCGGGCGGCGGAGGTGCGCGGAAGGGTCGCGTGAAGGGTCTGACGTACGCGGGGGCAGGGGTGAACATCGAGGAGGGGGATCGGTTTGTTGATTTGATTCAGAAGAGCGTGCGGTCGACGTATGGGCCGAGGGTGCTGCATCGGCCGGGCGGGTTTGCGGGGCTGTTCCGGCTGGACTTCAACGAGAAGCTGTTCAAGCGGAACTACAAGGATCCGGTGCTGGTGGCGTGCACGGACGGGGTTGGGACGAAGATCAAGGTTGCGGCGGAGCTGAAGAAGTACGACACGATCGGCATCGATCTGGTGGCGATGAACGTGAACGACCTGATCGTGGAGGGCGCGGAGCCGCTTCTGTTTCTGGATTATGTGGCGGTGCACAAGGTGGTGCCGGAGACGCTGGCGGACGTGGTGAAGGGGGTTGCGGCGGGGTGTCGAGAGGCCGGGGCGGCGCTGCTGGGGGGGGAGACGGCGGAGATGCCGGCGGTGTACGCGCCCGGCGAGTTTGATCTTGCGGGGTTTGCGGTTGGGGTGGTGGAGCTTGCGCGGGCGACGGATTCTGAGCGAGTGGAGCCGGGGGACGTGGTGCTCGGGCTTTCGTCGTCGGGCGTGCACTCGAACGGGTACGCGTTGGTGCGTTCGATCGTGGACGCGGCGGGGCTGGATTATGAGAAGACGTACAGCGCGTTGGACAAGAAGCGGACGTTGGGTGAGGTGCTGCTGACGCCGACGCGGATTTACGCGAAGCCGATCGTGAGCATGTTGCGCGCGTACACGGTGAAGAAGGTGGTGTCGGGGATGGCGCACATCACGGGGTCGGGTCTGGCGGCGAATCTGGAGCGTGCGTTGCACCCCGGTGTGGACGCGGTGCTGGACGCGGGGTCGTGGGAGGTTCCGCCGGTGTTCGGGTTCCTGCAGGAGCGGGGCGGCGTCGAGACCGAGGAGATGCGCCGCGTGTTCAACATGGGGATCGGGTACTGCGTGATCGTGCGTCCGGCGTTTGCGAGCGCGGTGGCACGTCGTCTTCGCGCGTCGGGCGAGACGGTTCGGACGATCGGGAAGGTGGTGAAGGGGAGCGGTCGGGTGGTGCTGGAGGGCTGATCGGTGGTCCCGTCTCGAATGGCGGGGCACGCCGGAGCCTGCGTGGGACGGACGGCGAGGTCCGTCGGCTCGACGACGCCCCCGCCGCAGAGCCGAAGAGCTCCGCTCTTCGGTCAGCCGAGCAGCGCGTCGGCGATTTCGGCGTGGCGTTGAGACGAGGCCGCCTGAGTGACTTCCTCGGCGGGCTGCTTCTCGACGCTTGCGCGGATCTCGCGAGCGATCTGCTTGGCTGAATCCATGCTGGTCAGTGAGTACCGCGCGGCGGCGGCGCTCAGGGCCAGCGAGTCCTCGGCCGGGGGGAGTGACTGTGAGCGCTGTGCGACCTTGGCCAGCACTTCAGCCGAGGAGGGGGTTTCGCCCGGCGGCTTGGGCGGGCGGAACGAATCGTCGGCGCGGCTCGGGGGTGGTCGAGCGGCGTCGTTGGACGCGCCGTAGGGGTCCTGCCTTGTGTTGGCGGCGCTGGAGACGTTGGACATCGGTTCCTCCTTGCGTGCCCTCGTTGGGCAGGCTGTCATGAGGAAGCGTCCAAAACGGGAGTGTGCGGGGCCAGGGCTTCGGCGCGTGCGGGCGCGGAACGAGGGTGGCGCAACCGTCAGGACCGGATCGCGCAGGCCGCCGGTTATCCGGACGGGTGGGGTTTATTTGTTGGGAGTGTTTGCGGGCGCGGCGTTCGTGGAGGCACGCGCGTCACGGAGGAGGCGTGCGAGTTCGGCGGTGCGGGGCTGCGCGGGGTCGGGGTTTTCGATGGTGGAGGCGTAGGCGGGGTCCGTCGCTTCGGGGGCGCGTGTGAGGAGGTATGCGAGGCGGACGTAGGGGGATGGGTCATTGGATGCGAGCTCGTCGAGTGCGAACGGCTGCGCCTTGAACGCCGGGGCGAGGATGAGGACGGCGAGCACGCGCTCGCCTTCGGTGAGGGAGGGGTAGCGCGCGGCGACAGCCTTGGTGAGGGCTTCGGCGTCGGCGGTGGCCTGCGTGTCTGGGGGGTCGTACGAGGCGGCGGTGAGTGCGAGGGCGCGTGTAAAGAAGAAGATCTCGAGGAGGGTGTCGCCTTGGGAGGCTGGGAGCGCTTTCGCGACGGCGTCGGGGGTGTCGCCGGAGAGTCCGATGGCAGCGCGGGTTCTGATGCCGCTGTCGGTGGTGACGCTGAGCGGGCCGGCGGTGAAGCCGCCTTCGCGGTTGATGGCGAAGTTCTGCGTGACCTGCCAGCGGATGGTGTAGGCGGGGGCGACGGAATCGAGGAAGGCGCCGATCTGTCCGTGTCCGACCCAGACATCGGATTCGACGCTCTCGCCGGGGCGGAGTGTGAGTTTTCGATCGAGTTCGACGATTTCGGGTTTGACGCCGGAGGTTGGCGGGGCGACGCCCTGCACGCCGAGTGAGGGCGTGAGGAGGAGTCTGGAGGAGATAGCGCGGCCTGGCCCGAGTGCGAGCGGGACTCGGCCGAGGTTTTTGATGGCGACTCTGAGCCACTGCGAATCGACGATGGCGCCGCGATCGGCGACGTGCTTTGCGGTGACGAAGATGAAGGATCGCGGGGAGGCGACCATGTCGTCGATCCACGCGGGGAGTCGTGCGCAGTACTCCTCGACGCGTTTGGCGTCCTGGGTCGGGAGGACGGGCTGGCCGAGGAGGGTCTGGACGCGTGAGCGTGCGTAGGCGCCCGGGAGGGAGCTTCGGTGTTCGAGGGCGACGCGTGCGAGTGTGGCGATGGCGCGGTTGCGGTCGCCTTTGGCGAGGAGAGCTTCGGCGAGAGCGATGTCGGCCTGCACGTCGGCGCCGGAGAGCTGTGTGAGGGAGGCGATGGCGGTCTGGTTGTCGCCGTTGCGGAACGCGAGCATGGCCTCGAAGCGCTTCAGTGCGGCGCCGGTGAGTGAGCCGTTGGCTTTGAGTTCTTCGAGCGCGACGGAGGCGCCCTCGGAGTCGGCGCCGCACCAGAGTCGTGCGAGGAGACCGGTGGCGAGGTTTTCGAGCCGTCGTTGCTCGATCTGTTCGGGAGTGGGCTTGGTGTATCCCTCAGGCGGGTTGCTGAGCCTTTCGAGTTGGGCGTCGAGTTCGGCGAGGATGGCGTTGAGTGAGGCTTGCGCGGCTTCCTTCCGATCGAGGGCGAGGTTGGCTGCGAGTCGGACGAGTTCGAGCTTGGGGTCGAGGCGGTATTCCTCGAGCGGCGGGCCTGGGTCAACGCCTGCGGCCTGGGCGTAGGCGATCTGCTGGCGTCGGGTTTCGCGCGCGTTTGTTTCGATGCCCTGGAGGAGTTCGAGGATTCGGTCGGCGCCCTGGAGTTGCCACTGACCGACGATGGATTCGATGGATTCGTCGAGAGAGGCGGAATAGCCGGTTTGCACGTAGAGGCGTTCGGCGTGCGCCTGGAAGCGGACGGCGGCGGTGAAGGCGCCTTGCTCGCGGAGCTCGCGCGCGAAGCGGTAGTGCGCGGCGGGATCGAGGGGGTCGGCGAGGATGAGGTTGAGGAGGACCTCGGCGCGCGCGATGGGGTCGGTGGAGACGGCGAGCACGGTTTCGGCGGCGAGTACGGCGGCGTCCTTGTTGGCGGGATCGAGTGAGGTTGCGAGTGCGAGTCGTGCGGCGAAGCCGGCGTCGTCGCCGCGTTCGCGGGAGAGGAGCGCGGCGTCGAGTGCGAGTCGGCTGCGGACGGAGGGGGGTATGGATTCGCCGTCGCGACCGGTGAGACGGTCGTACATGGCGAGTCGGTCTTCGGCGCGCTGGACGCGAGCGATGCGGGCGGAGATGAGTCGGAGGAGGGCGACGGTGTCGTTGGGCTCGAGGGTGAGGAGCTGGGCGGTGGCGCGGAGGACTTCCTCGTTGTCGCCGGCTTCGTGCCAGGCGTCGATTCGTCGGCGGAGGAACTCGGAGACGCCTGGTCGGATGGTTTGTGCGAGTTCGTAGGCGAGTCCGACGATGGCGTAGTCGCGTTCCTCGGGCTGGTCGAGGGCTCGGAGGCGTAGGGTGGCGGCGCGGGCGAGGTGCTCGGAGGCGAGCTGTCGGACGCGGGCGCGTTCGCTGGAGAATCGGTCGGGGTCGGATTGGGCGTGCGCGTGCGCGGTGAGGGCCAGGAGGAGGGGGGCGATGAGGCGTGCGAGGCGACGGGAGGCTTGTTTCACGCGGTGACTCCAACGAGCAGGGCGATGACGGCGGCGAGGGCGAGGACGCACATGACGCCGGCGACGAAGAGTTCGGTCGCGGCGAGGAGTCGTCCGGAGGCCTTGGGGAAGACCCTGGAGGCGACGACCACGAGGAATACGTACTCGCCGGCGGCGACGATCGTCATTCCGAAAAGACTTGCGGGGCCGCGGGTGCCTGGGAGGACGGCGCCGGAGGAGAGTGAGATCATGGCTCCTGAGACGACCAGGAGGGCGGCCCAGAGGGTTCCGATGGCGAGGAGCGCGGCGAGATTCGCGCGATAGACCATGATCGAGGTCGCCTCCGTGCGGCGTGCGGGCTCGTGGGGTCGGGCCGATCCGACGGTCCGGGAGCGGTTTGGAAGATACCCCCCGAGGCAGAAAGCGGCCAGCGCGAATCGTTGACGGTGGTTTGGGGCACTGCTACCGTCCGATTCGCCCTGCATCGCGGGGCATTCAGAACCTCGCGCACTCGGGTGATCGACTCATGAGCCAGCTTTTCGTGCGTCCGGCAATCCGGCAGTGGGTCTTTGTGGGGATGTTGGCGTTGGCAGGGGCGGCGCGGGGGGCGGAGATCCCTGCGGAGGTTCGGTCGAGGGCGCAGATGACGCCCGCGGACGGGGCGGCGATCCAGGCGTATGTGGAGGAGAGCGTGGGCGGGTTGACGGGGGACGCGCGTGTGGCGCAGCAGTCGCGCGACCGTCTGCTGGAGCCGGTGTCAGGGAAGGTGTCGGTGGCGTTCCGGCTGGGGTATTCGGAGGCGCTGTCGGGGAAGCTCGCGGGCTTGTACGGGCATTCGGACGATCGTGTGGCGTTTAACGCGATCCGAATCGCGGGGGGCTTGGCGTCCCCGGCGACGCTGGACGCGGTTCGTGCGGGGCTTGGCGATTCGAGGCCTGCGGTGCGGTATGGCGGGGCGTTGGCGGCGCGGACGGCGTTTCAGCACGCGAGCGACCGGAACGCGGCGCTGACGGACGCGCAGACGACGGATCTGGTGGGGATGCTGTCGCGGGCGTTGTCGGGCGAGGGTGAGCCGGCGGGAGTGGAGGGTCTGATCGCGGCGTTGGACGCGGCGCCTCAGGCAGCACGGCTGGGGGCGTTGCGGTCGATGGCCGGGGCGGTGAGCGAGCAGGCGCGGACGTTCGGTCGCGCGGGCCGTACGGGCGACCCGGTGGGTTGGGCGTCGGCGTTTCAGCGTGCGGTGAAGACGGTGCAGTCGTCGTTGTTGGAGCAGATGCGGGTCGGGAAGCCGGACGAGGCGTTCGCGAAGTCCGCGGCTGAGATGTGCGGGTCGTTGTTGGCGCACGCGAAGCGTCGGGTGAGCGCGAACGAGGGCGGCGCGTCGGAGGCGGAGTGGTCGGCGCTGGGCGCGTTGGCGGCGGACGCGGAGGGCGCGTTGATCTTCACGCACCTGGCGTTGACGGGTCAGCAGCAGGCGGAGCAGACGATCAAGGCGGCGTGGGAGGCGCGGGACGCGGGTCGGGTGGCGCGGGAGATTGATCGGTGGACCGGGGCGGGAGGGACGCTGACGAAGGCGCCGTACTCGTTGCCGGCCGAGCGGTTCTCGGCGAAGAACTGAGTCGAGCGCGAGGGGGCGGGTGGGGGTAGTCTTTGTGTGATGGTTCGGCTCGCGCTGCCAGCGGTGGTGATTGTGGCGTTGGTGGTCGGGGCGGTGTGGTCCGACCGGACGATGCCGCGCGCGGAGATCACGTACGTGGATGCGTCTCCGGCGTTCACGCTGGATCCGCAGCGGATCGCGTACGAGCAGGACATCCGGTTCGGGAACGCGTTGTACGAGGGGTTGGTGCGGTGGGACCCGGAGACGTTCGAGATCCTGCCGGGGATCGCGGAGCGGTGGGAGGTTGAGGGGGAGCGGTACACGTTTCATCTGCGTGAGAATGCGCGCTGGTCGAACGGGGACGCGGTGCGGGCAGGGGACTTCGTGCACTCGTGGCGGCGCGGTTTGCTGCCGGACACGGCGGGGGATTACTCGAAGATCTTCTTCATGCTGCGGGGTGGGAGGGCGTTCTTTGCGTGGCGCGCGGGGGCGCTGCGCGAGTACGCGGCGTTGCCGTCGTCGGAGCGGACGAAGCAGGCCGGGGAGGATCTGTGGCGGAGGACGGAGGAGCGGTTTGAACGTGAGGTTGGGGTGCGGGCGGTGGATGATCGGACGCTGGTGGTGGAGCTGGAGCGGCCGCTGCCGTACGCGTTGGATCTGCTTGCGTTCGTGCCGACGTTTCCTGCGCATCCGCCGACGATCGAGCGGTATTCGAGGATCGACGCGGCGTCGGGGCGGTTGGAGCAGGACCACGGGTGGACGAAGCCGCCGCGCCTGGTCTCGAACGGTCCGTACGTGCTGACGTCGTGGCGGTTCAAGCGGGACATGCGTCTGGAGCGGAACCCGTTCTATTGGGATGCGGGGTCGGTGCGGGCGGGGTCGATCGAGGCGAGGGTGATCGAGGACCCGAACACGCGCGTGCTGGCGTTTCGGACGGGCGCGGCGGATTGGATCACGGACGTTCACGCGGACTATCTGCCGGAGCTGCTTGCGGAGGCGGGGGCGTCGGAGCGGCCGACGATTCGCGGGTTTGATCGGTACGGGACGTACTTCTGGTCGTTCAACTGCACGCCGACGCTGGCCGGGGGGAGGCCGAACCCGTTCGTGGATGCGCGTGTGCGTCGCGCGTTTGCGATGGCGGTGGACAAGCGGGCGATCGTGGAGGATCTGCGACGGGTGGGGGAGCGAGCGGCGGAGACGCTTGTGCCGAGGGGGACGATCCGGGGGTATGACGAGGACGGTTCGGTGCGCGGGATCGCGTTGGACGCGGCGGGGGCGCGGGACGAGCTGGCGCGCGCCGGGTGGAGCGTGCGCGATGGCGGGGAGGTGCGGAACGAGCGGGGCGAGCCGTTCCCGGTGGTGACGCTGCTCGCGTCGACGGGGTCGTATCACGTGCTGGTGGCGCAGGCGATGGCGTCGATGTGGGAGAAGGCGTTGGGGGTGCGGACGAGCATCGTGGTGAAGGAGACGAAGACGTACCGGGACGATCTGAAGCGCCGTGACTACATGGTGGCGCGCGGGGGCTGGTTCGCGGACTACGCGGACCCGACGAGCTTCCTGAACATTCATACGAGCGGGGACGGGAACAACGACCGGGGGTACTCGAGCGAGGCGTTCGATCGGTTGATGCGCGAGGCTGCGGAGGAGCGGGACGGGGCGAGACGGATGGATCTGCTGGAGCGGGCGGAGCAGTTGTCGCTGGACGAGTCGCCGATCGTTCCGATCTGGGTGTACCGGCAGTTCTATCAGTACGACGCGTCGCGGCTTGGGGGCGTGTGCACGCACCCGAGGATGATTCAGTTCCTGCACCTGCTCGAACGGAAGGGGGATGCTCCTTGATCGGGATGGTGCTGCGACGGCTCGTGCAGTTTCCTCTTGTGCTGCTGGCGGTGTACAGCGCGACATTCCTGTTGGCGTGGGCGTTGCCTGGGAGCGCGGTGCTGCAGGATGAGCAGCGAGCGCCTCCGCCGGAGGTGGTGGCGGCGATGGAGGCGCGGTACGACCTGCACAACCCGTGGGCGTTTTACGTCGGGTACGTGGGTCGGCTGGTGACGAAGGGGGATTTCGGGCCGTCGCTGCGGTATCCGGACTGGTCGGTGGGGGAGATCATTTCGGGCGCGTTTCCGGTCTCTGTTGCGCTGGGGCTGACGGCGGTTGGGATGGCGATGGTGATCGGGGTCGGGGCTGGTGTGCTGGGAGCCGCGCGGCCCGGGAGCGTTGCGGACGGGGTGACGCTTGGCCTTGCGTTGGTGGGGATCTCGTTGCCGACGTTCGTGGCGGGGGCCGCGCTGTTGCTGTTGTTCCCCGTGGGGCTCGGCGTCGGGCGTGTGGGGGGGTGGGGGCGGATGTCGGACCTGTTGCTGCCGGCGTTCACGCTGAGCCTTCCGTTTGCGGCGTACATCGCGCGGCTGACGCGCTCGGGGATGATCGAGGCGATGCGTTCGGACTACGTGCGGACGGCACGGGCGAAGGGTGTGTCGGAGGGGGGGGTGTTGCTGCGTCACGCGCTGCCGAATGCGTTCCTGCCGGTGCTGTCGTTTTTGGGCCCGGCGGCGGCTGGGGCGATGACGGGGTCGTTCGTGGTGGAGAAGATCTTCAATGTGCCCGGGATCGGACAGCACTTTGTCAGCGCAGTGCTGAACAAGGACCTGTTCTTGATCATGGGGGTGGTGCTGGTGTACGCGAGCGTGCTGCTCGTGATGAATCTTGTGGTGGACGTGCTGTACCGGGTGGTGGACCCGCGCATCGGGGCGGCTTAAGCGTCGGTCGCGTCCGGCGACTGCGGTTCTGTCGCATCGGGCGTTGGCGCGTTGTCACGGTCCCAGGCGGCCTCGACGATGCCCAGGCGTCGTTCGAGGCGTGAGAGCCTCTCCGAGACCCTGGCGACGTGGTCGTGGGCGAGGCGCACCTGCTCGCTGAGGACCTCGATGGCTCGGTCGGTGTGGGAGAGGACTTCTTCGAGCCTCTCGACGCGTTGTCGCCAGTCATCCACAGTCACACGCTAGCACGAACGGAGGCATGTGACGGGGAGGGTGCGTCTCGCTACCTTTTCCGCCCATGAGCAGAGTTGGCCGATCGGCGATGGTGCTTTTGATGACGGCTTCCCCCGTTTGTGCCGGGGAGCTGTATTTCGACGAGGTTGCGGCGAAGATCGAGGCGGCGCAGGGCGCGGCGAAGCCGCCGGAGCGTGCGTCGGGGGGGGAGTCGTCGGAGGAGCCGCTTGGGATCGCGTGGGGCGAGCCGGGTCGTTGGTGGGGCGGCGTGATCGGCGGGTATGCGCGTTCGATCTCGGGTCCTGGGGATTCGAACGACATCAACGCGGCGTTCACGCTGTCGACGTTTCTGGCGACGCGGTTTGAGTTGCTGATGGAGTTCGGCGGGTGGTATTTCAACCAGGACGGCGACGACGCGCTGGGCGCGAATATGAACCTGCTGTTCCGGTGGCATTTTCTGACGTTCGGGGAGCGGGATGACTGGACGGTGTTCGCGGACGTGGGGGCGGGCATCCTGGGCACGACGGAGAACGTCCCGCCGGGCGGGACAGGGTTCAACTTCACGCCTCGGGCGGGCTTCGGCTTCACGCACCGTCTGGACGACTCCGACACACGGCTGATCGTCGGGCTCCGCTGGCATCACATCTCGAACGCGCGGATCGAGGGGGACTCGCGGAACCCGGGTCGGGACGGGGGGTTCATCTACGCGGGCGTGCAGTTCCCGTTCTGAGCGCGGGTTGGATTCAGGTTGTGGTGTAGCCGCGGGGGTGGTTGCGCATCCAGTTCCATGCGTGTCGGGCCATGGTCTCGACGTCGCGGACGTTGGGAGTCCAGGCGAGGTCGCGTTCGATCGCGCGTGCGTCGGCGAAGAGTCGTGCGGCGTCGCCGGGGTGTGCGGGGGCCATCTCGTGCGGGATTGGTCGTCCGACGACGGACTCGCAGGCGCGGAGCACATCGAGCGTGCTGGCGGGCTTTCCCGTGCCGAGGTTGTAGGCCCATGCGTCGTGTCGGGCCGGGTTGAGGGCGAGGAGCGCGCGGACGTGGGCGTCGACGAGATCGTCGACGTGGATGTAGTCGCGCACGCACGTGCCGTCGGGGGTTGAGCCTTGGGGCGCGGCGTGGATGCGGACGGGTCCCGAGAGCCCCATGGCGGCGCGGAGGAGGGTGGGGATGAGGTGGGTTTCGGGGTCGTGATGCTCGCCGAGGAGTCCGTCGGGGTCTGCGCCGGCGACGTTGAAGTATCGGAGTGCGCAGACGGCGAGCGGGCGGGAGCGGGACGCGGACGCGCGTGCTGTTTCGAAGAGGGCGCGTTCGGCGAAGAGTTTGGACCAGCCGTAGGGCGTGATCGGGCTTTGTGGGCAGTTTTCGCGGACGGGGAGCTGGTCGGGTGGCGGCTGGCCGTAGGTGGCGCAGGTTGAGGAGAGGACGAATCGGTCGATGCCGGCGTCGAGGCATGCGTCGAGGAGGAGCATGGCTTTGGCGGTGTTGTTGACGTAGTAGTCGAGCGGTTTGTCGACGGACTCGCGCACGTAGGCGAGCGCGGCGAAGTGGAGGACTCCTTCGCACCGGTGTTCACGGATGGCGCGTTGCACGGCGTCGCGGTCGGCGATGTCGGCGCGGATGTAGGCGAGGCGGTCGCCGACGGACTGCATGGAGCGGAGTGCGGAGATGGCGCCCTCGTTGGCGCGGCCGGGGAGGAGCTTGTCGAGGATGACGACGGAGTGGCCTTCGCGCAGGAGGCGCTTGGCGGCGTGCGAGCCGATGTAGCCGGCGCCTCCGGTGACGAGGACGTTCATGTCGGGAGCGTAGCGGACGGGTGGGAGCGCGCGTGGGGCGCGTGGCCGGTGGGTATGCTCCCGGCCCTATGAAGAGCGAGCAGGAGCGAGCGGGCGCGAGCGGGCCGCCGGCGTGGAAGTCCGGAGAGGCGGCGGGGCTTGTGATGCGCGGGTTTGCGATGGGGTGCGCGGACGTGGTGCCCGGGGTGTCTGGGGGCACGATCGCGTTCATCACCGGGATCTACGAGCGGTTTATCGAGGCGCTCCGGTCGCTGTCGCCGGCGTTCGTGTTTTTGTTGCTGCGGGGGCGTGTGCGCGAGAGCGCTCGTGCGTTCGCGCGGATGCACTGGTCGACGCTCGTGCCGATGCTGGGGGGGATCGGGCTGGCCGTGGTGGTGATGGCGCGGTTCATCACGCGGATGATGGAGACGCGTCCCGGTGAGACGTACGCGTTTTTTTTCGGGCTGATCCTGGCCTCGTGCTGGGCGCCGTTTGGGGCGATGAGGTCGCGGCGTCTGGCGCATGTGCTGCCGGCGGTTGCGACGGGCGTGCTGGCGTTCTGGGTGGTGGGCTTGCAGACGGGTGAGGCGAGGATGCGGGTGGTCGGGGGTGAGTCGGGGTTGGCGCGCGCGGCGTTGGTGGTGTCGGAGGTGCGCGATCCGAGCGAGGCGATCGCGGCGTCGCGGTTCGTCGCGGAGGGCGGCGTGCTGGCGGTGATCGATGGTCACGGGACGCTGCGTGGGGCATCGCTCGAGCGCGCGCGCGCGGGCATGGGCGGGAAGTCGTTGGAGGCGCTGGGGACTGTGGAGGAGGCGCGGGCTTGGCTGGTTGCGCACGAGGGGGCGGCGCGGATCGAGCGCGAGCGGGCGTCGCTGCTGTGGATCTTCGCGTGCGGGATGATCGCGATCTCGGCGATGATGCTGCCGGGCGTGAGCGGGTCGTTCCTGCTGCTGTTCCTGGGGCAGTATCAGAACGTGATGGGGGCGATCAGCGGGGCGCTGGAGACGTTGAGCGCGATGGTGAGGGGCGGGTCGTCGGCGAGCCTTTCCGGTCACGCGTGGTGGTCGGATGTGCTCTTCCTCGGGGTGTTTGGGTGCGGGGTGGTGTTGGGGATGGCGACGTTCAGCCGTGCGGTGTCGTGGATGTTCCGGCACGCGCACGATGCGACGATGGCGGGGCTGGCGGGGTTCATGATCGGCGCGTTGCGGCAGCCTGCGGAGGCGGTGTGGCGCGCGTCGGAGTCGCGGGGTCAGGACGCGTCCGCGTGGACGTCTGCGGGCATGGCCGCGGGCGTGGGCGTGCTTCTGGTGCTGGGGCTGTCCGGCGCGGACCACCTTGCGCGATCGCGACGTGCGCGGAGGGCATCGGCCTGACGGGGCGAGAGGGCGGCGGGGGCGTGTGCGTGTGTGTGAGTGAATGATGCGCCGTTGCCGCATTCGGGGCAGATATCGGACCGCACGCCGAAGAGGTCGTACCCGCAGGCGTCGCACGCGTGGGGCGATCGGCGTGGCTGGACGGCGAGGAAGAGTGCGATGAAGGCGAGTAGCCCGGCGAAGGCGAAGACGGCCATGGACCAGATGGTGAGGGTGTCGTGGCTTCGCTGGAGGAGGAGTCCGAGTGCGGCGGCGGGGAGCGGGGCGGCGATGGCGATGATGAAGCCGAGTGGTCGTCGGCGCTGCGCGAAGACGACGAGCCAGACGGCGGCGGCGTAGATGACGAAGAGGATCATGGGATGGGGGAGTGTTGCGGCGGGGTCACTGGAACGATGGTATGCCGCGCAGCGCAAAGCGGCGTTGGGTTCGCATCCCTGCGCCCAGCGCCGCTTACGCGTTCCCTCGATTGACGCTCCCGCCTCCGTGCGATTGCGCGAATCGGTGCGTGGCTTATGCGAGGAGTCGTTTGACTTCCTGCATCTGTTCGGTGAGCGCGGCTGCCATTTCGTCGAGCTTGGAGGCCTCGATGCCGAGATGTGCGAGCACGGCGGGATCGGGTGTGAGGTTGTCGAGGTCAAGCCGGAAGCCCTGGCCGGCCATGGCGGAGACGCGGTCGGCGATGTAGATGATGCAGGAGAGCGTGCGTGCTTCTTCGGGGAGTCGCATGGGGTCGTGGTGGAAGCCGGTGACGTTGATGAGGGAGGCGGGGAACTTCCATCGCTTGGAGAGTCCGGCGCCGAACTCTTCGTGCGTGGCGCCGAAGACGTCGGTCTCGATGCGTCGCATGTCGGCGTGCGGCACGTGCTGCGAGTCGATGTTGAGTGAGTCGAGGACCTTGATGAGCTTCTGGCGGTCGTACTGGAGTTCGACCATGACGCCGAGGTCGTGGATGAGTCCGCCGAGGAAGGCTTCGTCGGCCATTCCGAGGCCGAGGTCGTCGGCGAGGCTCTTGGCGGCGGTGGCGGTGGCGACGGAGTGTGTCCAGAGGTCGCGTGCGGAGAAGTGGGGGGAGAGTTCGCCGCCGCGGAAGAGCTTCACGAGTGAGGCGGCGACGGCGATGTTCTTGACGGCGTTGAGGCCGAGGAGCACGATGGCGCGTTCGATGGAGGCGATCTGCCCGGGGAGTCCGTAGAAGGCGGAGTTGACGACTTTGAGCACTCGGCTGCAGAGTGCCGGGTCGCTGCGGATGACGGACTGGAGGTCTTGTGCGGTGGAGGTGGGAGATTCCACGAGCTCGATGATCCGGAGCGTGATCTCCGGGAGCGTTGCGATGTGGTTGATCTCCTGAACCGCCGTGGCCACCACCGAGTTCGTGTCTGTTGATGCGATGCCCATGGGGGTTCCGATCCTCCGCGTTAGGGGCGGTTGTGACGCGCTGGTGCACGTCCTCCGCCTCAAAACGTGATCGACTCTCGGAGGGTCGGACTTTGGTCCGTTCTCGTTGCGGACCGCATTTCTCGCGCGGGGCGGATGGTTCAGTAGGCGTTGTGCTTGCGCAGGATTCGCGCGATGTCGGGGAGCGGGATCGCGGCGATGGCCTGGGCGGCCAGCTCGCCTGCCCGCCCATCGCCGTAGGGGTGGTTGGGGACGGGTGAGCCGGTTCGCCACGCCTCGGAGAGGGCTTCTGCACGCCGGATGGCGTCCTTGATGGGGCGGGGTGATTCCTGCTCGATGCGGATGACCGTGTCGGGGCATTCCCGCCCGTTCTGACGGGGGCCGATATTGACGCACGCGAGTGGGCAGGGACGGAGTGTGGAGGCTTCGATGAGCCCTGCGGAGGAGTTCCCCAGGATCAGGCCGCCTTCCTGGGCGACACGTTTGAGGAGGCTGATCCAGTGGTCCCTGCGGAAGTGGGCGAGGGTGGGGGCGCCGAGGTCGCGGAGCGCTTCGACGATTCCTTCCCTCCCCGGGTCGAGGTTGGGGAGGATCGCGACGATTCGGCGCCCGGCGGCGGCCTCGAGCGCGGCGGTCGCGGCTCGTCGTTCCTCCTCGGGCCCCCGTCCGATGGGGTGCATGAGGAACACGATTTTGGGATCGCCCAGTCTGGCGAACGCGTCGTCGCCCATCGGTGGGATTCGGTCGAGCCCGTCGACGGCCGGGGAGCCGATGACGACGACTTGTTCGGGGCGTTCGCCCATGCGGATGATGCGTTCGGCGGAGCCTTGGGTTGCGGGGAGATGGAGGTGGGCGAGTTTGGTGATGGCGTGGCGCATCGCCTCGTCGGCGACGCCTTCTGCGCGGTCGCCGCCGTGGAGGTGGGCGACGGGTATTCCGGAGACGGATGCGGCTGCTGCGGCGGCGAAGGCCTCGATGCGGTCGCCGAGCACGACGACCCAGTGCGGTGTGAGCGTTTCGTAGGCGTTGGCGAGCCCTTCGATGCCTCGCCCGAGCGCCTTGGAGTCTTCGATGCGACCGGTGGCGCCGTCCCGCTGCATCTCGACGCGTGCGTCGATGCCGAAGGCTTCGTCGACGTCGCGCCAGGTCTCGCCTGCGCCGACGAGGTGCGAGCCGGTGACGATCGTCTGGAGCTCGAGTGCGGGGTGCAGGCGGACGGCGCGCATGAGCGTGGCGAGCAGGCCGAACTCGGCGCGTGTGCCGGTGACGACGGCGACACGGGTCCGTCTCGTGCCGGTGGAGCTCATGCAAGGTCCTCTTCGCGCAGGGGCGTGTCCGCGTCGACGTCGTGCGCGAGGCGTCGGCCCAGGACGTCGTGGAGGCGGTAGGGGGGGAGGGCGAGGCCTGGTCTTTTCACGGTGAGGTCGGAGAGGGTGAGGGTGTGGCCTTGTGCGAGGGGTGTGCGCGTCACGATGGACTGACGGGAGACGGCGCGGACGTCCTGCTCGCAGTCGAGCACGCGCTTGGCGCACGGCCCGAGTCGGGGGTCGTCGGGATCGAGCACGGGCGGGTCGACACGTGCTGCGCGGGCGGCGCGGACGTAGCGTGCGAAGCCCGCCGGATCGAGCGATGCGCTGTGGTCGGGCCCCTGGGCGTTTCTGTCGTAGGTGAAGTGCTTTTCCAGCAGGCGTGCGCCGATCGCGACGGCCAGGGCGCCGGTGTCCTCCTCGCGCGTGTGATCGGAGTACCCGACGGTGAGCCCAGTGGCGTCGGCGAGCGCGCGGATTCCCGCGAGCGATGCGTGCGCCGGCGGTGTGGGGTACGCGGAGACGCACTGGAGCAGTGCGAGCCGGCTGCGCGCGGCGCGAGCCCAGCCGACGGCGCGCGTGACCTCGTCGAGTGTCGACGCGCCCGTCGAGAGGATGAGCGGCTTGCCGGTGTCGAGGAGCGCGTCGATCAGCGGGCGGTGGACGATGTCGGGTGACGCGGTCTTGTACGCGTCCCAGCCGAGGGTGGAGGCGTCGGCGACGAGGTCGTGCGAGAAGACGGTGACGATGGCGTGGACGCTGCGGGCTTTGGCGCGTTCGACGACGCGGGCCATCTCGTCGCGTGAGAGCTGGAGGCGGCGGAGCATCTGGGCGGGGTCGCGCTCTCCCGCGGCCTGCTGGTAGCCGGCGAGTCGGGAGGCCTTCGACATCAGACGCTCGGCCTCGAACCATTGCGTCTTTACGGCGTCGGCGCCCGCGTCGGCCGCGGCGTCGACCATCTCGAGCGCGCGCTCGACGGCGCCGTCGTGGTTCACGCCGAGCTCGGCGATGACGTAGACGTCTTGTGACGAGTCGATGTCGCGGGCGTTGATCTTCATCGGGTCGCCCCGCGGAGTATGGCGTCGGCGACGAGGAGGTCGGTGGGGGTGTCGATGTCGATCACCTCGCCCTCGCGCGTGATGACGCCGCGCCGGTCGAGCCCGAAGAACGCGTGCGGGCCGTCGGGCACACCGGGGATTTCGCCGAAGAGCGCGCGTCGGGTGACGGCGAGCACGCCGCCGTCGGGGACGAAGGATGGCGGGAGGTCCTGCCTGCGGAAGACGGCGTGGTTGAGCACGTCGCCTTCCCAGGGTCGGACTTCGCCGGAGGTTTCGTCGACACGGGCCTGCCACCAGGGATGGTGCTTGCCGACGCGCACGTAGGACTGGACGGAGTCGGCGTTCTCGCGCGTCATGGTGTCCAGCGCGCGATCGAGGAGCCCGGGCGGGCGCACCGGGACGTTGCCGTACAGCAGCACGATGGGGTCGGTCGGCGCGAGCGTCGTGCGGCTCGTCCCGGGCGAGTCGGCGTCGGTGAAGGTCCGGCCCTCCTCGATGGCGAGCACGGCGTGGCGCGCCGCGTCGTCGACGCGGGCCGTGTCGCCGGCCAGTTCCGCGGGTCTCCACGCCACCTCGGCCCCCTCGGCCCAGGACGCGCGTGCGATGGTCTCGCTGTCCGTCGAGACGATGACTCGACCGATGCGCTCGGCGGCGTGTGCGTGGTCGATGGTCCACGCGATGCACGGGCGTCCGGCCACCGGGGCGACGTTCTTGTGGGGGACGCCCTTGCTCCCGGCGCGGGCGAGGATGATCGCGATCGTGTTCACGCGTACATGGTCCAGTCGCGGGACCGATCTCCCGCGGCGCGTCGCGTTTCGACGAGGCGGCGCCAGACGGCGATGGGGTCCTCTTCGAAGGCGTTTCCGACGGATGTCTCGCCGTCGCTGTCGCGTTCGTCGGCGACGACGCGCCCGTCGGTGAGGACGAGCATGCGATCGCGCGCGAACCTCGAGGCCGCGGCGCGCGGGAGCGGCAGTCGCGCGATGCGCTCACCCTCGACCGATCCCGGCATGGGGTCGAGCACGGCGGCGCCGACCCAGAGCAGCCATCGGTTGTAGAACGAGTCGACGTCGTCGTACACGGCGTCGCATCGCGTCATGCGTGCGACGACCCAGGGGACGCCGAGCCATTCCTTCTCGGCGCGGCGGCGCTGATCCGTGAGGCGCTCCATGTTCTGGAAGACGCGGGCGAGTCCGTCGACGCCGGTGAGTTCGGCGTAGTTGCCCGGTCGGTCAGCGACGACGTCGACGCTCACGACGTCGGCCTTGGAGAGGGTGTCGACGTCGGGGGACTCGTCGGCGAGGTCGGTTCGGACGTGCACGGCCGAGGCCCCGGCGGCGCGGATGCGCTCGATGACAGCGCGGAACTGCGGGTGCAGCGCGGCGTCGCCCGCGCCGGTGAGGGTGACCACGAGGTCGTTTCGTTTCTCGGCCAGAGCGCGGACGAGCGATTCGACGCGGTCGATGTCCGCGTGGGGGGCGCGGTCGGGCGCCGGGGTGTCCGTCGCGTTCGATCGGCCTCGGCGGAAGCCTGCGTATCGCCCGGCGAGGAGCCTCCGGGTCGTCAGCTCGAGGAGGAGGTGCCCGGGGCCAGGGATGTTCGCGCCGGCGCCGGCGCGCACGATTTCGAGCGCGGGCGCGTGCGCGGAGGCGTCGCCGAGGGCGGCGTGCGCGTGCGCGAAGCACGCCTCTCCCTCGCTGGTGTCCGCGATCCAGCGGACGGCGGCGTCGCGCATGTCGGTCTCGACGGGGACGCAGACCGGCGTGGCGATCGGGTCGGCCTTCGGTCGGACGGGGACGTAGCCGATGACGCCGCCGAAGGAGACGAACGGGCCGGGGTCCTCGGTCTCGAGGGCTTCGGCGAGATCGGCCATGACGTGCAGGTCGACGAGCGCCGGCGCGAGGCCCGGGGCGGCCTGGGTGAACGTCATGCGGAAACGGTCGGGCATCTCGGCGTGTCGCTCGATCAGCGAGCCGGCGATGTCGGGGTCGACGGCGCACCAGTCCGCGCCGAGCACGAGGGCCGCGGTGAGCTCGCGCTCTCGGAGCGCGTCGCGCATGGCGGAAGGGAGGAGGACCTCGTCGTAGACGGAGAGGTGTGCCGGGCCGCCGCGCCAGCACCATCCGGCGAAGGCGCGTGCGGCGCGGACGGCTTCTCGCTTGTGCTGCCACGCGCCGGGGTCGATCTGGCGCACCTCGACGGGCACGCGCGCGGCGACTCCCTTGAGGAGGGTCTTGGCGCTCGCGGCGTCGTCGGTGAGGACGACGACGCACTCGAGCCCGGCGGTGCGCGCGATGCGTTCGACGGTGAGGGCGAGGAGCGGGCGTCCGTTCGACCAGTCGCGCGGGCCGAGCGTGCGCGCGTTGCCCAGCGCGCCGACGCGCATCGGCGCCGAGACGAACGCGCCGACCCTGGCCTTTGGTCGCGGGGCGTCGTCTTCGGAGTCGGGGCTGTCGGCGACGAGGTCCCGGGTGCGCTTCGGCCCGCCTTCCATGGCGCGGACGGTGGCGTCGAGGAGTTCGCCGAGCGTGTCCGCGGCCTCGGCGAGCCAGCGCACGTTCTGCAGGTCGCGTTCGATCTGCTTGCGTTGCTGCTCGATCTCGGGGAGGTCCTGGCTCAGGAGGATCTCGCGGTCAGCGCGGGCTCGCCGGAAGGTGCCGGTCTGGTTCATGCGGTGGACGAGGTTGTACGCGGTGGCCTCGGAGGCGACCTCCTCGCGCAGCGCGTGTGTTTTGCGGATGAGGCGGTCGACGCGGTCGCGATCGTCGTGGTGCTCGAGCATCTGTGCGAGGAGCGACGTGGCCTGACGGGAGAGGTCGCCGACGCGCCAGACGCCTTTGCGGACCTCGCGCACGCGGTCCGTGGCGGCGCGGATGGCGTGGCGGTCGAGCTCGCGTGCGCCCGGCTCGGGGAGTTTGAGAAGAGGGGCTTGCGTGGGAGCGTGCTCGTCGAGGAACTCGGCGAGGGTTCGGCGTGTGGTGTGGGCCTTGCGGACGCCGCCCTCGGTGGCGTCGATGATCGTGAGCCCCTTGGACTCGTCGGCGCGGAAGTCTCGCTCGAACTGCTGGAGGTAGGCGCGCATCTGCTCGTCGGTGTAGATGCGTCGTCCCAGGTGGTCCGTGGCGGCATGGAGGATGACTCGCGAGCGGACGATGCGCTGCCACTCGAGGGTCTCGATGGTGTTGAACGGGTTGAGCTCGCCGGCCCAGACGTCGTGGATCGCGGCGCCCGCGGCGTAGTACTGGCCGTCGGTGAAGCCGAGGTCCTGTCCGATGAGGGCGACGGGGTCGCAGCCCATGAATCGCGCGAGGTAGTAGGCGAGATGGGAGACGGTGGAGCCTGCGGGGACGGAGCCGTGATCGCGGAAGAGCTTCTCGCCGAGGACGACGTCGACGTACTCCTCGCGCGGGCACCGGATGACGCCTGGGAAGGACTGGAGGATGAGCGGGTTGGCTTTCGGCTCGGCCACGAGGGTGACGCCCTCGACGTCGGCGGGGGTGAGCCCCTCGTAGAAGCGTCGCGAGATCTCGTGGTGGTCGAGGGCGACGACGAAGTGGGGACGGACGCCTGCGCGGAGGAGCGGCTTGAGGGCGGTCTGCACGGCGATGATGACGCAGCGGTCGCGCACGCCGTCGCGCGCGAGCTGTCGCATGTTCCGCTCGAGGCTCGGGCCGGCGGAGACGACGACGGCGGGTCGGTTGATCGCGCACTCGTGGAGGTCGGCGATGCCCTGGGCGCCGGCGTAGTAGTCGAGGTTCATCAGCACGTTGCGGATGGTCGCTTCGGTCTGCACCATCGTGGTGACGAGGGAGGTGCGCGCGGTGGCGGTCACCTGCGCGAACGAGTCGAGGAAGGTCTTGCTGTGCTCGCCGATGCGCCAGGTCGAGGAGGGGTGCTCGACGATCTTCACGCCGAGCCCGAGCATGGCCTCATGGCGGCGGACCGCGGCGCCGAGGCCCGCGATGTCGGCGGGATCGGTGGCGATGACGAGGTTTGTCTGGGAGATCCAGCGTGCGGACTCTTCCCGCTCGAGCACGGCGCGGAGCAGCGAGAGGTCGGGCTCGAAGACGATGAGCATGCCGGTGCCGCGGAGCTTCTCGGCGATTGCGCGCACGTGGTGTCCGACGCCGAAGCCGACGACGACGATGACGGCGGTTTCCTTGATGTCGACGGTCGCGCCGAAGCGGTCGCCCTCGCCCTTGGCGGACCGTCGGCTTGCGAGGAGCCGGCCGTCCTGCTCGGCGGTCAAGCCGCCGTCAGCGCTGCGGAGGAAGGTCCAGTGCTGTGCGGGGGCCGCGCGCGCGATCTCGCGAGCGACGTCCGGGCAGAGTCGCGAGATGGCGGCAAGGCTGCGCTCGAGCGCGCCCGGGATGGGCGCGACCACTTCGGCGGGTCCGCTGGTGGGTCGGGGGGATGTCGTTGTCATTCGCCCTCATCCTCGCTTCTACGATCAGGCCATCAGTCTCGGGCGGGTCGGCCCGAGCGCAAGGGAACACCATGAGCCCGACAGCCCGCCGCACGCACGGACCGCTGGCCACCGACGCACCCCCTGTGGATATCGGTCCTACCGGGCCCCCGGTCCACAGCGTGTTGGCGGTGTTTTTTGCGCTTGGCGGGGCGGCGTTGGCTCAGCCCGGGGGGACGGTGTGGTCGGAGCCACCACGCCTCCCCTCGCCCCCGGCCTTGTCGCACTATCTGTTCGAGGCGCCGCTGGTCCCCGCGATGGTGGCGGCGGGGCTCTCGTTGGCCGTGGCGTGGTCCCTGCTCCGGGCGGAGCGTCCGCGACAGGGGCTGCTCGCAGGCCTCTTGGGCTGTCTGGGGGCGTTGGGGCTGGTCGTGGTAGGGGGAGTGGTGGAGACGTCGAGGGAGCGGGTGATCGAGCGTTCCCTCGCGATCGCGCGTGCCGTGGGCCAGGGAGACGGCATGGCGGCGGGTGCGTGGCTCGCACCGAATCTGTACCTGAAGATGGGGCCGACAGGTTCGGCGACGGGCTCGGATGACCGGGAGGTGGTGATCCGCGCGGCACGGATGTTCCCGGAGCGGGTGCGTCTCGAGGCATTCGCGGCGCCGTCGGGACACGCAGTGGTCGACACGCCGACCACCGCCCGCACGAGGCTGCGCGTGCGCACGGGCGGGGGCATGGGCCCGTCGCTGTCGTGGTGGCAGCTCGGCTGGCGGCTGGATCCGGACGGCGAATGGCGGGTGTATACGATCGAGCTGCTGCTGTTCAACGGAGAGACACCGCCGACCGGGTTCTCCGACGAGGCAAGGCGAGCCGTGCCGTGAGCGACCCCACTGCGAGACGACGATTTGCGTGCAACCTCGATCGGCGCGGGAGAGCGGTTCGCGCGGCGGCGGGCGTGTTGATGCTCGCGCTGGCGTTCGTGGTGTATCTGTCGCTGCCGGTGGAGAGGCCGGGGAGGATCGCGGCGTCGGTGGCGTTTGGCGTGGTGGGTTTGTTCGCGTTGTTCGAGGCTGGGAACGGGTGGTGCGCCATGCGCGCCCTGGGGTTCAGGACGTGGATCTGAGGGCGTCGCTCGAGATCGGCGCCCCGGACACGGAGGCGCGGTGGCACGCCTACGTCGCGTGCCGTGTGCGCAACCTGTACGAGCCGTACGGGCTGCCCTCGTCGTGCGCGCTGTCGGAGCTGGACGCGCCGCGCGATCGGCCGGACGTGCTGCATCGGATGATTATGGATGGGGTGCAGGTCGTGGGGGTGGCGCGGCTCGATCTGCGTCCGGCGGAGATTCCGCCCGAGTGCGCGGCGCGCGTGTCGCAGCTGCGGTATTTCGCGGTGGACGCTGCGCGGCGTGGGAGCGGCGTCGGCATGGCGCTCCTGCACGCGATGGAGCGTGCGTCGGTGGAGCGGGGTCGGCCGATGATCTGGATGGATGCGCGCGAAGAGGCCGTGCCGTTCTATGCGCGCTGCGGCTATGCGGACATCGGTCCCGGCCCGACCAAGTGGGGGGTGATCCCGCACCGCAAGATGATGCGGGCGCTGGCATGACGGCGCCGCGATTTGACATCCTCGCGCTGGACATCGACGGCACGCTGCTGACCACGGACAAGCGATTGCAGGAGCGCGACGCCAAGGCGGTGCGTGCGGCGTCGGACGCGGGCGTGCGCGTGGTGCTTGCGACGGCGCGTCCACCCCGATCGACACGGCCGATCCTGGAGGCGCTGGGGCTGCTGCACGAGCCCACCGTCACGATCAACTACAACGGGGCGCTCGTCTGGCGGCACGAGAGTTCGTCCCGCGGCGGGCACCTGGAGCACCTGCCCCTGGAGCCGGGGCTTACGCGCGACGCGGTGCGCGCGGCCCGGAAGCTCGATCCCAAGGTGCTCGTGTGGATTGAGATCCTCGACAGGTGGTACACGGACAACGCCGTGCCCGACTTCGGCCCGGAGCACCTGCACGAGACGGAGGGCACGCTGATCGGCACGGAGACGTCGAAGACGTTCGCCCCGGACGAGGTGGGGCATCTCGACGCGTTCCTGCGTGTGCCGGCGACGAAGGTGATGTTCCTCGCGCCCCCGTCGCGGCTGACGCCGGTGCGCGACGCCGTCGAAGCGCGTTTCGCGCGCGAGGGGCTGCTTGCGTGCAAGGTGTCGGATGCGCACCTGTTTTCGATTTGTCATGCCAACGCGGACAAGTCGCTGGCGTTGCGTCAGGTGGCGCACCGGCTGGGGGTGCCGCGCGAGCGGGTGCTGGCCGTGGGCGACGCGCCGAACGACGCCGAGATGCTGCGCTGGGCGGGTCGCGGGCTGGCGGTGGCGAACGCGTGGGCGGAGGCGCGCGACGCGGCGGACGTGGTGCTGGATCGCACGAATGACGAATCGGCCGTGGCGGAGGTGATCGAGCGCGAGCTGCTGTGAGCCGCGCGTCCGGGGCAGCGCGCAAGCCGGGCGTGATTTGAGCGCGGGTCGTGCGATCGTTTCAGGGTGAACGGCGGAGGCGTCAGCCCATCGCGAGCACGCCGCCGCGAGCGCGTGCGATGTTCATCACGGGCTGGAGGTTGCGTCCCGGGCAGGCGGTCTGGGCCATCTCTCGATGGGTGCGGACGTCGCGGAGCGGGACGTTGAAGCGGCGCATCTGGGCCGCGGTGAACGCGTGCAACGCGCGCACCTGGCGGTCGTTGGGCCGCTCCATCTCGAAGTTGCCCAGGCAGACGATCCCGAGGTTGTTCTCGTTCTGCTTGGAGACGTGCGCGCCCTGGTACGAGAGCGAGCGGCCTTCCCAGACGTTGCCCATGGGGTCGATGACGTAGTGGTAGCCGATGTCGCCGAAGGGCTCGCCCTTGCGGTTGATGTGCGCCTGGCGGATCGATTCGATCTGTCCGGCCACGTCGCCCTTGCTGCGCAGCCCCGAGGCGGGGATCGCGGTGTGGTGGATCGTGATCCTGCGCACCGGGAGCATGCGGTCCATGCGCGAAGTGATCGGGTTGCTCTTGGCCCACGCGTTCCTCGGGATCACCCCTCCCGGGCCCGTGCTGGGCGGCGGCGCGACGCGCGGCAGTGAGGGCTGGGGCGCCGGACGGTACGGCTCGGGCTCCGGCCACTTCGGGCCCGGCAGCGCCGCGCTGGAGCGACTCCCCGCGCAGCCGGTCAT
>CAYPGJ010000011.1:0-81668 GCA_964410465.1 uncultured Phycisphaeraceae bacterium | reverse complement strand
CCGTCTCACTCCCCAGCCTGCAGCCAGGCGCCAGGTCCAAGGCGCTGCCGAGCGAACTCGACCTGCTCGCCGACGTGAATCTCAACGTCAAGATCGAGCTCGGTCGCACCCGCATGCTCGTCGAGGACGTCCTCCGACTGAACGAAGGATCGGTCGTCGAACTCGACAAGCTCGCCGGCGACCCGGTCGACGTCTTTGTCAACGAACGCCACGTCGCACGCGGCGAAGTGCTCGTCGTCAACGACAACTTCTGCATCCGGATCTCGGAGATCCTCGACGCGGAAGCAAAGGAGAGCCCGTAACGCCGGGGAAACCAACGCCCGGGAACGAGTCCGGGCGTGCACATCTTTTCACCACGGAGCGGCGGAGCCCGCTCCGGCCACAGCCACGGACGGCGTCATGGCCCACGACCCGAACATCTCGACACGGATGACACTCCTTTGCGCGCTGGCGCTTTCCGCCGGCGCCGGGCTGTCGCGCGCCGCAGATGCCGTCCTCGCCAACCCGCTCCGCGCAACCGAAATCCTCCCGCACCACGCCCCCTCCACCAACCCCGCACAACCCCTCGCGATCGTCGAGTACGGCCCGGCCGAAGCGCAGGACGCGGAATCCAGGCAGGACCAAACGCACGCGACCACGCCCGAGCCCGCAAACCCGCCCTCCCCCGCGCACGCCCCACGCACGCCAGAGAACAAGCCCCTCGGCGAGCACCGCGCCGCAAACCGCGCCGGCTCGAACAAGGACGCCACGCCGCTCCGACGCGACACGGGCGACGCCGCGCAAGCCCCCAACACCGAACTCGGCATGGCCAACGGCGCGACCCGCACGCTCGCCGCGCTCGCCGCCGTCGTCGGACTCATCCTCATCGTCCGCTGGTTCGTCCGACGCATGTCACTCCGGGTCGGCGGGCTCGCCGGGCAGCTCGGCGCCGGCGGACGCGCCCCCTCCGGCGTCATGGAAGTCCTCGGGAGATACCCCGTCGGCAAGGGCCAGTCCCTCGTCCTCCTCCGACTCGACCGACGAGTCCTCCTCCTCTCCCAGTCCGCCCAGGGATTCGCCGCGCTCACCGAGATCGACGACCCGCAGGAAGTCGCCTCCCTCGTCGTCAAGACCGCCGACGATGAGAGCGCCTCCCTCGCGGCCCGATTCAAGTCCATCCTCTCCTCTTTCGAGCGCGACCCAAGCCTCGCCGGAGACGTCGAGAACGTCGATCCCCAAGGCCCAACCACGCTGCGACTCGCGCGACAACGCCGCGCCGAAGTCATCGACGTCACCGAACCCGAGCGCGGCGCACGCGTCTCCCCCGTCACCTCCGTCCGCCGCCGGCTCGCGCTCCTCCGCGCCGAGGAGGAAGAGGCCGCGTGAGACGATGCGCAGCGATCATCCTGACCTTCGTGCTCAGCGCGCTCGCGGGCTCGCCCGCGACCGCGCAGGACGTCTACGGACCGCCCACCGAAGTCCCCCGAGGCTCCCTCGTCCCCGGCGGCGCCGGGCTCGACGCGCTCAACCCCGTCTCCGTGCTCGAGAGCGCGGGCGACGCCCTCCCGGGCGGTGGCGGACTCAGCGGCGCCATGAACGTCCTCGTCCTCCTCACCGTCCTCTCACTCGCGCCCGCCATCATGATCATGTGCACGTCCTTCGTGCGCATCGTCGTCGTCCTCGCCCTCCTCAAGCAGGCGCTCGGCACGCAGACGCTCCCCCCCTCCCAGGTCATCGTCGGACTCGCCCTCTTCATGACCTTCGTCGTCATGGGCCCGACCATCGACCGCATCTACACCGACGCCATCGGCCCATACCAGCGCGGCGAGGTCGCCAACCAGCTCGAGATGTGGGACCGCGCCAAGGGGCCCCTCCGCGAATTCATGTTCGATCAGATCGAGGCCACCGGGAACTGGTCCAGCCTCTACATGATGCTCGAGGCCCGCGGCATCGACGTCTCCGAGCCCGAACGACTCACACGCGCCGACGTCGACACCTTCGCCCTCATCCCCGCCTACATGCTCTCCGAGCTCAAGACCGCGTTCCTCATGGGCTTCCGCGTCTATCTCCCGTTCCTCGTCATCGACATGGTCATCGCAAGCCTCCTCATCTCCATGAGCATGATGATGCTCCCACCCGTCCTCGTCTCCCTCCCGTTCAAAATCCTCCTCTTCGTCCTCGTCGACGGATGGGAGCTCGTCGTCGGAAGCCTCATGCGCAGCTTCGCCGTCCGACCGGGCAGCGGCGCGGAAGAAGCCCTGGGCGCCGCCGCGCGCATGCTGGGAGGTGGATGACATGGACCAGGCCATGGACCAGAGCATGCTCGACGCGGTGCGACTCGCGCTCCTCGTCTCCATCAAGGTCGCCGCGCCCATCCTCGCCGCCGGCCTCCTCGTCGGCCTCGTCATCAGCCTCGTCCAGGCCGTCACCCAGATCCAGGAGCAGACGCTCGTCTTCGTCCCGAAGATCGTCGCCATGGGCGCCGTCGCCGCCATGCTCCTCCACTGGATCGTCCAGCGACTCGTCGAGTTCGCTTCCGAGATGTTCAACCTCACCCTGATGTGACACGACGACACGACGCACACATGCCCTTCGCATACGACCACTTCCTCCCGCACATCCCCCCGTTCCTCGTCGTCCTCGCGCGAGTCGGCGGCCTCTTCGTCTTCGCCCCGGTCCTCGGCTCCCCCGCCATCCCCGTCCGCATCAAGGCCCTCTTCGCCCTCGCGCTCACCCTCGCCATCTACCCCACCATCGACCTCCACCGCGAAGTCCCGCTCCAACTCACCCTCGCCGACATGGCCCCCGTCATGGCCTCCGAAGCGCTCGTCGGGCTCGCCCTCGGACTCATCGCCAGCATCCCCATGCTCTCCGTACAGGTCGGCGGGCTCCTCATGGGCCAGCAGATGGGCCTCGGACTCGCCACCATCTTCAACCCCGCCATCGACTCCGAAGGCGACGTCGTCGGGCAGATACTCTTCTTCGCCGCGCTCGCGCTCTTCCTCGCCGCCGGCGGACTCGAATCGCTCTTCAAAGCCGTGCTCATCTCCTTCAACACACTCCCGCTCGGCGGATTCAGCGCCTCCGACGCGCCCGTCGCGCTCATCTCAGGCCTCGTCACCTCAGGCTTCGAACTCGCCGTGCGCGTCGCCGCGCCCGTCTTCGCGATCCTCTTCGTCGAGACCGTCGCCTCCGGGCTCGTCATGAAGACCGCGCCACAGCTCAACATCCTCTCCCTCGGCTTCCCCATCCGGATCATGCTCGCGCTCGTCCTCATCTACGGCTCCCTCGCCGCCATCCACGAGGCCTCCGGCGACGAGCTCGCGCACGCCGTCCGACAGGGCTTCGACTGGGTCGCCTCCCTCGGCTCCGCACACCAAACGCCGCAGGCAGGAGGCTGACGCATGGCCGAAGACCTCGGCGAACGCAGCGAATCCCCAACCAGCAAACGCATCGCCGACGCGCGCGAAAAGGGACAGCTCGCCAAAAGCACCGACCTCTCCTCCGCCCTCCTCCTCCTCTCCGCCGTCGCCGTCGTCATTCTCCTCAGCGGCCCCGCCATCCGCGCCATCGGGCAGACCGTCCGATCCGAACTCGAGCTCGGCCTCACCGACCTCGCCTCCGACGACGCCTCCGTCATCTCCGCTCTCGTCGCGCTCGCAGGACGCATCGCGCTCATCATCGCCCCGACACTCCTCGTCCTCGCGCTCGCGGCCTACCTCTCCCACTTCGTCCAGATCGGGTGGCTCCTCACCACCAAGCCCCTCGAACCGCAGCTCTCACGCCTCAACGTCCTCAAGGGAATCGCGAAGCTCTTCTCCAAACGCTCGCTCGCTCGCGCCGTCATCAACGTCCTCAAGGTCTCCATCATCGCCGCCGTCGCCGCATCCATCACCAAGGACGCGCTCCCGCTCATCGCCTCGCTCCCCCTCCTCGAGCCCTCCCAGGCCGTCATGGCCGTCTCCGCACTCATCCTCAGGCTCACCCTCTGGCTCCTCCTCGTCCTCCTCTTCCTCGGCGTCGTCGACCTCCTCTACCAGCGATGGCAGCACACCGAAGACCTCAAAATGACCCGACAGGAAGTCAAGGACGAACGAAAGTCCACCGAAGGCGACCCCGAAGTCAAAGCGCGACGCATGCGCATCGCGCGACAAATCGCCCTCCAACGACTCCGCTCCGACGTCCCCAAAGCCGACGTCATCGTCACCAACCCCACCCACTTCGCCGTCGCCCTCAAGTACGACCCGAAGACCATGCGCGCCCCGCGCATCGTCGCCAAAGGCGCCGACTACCTCGCGCTCCAGATCCGGAACATCGCCGCAACCCACGGCGTCCCCATCGTCGAACGACCGCCGCTCGCACGCGCCCTCTACTACAACGTCGAGGTCGGACGGGAAGTCCCGCACGAGCAGTACGAGGCCGTCGCAGAGGTCCTCGCCTACGTCTACAGGCTTGAAGGCAGGAAGGCCGTCTGATGCCCGCGCCAGCGAACTCCCAGCAAGGCCCCGCCTGGACACACGGCATCGTCCGGCACCGAAGCCTCTTCGCGCCCATCGGCTTCCTGCTGATGATCGGCGTCATCGTCGTCCCGCTCCCCCCAGTCCTCATGGACGTGCTCCTCGCGGGCAACATCACGCTCTCCGCACTCGTCCTCCTCACCGTCATCTACCTCCGCGAACCACTCGACTTCAGCGTCTTCCCCGCACTCCTCCTCGCCGTCACGCTCCTCCGACTCACGCTCAACATCGCAACCACAAGACTCATCCTCAGCGCCGACGCCGGCAGCGCCGACGAAGCCGCGCTCGTCGCCGGACACGTCGTCCAGGCCTTCGGCGCCTTCGTCGCCGGAAACTCCCTCGCCGTCGGCATCATCCTCTTCGTCATCATCATCGTCGTGCAGTTCGTCGTCATCACCAAGGGCGCCACACGAATCTCCGAAGTCGCCGCACGATTCACACTCGACGCCATGCCCGGCAAGCAGATGGCCATCGACGCCGATCTCAACGCCGGAATGATCAACGAGCAGCAGGCCCGCTCGCGACGCGAACGACTCTCCCAGGAGGCCGACTTCTTCGGCGCCATGGACGGCGCCTCCAAGTTCGTCCGCGGCGACGCCATCGCCGGCATCATCATCACCCTCATCAACGTCACCGGCGGATTCGCCATCGGCGCCATGCAGAAAGGGTGGGGAATCGCCGAGTCCGCCGACGTCTTCACCCGTCTCACCATCGGCGACGGGCTCGCCTCGCAGCTCCCCGCGCTCATCGTCTCCATCGCCGCGGGCCTCCTCGTCACACGCTCCGGCTCCTCCGGCGGCTCGCTCGGCGACGACCTCGCCCGACAAGTCGTCGGACGGCCCGTCTCCCTCTTCATCACCGCCGGCTTCCTCGCCTCCCTCTCCGTCACGCCCCTCCCCATGGCCCCGCTCCTCCTCGCCGCCTCCGTCCTCACCGTCACCGGACTCGTCATGCGACGCAACGAACGCGCCGTCAAGCGATCCTCCGAAGCACAGGCAAAGAGCGAGGAAGCCGCCGCAAAGCCCGAAGCGCCCAAGGTCGAAACGCTCCTCAAGGTCGACACCCTCGAGCTCGAGGTCGGCTACGGGCTCGTCCCGCTCGTCGACGCCGGCCAGGGCGGAGACCTCCTCGAACGAATCTCCGCCATCCGCCGCCAGCTCGCCATGGAGTACGGCTTCGTCATGCCGCCCGTCCGCATCCGCGACAACATGTCCCTCGAACCCAGCGTCTACCGCGTCAAGATCCGAGGCGCCTCCGTCGCCGACGGACAGACCCACCCGGGCCGATTCCTCGCCATCGACTCCGGACTCGCCTCCGGACCCGTCGAAGGGCAGGAGACGCGCGAGCCCGCCTTCGGTCTCAACGCCTACTGGATCGACCCCGCCTCCAAGCCCCGCGCCGAAGCCCTCAACTACACCGTCGTCGACGCCACCTCCGTCCTCGCAACACACCTCACCGAAGTCGTCCGCGCCCACGCCGACGAGCTCCTCACCCGGGAAGAGGTCAACAACCTCCTCGCTCAGCTCAAGGAAAAATCACCCAAGCTCGTCGAGGAGATCGTCCCCGCCGTCATCAAGGTCGGCGAACTCCAGAAGATCCTCCAGGCCCTCCTCCGCGAACGCGTCCCCATCCGCGATCTCGAAACCATCCTCGAGACGCTCGCCGACTGGCGACCCAAGACCCAGGACCCCGACGTCCTCGTCGAGTACGTCCGCAACGCGCTCCGACGCGTCATCTGCCAGCAGCACGCCGCGCCGCCCGAAGCCTCCTCCGGCGACTTCACCGGGCGCCTCCGAGAGTCCAAGCCCCGAATCGTCTGCGTCACACTCGACCCCGCCTTCGAAGACCTCATCTCCGGGTACATCGACCGATCCAACGGCACCGCCGTCACCATGCCCCCCAAAGTGGCCAACCAGACCGCGCGCCGAATCATCGACGCGCTCAAGCCCGTCACCGCCGCAGGACACCAACCCGTCGTCGTCGCCTCCCCCCAGGTCCGAGGCGTCGTCCGACAAATCGTCGAACCCCACTTGCCAAGCATCGTCGTCCTTGGGTACAACGAGATCGTTCCCGAAGTGGATGTGGAGTCGCTCGGGCTCGTCGCTCCCCCGTCGGAGATGCAGCCCGCGTCCGCCGCATGATCCACACGCGATGAAGGGCGCGCGCCCAACGTCGCACAAGCACCGGGACGCGACGGCAGGACGCCGTCGCGACGCAGGCCATGGAGGGCACGCGTGCTCCTGAAGACCTACCGAGCCCGCACCATCGCCGACGCCCTCGCGCGCATCAAGCAGGACCTCGGCCGCGACGCCGTCATCCTCCACACCCGATCACTCAAAGTCGGCTCCCTCTTCGGCTTCGGCGGCCGAACCATGGTCGAAATCACCGCCTCCTCCGGCGTCAACGTCGCGCCCCAACGTCGCACGCCCGAGACCGCCCGCGCACCACTCCCGACCAACGCGAACGCGATCAAACGCGCCTACGCCCACGCCGCCGCGCCCACACTCGCGCCCACGCCGCCCCGCTCCCCGCGCGCCGACGACCCCCCGACCAACAGCCCCGCCACGCCTCCCGCAACCGCCCCGCTCCGACCCTCCATCGCCGACATCGTCACCACCGCCCCCTTCGCGCCCCAATCCGCGAACGCCAACGCCTCCATCGAGCAGGAACTCTCCGCGATCAAGTCACTCGTCTCGCGCGTCCTGGCCTCCTCCACAGGACCACGCGCCGCGCTCATGCCAGAGGCCCTCCAGCAGCACTACCTCCGTCTCATCGAGGCCGAGGTCGCCTCCGATCTCGCCGACGAGGTCATCGCCGGCGTCCGCGAAGACCTCGCGCCCTCCGAGTGCGCCAACGACGACGCCGTCCGAAGGGCCGTCCTCCGACGAGTCGCCGCCTACATCCCCGTCTGCGACGAGCCACGCGTCCCGGCGCCCGAGCGCCAGCAGGACGGCCGACCGCGGACCATCGCCCTCATCGGACCCACCGGCGTCGGCAAGACCACCACACTCGCCAAGCTCGCCGCAACCTACCGGCTCCGACACGCCCGCTCCGTCGGGCTCGTCACCGCAGACACCTACCGCATCGCCGCCGTCGATCAGCTCCGAACCTACGCCAACATCATCGGCCTCCCCGTCCGCGTCGCCTCCTCCCCGCGCGAGATGCGCGACGCATGCGCCGCCTTCGCTGACCGCGACATCGTCCTCATCGACACCGCCGGAAGATCACCCTCCGACGTCGCGCGACTCGACGAACTCCGAGAGCACCTCGACGCCGCGAAGCCCCACGAAACACACCTCGTCCTCTCCGCCGCTGCCGGCGAACGCGCACTCATCTCCGCCGCCGAACGCTTCGCCCCCCTCTCCCCAAACCGCGTCATCCTCACCAAGCTCGATGAAGCCGTCTCCTTCGGCGTCCTCCTCAACGTCCTCCGACGCGTCGACCGCCGCCTCTCCTTCGTCACCACCGGGCAGGAAGTCCCCGACCACATCGAGTCCGGCAAGCCGGACCGACTCGCACGCATGATCCTCGACGGAGCCGTCTCATGACCGGCGCCGCCTTCTCACCCTCGCCGCTCCCCCCCCTCGCCGGGGACCAGGCCAACGCGCTGCGCAGGCTCGTCGAAGCCGGACAACGCGCGCACGCCGCGTCGCCCGCTCCAGCCGCGCTCACCATCGCCGTCGCCTCCGGAAAAGGCGGCGTCGGCAAAACAAACCTCTGCGTCAACCTCGCCGCGATCTTCGCCAAGGACGGACTCCGCGTCACGCTCCTCGACGGCGATCTCGGGCTCGCCAACGCCGACGTCCTCTGCAACGTCGTGGCGCGCAGACACTTGGGCCACGTCGTCGAAGGACGATGCGCACTCGAGGACGTCGGTGTCGACACGCCCGGCGGCTTCCGACTCATCCCGGGCGCGGGCGGCGTCTCCTCCCTCACCGACCTCCCCGAGCGAGATCTTCGCACGCTCCTCTCCAGCCTCGGCCGGCTCGAACGCGCCGCGGACGTACTCCTCATCGACTGCGGCGCCGGCGCGGGACGCACCGTCATGTCCTTCCTCGCCGCCGCAGACGCCTCACTCATCGTCACCACGCCCGAGCCCACCGCCCTCGCCGACGCGTACGCCCTCATCAAGCTCTTCCACAACGAGGGGGGGGCAAGCACGCCCTCCGACATCGCCGTCGCCATCAACATGGCAAACTCCCCGGAGGACGGTCGACGCGCGCACACCAGGATAAACGCCGTCGCGGAGCGGTTTCTCGGCCGTTCCGCCCCCCTGGCCGGGGTGATCCCATGGGACCCGCACGTCGGCGCCGCCGTTCGTGCGCGTGCGCCGTTCGTTCTTGCGCACCCCTCCTGCCCCGCCGCCAAAGCCCTGCGCGACGTCGCACGTGCGATGCGACCCGCAACACCCTCCGCACGCGACCCCAGACTCTCGTCCGGGCTGGCAAGACGATTGCTGGCCCGAATACTCGGCGCAACCGGCGCAGGCTGAACCGCCCACGAAGATTCGTGCGCCGTCCGGCTCAAGACAACACGCCGACCCGTCGATGAGACGAGATTGATCGTGACCCGCGGAGGAACGGACCGTTGAACAAGGGAACGCCCACCAGGATATTCGGGGCCTGCATGGGCCTCGCCGCGTTCTTCATCGCGGTTCTCGCCGGACTCGCCGTCGACAACCCCGCCGACGTCATCCTCGCGCGCGCCATCCTCGCCATGGGCGCCTCCTGCATCATCGGCTCCATCCTCGGCGCCGTCGCCGAACGCGCCGTCAACGACCAGCTCTCGACGCGCGCCCGCCTCCTCGCGGCGCAGGCCGCCGCACCGAAGACCAAGAACCCGGACGACGACGAGCCCATCCTCGTCTAGCAAATTTTTCGCGTACGCCCGGCGCATCGTCTTGACGAGGCGCGCCCGGCTCTGGATACTGCAAGGCGGCAATCGACGCCACGGACCGGCGCCGAACAGGTCAAGGAGAGGACCACATGCCGATCGCCAAAGCGAACTCGCAAACCGCGCCACGAAAAACAAACACCAGCGCGAAAGCGAAGAACGCCAACGTCAGGAACGACACCGTCAACGCGCTCCCGGCGCGACGGCTCGCCGACGTCCCCATCCGAGACCTCTGGGTCGAGTACGGGTCCTCGCGCAGCGTCGACATCCGAAACCACTTCATGGAGCGGTTCCTCCCGCTCGTCCGCTACAACGCCGAACGCATCCACACCAGGCTCCCCGACGAGGTCGACGTCGAAGACCTCATGTCCGCAGGCCTCTTCGGCCTCATCGACGCCATCAACTCCTTCGACCTCACGCGCGGCGTCAAGTTCGAAACCTTCTGCGCACCGCGCATCCGCGGCGCCATCCTCGACCACCTCCGCTCCATGGACTGGGTCCCCCGGCTCGTCCGCCAGCGAACCGCCGCCGTCGAACGCGCACGCAACGCCATCCAGATGGAAACCGGGCACCAGCCCACCGAGACGCAGATCGCCTCACGCCTCGGCATCGACGACAAGGAATTCGACAAGGTCCGCGGCGACGCCAAGCCCGTCGGCATGTCCTCCCTCAACCGACGCTTCTTCAACTCCGACTCCTCCCGCGAGGTCCGCGAGATCGACGTCGTCCGAGACGACGCCCAGGACACCCCGCTCGCCGACGCGCAACGCGCAGACCTCAAGGACCTCATCACCAAGGGCCTCTCCCGCGCCGAACGACTCATCGTCATCCTCTACTACTACGAGGAAATGACCATGAAGGAAATCGGCCGCACCCTCGACCTCTCCGAGTCCCGCGTCTCCCAGATGCACTCCTCCATCCTCGCGCGACTCAAAGCCCACATGCAGCAACGCGAGCCCGAGTTCGAGCCCGCCGCCTTCTGATATACTCCCACGCAGAACGAGCCACCCCCCTAGAGGCCCTGCGCGACATCCGCGCGGGCCTCTCCTTTTGCGCGTTCAAGTGATCCCATGCCGCACACCGCGCACATCGCCCTCGGCGCCAACCTCGGAAACCGCGAGGAAACCATCCACCGCGCCCTCGAACTCCTCGCCTCCACCCCCTCCATCCGACAGGTCACGCGCTCCTCCACCCACAACGCCTCCGCGCTCACTCTCCCAAACTCACCCCCCCAGCCGCCCTACCTCAACGCCGCCGCAACACTCCGAACCTCCCTCAACCCGCACGCGCTCCTCCACATCCTCCTCACCATCGAACGCTCCCTCGGCCGCATCCGCGCCGACTCCCCGCCCTGGTCGCCCCGCACCATCGACCTCGACATCCTCCTCTACGACGACCTCATCCTCTCCTCCCCCTCCCTCACCATCCCCCACCCGCGCATGCACCAGCGCCGCTTCGTCCTCGCCCCCCTCGCCGAGATCGCCCCAGACGCCCGCCACCCCGCGCTCAACCGCACCATCTCCCAACTCCTCGCCGATCTCCCCCCCGACGCCCTCTAGCCCCGCGCACCGTCCCGCCCGTCACTCCACATTCAACCCCTCCAAATACTTCGCCATCTCAGCCCGCGCCTGCGCCGCACGATTCCCCGCCTCCGCGCCCTCCCTCCGCAACGCCTCCATCCGCGTCTCCTGCTCGTTCAGCGTCTTCATGTACCTCGCATACAGATCCGACGCGCGATCGATCGCCTGCATGTTCTGCCGCACGCGACCCTGATCCGACGCGATCGCGTTCATCTCCTCCTGCACCCGCCTCCCCTGCGCCTCCGCCTCGTTGATCCTCCCCTGCAGCTCACCCGCCTTCTTCACCGCGTCCACCACCCCCGGCGACGCCTTCCCGTTCTTCGCATACCCCAGCAGCGTCGGCAGATCCACGCTCGTCACACCCAGACGCGTCCAGTTCGTCCGCTCCTCCACCACCTCCAGCTTCTCCTGCTCCGCCGCGCCCAGCTTCACCTCAAAGCGCCGCAGCCTCTCACTCTCGCTCCTCCACTCCTTCGGGCTCGTCACCTCCCACCCCTCCCGCTTCTCCTGCTCCACCAACACCGTCCGCCCCTCTCTCCCGTCCCGATTCGTAAACCCGTACCTCGTCGTCAACCGCGACCTCGACTCCTGCAACATCGTCCCGTTGCTGATCTTCAGCCGAACCACCTCCTCCTTCCCGTCCGACTCCATCGTCGCCCGCACGTCCATGTCCACCGCGTACGCCAGCAGCCTCTTCTGCCCACGCGACGTGAACCCGATCTGCGCATCCCCCAAATACCCGCTCCCGTCCAACACGCTGATCGGCCCCGGCGCCAGCTCAAACCCGCTCGAGTTCGTCAGCTCCACCCCGCGCATCGGATGCTGCGCGTTGTCCTGCGGGCTGTAAATCGACACCCGCTCCGCCCCGATCCCCCCGTTCATCACCGGCAACATCGCGCTCTTCTGCCGCTCGATCGTCACCGGCGCACCGATCTCATACCGGAACGCCTCGCCCCGCTCACTCGCGCTCGCCATCCCCTCCGTCGACGTGTCCACCCCATGCGACAAGTACCGCCCCATGTCCGCCTCGCTGTTGCGCATCTCCCCCGATGCGTCCAGCAGGCGCCTCGACCGGCTCATCGCCGCCATCTCAGGCGCCGCAGCCGGCGCCGACCCCGCCTTCCCCGCCGCACGCTCCATCAACATCCCCGACGCATCCTCATACACCCTCCCCCGAACCGCCATCGCCGTCGGCACGGGAACCCTCGGCCGCTCCACGAACAACGGCTCATGCAGATCCATCCGGAACCCCACCGGGTTCCCGCTCGCCAGCGCCAGACTCACCCCCTCCCAATCCTCGTCCGTCGTGTTCTCCACAATCGCCCACCCCTGCAGCGTCGTCTTCCCACCCCTCTCCTCCGGCAGCACCAGCCGATAGCTCGTCTTCCACACCGGGCTCTCCACCACGTACCCGATGGCCACGCTCCGCGCGCCGCTCCCCGAGAACGCAAGCCCAACCGTCGCGCTCCGCTCATCCCGCGACTCCGCAACCGCACCCAGCGCCAGACGCAACTCCTCCGCCAACGTCTCGTCCAACACCTCGAACGACGTGATCCGCGCCACCCCGATCGTCCGCACCCCCGACCCCGTCAGCACACTCACGTACGACTCCCAGATCACCCCCTCACCCCGCGCGTTCGAACCCGACACGCCCGCCTGCCTCTGCTCCGTCCCCAGCACCGTCCCCTCGATCGGCCCCTCCGACGTCGCCACGCGCACCCGCGCGCCGCGCAGCTGCTGCAAAAGCTCCGCCACCGACGGATTCCCCGAGATGTCGATCCCGAAACTCCCAAGCCGCCGCGCCAGCGGGTCCTTGCTCCCATACCGCACCGCGCGCACCCTCCCGCCCCCCGTATCCAGCGCCACCAGCGACTTGAGAATGTCGTTCACCTGCTCCTTCTCAAACCGCAGCGACACCTCCGCCTCCCCCTCCACCATCCCCGCCCGCTCCACGTACGACACGCCGCTCCGATACAGCGTCACGCGCTTCACCGGCAACGCCGAACCCGCCCCCCACGCGCTCATGCTCGCAGCCAAACCCGCAACCAACGCTCCCGCCCACACGCCACGTCGCTTCGCGCTCATCGTTCAATCCCTTTCCGTTCTGTGCCGCACGGATCACGCACGTCCCCGGATACAGACCCGCTCAACCGCCATCCGGTTCGCCCGACCGGCCCAACATTCTCCCGGAGGCACTTATAGTTTCCCGCGAAAGCACGACACATGCACACCGCCAACCTCGCCCCGAACCAACCCCGTCCAAAGACCAACGCGCCTGCGCCCGACCCGCACGACACAGCCCTCGACCTCCGCGCGCTCGCCAACGCCATCCAGGGCGAAGTCCGCCTCTCCCTCCACGACCGCCTCCTCTACTCCACCGACGCCTCCCTCTATCAGGTCGAACCACTCGCCGTCGTCATCCCGGCATCCGTCGACGACGCCGAACGCGCCGCCCGCATCTGCTTCGAGCGCAAGCTCCCCCTCCTCCCCCGCGCCGGCGGCACCTCACTCGCCGGCCAATGCACCAACCGCGCCGTCGTCCTCGACCTCTCACCCACCTGTCGCGCCATACGAGCCGTCGACGTGGCCGCACAGACCTGCGTGGTCGAGCCCGGCGTCTACGTCGAGGAACTCAACAACGAACTCCTCCGACGCAACACCAACCTCTTCTTCGCCCCAGACCCCGCCACCATGCGACAGGCCGCCATCGGCGGGTGCATCGGCAACAACGCCGCCGGCGCGCGCTCCATCCTCTTCGGCCGCACCTCCGAAAACCTCCTCGGCGTCGACGCGCTGCTCCCCAACGGCGAGCGCGTGACGCTCGACCGCGGCGCTGCGTTCCGCGACCCGCGCGTGCGCAAACTCACACAACAAGTCCTCGACGTCGTCCTCCCCATCGCGCCCCTCATCAAAGAGCGATTCCCCAAGACCCTCCGCCGCAACGCCGGCTACAACCTCGATCTCATCCTGCAGCAATATGAGGTCGCTTCCGGGGTCGCTTCCGGGGTCGCTTCCGGGGGCGCTTCCGGGGGCGCCTACGCAGGCGGTTCAGGCATCGACAACGTCAACCTCGCACACCTCATCTGCGGCTCAGAGGGCACGCTCGCGCTCACCCTCGCCGCCACGCTCAAGCTCCACCCCATCCCCAAGGCCAAAGGCCTCGCCGTCCTCTCCTTCCCCACCCTCGACGAAGCCATCGACGCCGTCCTCCCCATCCTCGACACCAAACCCAGCGCCGTCGAACTCCTCGACGACCTCGTCATCGCGCTCGCGCACGCCAACACCGAAGCGAGCGTCCACGCGCGCCTGCTCCCGCCTCTCGCGTCCGGCGGACCGGTGAACGCCGTGCTCTACGTCGAGTACTTCACGAACGATCCCGCGGAACTCGCTCAACGCTTCGCCGCGCTCCGGGCCGCCGTCCCCAACGCCGCCCACGCCCACTTCACCGACCCGCCCGCCATGCTCCGCGCGTGGCGGCTCCGTCAGTCCGGCGAGCCTCTCCTCCACGCCCTCCCCGGCGAGCGCAAGCCCATCACCTTCATCGAAGACAACGCCATCCCCCCCGAACGTCTCTCCGAATTCGTCAAGACCCTCCGCGCCATCGTCGAATCCCACGGCACACGCGCCGCCTTCTACGCCCACGCCTCCGTCGGCGTCCTCCACGTCCGACCACTCCTCTCCACCAAAGACCCCGACGACCTCCGCAAGGTCCGCGAGATCGCAACACAGGCCGCCGATCTCGCAAAGTCCCTCGGCGGCGTCATGTCCGGAGAGCACGGCGACGGCCGCGTCCGCACACCCTTCCTCGAGTCCTTCTACGGCCCAGAGATCATGCGCGCCTTCCGCGCCGTCAAGCACATCTTCGATCCCCACAACCTCCTCAACCCCGGCAACATCGTCGAACCCAGGCCCATCGACACCATCACCGCGCGCCTCAGAGTCGACACAGCCCCAGCCGACGCCGACCCCAACCCCATCCGCGTCCCCGACGTCCACACCTTCTACGAGTTCGCCGATCAGGACGGCTTCGCCCACGCCGTCGAGATGTGCAACGGCGCCGGCGTCTGCCGAAAACGCTCCGGCGGAACCATGTGCCCCTCCTATCAGGCCCTCCAGGACGAGCGACACGCCACACGTGGCCGAGCCAACGCCCTCCGACTCGCCATCACCGGACAACTCTCCAACTCCCGACCCGCCTGGAACGACCACGACACCCTCGAAACCCTCGACCTCTGCCTCTCCTGCAAGGCCTGCAAGTCCGAGTGCCCCTCCAACGTCGACGTCGCCCGCCTCAAATCCGAATACCTCGCGCAGTCCTACGAGGTCGGCCGCCCGCCCTCTCTCGCCGCCCGCGCCATCGCCAACGTCCGCGTCCTCAACAAACTCGCCTCCCGCACGCCAAAGCTCGCCAACGCTCTCTCCAACAACCCCATCGCGCGCCGCGTCATCAACCGACTCATGGATGTCTCCCCGCGCCGCTCTCTGCCACCCTTCGGCCCCTCCCTCGAGAAGTGGCACGCCGCACGCCCCCGAAGCCTCGGCTCATTCACCAAGTCCCCGGAAACGCCACGCACCAAGACCATCGCCCTCTTCGCCGACTGCTTCTGCGCCTTCGGCGAGTCCAACATCGGCCGCGCCGCCGTCGAACTCCTCGAAGCCTTCGGCTACCGCGTCCTCATCCCCAAGTCCGGCTGCTGCGCCCGACCCGCCATCTCCACCGGACAGCTCCGCGCCGCCATCGCGCAGGCCGACCAAACCATCTCAAGCCTCGATCGTTTCTCGCGCGCCAATCCGGGGGCGCCGCTCCTCTTCCTCGAGCCCTCCTGTCTCTCTGCCGTGAAGGACGACTGGCAGGACCTCCGACTCACCGCCCCGAAATCGCTCCGCAAGGACCTCGCCGACCGCGCATATCTCATCGAAGACTTCCTCGAGAAGCACTGGGACGATCATCCCAAACACCCAGCGTTCGAGGCGCCGCAATGCCCCGTCCTCCTCCACGCGCACTGTCACCAGAAAGCGCTCTGGGGCGCCGAGTCCTCCGCCGCCATCCTTCGCCGCGTCGTGGGCGCGAATCTCCACGTCCTCGACACCGGCTGCTGCGGCATGGCTGGCTCCTTCGGCTTCCCCGACCATCGCTTCAACCTCTCCCAGCAGATCGGCGAGCAGACCCTCTTCCCCAAGCTTCGTTCTCGCTCCCCAGACGCCGCCATCGCAATTCCCGGCACATCCTGCCGCCATCAGACCCTCGACGCGCTAGGAATACACGCCAAGCATCCCGTCGAACTCCTGCGCGACTGGCTCATTCCCGCCGCGCCGTGAATCCGAAAGGCCTCCAACCATGACCGACAAGCACGCGAACTCGCGCCCGACCATCTGGGGCGGCGTCCCCGCGCACAATCCCTGGCTCCTCCACAAAACATGCTTCCAGGTCGGCGACCCAGTCGCCTACATCCAGCTCCCAACGTCCAACGGACGACCCGAAACCCTCTTCATCCTCCGGGAGATCGAACTCGAACGCGCGAAGAAAACCGCCACGGCCACCCACGTCCACGGCTACTCCGACTTCACACCCAAGTCCGGACTCTCCGGAGACCGCGAAACAGCCACGGCCCAATCCGCCGCGGAATGCCTCACACGCAAAGGCGTCAAGGAAGTCTGGACCGACCGCTCACTCCCCATGCTCTACACCCACGTCCTCGAAGCCGCGGGCATCAAGGTCCACTGCGACCCCGAACTCGGCGTCCTCGAACGCCGCGCAAAGACCACCAAGGAAGTCGACGCGCTCCGCGCCGCGCAAGCCATGACCGAACGCGCCGTCCGAATGGCCTGCCAGATGATCGCGCAGGCCAAGCCCGACGCCTCGGGAACGCTGATCTCCGAAGGCGCGCCGCTCACCAGCGAACGCGTCAAATCAGCCATCAACATCTTCCTCCTCCAACAAGGCTTCTCCACCTCCGACTCCATCGTCGCCGGCGGACCCCAGGGCGGAGACTGCCACGACCGCGGCTCAGGACCCCTGCGCACCGGACAACCCGTCATCATCGACGTCTTCCCCATGGACCCAAAGACCCACTACTTCGGCGACTGCACCCGCACCGTCGTCCACGGCGCCATCCCCCCCGAAATCGCCGAGATGCACTCCGCCGTCCTCGAAGCCAAACGCGCCGCCATCAACGCCACCCGCCCAGGCGTCACCGGACAGCAGGTCCACGAGGCCGCGTGCGCCGTCTTCAAAAAGCACGCCTTCACCACCGGCCTCCCTCCGCGCAACACGCCCGGCAAACCCGGAACCACCTACGCCCACGGCACAGGCCACGGCGTCGGACTCGACGTCCACGAGCCGCCACTCCTCGCCGAGGGCGGACCCGCGCTCATCGAAGGCGACTGTCTCACCATCGAGCCCGGCCTCTACTCCCACACCCTCGGCGGCATCCGCATCGAGGACATGGTCATCGTGCGTGCGCACGGCGTCGACAATCTCAACACCCTCCCGGAAGGACTCACATGGGCCTGATCCGTGCGCGCGCAGCCATGACATGCGCCCTCTGTATGACCCCGTTCGTGCGCGCACAGCCCGGCGATGGGGGGGGCGCGGCCAACACTTTCAACGTGCGCCCGGGGTACAAAATAACCCTCGCCGCGGACAACATCCGCGGCGCACGCTTCCTCGAATTCGATGACGCCGGCACGCTCTACCTCTCCATCCCAACCTCCGGAACCATCCTCTCCCTCAAGGACGCCAACGCCGACGGCGTGTACCAACCCGAGGAACGACAAGAGTTTGTGACCGGCTACGACTCCGTCCATGGTCTCTGCTGGCAGGACGGCTGGCTCTGGTTCGCCCAGACCGGCGCCATCCACCGCGCCCGCGACACCAACTCCGACGGCAAGGCCGACCAAACCGAGACCATCATCCCCCAGGGCCGCATCCCCTCCGGCGGCGGCCACTGGTGGCGCTCCCTGCTCGTCACCGACGCCTTCATCTACACGTCCATCGGCGACTCCGGCAACATCACCGATGAGCGCAAGTCCGAGCGCCAGAAGATCTTCCGATTCCGCAAGGACGGCTCCGGCAAGGTCGAGTTCGCCTCCGGAATCCGCAACACCGAGAAGCTCCGCCTCCGCCCCGGCACCAACGAGGTCTGGGGCGTCGACCACGGCTCGGACTGGTTCGGACGCGAGTACGGCGAGGGCCGGCGCGGCCAGCCCATCACCGACCGTAACCCCCCGGACGAGTTCAACTTATATGTCGAGGGCGGCTTCTACGGACACCCCTTCATCACCGGAAACCGCGTCCCCAGGCTCGAATTCAAGGGCAAGGAGGACCTCGTCGGGTTGGCCGAGCAGACCCAGGCCCCGGAGTGGATGTTCGGGGCCCACTGGGCGGCCAACGGCTTCACATTCGTAACCACCGATGCGGTGGGCAGTTCCGGCGACGCGTTCGTGGCGACCCACGGCTCCTGGAACTCCTCGGTGCGGGTCGGCTACAGCGTCGAGCGGGTTCTCTTCGACCCCGTCACCGGCAAGCCGTACGGGATGCTGCGGATCGTCAGTTGCTTGCCGCCCGACGGGGGGCGGCCGCTGGCCAGGCCTGTGGATTGTGCGGAGGCCCCGGACGGGACGGTGCTGTTCAGCTGCGATTCAACCGGCCGGGTCTACCGGATCAGTCGCGCGGAATAAGGAAAGGGTGACCGAGGGGACTCGAACCCCCGACCCCCTGGACCACAACCAGGTGCTCTAACCAGCTGAGCTACGGCCACCGTCGGGAAGGCAGAATGTAGGTGGGGAGGGGTGTGGGCGTCAATGCGGCGTGGTGGGGGAGGCTTGAGGCGGTGGGGGTGTTGGGTATGCTGGTGGACTTTCCCCGCGCCGGGGGCCGACGGCGGGGTCGCAACCTGAGAAGCCGAGACGCACCCGAGCCATGAGCCTGAATCTGTCCGCGTCGAATGTGAGCAAGAACCTGAGCGTGCCGCAGCTGATTGAGGCGGCGATCGCGCGCAAGGAGGGGTATCTCGCGTCGAACGGCGCGTTGGTGGTTTCGACTGGGGATCGGACGGGTCGGAGCCCGAAGGACAAGCTGCTGGAGGATGCGCCGGCGATTCACGACAAGATCTGGTGGGGGAACGTGAACATCGCGATGACGAGCGCGCAGTTCGACGCGGTTGAGAAGATGGCCGAGGAGCATCTGGCGTCGCGTGATCGGTTGTTCGTCTCGGACGGGGTTGTGGGCGCTGATCCGAAGAATCGTTTGACGGTGCGGACGATCGCGGAGCAGGCGTGGCACGCGTTGTTCATCAAGACGCTGTTCATGCGGCCGAGCAAGGGGGAGCTGGCGGAGTTCGCGCCGGACTGGACGATCCTGAACGCCGGGAAGCGGAAGATCTCGGCGTCGGAGGCGGAGAAGCTGGGGATCGGGAAGAGCGGGGTGGTGATCGCGCAGTCGCTGACGCGGAAGAAGGTGGTGATTCTCGGCACCGAGTACGCGGGCGAGATGAAGAAGAGCCTGTTCTACGCGATGAACTACGGGATGCCCGAGAAGGGCGTGTTCCCGATGCACTGCTCGGCGAACGTGGACATGAAGGACCCGGGCAACGTGGCGCTCTTCTTCGGCCTGTCCGGGACGGGGAAGACGACGCTGTCGGCGGACCCGAAGCGTGGGCTGATCGGGGACGATGAGCACGGTTGGTCGGACACGGGCGTGTTCAACTTCGAGGGCGGGTGCTACGCCAAGTGCATCCGTCTGACGCGCGAGGGCGAGCCGATGATCTGGGACGCGATCCGGTTCGGGTCGGTCCTGGAGAACGTGGTGTGCGACCCTGAGACGCGCGAGCCGGATTACGACAAGGACAAGCCGACGGAGAACACGCGCGCGACGTACCCGCTGGAGCACATCTCCAACGCGGTGCTGCCGAGCGTGGCGGGGCATCCGAAGAACGTGGTGTTCCTGACGGCGGACGCGTTCGGGGTGCTGCCGCCGGTGAGCAAGCTGACGCGCGAGCAGGCGATGTACTTCTTCATCAACGGGTACACGTCGAAGCTTGCGGGGACGGAGGCGGGGGTGACGGAGCCGACGCCGAACTTCTCGCCGTGCTTCGGGGGGCCGTTCCTTGCGCGTTCGCCCAAGGTGTATGCCGAGATGCTGGCGGAGAAGATCGCCAAGCACGGCGCCAACGTGTGGCTGCTGAACACGGGGTGGTCGGGGGGGCCGTACGGGGTGGGGAGCCGGTTCAAGCTTCCGTACACGCGCGCGATGGTGCATGCGATTCTGGACGGCTCGCTGGCGGGGGCGACGTTCACGCCGGACCCGATCTTCGGGCTTGGGATTCCGTCGACGGTGAAGGGCGTGCCGGACGAGGTGTTGCAGCCGCGCGGCACGTGGAAGGACAAGAGCGCGTACGACGCGAAGGCGAAGGAACTGGCGTCGAAGTTCCGGGAGAACGACAAGAAGTTCGAGATGCCGGACGCGGTTCGGGCGGCGGGGCCGAGGGGCTGATCGGAGGGGTTGGAGGAGGCCTTGGAGTCTGGGGGCCGCGGCGGTGTGCGCGCGGGCGAGCCCCCGGATCACGGGTGTGTCGTGCGCTGTTGTAGGGTTTTCGGGTCTTGTCCGCGTCGGAATACGGTGGCACACTGAGGGGACGCGGCGGCGGGCTTCGGCCGCGAGGAGCACGCTGCGGCATGGAGGGCGACCCTCGGAATCACGTGACGATGTTGCTGGCGCGGATCCACGAGGGGGATTCGCGTGCCGCGGGGGAATTGCTGCCGGTTGTGTATGACGAGTTGCGGCGTCTGGCGAAGTCGCGGCTTGCGAAGGAGCGCGGGCCGCAGACGCTGGACCCGACGGCGTTGGTGCATGAGGCGTATCTGCGGCTGGTGGGGGACGGGGATGCGTCGTGGGGCGGGCGGGGGCATTTTTTCGGGGCTGCGGCGATTGCGATGCGGCGGATTCTGGTGGAGCGTGCGCGTGCGCGGAATCGGATCAAGCGGGGGGGCGGGGCCGCGAGGGTGGAGCTGACGGAGCACGCGCTGGTGAGCGAGCCGCCGTCGGACGAGTTGCTGGCGCTGGACGAGGCGTTGGACCGTTTGTCCGCGATGGATGTTCGGAAGTCGCAGGTGGTGATGCTCCGGTACTTCGCGGGTCTGGGTGTTGAGGAGACGGCGAGCGCGCTGGGTGTTTCGGAAGCGACGGTGAAGAACGACTGGGCGTTTGCGCGGGCGTGGCTGCACCGGGAGTTGTCGAGGGGGGAGACGCGCGGGTCGGAGGGGGCGGAGGCGTGAGCCCGCACACGCGCGCGAGGCTTGTCGAGGAGGTGTTTCTCGCGGCGTTGGAGGCGGGGCCTGAGGGGCAGGAGGCGGCGCTGCGCGAGCGGTGCGGCGGGGACGAGGGGCTTCGTCGTGAGGTGGAGGAGCTGCTGGGGCATCACGGGGGCGGGACGGGCATGCTGGATGCGCCGGTGGTGTCGCTGACGGGAGGGGGTCGCGATGTGTTTCGCGATCATCCGGGTTTGTTTCCGGAGGGGACGATGGTGGGGGGGCATCGGGTGGTGCGTCAGATCGGCGCCGGTGGGATGGGGGTGGTGTATCTCGCGGAGCAAGACAAGCCGAAGCGGACGGTGGTGGTGAAGATCATCCGGCCGCTGCTGGCGACGCCGATGATGCTGCGGCGGTTCGAGCGCGAGTCGGAGACGCTTGGTCGGCTTCACCATCCTGGTATTGCGCAGGTGTACGAGGCGGGGATGGCGGAGACGCCTGTGGGCGCGTTGCCGTACATCGCGATGGAGTACGTGGATGGCGAGCCGCTGACGGCGTACGTGGAGCGTCGGTCGCTTGGGGTTCGGGAGCGGATCGAGCTGGTGGCGAAGGTGTGCGAGGCGGTGCAGCATGCGCATCAGCGCGGTGTGATTCACCGGGACCTGAAGCCGGGGAACATCCTGGTGGAGGAGGGGGGGACGCCGAAGATCCTGGATTTCGGGATCGCGCGTGCGACGGCGCAGGATGAGCATGCGACCACGCTGTTGACGGACGCGGGTCTGTTGCTGGGGACGCTCCCGTACATGAGTCCTGAGCAGGTGGCGGGGGACCCGGACGCGATCGACACGCGGACGGACGTGTATTCGCTGGGGGTGATTCTGTACGAGTCGCTGACGGGGCGGCTGCCGTACAACCTGGACAGCCGGTCGATGCTGGACGCGGCGCGGATCATCCGGGAGCAGTCTCCGGCGCGGCTGAGCACGGCGAATCGGACGCTCCGCGGCGAGGTGGAGGTGATCGTCGGTCGGGCGCTCGAGAAGGATCGCGCGAGGCGGTATCAGTCGGCGATGGCGTTGGGGGACGACTTGCGGCGCTATCTGCGTGGCGAGCCGATCGAGGCCCGGCGGGACTCGGCGTTGTACGTGCTCCGGAAGCAGCTCGTGCGGCATCACGTCGCTGCGACGGCGGCGGGGGTGGTGCTGGTGGCGTTGATCGCGTTCGGCGTGGCGTCGGCGGCGCAGGCGCGAACGAACCGGGCGCTCGCGCGGAGCGAGCGCGTGGCGCGGGTCGCGGCGGATCAGGCTCGTATTCACGCGGACGAGGAGTCGGAGCGTCTGCGGAAGGGGCTGTACTTCAGCCGGATCGGGTTTGCGCAGTCGGCGTATTCGATCGGCGATTCGGAGACGATGCGGCGTTTGCTGGAGGAGTGTCCGGAGGACTTGCGCGGGTGGGAGTGGGGGTATTTGTCTGCGCAAACGGATGAGAGCGTCGGGGTGTGGCAGGCCTCGGATTGGCGCTCGGGGGTGTCGTTCAGCGTGCTTGCGGACCAGAACGCGGTGGCGGTGACGAGCGGAACGGGTGTGGTTCGTGTGCTGGACCGGACGAGCGGGGCGTTGCGAGGGGAGTGGGCGTCGGGGATGTCGCTCTTCTCGATGATCGAGCCGAGCGGGGATGGGGCGTTGAGCGTGGAGGGGGACGCGTGGTCATCGGGTGCGCACGTGGTGCGGTGGCGTGGGGTGCGGGACGGGTCGTTGCGGTGGGAGCGGTCCGTTGATGTGGGGGTGGTGGGCGGGCTCGCGTTGGAATCGCGTGTTGGTCGAGGCGCGGTGTTTGGGGGATCGGGGGGAGAGGTGATGGAGACGTCGACGGGCGAGGTTCTGTCGCGTCTGGAGGGAGAGTCGCTGCATTGCGGCGCGTTCAACGGCGATGGCTCGCTGGTGGCGACGGGGGACGGCGAGGGGCGTGTCATGTTGTGGGAGAGCGCGACCGGCCGGAGGTTGCGGACGCTGGGCGGTCATCGGGAGCGTGTGGTCAGCGTGGTGTTCAGCGGGGACGGGCGTCGTGTGGCGTCGGCATCGTGGGACGGGACGGCGGCGGTGTGGGAGGTCTCGGGCGACCCGAGGCCCGTGTCGGTGGTCCGTGTGCACCGGAACAAGGTGTGGAGCGTCGCGTTCAGCGCGGACGGCGAGTGGCTGGCGACGGGGAGCACTGACGCGACGATCGCGATTACGGAGGTGGAGACGGGGCGAACGGTGCGGGTGCTGCAGGGGAGCGGCCAGACGGTGCAGGGGTTGTCGTTTGATTCCACGGGGAGTCGGCTGGCGTCGTACACGGGTCGCGGTGTGGTGCGGTGGTGGGAGTTCCCGCCGCGGGCGCAGACGGCGATCCTTTCGCTCGGCTCGATGGTGACGTCGGTGGGCGTGGATGGGCGGGGGGAGCGGGTGATTCTGGGCGGGAGCGAGGGGGGCGCGGAGGTTTGGGACGTTGCGGCGTGGAGGTTGGTGTCGCGGTTGCCTGCGGCGCAGGAGCAGGTGTGGACGGCGGCTTTGCGGGCGGATGGGAAGCGCGCGTACACGGGTGACTGGGGCGGGGTGGTGCGCGCGTGGGATGCGGAGTCGGGGGAGCTATTGAGAGAATCGCGTGTGAGTGAGGGCGCGATCTATCGAGGGGCGATGAGCCCGGACGGCGCGCGGTTGGCGATGTCGACGCAGACGGGGGAGGTGTGTGTGGTGGATGTTGAGCGGTTGGAGGTGGAGCTGCGGATCCGCGCGTATGAGGGGATGTGCACCGGAGTGTCGTGGTCGCCGGATGGTCTGCGGCTTGCGTCGGCGGGGGAGGGGGGTGTGGTGAAGGTGTGGGATGCGCGCGATGGGCGGCTGCTGCGCGAGATGGCGACGGGCGAGCGCGTGGTGTGGACGACGCTCTGGACGCCTCGTGGGGGTGTGCTTGTGGGTTGTGAGGAGGGGGCCGTGCGGATGTACAACCCGGACGATGGGTCGCTGCTGCGCACGTTTCTCGGGCATCGGTGGGCGGTGTTCGCGTTGGCGATGCACCCGGGAGGGGAGCGGTTTGCGTCGGGCAGCTTTGATAATCATGTGAAGATCTGGGATTTGGGGACGGGGGAGGATGTGCTGACGCTGCAGGGGCACATCGGTTCGGTGACGGGATTGGCGTTCGATGCGCGTGGGACGTGGTTGTTGTCGGGGAACCAGGACAGGACGGTGCGGCTGTGGGGCTTTCCGCACGGCGGGGATTCGAGCGGGAATGAAAAAACGCCCGGCCGATAGTGGCCGGGCGCTGCGAGTCGCTCTCTCCCAGATTCGACTCAGCAGTTGATGCCGAAGTTGCTGAGGACGATGTTGAGGTCGATGAAGTTGACGATCTGATCGCCGTTGAGGTCTCCGAGGAGCCCGAATCCGGTCTGACCGAAGTTGGAGAGGACGGCGTTGAGGTCGGCGAAGTTGACCATGGCATCGCCGTTGGTGTCGCCGGGGCATGCGGGGACGAACTCGTAGGGGCCGCGATCGACGAAGGGCGCGGGTCCTGTGCCGGTGTTGGGTGCGGCGGCGGATTCGACGCGGCGGAGTTTCTTGTCGAGGTCGAAGGGGAACGGCTCGGTGATGTTTCCGTTGGTGTTGACGTCGCCGAGGTCGGCGGGGATGTCGTTGACGGAGGCGGAGTCGATGGCTGGGGAGCCGGGCTGGAGGCGGCAGTTGTCGTCGGTGGTGCCGAGGATGTTGTCGGGGCCGTCGGGGTCGACGAAGAGGGGGTTGGAGGCGTTGCACTTGAAGCCGGAGTAGGAGGAGAGCCCTTCGATGGTGGTGTGGGACATATCGAAGGTGGAGCCGGCGCCGAGGGAGAGTGAGAGCTGGTGGAATTCGGTGGTGGCTCCGAACTGTCCGACGTTGCCCCAGAGGATGGAGCTGTAGAGGAAGATGTCTGCGCCGGAGGCGAGGGCGATTCCGCCGGCGCCGCTGGCGCAGGAGTTGGCGGAGAAGGTGGAGAAGCGGATGTCGGGATCGGAGAGATCGCCGCTGCAGAAGAGGCCGCCGGCGTTGAAGGAGGCGGTGTTGCCGGAGAAGAGCGAGTTGTGGATGTAGGCGGGGCTGTTGTTGAGGTGCATGCCGCCGCCTTCGCCCGCGGCGTAGTTGCCGATGACCTGCACGTTGTAGAGGCCGGGCCGGCTGCTGGCGGTGGCGTAGATGCCGCCGCCGGAGCCGTTGGAGGTGTCGTTGTTGTAGAAGAGGCAGTTGACGAACTTGGGGATGCTGTTGTTGATGTAGGCGCCGGCGCCTGCGGTGACGGCGTCGTTGGAGAGGAACTTGCAGTTGCGGAAGGTGGCTCGTCCGTTGGTCATTCTGAGCCCGCCGCCGTTGCCCGTGCCGTTGTTGAAACCGTTGGAGATGGTGAATCCGTCGACGATCGTGTCTGCGGAGGTGCCGGAGGCGTCGACGACGGTGTAGGAGTTGTCGGTGTTGGTGGATGCGCCGATGGAGCCGGCCATGATGGTGATGTTGAATGCGGGGTTGGTGCGTTGCGCGAGTGAGGTTTCCGTGCCTGCGAAGCCGCCGTAGAGCTGGAGGCCGGAGGGGATGGTGAAGGTTGCGTTGCGGTCGGTCCCGGAGGTTGGGCGGTATCCACCGGACTTGGTCCAGATCTCGTAGAAGCCGCCGCCGGCGCGCTGGGCGATGCTGAGGGCGGACTGGAGGTCGCTCAAGCCGGCGGACCAGGAGGCCCCGGATTCACTGACGGATGGGGTGCGGTTGACGTGGAGACGGATGCGTTCGTTGGTGGCGAGCTTTCGGACCTGGAGGCCGGAGATGCCGGCTTTGGTGGAGGGGTCGCCGGGGTTGGTGCGTGCGACGACGAGGACGATGCTGGTTCCAACGTTGACGACGGTCCCGTGGACGGTGTAGGCCGTGCCCGGGAGCATTTCGTTGCCGAGGACCTTTCCGTCGACCTGCTGCGCGTCGATGCCCATGGAGACGTTGTTGGTGACGATGGAGGGTGGTCCTGAGCCGACGTCGAAGCCGTAGGTGTACACGACGTACTGGCCTGGTGTGAGGTTGTTGATGGCGAAAATCATGGTGTTGCCCTGCGCGGCGGTGATCATGACGCCGTCGTCGACGAGCTTGGCAAAGTCGCCGCTGGCCGGTGTGGAGACGCCGGCGATCGATCCGATGGCGGGCTTCATGAACGTGACGGTTGTTGGGAGTCCGTCGAGCCCGACGAGGGGAACGGTTTGGTTGCCCGTCATCGGTACGGCGTTCCAGGAGCCGGGCTGTTGCGCTGCGCCTGCGAACGAGGCGGAGGGGACGCCCGCGCCGAGTCCGCTGGCGGCGTTGATGTCGATGTTGAAGGATTGAGCGAGCGAGCCGGCCGAACAGAGCGAACCTGCGGTGAGGACGATTCCGAGGCGATAGCGCATGATCTGCTCCTGCCCTCGTGGGGCGTGATTGATCGGGGTTGGGATGGGGGGCGGTCGGACCCGATCCGATTCGGGAGAGCCCCATCCCTGCATGGGGGCAGTGCGACGTCGGCGTGCTTGGGAGCTAAACCAAAGCGCTGTTTTGTGACGAGGGAGCGTGGTGAGGTCCGGTGAGGGCGGTCGGGAACCTTTCGGCTCGAGTTCGGTAGGCTATGGCGTTCTTTCGCGAACCAATCGCGCGCCGCTGGTGGACGAGGGCCGTCCGCAGCTTGGCGCGGGTGATCGAGGGTTGAATCCGATGCTCGCACGCCTCTCCGTTCTTTCGTGGCTTTCGCTCGCACTTTTCGTGGGCGCACAGCCCGCGGTCGCGCAGGACGGTGGAGGCGCGGACAAGGCGCAGGGGGAGAGCGGCGGGAAGGACGAGAAGAAGAAGGAGTCGTGGGACGTGAACAACCCGCCGTACGAGCGGTTCACGAACACGATTGCCACGGATGAGGGGACGTGGATGTGCCTTGACGTTTCTCCGGACGGGAAAGAGATCGTGTTCGACCTCTTGGGCGACCTGTACGTGATGCCGATGGAGGGGGGCGAGGCAAGGGCGATCACATCGGGGCTCTCGTGGGACATGCAGCCCCGGTTCAGTCCGGACGGGAAGCAGATCGCGTTCACGTCCGATCGGACGGGCAAGGACGGCAAGGCCGGGGACAACATCTGGGTGATCGACCGGGACGGGTCGAACGCAAGGCAGATCACGGGCGAGTCATTCCGGCTGATGAGCGGGGCGAGCTGGTCGCCGGATGGCGAGTTCATCGTGGCGCGGAAACACTTCACGTCGCGGCGGTCGCTGGGCGCCGGGGAGATGTGGCTGTACCACCGGTCTGGCGTGGAGGGCGGGTCCTCGGGCGGGTTGCAACTGACAGAGAAGCCGACGGAACAGAAGGACGTCAACGAGCCGATCTTTTCGCCTGACGGGAAGCACCTGTACTACTCGGAGGACGTCTCGCCCGGGCAGAACTTCGAGTACGACAAGGATTCGAACGGGCAGATCTATGTTGTGAATCGGCTCGAGCTGGCCACGGGCGAGAAGGAGAGGCACATCACGGGGCCGGGCGGAGCGTGCCGGCCGACGCCGTCGCCAGACGGGAAGACGATCGCGTTTGTGCGACGGATCCAGGGGAAGACGGGTCTGCACTTGTATGACATTGCCACGGGCGGTGTGACGCCGGTGTATGACGATCTCGAGCGCGACATGCAGGAGGCGTGGGCGATTCACGGGGTGTACCCAGCGATGGCGTGGACGCCGGACAGCAAGTCGGTCGTGTTCTGGGCGCGGGGGAAGATTCGGCGCTACGACCTGCTGCTGAAGGAGGCGCGCGTGATTCCCTTCCGCGTCCAGGGCGAGCGGGAGGTCACGAGGGCGGTGCGGTTCGCGAATGAGACGGCGCCCGACACCTTCGACGTGCGGATGCTCCGGTGGGTGCAGGTGTCGCCGGTGGGTGATCGTGTGGTGTACACGGCGTTGGGGCGCTTGTACGGGCGGGCGTTGCCGAGCGGGGAGCCGAAGCGTCTGACGTCGCAGGACAAGCAGTTCGAGCTGTATCCGTCGTTCTCGCGCGACGGCCGGTACGTGGCGTACGCGACGTGGAACGATGACGAGCTGGGCAGCGTCCGTGTGCTGGATCTGCGCTCGGGCGAGTCGTGGGCGGTGACGAGCGAGCCGGGGCACTACGTCGAGCCGGTGATCTCGCCGGACAATGAGACGGTGGTGTACGTCAAGGTTGGGGGGGGGTATCTGACGTCGCCGCTGTGGTCGAGGGATCGGGGGGTGTACATGGCGCCGTTCCAGGCGCAGAAGGGCCGGGAGGCGGAGCGGATCACGAAGGACGGGCGCAGGCCGCAGTTCGGGGCGTCATCGGACTGGGTGTATGTGGTGCGCGACGATTCGAACAAGGACGCGGACAACACGAAGCTGGTGTCGGTGGCGTTGCGGGGCCCGGAGAAGGGGAAGGATCGGGAGCACTTTACGAGCGCGTGGGCGACGGATTACGCGATCTCACCGGATGGGAAGTGGGTCGGGTTTGTCGAGCGGTATCGGGTGCACGTGGCGCCGTTCGTGCACACCGGAAAGCCGGTGAAGGTGGGGCCGAAGGAGAACTCGTTCCCGATCGCGCGTGCGTCGAAGGAGGCGGGTGATTTCATCCATTTCTCGGGGGACTCGAAGCGGCTGCACTGGACGCTGGGGCCGACGCTGTTCACGCGCGATCTGACGGACACGTTCGGGTTTCTGGACGGCGCGCCGGAGAAGCTTCCGGACGGGCCGACGTCGTCGGTGGAGATCGGGTTCAAGGCCACGCACGAGAAGCCCGGCGGGGTCATTGCGCTCGTGGGCGCGAGAGTGATCACGATGCGAAACTCGATGTCGGGCGAGCAGGAGGCGCTCGAGGACGCGACGGTGGTGATCGATGGGAACCGGATCACGGCGGTCGGGCCGCGTGACGGGACGGAGATCCCCGCCGGTGCGCACGTCGTGGAGTGCGAGGGTCGTGTGGTGTATCCGGGGCTCGTGGACGTGCACGCGCACGGGGCGCAGGGGACGAACGGGATCATCCCCGGGCAGAACTGGCTGAACTACGTGCAACTGTCACTGGGGGTGACGACGGTGCATGATCCGTCGAACGACACGGAGACGATCTTCAGCGCGTCGGAGATGGTGAAGGCTGGTGTCGTGCGCGGTCCGAGGACGTTCTCAACGGGGACGATCTTGTACGGCGCCGCGGGGTCGTACAAGGCAGAGATCGAATCGCTGGAGGACGCGATGTTTCACCTGTCGCGGATGAAGGCGGTGGGGGCGTTCTCGGTGAAGTCGTACAACCAGCCGAGGCGTGATCAGCGTCAGCAGGTGATTGCTGCGGCGCGAGAGCTCGGGATGCTGGTGGTGCCGGAGGGCGGCTCGACGTTCGCGCATAACCTGACGATGATCGCGGACGGGCACACGGGCATCGAGCACACGTTCCCTGTGGAGATCGTCTACAAGGACGTGCTGCAGTTCTGGAAGGGGACAGAGGTCGGGTACACGCCGACGCTGGACGTGGCGTACGGCGGGCTGGGTGGCGAGAACTATTGGTACATGGAGTCGGACCTCTTCGCGCACCCGCGGTTGACCAGTTTCATCCCCCCGAACGTGCTCAACCCGCGCGCTCGTCGGCGGATGATGGCGCCGCTGGAGGACTTCAACCACATTCGGGAGGCGCGGATCACGAAGCAGGCGATCGACCAGGGGATCACGGTGCAGGCGGGCGGTCACGGTCAGCTGCCGGGGATCAACACGCACTGGGAGGTGTGGTCGTTCGTGCAGGGCGGGATGTCGAACTTCGAGGCGCTGCGTTCGGGGACGATGCACGGGGCGTTCTACCTCGGGATGGACAAGGACATTGGGTCGATCGAGCCCGGGAAGCTGGCGGACCTGGTGATCCTGGAGGCTGGCAAGGACCCGCTCGTGAACATTCGTGACACTGAGCGCACGGAGTGGGTCATGGCGAATGGGCGGTTGTTCGACGCGAAGACGATGGACGAGCTGGCGCCGGCGCCGGCGGAACGGGGCCGGTTCTTCTGGGAGAAGCCGGGCGCGGGCGTGACGGTGGGAGAGCCGCCGGCGCACGCGGGGTGCGAGGCGTGCGGTCGTCCTGCGCTGGGCGCGGGGATGGGGGCGCCGTGAGAACGGGGCTGGTGATCGGAGGGCTGTGCGCTCTTGCGCTGCTGGTGTGCGGGTGCGCGTCGGGCGCGCGTGCGGAGGAGGAGGCGGGCATGACGACGGTGATCCTGGTGCGTCATGCGGAGAAGGGTCCGGGGCCCGATCCGGCCCTCACGCGGGCGGGGCGGGCCAGGGCGGAGGCGTTGGTGACGGCGGTGCGGGCGGCGCTGCCGGAAGGGGCGCGGCTCCACGCGGCGTTGGCGACGAACACGCTGCGCGCGGAAGAGACGGCGCGACCCGCGGCCGACGCGTACGGGATCGGCGTGACGATCGTGCCGCTGGCGGGCGGGATTGACGCGTATTTCGACGAGGTGGTGCGGCGCATTCGTGAGGAGCACGCCGGGCAGAATGTGCTCGTGGTCGGGCACTCGAACACGACGCCCGAGCTGGCGGAGCGGCTCGGGGGCGTGAACGGCTTGTCGATGAGCGAGGCGGAGTATGAGCGCCTTTTCATCGTGAAGCTGCACGCGGACGGGTGGCGGATCTGCGAGGAGCGGAGGTACGGGAAGTAGCGCGGCGCGGGCGGGGGAGAGTCGCGTTGAGGGCGGTTTGACGCGACAATCGCGCGTATGCCCGATCTGATTTCGTTCGGCGGTTTCGTGCTGCTCGTGGACTGGAGTCTGCGGGTGTTGTTCTCGGTGCGGATCATCATGGCGCGCCGGCCGGTGGCGACGTCGCTGGCGTGGCTGGTGGTGGTGTTGTTGATGCCGTTTGTGGGGGCGTTGGCGTATCTCCTGGTTGGGGAGGTGCGGCTTGGGGAGCGCCGGCGCCAGCGTGCGGAAGAGGTGACGCGCGCGCTAGAGGGGCGGATCGTGGCGCTGTGGGCGCACCGGCACTATGCATGGCACGCGCCGGATTCGACAGAGGAGCGGTTTGCGCGGTTCGTGCGCGCGATCGGCGGCTCTCCGGCGTTGCGCGGGAACCAGCTGGAGCTTCTGTCGGACTCGGACGCGTTGCTGGAGCGATTGGCGGCGGACATCGACGGCGCGCGGTCGCACTGCCACCTGCTGTACTACATCTGGCAGGTGTCGGTGCGCACGGATCGGGTGGTTGAGGCGTTGATCCGCGCGGCGGGGCGCGGCGTGCCCTGTCGCGTGCTCGTGGACGCGGTGGGCTCGCGAGAGTTTCTCGCGTCCGGTCAGGCGATGCGGCTGCGCCGGGCGGGCGTGCAGGTGCGCGCGTCGCTCGGCGTGAACGCGGTCAGGATGCTGTTCTCGCGGCTGGACCTGCGCAATCACCGGAAGATCGCGGCGATCGACGGGCGGGTGGCGTACACGGGGTCGCAGAACCTGAACGACTCGACGTTTCTGGAGAAGGCGCGTGTGGGGGCGTGGGTTGACGCGTCGGTGCGTGTGGAGGGGCCGGCGGCGCAAGCGCTCGATTGCGTGTTCCTGCGCGACTGGCTGATCGATGCGCCGGAGGAGGAGCGGGAGATGCCGGAGCTGGATCGGCTGTTGCCGGCGATTCCGGTGTCGGAGGAGAAGGGATGCGTGGTGCAGGCGCTGGCGTCGGGGCCGGGCCCTATGCCGGAGTCGATCCGGCAGGCGCTGCTGGCGGTGATCTACGCGGCGCGGGAGGAGATCATCATGACGACGCCGTACTTTGTGTTGGATGATGCGTCGCGGCTCGCGTTGCAGGGGGCGGCGCTGCGGGGGGTGGACGTGACGGTGATCGTGCCGAGGCGGTCGGACTCGATGCTCACGGCGGCGGCGGGGCGATCGCACTATCTGGATCTGCTGGAGTCGGGGGTGAAGATCCTGCGGTATCGGCCGGGGTTGTTGCACGCGAAGACGGTGACGATCGATCGCGACGTGGCGTTGATCGGGTCGACGAACTTTGATCAGCGGTCGTTCTTTCTCAACTTCGAGATCACGCTGGCGATCTATGACTCGGACTTCACGTCGATGCTCCGTTTTCTGCAGCGGAGCTACATGGAGGAGTCGCAGGAGGTGACGCTGGAGGTATGGAGGAGGAGGTCGGTGTGGTCGAGGGCGATGGACAACGGGGCGCAGCTGCTGGGGCCGTTGTTGTAGGGATCAGGTCGAGGCGTCGGCGGGCGCCCAGGGCTCGCCGGTTTCGCGGCAGACGATGTGCTCGTGGTGTTCGCCGGCGGCGTCGAGGAGCCGGCGCATGGGCTCGTCGGGAGAAGGCTCGCCCATGTCGAAGGTGGCGTGGTGTGTGGCCATCATGGCGCGGGCGCGCATGCGTCGGAACATGTCCCAGGCTTCTTCGGGGGTTGCATGGCGGTGGCGCCAGCCTTCGTAGGCGCCGATGCCGAGCATGGCGAGATCGATGTTCTTGAGTTTGTCGAAGGCGTCGGTGGCGGCGGTGTCGCCGGCGAAGAGCACGCGGGAATGGCCGGCGTCGATGAGGTAGGCGTTGTGTCGGCGCCACCGATCGAGGGCGTGGCGGGCGCCCCAGTGATCGGCTTCGAGCGCGGTGACGGTGAGTCCGCCGATGCGGAACGTGCGATGCCACGGGAGTTCGACGACTCGTCGGAAGCCGTGGGGGAGAAGGTTCCTGGTTCCCGTGGCGGTGATGACGGTGGTGCGGGGGTGCGCGAGTGCTTTGAGTGTGGGGAGGTCGAGATGATCGAAGTGCGCGTGGGAGAGGAGGATGAGGTCGAGGCCGCGGAGGGCGTGGGGCTCGAGGGGCGCATCCTGGAGACGGGCGGGTCCGACGGTTCGCCCGATGACGCGGGGTCCGATCCGTCGGGAGAGGACAGGGTCAGTGAGGAGCGTGGTGTTGCCGGCGCGGACGAGGCTTGTGGCGTGGCCGAGCCATGCGGAGGCGAGGCGTTCGGCGGGCGGGAGGACGTCTGGGGGCGGGGAAGGCTGGGCTTGCGGCTGGTCGGTGGGGTGGGCGTGGCTGGAGGGTTCGCGGAGGGCCTGGGCGATCTCGCGCGGGTATCGGCGGAGCTGGGAGCGGACGGACAGGGCCCGTTCGCGGAGTCGTTCTCCCAGTGGTCTCGCCATGCGCGTGCTCCGTGGACTCCTTGAGGGCGGGCGCGGCGGCGCGTCACGTTGCCCGGGCGAGTTTAGACGGTCGGTCTTGGAAAGGACCAGAGAATGGGCGGCCGGAGATTGCCGACAAGAAGGTATGTAAGTATTCTAATGACCCTTCGTGTCGGCGTGTGGTCGGCGGAGGAAGCGGGTCTTCAGGGAGATGGTCGTCATGTCCGCACGAGCGTGGGCCGAGCCGTTCAAGATCAAGATGGTCGAACCGCTGCGGATGACGACGGAGTCGGAGCGTCGGTCGGCGATCTCGGGGGCGGGGTTCAACACGTTCCTTCTTCGGAGCGAGGACGTGTATATCGATCTGCTGACGGACTCGGGGACGAGCGCGATGAGCGATCGTCAGTGGGCGGGGATGATGCTCGGGGACGAGTCCTACGCGGGGAGCGCGAACTACTACCACCTGGAGGACGCGGTGTCGCGTTACTACGGGTACAAGCACCTGATTCCGACGCACCAGGGGCGGGGCGCGGAGCATCTGCTGAGCCGGCTGTTGATCGGGCCGGGGGACGTGATCCCGGGAAACATGTACTTCACAACGACGCGTGCGCACCAAGAGCTGGCGGGCGCGCGTTTCGTGGACGTGATCAACGATGGTGCGCACGACCCGTTGCTGGAGGCGCCGTTCAAGGGGAACGTGGACCTCAAGAAGCTGGAGGAGCTGATTGCGCGCGTGGGGGCGGAGCGGATCCCGTACCTGTGCCTGCAGTGCTGCGTGAACATGGCCGGTGGTCAGCCGGTGAGCATGGAGAACATCCGGGCGACGAGTGAGCTGTGCCGCGGTCACGGGATCAGGGTCATGCTGGACGCGACGAGGGCGGTGGAGAACGCGTACTTCATCAAGGAGCGGGAGGCGGGCTACTCGGGGCGGAGCATCGAGGAGATTCTCCGAGAGATCTGTTCGTACACGGACGGGTGCACGAATTCCGCGAAGAAAGACTGTTTGGTGAACATCGGGGGGTTCCTGTGCGTGAACGACGACTCGCTGGCTGAGGAGGCGCGGAATCTGGTGGTGTTGTTCGAGGGGCTGCACACGTACGGTGGTCTGGCGGGTCGGGACATGGAGGCGATGGCGATCGGGATCGCGGAGTCAGTCAGCTTCGAGCACATCCGTGCGCGGATCGGTCAGGTGGAATACCTGGCGAGGCGGTTGGAGCGTGCCGGAGTGCCGATCGTGCGACCGACCGGCGGGCACGGCGTGTTCATCGACGCGGCGAGGTTCCTGCCGACGCTGTCGCGCGAGGAGTTTCCTGCGCAGGCGTTGGCCGCCGCGTTGTACGTGGACTCTGGGGTGCGGTCGATGGAGCGAGGCGGGGTGTCGGCCGGTCGCGACCCCGACAGCGGGAAGAACATCTTTCCGAAGCTGGAGCTGGTGCGGCTGACGATCCCGCGCCGGGTGTACACACAGGCCCACATGGACGTGACGGCGGAGTCGGTGATCGCGCTGCACGAGGCTCCGGAGCGGATCGTCGGGTTGCGGATTGTCTACGAGCCGAAGCACCTGCGGTTTTTCCAGGCTCGGTTCGAGCCGGTGCGGGGCGGGTGCGTGCTCGTGCGCTGAGGCAGGCGTCTTTGTGGGGTTGGGATTGGGTCAATCTTGGGCGGCGTCGCCGCCGTCGAGCATGCCGGCACAGCGGCCGCGCGCGGTCCCGGCGTCGAGGATGTGCTGGAGCGAGAGCCCGCGGAACTCGGCCTCGAAGGCGGCAAACGCGTCGTCGAGGCGTTGATGCAGCGGGCAGAGAGCGGCGTGATCGGGATTGCCGAGAGGGCATCGGTCGATGCGTGGGATGGGGTCGACGGCGTTGATGACGTCAAGGATGGAGATATCGAGTGGCGCACGTGCAAGGCAGAACCCGCCGTGGGGGCCGCGCTGCGAGTCGACGAGTCCGGCGACGACGAGGTCTCGGAGGACTTTGGAGAGATAGCCTTGCGGAACGTGCGTTGCGGAGGCAACAGCGCTGCTGCTCGCGGAACGCCCGGCGGGGACCGAGGCCAGGTGCATCATGGCACGGAGCGCGTATTCGACGGTTTTGGACAGCATGGAAGCTCCGTAGCGGTCAGGGTCTCGGCGGCGCGCTCGGCGCGGGGTGACGATTGGCGTAGTCGACAAGCGCGAGGTACTGGGATGGGTGTGCTCGGACTGTGCGGGCACAGTCTGAGCAGCACACACGGATCATTCGGTTGGCGACGACGAGGTCGATCGGCGTGTCGCCGTCGAGGATGTCGCCTTGCACAGGGCACTTTGTCGGCATGCCGTAGGTCGGTCTTTGCATCTCGATGACCGCGCGGTCGAGCGCGTGAAAGTAGGCGCGCGGATCGCGGAGTATGGCGTCACGCTCTGCGGGGGTGTTGACTCGGAAGAGGCGGTTCTCGCAGATGACGTCGATGGCCTGGGGTGTGAGTGGCGCGTTGGAGACGATGGAGGTGCGGAGCGGATAGTGGGGGGTTTGATCGGCGATGAGTGCGCGGTCGACGCGGAGCCAGCCTTCCGCCGTGTCGTTGCGGAACGATGCGGCGCAGACCGGGCTGCAGAGCCGGACGGTGCGATGCTGCTCGTGCACCTCGGACGTGTCACCTTTGGAGCCGAGGAGGCTCTTACAGATGACGCACTGGGAGAGGTAGTACGCGTCGCCGGCGAATCGCGTGGGCGCGGCGCCTTCGGGCGGCGGTGCGGGCTGTCGGGCGTGCGCGAGGGCCGCGAACGCGAGGAGCACGATGGACGCCGTGCGGATCATGGCCTGGCCTCTTGCGATTTCGACGCCTGCTCCGCGCTCTGGATCAGCTCGGGGTAGGTCGTCAGGGCGCCGCCGAATTCGTGTCGGCGTGCTTCGGCGCTCGCGGCGTTGGCAAACGCGATCATGCCGGAGCCCATCGGTGTGTGGAGGCGGTCGGGGTCGGCACGCAGGATGGACGCGCTCTCGGCGGCGATCCAGGTGCGAGCGTCGTAGTCGCGGAGGTAGGTCTCAAGCGCACGGACGGGCGGGTCGTGCGGTGCTTGTCGCCAGTCCAGCAGGCAGCCGATGTCGTCGAAGATCGCGTGGAGGCGCTCGCGGTCGCGCTCGAGAAGCACGGCGGCGGAGCAACGGTCCTCGCTGATGAGCATGCCGCACTCGGCGCACTGGTCCCGACCGACGCGGAGTTCGGGGGGGCCGGTGACGTCGGCGCGACGGCACGCTGTGTGGAGCGTGAGGAGCGCGAAGAATGCGATGATTGTCGGCGTGCGGAGCGTCATAGGGGTGATCTCCGAGAGAAGATCATGGTGGCGGCGGCGAGTGGGAGCGCGATCCAGGCGAGCATGCATAGGGCGAAGTAGAAGTGGAGACGGTCGGCGTGCTCTTCGAGTGCGTAGAGGCCCGCGGGCCCGAGGACGTCGAGGGTTGCGTCGACAGCGTGAAGAGACCACATCTTGAAGACTTGGAGCGGGTTGGCGAGGCTGAGGGCAAAGAGTTTCTCGACGCGTAGTCTGAGCGCAACGGTCCCGGCCATGATGCCGAGGTCGGTGACGAAGACGAGTGTGAGCCAGAGGAAGATTGCGGCTCCGACGGCGACGGAGGCCTTGCGCGCGAGAGAAGAGAGCAGTATTCCGAGACTGAGCATCGCGAGCATGAGGACGAGGCTGAGTGCGGCGAGCCAGAGGATGCTCGCGGGGTTTGCTGCCTCGCCCTTGGAGGCGAGAACGACGGCGCAGACGCCGAGGCCGAGGGCGATGCAGGCGGTGAGCGCGGCGGCGAGGCCGAGGTATTTGCCGAGGATGACTTCGGTGCGTGAGATTGGCTGCGCGAGGAGGTAGGCGAGCATGCCTCGTTCACGGTCGGAGGCGATGGAGCCGGCGCCCGCGGTGAGGGCCATGAGGGGCGCGACGAGGAGGACGAGGTTGATGAGTCCTGCGGTGGTGCGACCGAAGCCGGCGAGTCCGGCGCCGCCTGCGGTGATGGCGGCGACGTAAGAGATGGCCAGTCCGAGCGCGGCGAATGCGAGTGTGTAGAGGATGAACCATCGGCTGCGGACGGCTTCTCGGAGTTCGCGGCGCGCGACGGTGGCGGTGTTTCGGAGGAATCCGGGCGGGTGTGGGGCGCGGCTCGTACGTACGCGTGCGTCAGGATCGGCGTGCAGGACACTCATGGCGTGGCCTCCTTGGCGCGGCCGTTGCGGGAGGAGATGACCTCGAAGTCGTCGATGTGGATTCGTTCCTCGGCCAGCACTCGGAATGGCGCGGCCTTCTGCTCGGCCGGGACGGGCACGGTGAGGCGCGATCCGGACATATGGGGATCGAAGCCGCGCGTGCGGAGCAGCTCGAAGGCACGTTCGCGCGAGGCGTCGCGTATGCGGAGGTGGAGGACGGCAGAGTGGCCGAGGCGTGTGAGGAGTTCGGCGGCGGGGATGTCGGCCTCAACGCGTCCCTTGTCGAGGAGGATGACGCGGGATGCGAGAGCCGTGACTTCCTCGATGCGATGGGAAGCGAAGAGCATGGTGCGACCGGAGGTGCGGAGTGTTGCGAGGAGGGAGACGAGCTCCTCTCGGCCCCAGGCGTCGAGACTGGCGGTGACTTCATCGAGGACGAGCACTGGCGGATCGCCCAGCAGCGCAACCGCGAGGGCGAGGCGCTGTTTCATGCCGCCGGAGAGCTCGCGGACGCGTTTGCGGTGATGATCGCTGAGGCCGACTCCGGCGAGGACATCACGGACGTGCGGGACGGGGATGCCTTTGAGTCGGCTGAAGTAGGCGATGGCCTCGCCGACGGCGAGATCGTCGTAGAACGCGAGCTCCTGGGGGACGTAGCCGATGAGGCGGCGGGCGCGTTTGCCTTTGCGGCGTATATCGAGGCCGGCGATGGTGATATGGCCTTGGAAACGGAGCAGGCCGAGGGCGCAGCGGATGAGGGTGGTCTTTCCTGCGCCGTTGGCTCCCCAGAGTGCGACGCTCTGGCCGTCGGGCACGTCGAAGGTGGCGTCGTCGACGGCGATGGAGCGGCCGAAACGCATGGTGACGTGGGCGATGGAGATCATGAGTCGACTCCTTGACGAGCGCGGCGGTGGTAGGCGAGCGCGAGGGGGCGGGCCGCGTAGAGCAGTGAGACGGAGAGGAGGAGCAGGGCGGCTCCGGCGCCGGCGAGAGGCTTGGGATCGGCTGGCTCGGCGGGCGGGAGCGCGTCACGCGGGGGGGACATGAGCGGGACCTCGTCGACGAACTTGGGGTCGGGGCGGAAGGTCGGGAGGGCTCGTCCGAGGAATTCAATGGCCTGCTGTGCGGGGCTGAAGAGGAAGAACCGGAGCTTGGGCTCGCGGTCGATCATGCTCTCGAATAGGGCGTGGGGCTCGTGAACGAAGTCGCCGACGCCGTTTCCGTCCTGGTCGTAGCCGGTGTAGTCGCTCCAAAAATTGCCGACATCGCCGGCCCAGAACTCGTTGCCGGCGAGCGAGCCGCGCCCGCTCACGCTGACCTGCTCGATGTTGTCGAGGAAGGTGTTTCGGGTGAACCGGTTGCCGCGGACAGAGGGGAGGAACGTGATGCCGACGTCGTTGTAGGCGAAGGTGTTGTGGTTGAAATCGCCGGGAAGCTCGGTGGTGAACGGGGATCCGTCGAGATAGACACCGACGCGGTTCCCGATGATGGCATTCTTGGAGACGGTGAAGCGGTCGGCTTCCTTGAGGCCCAGGCCGTACCCGCTCGGTCCGCGATTGCGGACGAGCCGGTTTGCGGTGAGGACAACGTTCTTGCTGTACATGAGGTAGACGCCGACGGAGTTGTCGGAGAACTCGTTGTGCTCGATGGTGATGTCGTCGGCGAACATGAGATGGAGGCCGTAGCGGCAGTGTCTTGCGATGTTGTGCCGAACGGTGATCCCGCTCGAGTACCAGAGGAGGGCGTCGCGTCCGTCGTGGAAGGTGTTGTTCTCGATGAGGCAACGGTCGGAGCGCCAGAGGCGGATGCCGTCGCCACGGCGGGCGATGTCGAGCGCTTTGGCGCCGATGCGGTTATTGCGGATGACGCTGTCGGGGGCCTGCCGGAGATCGATGCCGAAGAGGATGTCTTCGAGGGTGTTGTTCTCGATGGTGGCGCGCGGGGCAAGGACGCGGATGGCGGCGTTTTCCTTGTCGAGGTCGATGCCGGTGTCTCGGAGCGTGAAGCCTCGGAGTGTGACGTCGGGGGCGGAGATCTCGACGATGTCGCCGGAGCCCGCGCCGTCGAGGACGACAGCGCCCTGGGCAATCAGAGTGAGAGGCTTGTCGATGATGAGGTGTTCGCGATAGACGCCGGCCTGGACGGTGATGGTGTCGCCGGGCGCGGCCGCGCGGATGCGGCGGGAAAGCACGCCGTCGGTGAGGCCGGCCTTGCGCTGGGTGTGCGAAGGCGCTGTGGGCTCGCGCATGTCGGTCGCGTGGTCCTGCGCGAGCGCGGGGCTCACGATCGCGGCGGAGAGCAGGATAGAAGCGAGTCTGTTCATGACGCCGCCGCTTCCCGGAGCGTCGCGCGCTCCTGGTCGTAGAGCGGTTTGTACGCGCGTCTGTGGAAGTAGAAGGCGACGATGGTGAGCGCTGAGCAGGCGAAGGCGAGCCAGAGTCCGATGCCCATGTCGGAGTAGGTGCGGAACTGGCCGATGCCGCCCTCGCCGAGGATCGTAGGGGTGAACGGCTTGACAGCGGCGGAGAGCGGGGCGCTCGGGTCAAGGTTCTGTCCGAAGGTCTTGAGCCAGAACCAGAGGTCGGCGAGGAAGCCGACGGGAAAGAGGATGGCCGGCAGCGCGAGGAGGACTGCCCATCGGGTGTGGATGAAGGCGGCGCCCTCGACGAGGAGGACCATGGCGACGATGACCCAGACGGCGGCGGCTTTCTCGAAGGCGGCGGCCTGGTCGAGCGGGCGCATGCCGATGTAGTGATTGAGCCCGTCGATTTCTTTCACGTCGCCTTCGAGGTTGTTGACGTATGCGGTGAGGTAGAGACCGTTGGGGTATTGCGGCGCTTCGAGCTCCATGTGCCAATAGGGCAGGAAGAGGGAGAGCAGGAGCAGGACGCGCGCGGCCATAAGCATGAGGTTGGGTGTGAGGTAGCGCCATCGGCGCGTCTGCAGTTCTGCGACGGGGACGCGCGGGCCGACGATAGAGTGGAGCAGTCCGGGCATGGGATACCTCCGAGGCGGCGCGAGGGCGCCTGGTCGTGCTTGCTCGATTTCGGGAACGCCGTCGCGGCGCTCTCGCGCGGCGACGGCATGATCTGACGCCGTGTCCTTGTGTACGGCGCCGAGCGAGCGGTCAGTGGGCGAGGGCTGCCGACTTGGGCTTAACGTGGAAGTAGCCCATCATTTCGAGATGGAGAGCCGAGCAGAACTCGGTGCAGTAGAAGGGGTAGGTGCCGGAGCGGTCGGCCTTGAAAGTGATCTCGGCGAACTCGCCGGGTTCGAGGCTGAGGTTGATGTTGTAGCCGCCGATGCAGAAGCCGTGCGTGGCGTCCTGCGTGGTCTCCGAGGCCATGATGCGCCATGTGACCTCGTCACCCTCCATGACCTCGACGTGCTCGGGTGTGAAGTGGCTCCGGATGGCGGTCATGTTGACGAGCACTTTGTTGCCGTCGCGCGTGACGCCTTCCTGACCGACTTTGGGCGAGCGGGGATCGAGGGCCTGGGTGTGCGGGTTCCATCCGATCTCGGGGTACACGGCCCACGGCTTGAGCTTGTCCGCCTTGATCATCTGGGCGTAGTGAGGCTCCCCCACGCCGATCGGCGAGTCGTAGATCACGGGCATGGTCGTGCCGGTGGGATTGATATCGAGGAGCTGGAAGTTCTGCGCGAGCAGCGGTCCGGTGGTGAAGAAGCGATCGACGGACCACTTGTTCATCGCGATGAGATACTTGCCGTCGGGGTTGACGGTGTCGCCCTCGGCCGCGACGAGATGGCCGATGTTGTATTGCACGGGGGTCTTGGTGACCAGCTTCCATGGCTGTTCTGGGTTGAGGCCGGAGTACTCGCCGCCGAGGGTCCAGCGGGCGACTGCCGAGTCGAGGAAGAGAGAGGTGTATGCGTAGCCCTTGTCGTCGAACTGCGTGTGCAAGGGCCCGAGGCCGACTTCGACCTGGGCTTCCATCGTGGCGTCGAAATCGAGCACGGGGACGCCGAACTCGTCGGTGCTGGAGTACTTCTTGTCGGCGATGGCCTTCTTGATCTTGTCGATGGAGTAGACGGTGACGTGCGGGTCGAGCTTGCCTGCGACGACGATGTGCTGGCCGTTGGGAGTGACGTCGACGCCGTGCGGGCTCTTGGGCTCGGGCGTGAAGTGCAGGATGCCCTCGGCGACGCTGGTCGCGAGGGTGATGACGGCGAAGCCGTGGGTGCGGTCGACCTTGCCTGCCTGGAAGATTTTCTCCGCCTTCTTCCAGTCGATGATGTGGAGATAGTCGGTGTCGCGCTTGCTGGCGCCGGCCTCGAAGGGCGGGTTGCCCTTCTCGATGCCGCCGGTGGCCATCTCGACGTTGAAGGAGTTGCCGAACACGAACCCGTCGCTGGCGACTTTGCCGGCGTCGAAAAGGTCCTGCCAGTAGGGTGGCAGCTCGAGGGCGAAGGATTTGTCGGCGTCGATGCGGCCCTTGGTGCGGTCGAACTTCCAGAAGGTGACCATGCCGCGGTAGGACTTCTTGTACTCCTCCGGCGGGGCGTAGCCGTAGCCGAAGACTGTGCCGTACTGGCCGCCCTCGACGACATAGTCGGTGTTGGGGGTGACGAACGCGGCGCCGTGGTCGCTGATCGTGAGCGGGTTCTTGACGATCTGCTTCGTCTCGAAATCACGGAGGTCGATGACGGCCATGCGGGCATTGGCCTTGTCGCCGATGAAAAGGAACTGGCCGTCGTAGTCGCCGCCGGTTTCCGAGAGGGCGGGGTGATGAGAGTCGCCCCAGGAGACTTCCTTGCCGTTGATCTGCAACTGCTTGCGGATCTCGTCGTGGTCGCCGGCGAAGCCGTATCCCTGCCACGGCTCGGGAGTGAACACGGCGATGGAGCGGAGCAGACGCATGCTCGGCACCCCGATGACGAACACCTGACCGGAATGACCGCCCGAAGCAAACGTGATGTACTCGTCGTGACGGCCGCTGGGCAGGTAAGTCTTTGCGGCTGCGATGAGATCATCGACGTTGAGGTTGCGTTCGGTGGCGAGCTTGTTGAGCTGCGCGACCTGGTCCGCGGTGAGTTCGATGGGCTTGGCTTCCTCGGCGCTCGAGCGACGTCGTCGCTCACGGCGTGTGTCTTGCGCGAGGGCCGTCGGCGCGACGGACTCGATGGCGGTTCCTCCGAGCAGGAGGGCCGCGACCGCGGCGGCGCCGAGGTGTGCACGGGTGGGTCGTTTCATGACAGGTCTCCAGGAACACGGGCCGAGCGGCGTCAGCACGAGCGAGCCGCGCGGCACGTGGGTGCGCTTAGTTCATTCCGACCTTCTGTGTGGGGGTCCGGGTGAGGGAGCGGAGGTATTCGATGATGTCGAGGATGTCGTCGTCGGAGAGAGCCGGGTTGCCGCCCTTGGGGGGCATGACGATGCCGGTGGTGTTGGCGGGGTCGCTGACATCGCGACCACGCTTGATGAACTCAAGGAGGGCGTCGTCGTCGAGCTCGACGAGCAGCGGGCTGGTGATGAGGTCCTTGCCGTTGTTGGGCATGCCGTGGGCGTCGGCGCCGTGGCACGCGATGCAGCTGCGCGCATAGAGCTTGTTGCCGCTGGCGATGTAGGCCGCGAGCTCGGGGTCTCCGCCTGCGGCGTCGAGCGCGGCCGCCGTTTCGGTATCGCTCGGTTTGAGCGATGCGGGCGGAGGGAGATCGGCCGGCATGCGGCGCGGGTCCTGGATCGCGCGGACGTAGGCGATGAGGTTGTCGAGGTCTGCGTCCGTGAGATCGGGGCGACCGCCGCGCGGCGGCATCGCGATCGGCTTGGCGTCCGGGCGGCCGGTGACGAGGAACGCGTGGAGGTCGGTGTTTGTCTTGGCCGCGATGAAATCGCTCTCGACAAGGTCGCGTCCGAGGCCTTTCAGGCCGTGGCCGTCGGCGCCGTGGCACGCGGCGCATGTAGAGGCGAAGAGGTCGCGTCCGTGGGCGACGGCGGGAGCGTCGAGAACGGGCAGCGCGGGGGACGTCAGGAGGTTTTCGTGAGCCATCGCTGCGGCGATGACGGCAAGGCGGGCGTCTTCTTGTGTGCGCCAAGTCTGATACACGCGTTTCCCACCGATGATGTAGATGGGGGCCATGATCAACCACGCAACGACGAACATCTGGATGACGGCGCCGATCCCGCTGCCGCTCGGACGGCGCCATTCCGTTTCGAGTGGACTCTCTTGGAGGCGATCTGCACGGTTCGAGTCATGGGTGCTCATGGCTTTCTCGCGTGAACCAGGATGCCGAAAAGAAGATAAACAGAGATACAGATATGTATATCGGCCAATGTGCCATGGGGCAAGAGCTCAAGAGATATGTGGATAAACATAGCTTGTATATGGCCTGGCGTTTAGTATTTGTTAGGGCACTGCGTCTCCGCTGCGTTGCAGTGTTGGGGGCGTGCTCGAGTGTCCCGATGACACGTCCGTCTGCGCGCGAATGCGTGTGTTTGAATCGCTTCCCGAACGTGCTGTGATTCGTGCGCCGCTCACGCCGGGCGTGGTGGGTGAGCTGAGAGGCAGCAAGTGCTTCGGATGCCTGAGCCAGTCGTGTGCGGCAAACAGACACACGCATGCCAACGCAGTGTGTGTTGTGGACGTGTGCCGATCGATTCGCAGGTGGGACCAAAGCAAGTGCGAGCCGAGAACTCCGGTCGACCGGGTGCTTCGAGAGGCCATGCAGGACGCGGATGACGCGCTCGCGATGCCCCGGGGGTGTGATGAGCCCGGATCAGTGGTGCAAGGCAGGGACGCCGCTGCGCTCCCCTGAGCGTGCTTCAAGGCCAGGAAGTCGGTATCTGCGATCTGTCGCGGCCCGCAGTTACGTATTGACAGCGGCGTGCTCGAGGGCCGACACGTGACGTGCTACTCGACGATTCGAGTAGCATTTGAGAACGAGGGGGCATAACGGACGAGGACGGGCACACGAGCAACGCTTGACCACGGGCCGCTCGCCGAACGGCCCGCATTCGTGTCGGAGACGATCGCGGGAATCCTCAAGTGGAAGCACGCCGGTCTGCGGTCCTGAGCATGCGAGGACCGCGGTGAAGGCCGTGTTCGCAGCAGCCAATGACCCCGACGGGATTCGAACCCGTGTCCCCACCGTGAAAGGGTGGTGTCCTAGACCAGGCTAGACGACGGGGCCAGCGCGCGCCCGCTCACTTCTGAGCCGGCGAGGGGGCGAGTATAGCCACCGCTCGCCGCCGTTGCCGCATCGCAACAGGCGATCACCAGGCCTGCCGCACGGTCCTCTCGGCGATACTTTGGGGGCATGCGCGAGACGATCATTCTTTGCCCGCTCGAGCACGAAGCGCGGGTGCTGCGCGCACGGCTCGCGGGTCAGCGGATCGAGGTCTCGGGCCCGGGGAGGGCGGTCGGTCCCGCGGTCAGGACGCACGCCCAGGCGCGTCCAGGGCTGCTGATCCTTGCCGGGCTATGCGGGGGGCTCACCGAGACGGTCGTCGTCCCGCGCATCACTCGGATCATCAGCACTCGTGGCCAGGTCTGGCGCGTGCCCGTGACGATTTCTCCCGGCGCCGGGGCGAGTGAAGCCCGCACGGTCGCAGGCGTGCGCGCGCGTCGCCTGCACGGCGGCGGCGAGGACAAAGAGGGCGCAACTCTCATCGGCGTCGATGAGGTGGTCCGCACCGCGCGCGCGAAGCGCGCCCTCGGGGAGCGGTTCGCGGGCGAGGCATGCGACATGGAGTCACACCACTTTGCGTTCGCCTGCGTGGACGTCGGTGTGCGGTGGGCCGTCATACGAGGCGTCTCGGACGGGCCCGATGAGGAGCTCCCGCGCGGCGTCGAGAAGCTGGTCGACGCGGGCGGCAACGCGAAGCTCGGGGCCGCGCTCGGCCTCTGTGCGACGAGGCCTTGGGAAATCGGTCGCCTGCTGCGTCTCAAAAAGCGGAGTGAGGAGGCGCTCGAAGGCGTGGCCTGCGCGGTGGAGCAGCTCGTTCGGACGGAGGAGGAAGATGCCCGCAGCTCGTCTCGATGAGTCGAGAACCGGCCCCTGTCCTGTGCCGGCGGGCGTTGCGCGCGTGCTCGTGTTCGGGGGTACGTTCGATCCGGTGACCATCGCACACACGCGGCTCGCGGAGTGCGCCGCCGAGGTCGTCGGGGCGGGGTGGACGCTGTTCATTCCTGCGAAGCGGAACCCGTTGAAGCCGGAAGGGCCGAGGGCGACCGACGCGGATCGGGTGGAGATGCTGCGTCTTGCTCTGGCGGGACGGGAGCGCGTGGGGGTTTGCACGCTCGAGATCGAGCGCGAGGGGGCGTCGTACACCATCGAGACGGTGCGGGAGCTGCGTCGGCGCCTGGGAGCTGGCGTGACGCTGCGTCTCCTGATCGGGGCGGATCAGGCGGTGTCGTTCCACCGATGGCGGGAGGCTGGGGCGTTGCTGGAGGAGGCGGAGCCGGTGGTGGCGCTGCGCTTGCCCGTTCGGACACGGGAGGATCTTCGCGCCGCAATGGTGGGGGAGTGGGGGGAGTCGGGGGCCGAGGAATGGGCGGGTCGGGTGGTGGAGGCGCCGCTCCTGGATGTCGCTGCAACGGAGGTCCGTGAGGCGATCGAGCGGGAGGGAGTGGGCAGCGAGACGGTGCGAGGCGCCATCGGCGCCTCGATCGCGGCCTATATCCGGGACCGTGGAATGTACGAGGGTTCGCGCTGATCGCGGACTACACTTGGCCCCTATGCCCCGAGCCTCGAATCCCAGCCATCCCGTTCCTGCCGACTCCCAGCCGCTGCAGAGTGAGAGCGTCCGCACGGTCTCGTTCGTGAGCCTTGGGTGTCCCAAGAACCTGGTGGACTCGGAGAAGATGCTGGGGCTGCTGGCTGAGGACGGGCTGCAGGTGGTGTCTGCCGAGGCTGGGGACGCGGCGGACGCCGTGGTGGTCAACACGTGCGGGTTCCTTGAGGCGAGCAAGGAGGAGTCTCTGGGGGTCATCCGGGAGGCGTTGGAGCGGAAGGCCAGGGGTGAGGTAAAGCGGGTGGTCGTGGCTGGATGTCTGGTGCAGCGGCACCGGAGCAAAGTGATGGAGTGGGCGCCCGGGGTGGACGCGTTGGTGGGGGTGTTCGACCGGGACCACATCGTGGAGGCGGTGCGGGGGGCCGAGGCGAATCCGGGGCGGACGGTGGGGGTGGCGGAGCGTGGGACGCTCACGGACGCGGCCCAGGGATTGCCGTACTGGGTGTCGGGGAACGCGCTGCACGCCGCGAAGGCCCGGGGCAAGAACGTCATCGGGCTGACGGTGAATGGGAAGGACGGGAAGGGGGTCGGGTATTTCGAGTCGGACGGGGCGCGGATGCGCCTGACGCCGAGGCACTACGCGTATCTGCGGGTGAGTGAGGGGTGCAATCAGAACTGCGCGTTCTGCACGATCCCGTCGATCCGGGGGAAGATGCGGAGCAAGCCGCTGGAGGGGATTCTTGCGGAGGCGCGGGAGCTGCTGCGGGACGGGGCGTTCGAGCTGAACCTGATCGGACAGGACACGACGAGCTACGGGGACGACATCGGGGCCGGGTTCGACGCAGGACGTCGGGGGGACGGGTTCGGCGCGATGGGGGGGTTGCCCAGGCTGCTCGAGGCGGTCGACAAGGTTGTCGAGGAAGAGGGAGTGGGCGGGGGTGAGTACCGCGGATGGGTGCGGCTCATGTACGCGTATCCGACGACGTTCAGCGATGAGATGATCGAGGCGATCGCTGGTCTCAAGAACGTGGTGAAGTACATCGACATCCCGCTGCAGCACGCGAGCGATTCGATGCTCAAGGCGATGCGTCGGAACGTGAGCGCGGGGCATCAGCGGGAGCTGATCGAGAAGCTGCGCGAGCGCGTGCCGGGCATGGCCGTGCGGACGACGTTCATCTCGGGGTTCCCGGGGGAGACGGAGGCGGACCACGAGGCGCTGCTGTCGTTCATCGAGGACATGCGTTTCGACATGCTGGGGGTGTTCGAGTATTCGAAGGAAGACGGAACGGTGGCGGGTCGGCTGGAGAGCGACCCGGCGCTGGCGGTTCCTGCAGAGGTGAAGGCCCGGCGCAAGGACGAGATCATGCGTTTGCAGCAGGGCATCGCGTTCGAGCAGGCTTCGTTCCTTGCGGAGCAGTACGACCCGGCCAAGCCCGGGGAGACGGGCGTGCGGTTCGACGTGCTCATCGATCGTGTGGGAGCGGAGCGTGCGGGCGCGAGGGGCGACGTGGAGAGCGGCGAGACGCCCGGGCTTGCTCGCACGGGCAAGGGCCCGGCGCACTCGGGCGTGGGGCGCGCGTACTTCCAGGCGCCGCAGATCGACAGCGTGGTCTACGTGCAGAGCGGCCGCGCGTTGCGCGCGGGCGAGGTGGTGCGTTGCACGGTGGTGGGGTCGGACGGGTACGACCTGATCGCGGCGCCGAGCGACGAGCTGGAGCGCGCCGCGGCGTCCGGGGGGCGTTCTGCCCGCTCAAGCACGAGAGCGCGCTGATTCATCGGGACCGGTTGGTGTTTTGTCCACATGCCGCGCGAGCGTGCGTGATGTGCGCGCGCGATAACCCCCGCGAGACGCTTTGCAACGCTCACGGGGGGTTTGGTTCGCATCTGCGGCTGGTGCGGAAGCCCCAAGCTTCCGCGTGTATCCGTGATCCGATTCTCGTTCCAGGCCGCGGACGTAAGTACTTACGGCTGCGGGGCTGACGAGGTTCCGGTCACCGGTTGCGAATCGAAGCGGACGGGTGTGGAGGCGGAGGTATGTCCGGAAATAGTCGTGTAGCGACCGGTATGGGATGGGGTGCCTGAATAGCCGGGCCAGAAGGGGTACCCGGCGATCTGTCGGTGGATGTAATCGGGGGCGCGGATGATCAGGTTTCCATGCAGGAACTGGACCGACGCGCCGTCCCCGCCGTTCTGGATCCACTGCTCGGGCTCGACCGTCTGGAGCAGGATGTCGACGATGCGCTGTGCGCTTGCTTCCTCGCGCTCACCCAGCGCCTGCATGTTCGGATCATTGAACAGCCCGCCGCCGCCGCCCCCGCCGCCGCGTTGCGATGCCTGTTGGAGCACCGTGTCCAGGTCGAGCTCGGGCACGTCGACAAAGTCGGGCACAACGAACGTGAGATCCTGGATGTCGTAGATCTTCACCGCCGCCGCGCGATTCAGACGCGATTTGGGCCCGATCTGCACGCCGCCGGCCGGCGTGAACTGCCACGTGGCCGCGTCGAGCTGATTCGATGCGCGCTCGAGCACGCGCTCTAAGAGCGAGAGCACCGTCTCGTTCCGGACCGACAGCGTGATGCGCGTTTCCTTGTCGAGACCGGAGATCGCGCCCTGATCCGTCACCCACAGGGGCTCGAGATCGAGGTCGGCGTACTGAGCGATGAACACGAGGACGTCCTCGAGGCGCGAGTCCGTCAGGTCGATCTCGACGTTCTTGTGGAGGCGCTCCAGCGAGACACGCCGTGGGTCCACGCTCACGGCGCGGCGCGTGGTCGGAGGCGAGTTCTGCGCAACTGCCGCAGACGTGGGAGCGAGCCCGACGATGGCGAACGAGAGACAAGCGGTGATTGCGCGACGAGTCATACTGAGTTCTCCCGGTCTACAAGATCGGCCCGACGAAAGCGACGGTGCAGGATACGCCCGGAAACCGCGACCGGTTGCTCCGACCGCGTTGGGGGCCGGTCAGGGTTTCTGCCGGGGCGCGGCCGCAGAGCGGGTCGCGCGCAGGGTCTCGCTGACGGCGAGCAATGTCATGGCCGTGGCGTCCGCGGGCTGTCGCTGGTTCCACAGCCCCTCGCGAACGCCCCATAGCGCGTGTGTCGGGTTCGGGTAGAGATGGACGACGTGCTCATCCGCGGCGAGCTGGCGGAGGAATCGGAGCGAGAGCAGGAGCCGCGCAAACTCGCCGGGACGATCGTTCACGGGCGTGAGGCGCGTGTCCCCCAGCATCGAGGCGAGCGCGGGCAGGGGACGCGCGGTCTGCCACGTCGGGAGCGGCGACGGCCCCGCGGTGAACACGATCCCGCCGAGCAGGTCGGGCGAGATCGTCGCCGTGTCCGTCAGCGACACCTGATGTCGCCACACGAGCGAGCGCATCTCTACGAGCGCTACGGCGGAGGGAATGGGTTGCTCCGGCGTTGCTAGCTCGAGCTCGGCCCACACCGCCCACGGCATGAGCGCGACGATCTGGCCCGGCGGTGTCTCCCCCAACAGCGCACGCAGCATCGACAGCGCGGTGTCCGGAGAGCACGCGCCGGGGCGGGTCTCCGAAACAACGGCCGCGGCGTACGCGACCAGTGCGCGCGGTGCGGGCGCCAGCGAAGGCGTCCAACCGCTCTCGCCGAAGGCGAGAGCGATGGCGCCGAGAGCGTGTTGCTCAAGTTCGGGCGACGGTGCACGCGCAGGATCGAGATCGGTCGGCCTCGGGGGGAGCGAATGCAGCGCGATCAGAAAGCCCGCGGCAGAAGCCGGATCATCCGCCCACGACGGCTCGCGAGCGAGCGCGTCCAGCACGACCCACGCCGCTCGGGTGGCCGCGAGCGATCGCGCGGCGTCGGTCGTGGGCGCAGTCGAGTAACGAGCCAGCGCAAATGCCGCGAGCGCTCGCTCGGTCGGCGTCCCGACCGCGTGCGCGTAACCGTCGTTCCACGGCTCGTACGGGCCCGGCATCACGCCCTGCTCGTCGATACGCGACCGGAGATTGTCCGCAAGATGATCCGCGAATGCACGCAGCGCGGGCCCGCTGATGTCGGTGGGGGGGATGACGCGCCCTCCCCTGGTGAGGAACACGGGCTCGCGCCCGGGTGCGATCTGCGCAAGATGGAGCGCGGGAAATCGGTACGGCGTCAGCGCCCGATGCTCGCGCAGCGACTTCAGGTCTCGCCCCGGGATGTTGACCGGTTCGTTCAGCATCTCCGCGGCCGTCGCGGCCAGCGCGGAAGCAGCCGTCGCGTTCTGCGACAGCATCGTCGCCGGAAAGACCGCGCGAACGCGGTCGCCGATCCGAACCGCCGCGCCGTCCAACCCCGCCGCCACCGACAACGCCGCCTCGTCGAACGTGTCCCCGAGCAGCGGCACGAGCGCTCCCGCGAATTGAATGTCGAGTGTCAGCGAGGGCGCCAGCAGCCGCAGGCGGTCCTCCAGCCCCGCGGACCGCTCGACGGGCGCCCGCTCGCGTGCTTGGCCGATCGCGGCCCGTGCGGCCCGGTACAGCGCCGCGTCATCCTCACCCACGTCCGTTGCGCGCCCAAGCACGAGATGGTCCAGCCGAATCGTGACACACACGCCCGTTGCGCCGGGCGGGTCGATCGACGCGGGCTCCTCCGGCGCGCGCCACGCCTGGACCCATTCGTGCACGATGCGCCATGACCGCATCGCGTCCGAGGGCAGCGGCAGCGCCGGCTCCGGAGCCGCGGCGACGTGACCGCAGAGAATCACCAGGGTCGAGAACACGCGCACGACGTGCGCTCCGCACGCCCGAAGGGAGAGAACAACGGGATTCTCGGACGCACGCCGGCGCATCCGGACATCCCGCGTGTCCGCGGACGCTGGCGGGCTTGCGTGCCCCCCGGGACGTGGCATCGTTGTGAGGAAGCGAGAGGCAACAGACATGAGCAGACTCACGATCATGCAGGCGGTGCTGGCGTTCAACCCCCATCGGCGGAGGATTCTTCTGCTGGCGGCACTGACGTACGCGGCGATGTGCTGAGCATGCAGTCGAGCCGGCAGCGCCGCGGATCGGGGGGAAGCGTACCCGACGGCGCATGAAAACGGCCCGGCGTGGAGCCGGGCCGAGGGGGTGAATCGGGGGGATCGAATCGAGAGGTCAGAGCGTGATCTTGTCGGTGCCCATGGCGCCGTGATCATCCATGCCGCCCTTGGCGGGCGCGGCGGTGGACTTATTGGCTCGCTCGAAGCGCTCTTCCTCGGCGGCGCCCCACTGGGCTCGCTTGAGGGAGAGGCCGATCTTCCGCTCGTCGGTGTCGACGCGGAGGATCTTGACGTCGATCTCCTGCCCGGCCTTGACCACGTCCTGCGGGTTCTCGACCTTGTGGTCGGCCAGTTCCGAGATATGGAGAAGGCCTTCGAGATCGTCCTCGAGCTCCACGAACACGCCGAAGTTCGTGATCTTCGTGACCTTGCCGCGGACGACCATGCCGGGCTGGTAAGCGCCCGGGATGGCGGTGGCCCACGGGTCCTCGGTGAGCTGCTTGAGACCCAGCGAGATCCGCTGCTTCTCGAGGTCCACGTCGAGCACCACGCACTTGACCTTGTCTCCCTTGGAGAGCAGCTCGGAGGGGTGCGCGACCTTCTTGGTCCACGACAGATCCGACACGTGCAGGAGGCCGTCGATGCCCGGCTCGATCTCGACGAACGCGCCGTAGTTGACGAGGTTCCGGACGGCGCCCTCGACCACGGTGCCGACGGGGTACTTCTCCGCCACGAGCTCCCAGGGGTTGACCTCGGTCTGCTTCATGCCGAGCGAGATTTCCTGCTTGTCCTTGTTGATGTCGAGAACGACGACGTCGACCTCCTGGTTGGGCTGCACCAGCTCGGAGGGGTGGTTGATGCGTCGCGTCCAGGACATCTCGGAGATGTGGACGAGGCCCTCGATGCCGTCCTCCAGCCGCACGAACGCGCCGTACGACATGAGGTTGACCACCGAGCCCTTGACCTTGCAGCCCACCGGGTACTTCTTCTCGATCTCCTCCCAGGGGGAGGCCTCCTTCTGCTTGAGGCCCAGCGCGATCTTCTCGCGCTCGAAGTCGATGTTGAGCACCTTGATCTCGATCTTCTGATCGATGCGAACGATGTCGGAGGGGTGATTGACGCGCCCCCAGGACATGTCGGTGATGTGCAGCAGCCCATCGATGCCGCCCAGGTCCACGAACGCGCCGAAGTCGGCGATGTTCTTGACCACGCCGGTGACGATGTCGCCTTCCTTGATCGAGGAGAGCAGGCGCTTCTTCGCCGTCTCGCGCTCCGTCTCGATGAGCTTGCGGCGCGAAACGACGATGTTGCGTCGGTCCTGATCGATCTTCAGGATCTCGGCGCGGATGTCGCGCCCGATGAACTCGCCGATGTCGCCCGGGCGGCGGATGTCCACCTGCGACGCCGGGAGGAACGCGGGCACGCCGATGTCGACGAGCAACCCGCCCTTGATCTTCCTCGTCACCTTGCCCTCGACGACGTCGCCTTCCTTCGTCGTCTCGATGAGGCGCTGCCAGTTGATGATGCGGTCGGCCTTCCGCTTCGAGATCTCGACCAGCCCGGACTCGCCCTCGATGCGCTCGAGGAGGATCTTGACCTTGTCGCCGACCTTGACCGTTGCGCCCTCAAACTCCTCACGGGGGATGATCCCCTCAGACTTGAGCCCGACGTCCACCAGCACGTCGTCGCCCGCGAAGCCGATCACCTCGGCGTCCAGGATCGCGCCGGGCGTGAAGTCCTTCACGGACGAGTCCATCAGCGTTTCGAGCTGATCCGTGAAGCCCTTGCCGTAGGCGTCCTTGAAGAGCGCGTCGATCTCGGCGTCGGAGGCGCCAAGAGACGCCAAAAGCGTTTCGTCGATCATGTTTCGATGAGTCCTTTCCGGCTCGGCGGTCTCAACCGCCGGCCGTCCGATGCCCGGCTCGTCGAGCGAGGCTTGCCGGTCGGTTCCGGCGCCCCTGGGGGGCGGTTCGAGGCCTTCCCGCCGCCGACGAACCTGACGCCGGCCTGCGAAGCGGGGCGGATAGTGTAGCGGACCGATGGGGGTTATCCAGTCAAAAAGTGTTCGGTCGTTGCGAAGGGAGAGTTCATGCGAATCGCCATCGCTGGGGCGGGAGGCGTCGGAACGACGCTCGGGCGAGGCTGGGTTCGGGTCGGCCACAACGTGATCTATGGCGTCCGGGACCTCCTGCGTGCACGAGACCGGGGCTTGGCGGAGGGCGCAGCGGTCAGGACCGTCGCGGAGGCAGCATTGGCTGGGGAGGTTGTTGTGCTGGCCACGCCTTGGGAGACGACACAAGCCGCGGTCACGGCGTGCGGGGACCTGGGTGGCCGCATCCTCGTCGATTGCACGAACCCATTGCTCGGCAGCGCTGCCGATCTCGACATCGGGTTCAACACGTCAGGAGGAGAGCAGGTGGCCGCATGGGCGCGCGGAGCGCGGGTGGTGAAGGCATTCAACACCGTCGGCGTCGAGGTGATGGCAAACCCGGTGTACGAGGGGCTTCATGCCGCGCTCCCGGTCTGCGGCAATGATGACAAGGCACGCCGGACAGTCATGCAGCTCGCCGGAGAGTTGGGTTTCGAGGCGATCGATGCCGGGCCGTTGCGTGCGGCACGATGGACCGAGCCGCTCGCCATGCTCTGCATTCATCTCGCGATCCAGCAGCGAATGGGGCGCGAACTCGCGTTCGGCTTGCTGAACCGCACTACGAGCCGCTGAGACCGAGCAACTCGCGATGGGGGCCCGCAATGGGCAACGCCGCGAGACGGCGGGGCGTGATCCACTCACCACGGCTACCGTCCGCACTCGAGGCCGAGTAGACAACAATCTCAACCCGGGCTGCGCTCGTGACTCGCGTGCGCTCGTCGATGCGCCGAAGCCCGCGCACGCCGAGCGCATTGCGGATCTGCGCGGGGCCCGGCGCGTCCGTCGCCTGCTCGACCGCGATCGTCTGCCAGTGCGCGGCCCACAGCCCCGTGTCCGGCCGACGCTCCATGAGCACCCGGCCAGCCCCATCCCGGACGATCACCGCCGCGTGATGGATCGTCCGCTTCCGACCCGCGCGGGCGATGCTCGGGATGCGGTCGACACTCCCGTCGCGCTTCGCTCGGCACATCCTGGCCATGGGGCATCGTCCGCACGCGGGCGACCTCGGCGTGCACACGAGGCCGCCCAGCTCCATCAGCCCTTCATTCAGGAGCGCAGGGCTCTCCGCGCGCTGCACCAACGAGGCGGCGCGCACCCAGACCCATCGCAGCGCCGTTGGGTCTTTCGCTGACGCCTCGACGCCATCGATACGCAGCGCCACGCGAGCGACATTGGCGTCAACGATCGCCTCGCGCTCGCCGAACACGATGCTCGAGATCGAGCCCGCCGAATACGGCCCGATCCCCGGCAGCTCGCGGAGGTCGGCTGCGCTCGACGGCACGCGTCCGTCGTGCTTCGCCACAATCTCTCTCGCGCAGGCGTGCAGCGCTCGAGCCCGCCGGTAGTATCCGAGCCCCGTCCATGCAGCAAGGACGTCATCGACATCCGCCTCGGCAAGCGCATGCATAGTGGGAAATCGGGCGATAAAGCCCGGCAGCCGCTCCGCGATGCGCGCCGCCTGTGTCTGCTGCAACATCACCTCGCTGACAAGCGAGACGTACGGGTCGCGCGTTCCGGACTCTGGCCGCCACGGCAACGGGCGAGCGTTCGCCGCGAACCACGCGGAAATCCGTTCCGCGATGCGTCGATCGCGCGCGGCGGATGACGTTGGAAACTGCGATGCGCCGTGCGACCCGCTCATGTGTGCGCCTTCACCGCACGCTTCACGCCGGACTTGATCGCTTTCCAGTCCGCCCCCGGCGCGCGGTTCACCGTCAACCAGTCATGCAGGATCAGCACGTTTGTCACGCCCTCCAAAGCGAACAGCGCCTCGCCCAGCGGATCGACGCCCGGGCTCGGTGCGCTCGAGTACGACCGCGCCGTCTCGGACAGCGTCCGGTCCGCCACGCACTTGAGCGCGTTCGGATTGGGCGTCGTCTCGAATCGCACGATCCTCGCGGGCATCGAGCCTGAGTTTACGGGCCGGTCCCGGCGCTCGGGAGCGCAAGCGGCACGAGCGTGTACGCGGCGACCATGATCAGCCCGATCGCGATCAGATTCAGCCACACCCCCGCGCGGACCATCTGCCCCATCGTCACGTGACCCGAACCAAACACGATCGCGTTCGGAGGCGTCCCCACCGGCAGCATAAACGCGTACGACGCCGCCACCGCCGCGGGAACCATCAGCATGACCGGATCAATCCCGGCGGCCAAGCCCACGCTCGCCAGGATCGGCAGGAACGCCGCCGCGATCGCCGTGTTGCTCGCGATCTCCGAAAGGAACACGATCGAGGCCGTCACGATGAGGACGAGCACCGGCGATGGGAGGTCTCCGAGCCCCCCCAGCCGCTCCCCGATCCAACGATCCAGACCAGACTCTTGCATCGCCGCCGCGAGCGACAGCCCGCCACCGAACAGCAGCAGCACGCCCCACGGCAACCGCACCGCCGTCCGCCAATCCAGCGCGAACACGCCACGTCGGCCGTCCACCGGGATCGCAAAGAGGGCCACCGCAGCCGCGATCGCGATCACCGAATCGTCGATCCGTCCCAGCGCGGGCACAGCCTCGCGCACCCCCGGCACGCGAAGCAACGGCTCCCGCAGCACCCACGCGGACGCGGTCAGCACGAACACGATGAAGACCGACCACTCGCCCCTGGAAGGCCGTCCAAGCTTCTCCAACTCGCCGCGGATCATCGCCCGTCCGCCCGGGATCCCCGGCAATCGAACCGGATAGACGAATCGCGTCAGGACGATCCACGCGATCACAAGGAATGTCATCGACAGCGGCACGCCCAGCATCATCCAGTCGACGAACCCCAGCTCGATCGAGAGTGTCTTCTCCAGGGTCCCGGCCAGCACCACGTTCGGCGGCGTCCCGATGAGCGTCCCCACCCCCCCGATGCTCGCCGCGTACGCGATCCCCAGCATCAGGCACGTCGCGAAGTTTCGCGTGTCGTGCCGCGCGCCGTCCCTGTCCTCACCCAGCCGGTCTCGCACCAGCGCCACCACGCTCATCCCGATCGGCAGCATCATCACCGTCGTCGCCGTGTTGCTCACCCACATGCTCAGCACCGCCGAGGCCAGCATGAACCCCCCGATCAACCGCAGCGGACCCGCCCCCACACCCAGCACGATCCGCAGCGCGATCCGACGGTGCAGCCCCCAACGCTCCATCCCCAGCGCCAGCATGAAGCCGCCCATGAACAGGAACACGAACCGGTCCGCGTACGGCGCCGCAGCATGCGTCACGCTCGTCACCCCCATCACCGGCAGCAGCACGATCGGCAGCAACGACGTGGCCGGGAGCGGAAGCGCTTCCGTCATCCACAGCAACGCGATGAGCGCGATCACCGACGCCGTCGCGCGCGCGGACTCGCTCACCCCATCCCCGCCCACGGCCGGGAGCGCCCACCACACCGTCAGCGCAAACACCGGCGCACCGATCCGTCCGATCCATTGCACCGCGGGCGAGGTTGTGGCTTCCGACGCATCCACGCGAAGACTCCCATTCCGCGCAGAGCTTCCCCGGACAAACGCTCGCCGCGCGTGCTCCCTCTCGCGCTCTCGCGTAAAAAGCATACCCGTTCAACCGATATACTCAGGCCCGCCCCGCTCAGCAGGGGCTGCTGGAGCGCGACGTGCAGGGACTCGACTGGTTTACGGAGTTCATGGCCAGGCTGCAGGGCTACCCCCTCTGGCAGGTCGGCGTCGAACTCCTCGTCATCGGCGCCATCGTCTACGCCGCGCTCCGATTCCTGCAGGGCACGCGAGCGGCCGGCGCGCTCGGCGCCACCATACTCCTCCTCCTCCTCGCCACCGTCGCCGTCCGACTCGCTTCTCAGCGAGACCTCTTCCCCAGGCTCTCCCAGCTCTACACCCGGTTCATCGGATTCCTCGCCATCGCCCTTGTCGTCGTCTTCCAACCAGAGCTCCGCCGCGCCCTCCTCCGAATGGGCGAACTCCCCGCCATCGGCCCGCTCCTCCGTGGCATGCAAGGCGCCTCCGACTCGCGCAGCGTCGTCGACGCGATCGTTCGCGCCGGCGAGTTCCTCAGCAAAAACAAGTTCGGCGCCATCATCGCCATCGAACGCCGCACCGGCATGCGTGAACTCGTCGAGGGCGCCACCGTCCTCGATGCCGACGTCTCCGCCGCGCTCCTCGAATCCATCTTCTGGCCGAACAACCCCCTCCACGACATGGGCGTCCTCATCCGAGGCCGCAAAATCGTCGCGGCCGGCGTCCAGTTCCCCCTCGCCGACCCCGCGGACGTCCGCGATCCAACCCTCGGCACCCGCCATCGCGCCGCCGTCGGTCTCAGCCGCGTCACCGACGCCTTCGTCGTCGTCGTATCCGAAGAAACCGGCGCGATCAGCGTCGCCGAGCGAGGCCGCCTGACGCGTTGGCTCACCCCTGAGGCGCTCACCAACGAACTGAACCGCGCCCTGCGCTCTCAGATCGAGAAAGACGCCGAGGCCGCAACCCCGAGCGAGACCGGTTTCACCGACGGCGGGATCAGCTCCGGGGCGATTGAGAGCCCAGCCGACACGGAGGGACGAGCATGAGCATCGCCCCCCGCACGCTCGCCCTGACCCTCGTCGTCACGCTCTTGATCTGGCTCTATGCCGAGGCCGAGAGCCTCACGCGCGTCCAGCACGAAGCGAAGATCTCCTTCGCCTCATCCCCCGACGCGCTCCTCGTCCGCGCCGTTGACGGCTGGACCGGAACGGCACGCCTCACACTCGAGGGCGGCGCAGCCGCGCTCGCGCGTGCCCCGCGCACGATCGAACTCCGTCCCGGCGCCGTCGGTGTCCCCTCCGACGACGGCGAGCACACGGTCGACCTCCGGGTCGCGCTCCGAGCCGATCCCACGCTTGCCCAGACCGGCCTGGCGATCATCGCCGTCGAACCCCCGACCGTCCGCATCCGCGTCCGGGCCATGGAGGCCATTACCGACCTCGAGATCCGACCCGATCTCGGCGCCATCGACCTCGCCTCTCCCGCCACCGTCGAACCCGCGCGCGCCAGCATCGCGGTTCCCCGCGCCATCGCTCAGCAGCTCCGCGCTCTCCCGGACGGTGCACACGTCCGCGCCCGTCCGACCGCCCAGGCGCTCCAGGGTCTTCGAGAGGGCCAGGCCTCCCGCGTTCGCGTCCGACTCTCCCTTCCCGCTGCCCTCGAAGACCCCGACGTCGTCATCACGCCCCGTGAGGCGGACGTCTCCGTCACGCTCCGCGCACGCACGGCCAAGATCTCGCTTCCACCCGTTCCAGTGCAGACGCTCCTCCCCCCAGGGGACGCCGGTCGCTTCCGCATCACCGTCGGCGAGGAAGACCGCTTCCTCCGCGACGTCACGATCGACGGGCCCGCCGATCTCATCGAGCACATCCGCACGCGCGAGTGGAGCATCATCGCAGTGGTCGTGCTCTCCACCGATGACCTCGATCAGCGGGTTGGCTCCAAACGAGCTTCCTTCGCGCTCATCCGCGACGGCGTCATGACCCCGCTCCCGCCAGGCGTTGACGCCGAAGCCACCGACACGTCCATCCGCCTCCGGATCGAGCCCATCGCAGCCCCCGCCGTCTCGCCGGCCAACCCCACGCCCTGAGCGTTACGCCAAGCCCACGGCGCACTTCACAGGCACGCCTGCATCCCCCGACAAACGCTCGAGCACGTCAAGCGCCGCGCCCGCACACGCGTGCCGAACGCCGGCGCGAACCACGCGCACCCCGGCAAGGCCCGTCCCATCGCATGCGGCGTCTCGCCTCTCAACCACGAGTGGCGTCCCGCGCGCCACGCCCCATGCGATTGACGCCGGGCACTCCCCGGACGCGTCCAACGCCACCCCGACGCCGCACGCCCCGATCCACCTCGGCAGCGGCTCATCCTCGACGATGATCCGCCAACGCCGCCCTTGCGCCCGGATCATCCGCTCCGCCCGCTCCACACCGTGCGCCGAGCCCCTCCACACCACCGCGGTCGCAGGCCACCCAGCAAGCGTCAGCACTCCCAGCAGGAACGAGACGTCCGCGCACGGCACGCTCCCGTCCGCATCCGCCAGCACGCCCACGAGGGACGTCGAAGGCGGCAATCGCCAGCGCGCTAAGAACGACGCGCGTGTGCGGCCCGCGTACTGCGCGGCGTCTGCCGCCGCGCTCACCGACCCGCCGCGCATCTCGCGGACGACCACCGCGTCCGGGAACGCGAGCCGCGCCAGTCGCTCAGTCCCGTCCGACCACACGCGCATCCGATCGGGCCGCCCCGCCCCGCGCAGCTCCGCGCGCACGCGCCGCCATCCCATCCAGGCGCGCCCCGTCGGGAGCGCAACCCGCGCGTCCCATCGCACCCCGTACGCGCGAGCGTCACGCTCCGCGCGATCCCCACCCACAAGCACGCACGCCTCACGCGAGCCCTCGCTCGCACGCATCTGTATCGCGCGCAACGCCGCTCCCGCGACCCAGCCCGCGCCGCCCGGATCAAACAGGTGAACGCTCCGCACCGATGCTCCTACTGGCGTGAGTACTGCGCCGACTCCGAGCGCTCGTGCTCGAAGAACAGCTGGCCGATCGCGCGTCCGAACATCTTCGCCGCCGCGTCCTCCTGCTGCATCCGCTCCGACAGCGAGCCCGGCATCGTCGCCGAACGAGTCGGGGGCGCGTACGTCAGCGGGAAGCCCTGCGGCGTCTCCGGCCACAATCGCTTGTTCTCCGTCACGTCGAACACCTTGACCGACGCCGAGACGAGCGGAGACGACGTCGCCCCGTCCCGTGAGAGGGTGAACGCCGCCATCTCCACGTAAATGATCACGTCCGCCCCGACCTCGCGACCGATGTCCACCACGCTCCGCGGAGACTCCCGGCGCTCCTGTCCCATGGCCGCCTGCGTCGACGCGGACGGGATCGTCAGATCCGGCTTGAGCGCCTTGCCGGCGAGCATCGTCTGCTCCGCTTCTTCGCCGATCACACGACGCAGCGATCGGCGCGGAAGCGCATTGCTCCGATCGTCGATCAGCAGCACCGTCTTCCGCTTCGCGTCCAGCTCATGCGCCGCGTCCACCTTCGGCGGGCCCTCGACGATGTACGTCGCCGCGGCAACATAATCACACCCCGATAGGGCGCACGACGCCACGGCCCCGGCGATCACGCCGGTCACGGGCACAAAGATGGATCGCATCGCTCCCATGTCAGTACGTGGGGTAGTACGGCTCCTGATGGTCATAGAACACCCAAACGATGCGGTCCACAAGCCGCGTCTGCAGCCGCGTCGCCACGACGCTCTGTGTCATATCCGTCGGCGTCACCCCCTTCTCGTCCGGGAAGGCCACCGACACTTGCCGCCGGAACGCGTACTCGTCCGGCAGCCCGCTCTCCGACTCCAGAACACCCATCGTCGCGCTCGCGAGACCGTCCCACAGATACCGGTTCCCCGGCTCGTTCAAACGGAAGTCCAACACTTCCACATACACCAGGCGGTCCACACCGAACTCCTTCAGCAGCTCGGCCGGCGTCATGATCGCCCAACGCGGATTCGTCGACATGAACTCGATCACCCGCATCGGCGGCACGTACCCCGCCGCCGTCGTGTTCTCCTTCAGTCGCTCCGAGATCGCCACGATCAGCCCGCCCGCAAGCTCAGGCCGCTCCGACAGCACCACCCGATCCACCGACACCACGACCGCAAAGGTCTTCCCGGCCAGGCCGAGATACTCGGCCTTCACCTCGTGCGTGCTCGACCGCTTGTACGACTCCACCATCCCGCCGATCAGTTCCGCCCCGGCGCAACCGCCCAGCGCCGCCCCGACCAGCAGCAGGACGCCGCACGTTCGTGCCGCACTCGATCGGCTTGTTCCGCGTCGTCTCACCAGGATCAAACTCCACACAGCAGGGAGGTGGGAAGGAACCCGATCCTACGCGGGCCCCGCCCGGAGGGTTTCATCAGCCCCACGTGCCGATCTTGTACACCCACGCGAGCAGCACCACGAGCCCCGCTCCCCACCACACCCGGGGCGTGAGCGAGGCCCCGCACAGACTCATCAGCCTCGATCCCGTCACCGCCTCGTGCGCCCCCAGCCAGAACACCATCGATGCCAGCAACGCCACGCCGAGCCCCGCAGGCTGTGTAACGGCCGCCGCAACAAGCTCCCCGTGCGCCGCGTGCGTCACCGCCGTTGTCATCCCACAAGTAGGGCAAGGCTTTCCGAAATTCGCCACCCACCCACATTCAGGAAGCCCCAGCTGCGCGTGCGTCCCATGCCCCTCGCCCGCCGGTCGCAACCCAGAACCCACGACCAGCACAGCAAGACACGTCAGCGCGACACACGCGGCCCATACCCGATCCGTCGCCCCCGACCGCCTCGGCCCACGCCGTGTCGCTCCACCCGACTCAGTCAAACCGGAAGACCCCCTTGCGGTACGCGTACACGTACGCCACCACCGTGGTGAACAGGAAGAACAGCACCCGACCCAGGAACAGGGCGCCCTCATCCGTCCGCACGCCCATCTGGGCGAACGTCGTCGCCCACGGGTACAGGAAGATGATCTCGACGTCGAACACGAGAAACGTCATCGCGATCACGTAGAAACGCACGTTGAACCGCTTCCGCGCCGACGACAGCGGGTTCATCCCCGACTCGTACGGAATCGACTTCACCGACCCGTCGCGCGTCGGGCCGATCACGCGCGTCAGCACGATGTTCGCCACCGCGAATCCGATCGCCATCACCACGATCACCCCGATCGGGATGTAGCTCGAAAGGTCCGTTGTCGACAGGACGGTCGTCAGCACGCGCGCTCTCCAAAGCCGACGCAGGTCCTCGCGCCAGCATCCGTGCGCCCAGTGTACCGGCCGCCCCTGCGAGGCGCCTCCTTACGGCGCCTCCTTACGGCGCCACCGCATCCGGCTCTGCCGCATCCGGCTCTGCCGCGGAGCGAGAGCCCGCCTGCGCCGCCGTCTGCTCATCCGTCACGGGCGACGCCGTGACGCGCGGGTCGTAGGGCTCCCACGACACTCGCGACGCGCCCAGCAGCGTCCCCGTCGCAAACGCCAGGTCCACCAGCGCGATCTGATAGTCCGTCAGCGCGCGGATCTCCGACAGCTGCGCCGTCGCCAGACTCGTCGACGCGTCCAGGACGTCCGTGCTCGTCCGCGCCCCCACGTCGAACTGACGCTGCTCCCCCTCAAGCGTACGACCGTTCAACGCCGCCGATTGACGCGACGCCAGGATCCGCTGCCACGCGGCCTCCACGGCGTCCACCGCGTCCAGAACCTCCTGCCGGATCGCCAGCTCCCGCGCCTCCTTCGTCGACAGACGCTGCAGCCGCGTCAGGATCGCTCGCTGCACCCGCGCCCGCGCCGTCTCGTTTGTGATCGGAATCTCAAGGCTCACCCCCAGCAGGTGGTCATCGAAGTTCTCGTTCTTCAGCTCGCGCAGCGCGCCCGCGATGTTCCCGTCGAGCCCGTTCAGCCGGTACGTGTAGTCCACCGTGAACAGCGGCAGCGCCTGGTTCTTCTGGAACGCGATCCCGCTCTCGTCCTGCGCCAGCTGCAGCTCCAGCTCCAGCATCTCCATCCGCTCCGTCAACGCATCCAACGCCAACGCGCGCCCGTCAAAATCGAACCGCACCGGGTCCGGCTCGCTGCTGGTCACCACCAGCGTCTTGCTGTCGATCTCCAGGCCCGGAACGTTCACGATCTTCTTGAAGTCGCGCATCCGCTGGCGCACCAGGTTCTCCGCGATGATGATCCCCTCCAGCCGGTCCGCCACCCCGGCCTGCGCACGAACCACATCCACCTCCGGCGCCTGGCCCGCGTTCACCCGACGCTGCGCCCGATCCAGCTGCTCCGTCGCCAGCTCGTACTGCATCTGCTCCACTTCCAACGCCCGCTGCGCCGCGTACAGCCTCCAGTACGCCCGCTCCACCGCGGCCAGCGTGCGGATCACCGTCAGCTTCGTCCGCGCCTTGGAGATCTCACGCCCCAGCGCCGCGATCCGGATCCCGTGTGTCGCGGTCCGTCGGCCCGCGTTCCGCAGCAGCGGCTGGCTCAGCGAGATCCGCAGGTCCGTGTTCGCCGCGGGGTTCAGCGTGCTGAACTGGTTGTTCGTCTCCGTCCAGTCCACCGGCAGCGCCACCGTGGCCGTGCCCCCCGTCCGCAGCGGGATGCGCACCCCCGGCTCGAACGTGAACTGCCGGATCTTCGTCCCCTCCAGCTGCGACGCCGAGGGCTGTGAAATGTCGTTGTACTGCGCGCGCGAGAAGATCACCGTGTTGAACCGGCCCTCCTCCTCCGTCACGCTCTCGTTCGCGATCACCGGGTCGATGAGCGCCACCCGCAGATCGAGGTTGTTCTCGAGCGTCCACGCCCGCGCCTGCTCGAGCGTCACCTCCACCCGCTCCATCCCCTCGAACGGGCTCCGCAGCGCGTCAGCCCGCGCCGGCGCCGTCACCTCGCTCCGGAACCGCGCCTCGTTCAGCGGCGTCACCTCGCGCACGCGCGACTCCGTGGGCTTCATCCCGTAGTCCGAAGGCTTCGACCAGCGCGCGCTCTCGCACCCGCTCCCCGCGGCGCACCCGCACGCAACCAACACCGACACCCGACGGCTCCAACGCCGCCCCGCCAACTCCCCGGACCGCAAGTTACTCATGTCGTAACGCCTCGATCGGATCAAGCCTCGACGCCTTGATCGCCGGGAACATCCCGAAGATCACTCCCACACCCGCGCTGAACACCAACGCCAGCACGATCGCCCACCCGGGCGCCGCCGCCCGCTCCAGATTCCCGCCCGGCATCGAACGCAACGCCACCGTCAACGCCTGCCCCACCGCGATCCCGATCAGCCCCCCGAACGTGCACAGCACCACCGCCTCCACCAGAAACTGCGTCATGATCACCACCGGCTTCGCGCCGACCGCCTTCCGCAGCCCGATCTCCCGCGTCCGCTCGCTCACCGACACCAGCATGATGTTCATGATCCCCACCCCGCCCACAAGCAGCGACACGCTCACGATCGCCCCCGCAACCATCGTGATCAGGCCCGCCACCTTGTTGAACTGATCCACGAACGCCTGCACCACGAACACCTCAAACGTGTCCTCCTCCCCAGGCTGGATACCGCGCATCTTCCGCAGCACCCACAGCACCTCGGCCTTCGCCTCCTCCGCCTTGTCCGCCGACACCGCCAGCGCGCCCGCGCTGTTGATCCACCCATCCACCCGCATCTTCTGCGCCGTCGAGAACGGCACGTAGAGCTCCGTCATCGCCTCCCCCGCCCCGAAGATCGGCGCGATCTCCTTCTGCTCCACCACCCCCACCACGAGGAAGCGGCGCCCGCCGATGAACAGGAACTCGCCCACCGGGTCCAGCGGCATCTCCAGCTCTTCGATCCCCTTCTCGTTGATCAGGCAGACGTTCCGCTTCCCCTCCTCGTCGATCGACGTGAACTGACGACCGCGAAGCACGCTCCGGTTCTCCACCGTGTGCCACGTCGGCCAGATCCCCAGACCGCGCACCGACTGCAGCTCCTTCTGCCCGTACCGCACAGCCTTGTTGAAACGCCAGTGCGGGCTGATCGTCAGCACCGACGGGCACTCCTTCCCGATCTCCCGCACCTCCTCCACCGTCAGCTCGTACTTCTGCCACGCCACCTTCCCGCGCAGCTTCTCCGGAATCTGCCCGTCGATGTTCATGTACGAGATGCCGACCGTCTCGAACTGCTTCAGCACGAACCCCTTCATCCCCTGAAGCGCAGCCACCACCGCGATCACCGACCCCACGCCGATCACGATGCCGAGCATCGTCAGCGTCGCGCGCGCCTTGTTCGCCGAGATCTGCCCCGCGGCAAGACCGACCGTCTGTCCCAAGAACCGGATCAGGAACATGCGCGAGCCTTCCTCAGGAGTGACGCAACGCGTCGATCGGGTCGAGACGCGACGCCTTGATCGCCGGGAGCATCCCGAACACCACGCCGACCACCACACAGAACGCCACCGACAAGCCGATCGCCCACCCAGGGATCGCCGCGCTCTCCAGCCCGGCCCCGGGAATCTTCTGCATCCCAAGCGTCAACGCCTGCCCCACCAGCAGGCCCATCAGCCCGCCCGCGAGACACAGCACCACCGCCTCCACCAGGAACTGCGACAGGATCACCAGCGGCTTCGCCCCCACCGCCTTCCGCAACCCGATCTCTCGCGTCCGCTCGCTCACCGACACGAGCATGATGTTCATGATCCCGATCCCCCCCACCAGAAGCGAGATCGCCACCACCCCGCCCGCCACCGCCGTGATCCCCGCAGACATCGCAGAGAACGACTGGATGTGCTGCTGCATCACCTCCGTCCCGAACGTGTCGCTCTCGCCGGGCTTCAGCTGCCGCATCCGACGAAGAATCGAGCGGATCTCCGCACGCGCCTCCTGAGCCGCCTCCGGCGATGTCGCCTCCGCGATCATGTACGGCCACGCCATGAACGCTCGCATCTTCACGGCCGTCGACAGCGGCACCAACACCTCGCTCTGCGTCTCGTCGCCCCCGAACATCGGGCCCAGCTTCTTCGTCTCCACCACACCCACGATCAGGAACTTCCGACCGCCCACCACGATCGACTGCCCCACCGGGTCCTTGTTCAGACGCAACTCGTCGATCGCCAGGTCGTTCACCAAACACACCTGACGCTTCTCCAGCTCGTCGATCGACATGAACGGCCGCCCCATCGTCACCGACCGGTTCTCGATGTCGTGCCACGCGGGCCACACCCCCGTCACCTGCACCCCATCCTTCATCTCCGTCCCCGCGACCACGCGCTCACGAAGATTGATCACCGGCGTCAGCTTCGCCACCGACGGCGCCAGCTGCCGCACCTCCTCCACCTCCTCAAGCGTCAGACGCACCTTCTCCCACGACATCTTCCCCCGCAGCTCCCGCGGCACCTGCCCCCACACGAACAGCTTCTTCGCGCCGAACGTCTCGAACTCGTTCAGCACGCTCTGCTTCATCCCGTCGAGCGCCGCCACCACCGACGTCACAGCGGCCACCCCGATGATGATCCCCAGCGCCGTCAGCATCGCCCGAACCTTGTTCGCCACGATCTGCGAGCCCGCCAGCCCCACCGTCTGCATCAGATACCGGATGATCACGCGCCAGCCTCCGTCGCCAGCGCCGACCGCGCCGGCGTGTCGCCGCCGCGCAACGCCGCCGACTTCCCGCCCAGCGACGTCTTCGACACCAGACTCGCCGCCGCACGCTCAACCCACTCACGATGCACCGGGTCCTCCAGCGCGGGAAGATCCGACATCACCTTCCCGTCGCGCAGACGAATGATCCGCTCCGCGTGCCCCGCCACGTCCTCCTCGTGCGTCACGATCACGATCGTCTGCCCCTCGCGGTGCAACGCGTGGAACAGCTCCAGCACCTCTTCCGTCGTCTTCGAGTCCAGGTTCCCCGTCGGCTCGTCCGCAAGCAGAATGCTCGGCCGGTTCACCAACGCCCGCGCAATCGCCACGCGCTGCCGCTGCCCGCCCGACAGCTGGTTCGGCCTGTGGTGCATCCGATCCCCAAGACCCACGCGCGTCAGCGCCTCCTTCGCGGCCTTCTTCGCGCCCCACCACCGCTTCCGCGAATAGATCAACGGAAGCATCACGTTCTTCAGCGCCGTCGCCCGCGGCAGAAGCTCGAACGATTGGAACACGAACCCGATCTCCGTGTTCCGCACCGACGCCAGCTCCCCGGCGCCCATCCGGTGCGTCTGCTTCCCGTTCAGCAGGTACTGCCCGTCCGTCGGCTTATCCAGGCACCCAAGCACGTTCATGAGCGTCGACTTCCCCGAGCCGGACGCGCCCATGATCGCCACGAACTCGTTCTTCCCGATCGACAGATCCACCCCCCGCAGCGCGTGCACGCGCTCCGGACCCATCCGATACACCTTCGTCAGACGCCGGATCTCGATCGTCATGACGCCTTCTTCCCGTCCGCAGACGCCGTGGCCGTCGTGTCCTTCGCGCCCTCCGACGCCTTCTCGTCCGCCGGCTTCTTGTTCTTCTCCTCCTCCGCCTTCTTCTCAACCTCCTCGTCACGAACCTTCTGTCCGTGCTTGATCGACTGCAACGCCTTGTACGGGCCCACGATCACCCGCGTCCCCGAGTCCACCCCGGCCACCAGCGCCGTCGTCCGAAGGTCGCTCGCGCCGATCCGCACCGGCGTCGCCTTCGCCTCACCATCCTCCACCCGGTACACCACCCGCGCAAACGTCTTGTTCTTGTCGATCGCCGCGCTCGCGTCCACCACCTCACGAGGAAGCTCGTCCACGCGAACATCCAGCACCGCCTGGCTCGGCGCCAGCAGCACGCCCTTCACCGTCTCCACCTCCACGTCCACGCTCCCCGTCAGCCCCGACAGCAGCGTCCTCCCCTTCAGGTCCATCAGACCCTCGACCAGGAAGCACTCCGACAGGTCCCGGGCCTTCGTCCGCTGCAGCGCGATCTTCGTCACCCGCGCCTCGAACTCCTCGTCCGAGTACGCGTTCAGCGACACCCGGATCTTCTGACCCGAGCGGATCTCCGCGATGTCGCTCTCGTCCACCTCGGCCTTGACGATCATCTCCGTAAGGTCCGCGATCTCCAGGATCACCGTCCCCGGGTTGTTCATCGTCCCCGTCACCACCACCTCGCCCACCTTCGCGTTCAACTTCGTCACCACCCCGTCGATCGGCGACCGGATCTCCGTGTACCGAAGCTCCTGCTGCACGCGATCGACGTTCGCCTCCGCGATCGCCACCGACGCCTCCGCCGCGCGCAACGACGCCTCCGCCCGGTTCTTCTCCGTCTCCGTCATGTCCAACGCCTGCTTCGACACGTCGTTCGTCTCGTGCAGCGCGCTCTGACGCTCCCACTCCGCGACCGCGTTCACATAGCTCGCCCGCGCGCCCTCCAGCCGTGCCTCCTCGGCCTTCTGCGACGCCTCCGCCGACGCAAGCTGTGCCCGAAGGTCCCGGTCGTCCAGACGCACGACAACGTCGTCCGCGCGAACCTGCATCCCCTCGTCGAACGGCAGCTCCATGATCTGCGCCGAGAACCGCGCAGAAATCTGCACGCGACGCGTCGCCTCCAGGTACGCCGGCGCGCTCACCGTCCGCACCAGCTCCCCCGATTCGATCGGCGCCAGCCGCACCAGCTCGCCACGAGCACCCGCGCGAGACTTCTCCATCTGCTTCTTCACCGCCGGCCACGCCATCAACCACGCCCCTCCCCCGATGAGCGCGACCACGACGCCGATGCCCAGCACCCACTTCAACACTCGAACAAAGGTTCTCACGACGCCGATTCCTCTTCCGCCCGCAGGCCCTCGCCCGCGCAACGCTTAGGTGTCGCCCAACTCCGCCCGTGGCGCCCGACGCCTTCGAACTCCACTCCACGAGCACGCGTGTCGCCCCTGCCGAGGGGCCGATCAGCAACCGAACTCTAGCCGACCGGTGCGCGCAAACACACCGATCGACCCCCCGACAGTACCCGCTCCCCTCTGCGCCCGTTGCGGTCCATACCCCGCCACAAGCCTCCCGCCCGCTCTCCGATATCATCCTTCTCCAAGCGCGCCGTCCGGTTTCACCCAATCTCCAACCCGCGACGCGCAAACAGGGTGTAGCTCAGCTTGGTAGAGCGCCTGGTTTGGGTCCAGGAGGCCGCTGGTTCGAATCCAGTCACCCTGATTCGATTGGGCTGATGTTCCGGGGAAGCGCTTGCTCCAACTGGATGGGAGCCGCAGTCCAATGTCATCCTCGCAACCGCGGACGGTCGGCCGGGCCGGCTACAGGAGAGCGCCCCGCGGCAGCTTGCTCGTGCCGTGCAAAGCACGGATAGCCTCTCTGGGCTGCCCGCGCGGTCCCGGATCTGGCCTGCGGCCCGCCGCATGAGGAGGCTGACCTTGCTGTCCCGTCTGCTGCGACAAGCCCCGCAACTCAAGCTCGTGTTCATGACCGTCCCGCTCGTCGCGTCATCGCCTTGCGGCGCACGACAGGACTCAGGTGCGCTGTCCCAAGCCTTGCGTCAGAGTGACCCGCGCAACCAAGATGTCCCGATCGCCACCGGCGACACCGTTTCAGCGCTCGGCGACACTGTTTCAGCGCTCGACAAGTGCATCTTCGTCGTCTTTCAGGCCAGGAACAAGACCTACTGGTTCGGCAGCGACGGGCAAGGTGTCTATCGGTTCGACGGCAAGACCATGGTCCACTTCACCACGGCGCACGGGCTGAGCGGCAACCGCATTCGGAGCATCCAAGAGGATCGTGCGGGGAACATCCTCGTCAAGAGCGACGGCGGCGTAAGCCGATTCGACGGCCTCGCGTTTCGCTCGCTCGTTGTGGCCGAGGCCGACGGCAGCGGATGGAAGTTGGGGCCCGACGACCTGTGGTTCACGGGCTGGCAGGATGAAGGCGCCGTGTATCGCTACGACGGCACGTCCTTGCACCGCCTGGCGTTCCCCAAGACCAAGCCAGGCGAAGACCATATTGCCAAGTACCCGCGCTCCAGGTTTCCGGGAATGACCTACAACCCGTACGACGTCTACATCATTTTCAAAGACAGCAAAGGATGCGTGTGGTTCGGCACGCATGTGCTCGGCGTATGCCGGTTCGACGGGACGACCTTCGCGTGGGCTGCCAAGACCGAACTCGGCTTTGACAATGACGACAATTTCGGCCTCCGCTCAATCGCCGAGGACAAGGACGGCAAGTTCTGGTTCAGCAACACACTGAACCGCTTCGTTGTCCAGCCGCCCCTCCAAAACGCAGCAGCCGGGCAAGCCTCCAGCACGCTGAGTCTTCGGAAGGAACCGGGCATCATCCGTCCAGCGGACCCCAGGGAGGACCACCCCGCATTCTTCATGTCATCGGTCAAGGACAAGAACGGCGATCTGTGGCTGGCGACGCTTCGTTCGGGTGTCTGGCGATACGATGGGACCCGCTCGACCCAGTATCAGGTCAAGGATGGCGACGCAATCGTGACGCTGTACTCCATCTACCAGGACAACGAAGGCGTGTTGTGGCTCGGCACTCACGAGCATGGCGTCTATAAGTTCAACGGAACGGCGTTTGAGAAGTTCAAAGTCTGACATGACCGTTCGGCGCGGGCTCACTCCAACCGTGAGTGCCGCAGCCCATCGCCTCGTGGCAGCCGAGCCTGACCCGCCGACGCCGATACCCCAATCGCTTCGACGATCCGTCGTGCCGATGCCTCCCAGACCCTAACGCCCGCCAAGAAAAGTTCTATCGGCGTACTGTCACCCTGATTCACGATCTCCTCCCGCAGCCCATGCACGTCTCCCTCCGCGACATCACGCCCGACGACATCTCCGCGCTCTTCCGTTTTCAATCGGACCCTGAATCGAATCGCATGGCAGCAGTCAGGCCGCGCGACGAAGCCTCCTTCCGCGCGCTCTGGGCAAATGTTGCGCGGAATCCCGATGTCACCGCCCGCGCGATACTCGCCGATGACGCGCTCGTCGGTCACATCTCCTGCTTCCCGCTCGATGGTCAGCCCGCCGTTGGCTACTGGATCGATCGCGACTACTGGGGCAAGGGAATAGCCTCCCGTGCCCTCGCGCTCTTCCTCGAACTCGTCCCCACACGCCCGCTCCACGCCCGCGCGGCCAAGCACAACGTCGCCTCCATCCGCGTGCTCGAACGCTGCGGCTTCATCATCACCGATTGCCGACACGCGCCACCCACCGACCGCTATCTCGAGTGCGAGGAGGCGCTCCTTGTCCTCCCATGACCTCCCCGATGCGCAAACTCTCGCCTTGCAACCTTTTCTGACCGCACTCGCACGCCCGCTGCGCGTGCTGCCCCCGACGCTTCCCCCATGCCCCGGTACCATCCGGCCCCGATGCCCAAGCCCCAGCCACGAACCTCAACGCCTCCCGACCGCTTCCGCATCCTCCTGGTAGGCGGAGGCGCCCGCGAGCACGCGCTCGCTTGGAAACTCGCGCAATCTCCGCGCCTCGACGCGATCTTCACCTCCCACCCCGAAAACCCGGGCATCGCTGCGCTCGCATCGCCGGTTGATTGCCCCATCGACCCCAAAGCTCCCTTCCGCATCCAACGCTTCTGCGACAACCAACGCATCAACCTCGTCGTCATCGGACCAGAGGCCCCCCTGGCAGCCGGGCTGGCAGACGTCCTCGCTGCCCCAGGCAGGGCCGTGCTCGGGCCCACCGCAGCGGGCGCCCGACTCGAAGCCTCCAAGTCCTGGGCAAAGCGGCTCATGCGCGCCGCATCCATCCCCACCGCGGACGCACGAGTCTTCACCAACCCCTCCGAGGCGAAGGCCTTCCTCAAGTCCCGCGAATACGCCTACGTCGTCAAGGCCTCCGGGCTCGCCTCCGGCAAGGGAGTCGTCGTCCCCGAGTCCCTCGACGAAGCGCTCGACGCCGTCGACCGCATCATGGTCAAGAAGGAGTTCGGCGACGCGGGCGCCGAAATCGTCGTCGAAGAGCGCATGACCGGCCCCGAAGCATCCGTCTTCGCCCTCGTCGACGGGCGCACCATCGCCCTCCTCGAGACCGCGCAGGACCACAAGCGCCTCCTCGACGGCGACAAGGGCCCCAACACCGGCGGCATGGGCGCCTTCTCGCCCTCCACGCGACTCAACGAAGCGCTCCTCCGAACCATCCAGAAGGACATCCTCGTCCCCACCGTCGACGCGCTCCGACGCGAAGACATCGAGTTCCGGGGAGTCCTCTTCGTCGGACTCATGCTCACCCCCGGCGGGCCCCGCGTGCTCGAATACAACTGCCGGTTCGGGGACCCGGAGTGCCAGGCGCTCGTGCCGAGGCTCAGGGCCGACCTCCCCGAACTCCTCTGGCGAACCGCCTCCGGTGCCCTCGACGAAGCCGACATCGACTGGGACCCCCGTCCGACGTGCTGCGTCGTCCTTGCCTCGCACGGATACCCCCAATCCCCGCGCGCCGGCGACGTCATCACCGGCATCGATGAGGCCTCGAAACTCCCCGACACACTCCTCTTCCACGCCGGCACGAAGCGCAACGAGCGGGGCGACATCGTCACCACGGGCGGGCGAGTCCTCTCTGTCGTCGCCACTGCCGACACACTCCCCGCCGCGCGCGAGCGCGCCATGCAGGCCGCCGAGCTGATCCAGTTCGACGGCAAGCACTACCGGCGCGACATCGCCGCTCCCGCCACGTAACGCGCCGACGCAGCGCATACCTCCAAAAAAAACACGCCCCCGGCTCTGTGCCAGGGGCGATGCAGATCTCAGTCATTCGTTCCGCCGACTCAGCGCCGACGACGAGCGATCACCAGACCGCCCATCGCGAGCAACGCCGTCGGACCAGGCGCCGGCACGAACCGACCCGAGAACGAGCCCTCGGACTGGAACGCCGCGATCCCCACGGGCGGGAAACCGTCCGTCACCGGGAACACCAACGCGGCGCCGGCTCCAGCGTTAATAGCCGTCAACGAAAAGCCAAAGTCGCCTGCCTGCACACCCCCAAACCCGACCTCCGTCGCAATCGAACCCAGCGTGTACGAAGCGCCCGACCCCGACATGATGGCCGACATCACGTGCGAGCCGGTGCCCACGCCCGTGAACGCGCCATCCGTCACGTCCGCACGCAGGATCATCCCGCCCGCGACGTCGTTGAACTGGAAGAAGCCGCTCAGGCTGAACACGTGCGCGAACGTCGAGCCGCCGAGCGACACGGTGCCCGCGAAAGTCAGGGCGAATTCCGCGGTCATGTTGGCGTTCAGGGTGATGGGGCCCATGGGGCCGTTCTCATCGACGTCGATCTGGAGATCGACGTTGGTGGGGCCGAAATCGCGCACATATGTCGTGCCGTCGAAGGTCGAGACGAACGTCGGATTGGCCGGGCTCGTGTCGGACGCGAACGAGATGAATGCGCCGTGAGCGGCTGAACCGGCCAACAGCGCGGCTGCGGCCGCAAGCGTGATACGCATGGATAAACCCCTGTCTCTCCGCAACTTGCGCGTGCGACGCCCGTTGCTTGTTTCCCTGTGACTTGTCGAAACGAACCGACTCGGCGGCGGGTGTGCGGCCCGCTGCCGTCGTCAACCGTACACCATGTCGGCGGGAGGTCAACGGCGATCCACCCAAACGGCGTGGATTTCGGGGCCGATAACCGGGGTTCAGGCGGGTTCGAGGCGGGCGTAGCGAGTCACAAGTGTTTTCTCACCAACACCTTGGAAGTGAACTCGGACTTTGCCGTCGGCGCCGCCGGTTGCAGCGCGGACTTTGCCGATTCCGAATTGCGGGTGGCGGACCTGGGAGCCGACGGGGAAGGGGGTGGAGACGGAAGTCTTTGATTGATAATGCGTTGGGTAGTCGGAATCGGACGCGTCGTCGTCGGGGGCGTCGCTCCAGACGTCGGTGCGGTCGGTGAAGGAGACGTGGCCGTCGAGTTCCCTGAGGAACTGGCTGGCGATGGTGCGTTCGCGCAAACCTCTGAGAGTGCGGGACTTCGCGGCGGTGAGCAGGAGCCGGTCCTTGGCCCTGGTGATGCCGACGAAGCAGAGGCGGCGCTCCTCTTCGAGTGCGTCGGGGTGACCGAGCGCGCGCGCATGGGGGAGGACGCCTTCCTCGAGGCCGATCATCGTAACTGCCTGGAATTCCAGGCCTTTCGCCGCGTGGAGGGTCATGAGGGTGACGGCGCCTCTTTCGGGGTCGACGGAGTCGGCGTCGGCGACGAGGGAGACGCGTTCGAGGAAGGCGCGGAGGAGCCCCAGAAGTGTGGGAGTCTCGGCGGGCTCGGCGTCGGTCATTGCGGTGACGGGATCGCTCGAAGGGTCGTAGGACTCCTCAAAATCGGCGGCCGAGGAGACGAGTTCGTCGAGGTTGGTGACGCGGTCCTCGTCGGCGGCGTCCTCGTTTTTGCGTTTCACGAGTGTTGGCCGCAGGCCTGATTCTTCGAGGACTGTGCGCACGAACGCGGCCAAACCGTCGTCGAGGTTGGCGCCCATGAACGTGCCGCCGCCGGTCCATCCGTCGACGAGTTCGACGAACTTTCGGACGGCGGCGCGCGCACGTTGTGCGAGATCGTCGATGGTCTCGGCGGTGCGCATGGCTTCGAACATGGGGAGGTTGTGTCGGACGGCTTCGGTGCGGATGCGTTCGAGCGTGGCGGCGCCGATGCCGCGGGCGGGCTTGTTGACGATTCGGTCGAGGGAGATGTCGTCTGCGGTGTTGGCGATGAGTCGGAGGTATGCGAGGGCGTCCTTGATCTCTTCGCGGTCGTAGAAGGCGGTGCCGCGCGCGATGACGTAGGGGATGTGGGCGTCGCGGAGTGCGTCCTCCATGACGCGGCTGAGGGAGTTCATTCGGTACATGACGGCCATCTCGCGCCACGGGACGCCGGCGTCGGCGGCTTCGCGGAGCCAGGCGAGCGCGGTCTCGGCCTCGTGGTGCTCGTCACGGGTGATGATGACGGCGGGGCGGTCGCCGGCGTCGTCGCGCGCGGGGATGAGGTCCTTGGCTTTGCGCTGGGTGTTGCGTCGGATGAGATGATCTGCGGCGTTGAGGATGGGCGCGGTGGAGCGGAAGTTCTCGCCGAGGGTGACGACTTTGGCGCCGGGGTAGTGGGCTTCGAACTCGAGGATGTTTCGGATGTCGGCGCCGCGCCATGCGTAGATGGACTGGTCGGGGTCTCCGACGACGCAGATGTTGGGTCCTCCGTCGGGAGTTGCGGGGCCTGCGATCAACGCGGCGAGCGCGAACTGCGCGTGGTTGGTGTCCTGGTACTCGTCGATCATGACGTAGCGCCATCGCGCGCGGATCTCTTCGAGCGCGGGCTGAGAGGCGCGGAGTGTTTTGACGGTGAGGGTGAGGAGGTCGTCGAAGTCGACGGCGTTGGCGGCGCGGAGGGCGCGTTCGTAGGCGCGGTAGAGCTTTGCGGCTGTTTTCGCGAAGAAATCGGCGGCCTGTCGATCGAAGTCGTCGGGTGAGAGGAGGAGGTTCTTGGCGCTGCTGACGGTCGCCAGGACGGCGCCGGGGGGGAAGTTCTTGGTGTTGAGACCTGCTTCGCCGATGACGCGCTTCATGAGGGAGGACTGGTCGCCGGAGTCGTAGATGGAGAAGTCGGGCTTGAGGCCGGGGGTGATGCGTGCGGCGTCCTCGGCGTACTTGCGGAGGAGACGCGCGCAGAGTGAGTGGAAGGTGGTGATGGTGAGGCCGCGCAGCGCCCGGGATTCGCGCGGGTCGTGGGCTTCGGGGTCGAGGAGTTTGAGGACGCGTTCGCGCATCTCGCCGGCGGCGCGGTTGGTGAAGGTGAGGGCGAGGACCTGCCAGGGCTTGACGCCGGACTCGAGGAGGTGGGCGATGCGTCTGGTGATGACGCGGGTTTTGCCGGAGCCGGGGCCGGCTACGACGAGGAGTGGGCCTTGGATGGTTTCGGCGGCGAGCCGTTGCGCGCCGGTGAGGCCTTGGAGCGCGGAGGAGGCTCGGGCGGCGGGTGGGTTCTGGACCCAGTCGGGCATAGAAGAGGTCGGGTTCTGGGGAGAGGCCTCCATCGGGTCGAGCCTAGCAGCGTTGGAGTGGGGGGAAGGGGTGTGCGTGGTGGGGAGGGGTTGGGGGTTGTGGAAGCGACAGGGTGAGACAGCGTCCGACAGGGTTATCCACGTTGCGGAGACAGGTTTCACACACAAGGGGTGGTGTAGTGACGTGTCGGGACATGTTGTCCACGCAAGGGGTAGCCCCCTGAGCGGGGCATTTTGCGATGTGGAGAAGCGCCGAAGTATGGTGTGCGCAAGTGGTTGTGAGTTCATGCGCCGTGGCAAGAGAAAAAGTACGACATTTTGGGGTTAGGGCGGCTTGATGCCACCACGGGTGGTGGTAGCATGCCTTTCCTCTGCCACACGCGGCAGCGGCTGAGCGGGCCGAAGAGGGAAGCGGAAGCCCGCGACCGTCGCCACGTTTGCCGAGTCGTGCAGGCAGTGGGGCAACGTGGGTCACACCCCCCGTCGCCCCTTGTAGGAAAGCAGGTGGGGCCCCGCGAGTCGCGGGACCTGAACAACTTGTGTGACACCGAACGTCGTCCTAACGTCTTGGGATGGAGGACCATCCTGCGCCCAGACGGAGCGGACACGGAGCTGATTCGATGCCTGTGCTCTGCGATACACAGATCCGCGAACTGATCGGGATCGAGCCCTTTGCGGAGGGGACGAAGCGCCAGGGGAGCGTGTCGTACGGCGTGTCGTCGTACGGGTACGACGTGCGGGTGGGGAGCCGTTTCAAGATCTTCACGGCGACGCCTCGCTCGGGGGAGGTGGCCATCGTGGACCCGAAGCGGTTCTCGGATGACCTGTTCGTCGAGGTGGACGGGATCATCAACGCGAACAAGCCGGGGTGGGGGGCTTCGGGGGGCGTGATCATTCCGCCCAACTCGTTCGCGCTGTGCGAGACGGTGGAGACGTTCACGATCCCAAGGGACGTGCTGGTGCTGTGTGTGGGCAAGTCGACGTATGCGCGGTGCGGGCTGATCGTGAACGTGACGCCGCTGGAACCGGAGTGGCGGGGCAAGATCACGATCGAGATCTCGAACACGACGCCGCTGCCGGCGAAGGTGTACGCGGATGAGGGCATCGCGCAGCTCGTGTTCCTGAAAGCCGACCAAGTTTGCGCCGTCTCTTACGCGGATAAGAGGGGCAAGTACCAGGATCAGGCGGGGTTGACGCTGCCGAGGGTGGACTAGGAGAAGGGCACTAGGGACTAGGCACTAGGCACTAGGGAAAGGCAGAAAGGCAGAAAGCCAAGGGCACTAGGGACTAGGCACTAGGGACTAGGCACTAGGGACTAGGCACTAGCGAAGACAACAAGCAGAAGACGAGATCGGATGACTGAACGTGAACGCGGCATGCAGAGAGCACTTGGGTTCGGAGGCGTGATGGAGCGTGGCCGAGATCAAGTCATACCGGGACCTGGTCGCGTGGAAGAAGTCGTTCGCGTTGGGATTGTCGGTGTACCGGGCTACGAAGTCGTTCCCGGATCGAGAGAAGTACGGCATCACGAGTCAGGTGTGTCGCTCGGCGGTGTCGGTCGCGAGCAATGTCGCGGAGGGCTACGGACGTGGAAGCAGTCAGGACTACGTTCGATTTCTGCGGATGGCGAGGGGGTCGCTGTACGAGCTGGATACGCAGCTGTTGTTCGCGATGGAGTTGGGCTACCTGTCGTCGGACGCACACGACGTCATGCAAGCGGAACTGGACGAGTGCGGCCGCGTTCTGGCGGGACTGATTCGAAGTCTTGAACCCTGAGCATTTTCGAGTGCCTAGTGCCCAGTGCCTAGTGCCCTTTGGACATACCCATGAAGATCACACGCAAGTTCACGACTGCCGGCCGCGACCCGTTTGCCACTGTCGAGTGGGTTCGTCGGTCATCGAAGATTTCGAATCCTGACGGATCGGTTGTCTTCCACATGGAAGACGCCGAGGTGCCGGCGACGTGGTCGCAGTTGGCGACGGACATCATGGTGTCGAAGTACTTCCGCAAGGCGGGCGTGCCTCAGGTTGAGGCGGGCGCGGACGCGGTGCAGGGGCTGATGGACGGCAGCTTCGTGCGCGACGCGTCGGGGAAGGTGGTGCTCGGGCCGGAGCGCAGCGCGAAGCAGGTGATTCACCGGTTGGCCGGGTGCTGGCGTCACTGGGGCGAGACGCACGGGTATTTCGACTCGGCGGCGGACGCGCAGGCGTTCTATGACGAGCTGGTGTACATGCTGGTGCATCAGGTGGCGGCGCCGAACTCGCCGCAGTGGTTCAACACGGGATTGAACTGGGCGTACGGGATTTCGGGGCCTGCGCAGGGGCACTTCATCGCGGACCCGGAGACGGGGAGGGTGTCGCTGGCTGAGGATGCGTATTCGCACCCGCAGCCGCACGCGTGCTTCATTCAGAGCGTTGAGGACGACCTGGTGAACCCGGGGGGAATCATGGACCTGTGGGTTCGTGAGGCGCGGCTGTTCAAGTATGGGTCGGGGACGGGGACGAACTTCTCGCGCTTGCGGGCCGAGGATGAGTCGCTGTCGGGCGGGGGCAAGAGTTCGGGGCTGATGTCGTGGCTGCGGATCGGTGATCGGGCGGCGGGGGCGATCAAGAGCGGGGGGACGACGCGTCGCGCGGCGAAGATGGTGTGCCTCGATCTCGATCACCCGGACATCGAGTCGTTCATCAATTGGAAGGTGCGGGAGGAGTTGAAGGTCGCGGCGATGGTGGAGGGGATGAAGCACATCTCCGAGCACGACCGGGAGGCCGCGAAGCACCTGAAGCTGAAGCTGGACTACGACTTCAACGGCGAGGCGTATCACACGGTTTCGGGGCAGAACTCGAATAATTCGGTTCGGATTCCGGACGCGTTCTTCGACGCGCTGGACAAGGGTGAGAACTGGTCGCTGTCGTACCGGACGAGCGAGAAGGTTGCGAAGACGATTCCCGCGCGGGAGTTGTGGGCGCAGATCGGGTATGCGGCGTGGCGGTGCGCGGACCCGGGGGTGCAGTTTGATTCGACGATCAACGAGTGGCACACGTGCCCGGAGTCGGGTCGGATCAACGCGAGCAACCCGTGCTCGGAGTACATGTTCCTGGACAACACGGCGTGCAATCTGGCGTCGATCAACCTGCTGAAGCTGTTTGACCTGGAGAAGCGGGAGTTTGACGTCGCGGGGTATGAGCACGCGATTGATCTGTGGACGGTGGTGCTGGAGATTTCGGTGCTGATGGCCGCGTTCCCGTCGGAGGAGATCGCGCGGCTGTCGTGGGAGTTCCGGACGCTGGGGCTCGGGTATGCGAACCTCGGCGCGATGCTGATGCAGGCGGGGCTGGCGTACGACTCGGAGGAAGGAAGGGCGATCTGCGCGACGGTGACGGCGATCTTGACGGGGCGGAGCTACCGGCAGAGCGCGGTGATGGCGAAGGAGCTGGGGGCGTTCGCGGGCCACGAGAAGAACGCGAAGCACATGCTGCGGGTGATGCGGAATCATCGGCGGGCGGCGCATGGGGTGGCGCGCACGGCGAAGGGCAAGGAGGCGTATGAGGGGCTGCGGACGGCGCCGGTGCCGATCGATCATGCGGTGATCAGGAGTGGCAGGGCGCGGATTTCGAATGCGCAGGAGATGCTGGACCGGGCGACGGCGGCGTGGGATGAGGCCTTGGCGCTGGGGGAGAAGCACGGGTATCGGAACGCGCAGACGACGGTGATCGCGCCGACGGGGACGATCGGTCTGTTGATGGATTGTGACACGACGGGTGTGGAGCCGGACTTTGCGCTGGTGAAGTTCAAGAAGCTGGCGGGGGGCGGGTATTTCAAGATCGCGAACGCTTCGCTGCGGCCGGCGCTCAAGTCGCTGGGGTACACGGAGGAGCAGCAGCGGGACATTTTGACGTACGTGCTGGGGACGCTGCGGTTGGACGTGGTGATTCCGGCGGCGGACGGGTCGCGGAAGTCGTCCGGGAAGACGCTGGCGGAGCTGCTCAAGGAGAAGGGGTTCACGGCGGGCGAGATCAAGGGGATTGAGGATTCGCTGCCGGGCGTGTTCGAGATCGGGTTCGCGTTCAACGCGTGGGCGTTGGGTGATGAGGCGCTGAAGCGGCTGGGTCTGGAGCCTGCGGCGGCGAAGGCGGACCCGTCGTTCAGCCTGCTGAAGATGCTGGGGTTGAACGCGGCGCAGATCGAGACGTTGAACGAGGTGGTGTGCGGGACGCAGACGGTGGAGGGGGCGCCTTGGTTGGAGGCGGGGCACCTGCCGGTGTTCGATTGCGCGAACAAGTGCGGGAAGAAGGGCGAGCGGTTCATCCGGACGGAGGGTCATATTCGGATGATGGCGGCGGCGCAGCCGTTCATATCGGGGGCGATCTCGAAGACGATCAATCTGCCGAACGAGGCGACGGTGGACGACATCATGCGGTCGTACCGGTTGTCGTGGGAGCTGGCGCTGAAGGCGAACGCGCTGTATCGGGACGGGTGCAAGCTGTCGCAGCCGCTGTCCTCAAAAAGCGACAGCGGGGGCAAGGAAGAGAGTGGGGGAGGAACGAAGAGCGGGGGAGGAGTGGTGGACGCCGAGGTGCGAGTGCTGATGGAGGAGGAGGACGAGGAGGGGTTGGAGGAGGCGCACGAGGAGATTGCGTTGGAGGTGGCGCGGGCGGCGCACGCGGCGGGGAACGGGAAGCCGGTGGAGCGGCTGCAGGAGCGGCCGATGCGGAGGCGGTTGCCGGATACGCGTCGGTCGATCACGCACAAGTTCAATATTGCGGGGCATGAGGGGTATCTGACGGTGGGGCTGTACGACGACGGGCAGCCGGGCGAGCTGTTCATCACGATGGCGAAGGAGGGGTCGACGATCGGGGGGTTGATGGATTCGTTGGGGACGGCGACGTCGGTGGCGCTGCAGTACGGCGTGCCGGTGGAGTCGATGGTGAACAAGTTCACGCACCAGCGGTTTGAGCCTGCGGGGATGACGGCGAACCGGGACATTCCGTTCGCGAAGTCGCTGGTGGATTACATCTTCCGTTGGATGGGGATTCAGTTCATCCCGGGATATCGGGAGGCGAACACGCCGCAGCGCGGGGGCGTCGGGAACGGGGAGATGGTCGCGGCGCGGCGGGAGGAGGCGATGGCGGAGCCGCAGCGGATCGTGATTGCGGAGCGTGGGGAGGAGCGTTCTGCGCGGGTGGTGACGAAGGGTCGCGGGACGTCGCATCACGGTGAGACGGAGTTGCGTGTGGCGGTGTCGGTGTCGACGTTGTCGGACGCGATGCGCGACATGCAGAGCGACGCGCCGGCGTGCGAGGTTTGCGGGGAGATCACGGTTCGGAACGGGGCGTGCTACAAGTGTTTGAACTGCGGCCATTCGATGGGGTGTTCGTGAGGTGGTCGCGGGACGTTGGAACAACTCGATGATGTGTGCAGCGCGAAACGGACACGCTCGGCCTCACGCTCCGAGCGGGCCGAACGGGGCGCATTCCTTCCGCCCCACGTCCGCGGTTACTGAGGAGGCGCTCTCGAGCCCGTTGCGGTCGACGAGCGGAAGGAGCCCCGTCCCATCGGCGCACCAACGGATCGGCGCGCCGGTGGATGACCACCGATCGGGGAGAGCATCGGCCCGAGGCCACGGACAGCCCCAATCGGAACCCACCATCGGGAGTTCAGAGCGCCTCCTCAGGCCCCGGGGCGTTGCGCATCGAGCGCAACGTTCCGCGTGTCGCGCACCAACGCCGTCGCCAGGATCGCGCCGGCGTTTCCTTGACCCCACCTGAGGGGCGCCTCCTCCCTTCGGGGAGTTCGAGGCCCCCTCTACGCCCTGCCCCCGAGCGGTGCCCACCGCTGCTCGGGGGTTTTTTCTTGCGCGAGCGGGAGTCGGCGCACGG
>CAYPGJ010000010.1:78806-83583 GCA_964410465.1 uncultured Phycisphaeraceae bacterium | reverse complement strand
GTCGCGCCCGAGCGCATCGAGGCGGGCGGCGCGGGGGGCCCGGTCGCGTCCCCCTGGCGCGTCGCGGCCATCGACGTCGGCACGAACACGGTGCGGCTCATCATCGCCGAGGCCTACAGCGACGGGAACTATCGGGTTCTTGACGATGAGAAGGAGACGTCGCGCCTGGGTCGCGGGCTGGCGTCCACGGGCGCGCTGGCGCCGGACGCGATCGACGCCGCGGCCACGACGATCGCGCACATGCGGCGCATCGCGGAGGGGTACGGCGCGTCGCGCATCCGAGTGGTGGCCACGGCCGCGGTGCGCGAGGCATCGAATCGCGCCGAGTTCCTCTCGCTCGTTCGTCAGCGGGCCGGGCTGCCGGTGGAGATCATCTCTGCGGAGCAGGAGGCGCGTCTCGCGTTCCTGAGCGCGGCGCGGGCGTTTGACCTCCGCGCGCTGCCGACGGCCGTGGTGGACGTCGGCGGCGGCAGCACGGAGGCCGTGCTCAGCGCGCAGGGCGTCATCGAGGAGATCGCGACGATCCCGCTCGGGGCGGTGCGTCTGACGGAGCAGTTCGGGGGCCCCGAGTCGTGCGCGGGAGAGCGCCACCGTGAGCTTCGCGAGCACATCCGGCGGACGCTCCGCGACCAGCTCCCCCGACCGACGCACGACCTGCAGATGCTCATCGGCTCGGGCGGGACCTTCGAGGCCGTGGCGAAGATCGCGATGTGCGAGGAGCGGGGCGTGTCGTCCGTTTCCGCTGGGGCCCGTGGGTACGACCTGAAGCGCGACGACGTGAAGCGCATGGTGAAGCGGCTGCGGCGCATGACGCCCGATGCGCGGCGCGCCGTGCCGGGCCTCTCGTCGCAGCGCGCGGACATCATCGTCGCGGGCGCGGCGATCGTGCTCGAGGTGCTCAAGCGATTGAAGGTCGACCGTCTCCGGGTCAACGACGGTGGCATCCGGGACGGGCTGATCCGGTCGATGATCGGGGAGCACTTCGCTCCCTCCACGCCGGAGTCCGGCGCCCGCTCGCGCGCTCGCTCGGTGCGGGACTTCGCCGCGGGTTGCCGCTATGACCGCAGGCATTGCTTCCACGTGGCGGGGCTGGCGATGCAGCTCTTCGATCAGCTGTCGACGCATCCCGCGGCACCGATGGGGCCGTGGCGGTCCGAGGACTCGCGCTCGCTGCTCGAGGCCGCGGCGATCCTGCACGACTGCGGGTACCACATCAACTATGCGCGCCATCATCTGCACTCGCACCATCTCATCGTGCACTCGGACATGCCGGGGTTCTCGAGGCGCGAGATCGAGGTGGTGGCGGCGGTGGCGCGCTATCACCGGGGCGCGGCCCCGAAGCCCAGGCACGAGGCGTTCGCCACGCTCACGCGCGAGGACCGCGAGCTGGTGCTCGCGCTGTCGGCGATCCTTCGGATCGCGGACGGGCTGGACCGCACGCACATGCAGCGCGTCCGCGCGGTGACGCTCGAGCACGCGCCGGCCGAGCAGACGGCGTGGTTGATCCACGTCAACGCGGACACGGACCCCGTGGTGGACATCTGGGGCGCGGAGCGGAAATCGGACGTGTTCGCCGGGGTGTTCGGCGCAGCGCCCGCGTTCGTGTGGGACCGGCCGACGCTGCCCGAGGGCGCCACGCCGACGCACGTCGCGTCCTCGTCCATCAACGCGTGAAACACGCAGGAGAGGCGTCTCCGCCCCTCCGCGCGCGAATACTCCCCTCCAGGCGTGGATCAGTGGCGCCGCTGACGACGGGCGATCGTCATCGCGCCCAGCAGCGCGAGCACGCCCGCTCCTCCCGGGCTCGGCACGAGGACGTCGCGGACGTACGCCTCCGCGGCCTCGTGGATCGACTTGTCCATGGCGCGGTTGTAGACAAACCAGACGTGCTCGCTCGGTGTGAGGCCGGTCGCGCGGAGCGAGAGACGGAGAAGGTAGACCCCGTCGGCCTCCGGACCCGTGGGCGCATCGAGCGTCACGTCGAGGTGATCGTCGAAGCCGCCCGCGGGGATGATCAGGTCGAAGCCGTTCACAACGCCGCCCGCGGAGGTGGAGGAGGTCACGCTGAGCGGCCCGAACCCGAGCGAGATGGTGTAGGTGGAGAGCGTGTCGAAGTGCCCAGCGAGCGGGTCCCAGACGCGCACGGCGTCGGTGATCCAGAAGCCCCACTGGTCGCCCGGGGTGAACGCGCCGTCGAGCGCGCGGAATCCGGGGGCGTCCGCGAAGTTCGGCTCGCCGGGGATCGCGGCTCCGAACTCCGCGAGGAACACGCGCTCGTTCTCGGAGACGACCGCCTTGGTCGCGTCGTCGTACGAGCCCGTTCGGAGAACGCCCGACGAACGGTCCGGGAGAAGCAGGACGTCGAGGCCCTTGTGCCCGAACGCCGAGCCGGCGCCCGCGATGCACATCACGCTCATCATCACACACGTCTGAATTCCGTTCTTCATGGGCAACACACTTTCTGATTGCTGAGCCGCGCGGGTGCGCGGCGTGGGTGTTTCGATCGGTTCACACCCCGGCGCCGAACGCGCCGAGGACGATGTTCAGGTCGAGGAAGCTCACGACGCCGTCACGATTCACGTCGCCGGGCAGCCATTGCCCGGAGACGCCGAAGCCGGACAGCACGCTGTTCAGGTCGACGAAGTCGACGCGCCCGTCGCCGTTCGTGTCGCCCGGCTGTACGGGCGGGAGGATTCGCGCGCGGACGAACGACTCCCCCGCGCTCATCGCGCCCGCCGACGCGTTCTGGTTGAACAGCAGGTAATACGGCCTGCTGGTCGCCACACCCGCGTTGTGGAACAGCTCCAACTCGAGCAGATACGCCCCGTCGGTGATCGACGGCGCCGAGCCCTGCTGGAGCAGCATTCCCAGGTGCTTGTGCCACTGACCGTTGGCGCTCACGGAGAGCGTGAACCCGGCGACGAACCCCTCGCCAGAGACGCGCGACGCGGGGCCGCTACTGAGCTGCATCACCTCGCCGCTTGTGGGCACGAACGTCGCGACCGACCAGCGCCAGAGGCGATCTCGGATGTTGAACCCGATGGCCGAGCCGCCAGGGAACGTGCCCGGCTCGCAGTCGTAGCCCGGGTTGCTCGAGAACGCGGGCACGCCCTGGGCGCCGAGCGTCACGCCGATCACTCTCTGCTCCGTGAAGGAGCCCTGCGAGACGAGCCCGCTGCCCGTCACAATCCGTCCTGATTGCACCGCGAGCACAACGTCTCCCGTGTGCACCTGTCGCGCGAGCGCGGGCGCTGCCGTCAGCGCCGCCGCGATCGCGATCATCGTTATCCGCTGCATGTTGTCGCTCCGTTCTCGGCCGCGCTCCCGCGAGGCCCTACTCCCAGACCGACGGGTCGAACGAGTTCGCCGTCGCGTCGGTGTAGAGCTCGCGGAACGTCGCGCTGGCCGCGTGTCCGTCGAGGAATGTCACGTTCGATCGCGCCTCCCACGTCGCCTTCCTCCCGCCGTGCTGGTGCGACTCGATCTCGTTCGCGGCCAGCCTCGGCGAAGCGTCGGGCAACCCGGGGACGCTCCAGTTCTCCACGTGCGGGTGGTCCGCCGCGGCGTACTCACCCTCCTCCGCCATCTCCAGGAACTGCACGATCTTGCTCGGCATGCGCGCCCGGTCGAGCCGGCGCACCGGCTCGCTCGGGGCGAACTCCGTGAGGTAGTTGTTCACGCCGAAGGACGACCGGCGCAGCACGTCGGTCGTCGGGGGCACGGGCACGCCCCGCCCGCCCTCTTCCTCCGGCCAGTGCGTGCTGTCGTCCGCCGGGCAGCGGCGCACCAGCGGCGAGCCGTAGGTCTGCGCGAGCGCGTTGATCCACGAGCCCTGCTCGTTGGAGATCCCCGACCCGCCGTGCCCCAGCCCGACGTCGATGAGCTCGCCGTCGTGATCCAGCGTCCATGCGAGCGATGCCGTCTGCATCGTCTTCATGTTCGCCAGACACGCCGCGCGCCGGGCCTCATGACGCGCCGACGACAGCGCCGGCACGAGAATCCCGATGAGCAGCGCAACGATCGCCACGACCACGAGCAACTCAACGAGCGTGAACGCACGTCGACGCATAGCCACCTCATCGCCCGGCGCGATGACAACATGGTCAGCCGCCGGGCCTCTTCCGTTGTGAACCTCAAAGCCATCGCGCAGGGGCCCGCGGCACGGATCTTCCGCCCGGAAACGCCGAGGAGCCCACGTTCCTGGATCAGGCGCGATCGTTCGGCGGGCCGCGCGCTCTCGCGCCGTCCAACACCGAGACCCCCGCCCCCGCGATCCCCGTTTCGATCACGACGCCGACGCACAGCGTTGCAGGCGCCGACCATCCGCCGCCAACGCCCGTCAGCCCCGCGTGCGAGGCCGCGTGGATCGTCAGGCACACCGCGCAGCCGTCCGGCGCGTGGCGCTCGGGCGCTTGCGGGTGATCCGTCTGACGCGTCCCCGAGGCGTCGCAGGCCGCGACACCCGTCTTCGCCCCGATCTCCCAGGCGTGCGCCAGGGGCCCGGTCGTGCCCGCCAGCAGCGCGAACACGCCGACGAGCGCGAGCCACCACGCGCGATGCCGCGTGTTTCGCCCCGCTCTTGCTCGTGTCCCGCCGCCCATGTGCCGGTTCACTCTAACCCTCCAACGCACGCGGTCAATGCATAACGCGCACGAATCGCGCACACCCCCCCTCGCCCAAACCCCCTCCCGCGCGCTGCACCCCAGTACCATCGCCCCCATGCCGCGAGACCGCGCGACATCCACCCCCCCCACCCTTCACCCCCCCCACCGACCCC
>CAYPGJ010000010.1:0-78796 GCA_964410465.1 uncultured Phycisphaeraceae bacterium | reverse complement strand
ATGATGAAAGTGCAGCCTGAGGGTTGGTCGAGAAGAAAAGGCCTTGAATCGGAGTTCACGCCCCCCACGGACCGCTCGGCCTCCTCGAACGCCCTCGCCGCTTCACGCCGCTGCGACTCCTCATTCAACTCCTCGGCTTCGCCCTCGGCCTCGCGCTCCTCGCCTGGTGCGCCTCCCTCGCCTTCTCTCCCGACACCCGCGCCGAACTCCAACGTCTCCGCGACGCCGACGCCTGGCTCATCGCCTCCCTTTTCCTCCTCACCGCCCTGTCCGCCGCCATCAACGGCTTCGCGTTCTGGATCACCTCCCGACCTCTCCACCCCCTCCGACTCGCCGACGTCGTGGCCGTCAACGCCCTCGCCTCCTTCCTCGCCTATCTCCCGTTCAAGCTCGGCGCCCTCGTCCGGGTCGCCATCCACCGCAAGCGCGACCACATGCTCTTCCGCGATCTCATCGCCTGGCTCGCCGCCTTCTCCGCGCTCTCCCTCGCCACCTTTCTCCCGCTCATCGCCGCCACGCTCATCCACCCCGCCATCGACCTCGTCTGGGCCCTGCTCGCGCTCCTCGGCATCGCGCTCTGCCTCACCCTCGGCGTCTTCCTCTCCCGGCGCGCACGGACCACGCCCTGGCTCGCGCGACTCTCGCTCGGCGCCTGGCGCATCGCCCAGCACCCCAGGACCGCCGCCACGCTCTCCATCGCCAAGGTCGCCGACATCGGCGTGCACGCCGCACGATTCGCCATCGCCGCGCACATCTTCGGCGCCCCGCTCCCCGCCGCGCGCGCCGCCCTCTACGCCATCGCCTACTTCCTCATCGGCTCCGTCTCCCCCGTGGGCATGCTCGGGCTGCGCGAGGCCGGCATCGTCTTCCTCCCCGCCGACGCCTCGCACGAGACCATGGCCCGACTCGTCCTGACCCTCAGCGCGATCGAGGCGCTCGCCCTCGGCGCCCTCGCGCCCATCACCATCCTCTACCTGGGCCCGCGCTCCCTGCTCTCACGCCGACACCCCCCCACTACTCCGCCCGTCGCACCGACGACTTCGACGTCTGCTCCTGCCGCAACGTCAGATCGCCCAGCGTCCACACCATCGTGAGGGTCTGCTCGGTCTCGCAGCTTTGCATCGCCGCGGACGAGAGATCCCAGATGGTCGTCGTCGCGCCCGCACCGCGTTCCACACGCACGACGGGCGCGCCGGGCGAGGGCTCCTCGGGCTTCAAGGCCTCGACGCGTGAGACGCCCTCGATGCGCGCGACGCCGTCGAGCACTTCCTTCAGCACCCAGTCCGTCGTCACCTCGAGCGCGCCCGCGCTGCCCAGGCTGACTCGCTCCGTCGTCTGCCACCCGTTGCCGACACGGCGCGCCCCGGCCCCGGCCACGTGCTCGCCCGCCCCTCCCGCGTCCCCCTGAAACACCGGCGCCAGCCTCGACGCCAACGCCACCGGCTCGAACATCCCGAGCGCCCCCTCGTCGAGCACAACCTGCCCGTCCAGCGCGGCACGCGCCGAATCGAACCCCGACATCCCCGTGAGCATCCCCGCCGCATCGATCGTCACTCGCAGCGGGTCCTGCATCGCAGCGCGCCCGATCGCCGCGAGCGCGCGCTCGGCGTCCGTGCTCGGCTCGGCCCCGCCTTCCTCCCACGACGCCGCCACGTCTCCGTCTTTCCACATCAAGGAAACGCCCGACAGCCGGCCGGCGAGCGCCGCGCTCCCGTCGTCCCCCATTTCCTCCACCGTGAGCGACACTCGGGCGCGCTGGCGCATCTCGAGCGAGCGCCCCTCCGCGTCACCCTCCTGCTGGCGCACCGTCATCTCCACCGACACGTCGTACGCGGCCTCCTTCCCCTTCTCGGGCTGCCAGCGCAGCGGCGCGGGCGCCGCCTGCGCCACAGCGGTCCCGCCCAGCGCCATCCCCATCACCGCCGCCGCAAGCCCTCGTCGTCTCACCGTGGTTCTCCTTCGCGCCCGCGATCCCCCGAGTGCCCGCACGCGTGCAGTCTACCCCCCGCACATCCACGCTCCCCGCCCCCGTACACTCCCTGCCCGTGAGGCTTGCGCTCGCCCCCATCAACCCGACCGTCGGAGACGTCCAGGCCAACGCCTCGCGGATCGCCGACGCCGTGCGCCGCGCCGCAGACGCCGGCGCCACGCTCATCGCCACCCCCGAACTCGCGATCAGCGGCTACCCCCCCAAGGATCTCCTTCTGCACGAGGGGTTCGTCGCCGACGCGATGCACGCGGCCCGATCCCTCGTCAGCGTCGCGCCGAAGGCGCGGGTTGTGCTCGGTTGCCCCTGGCTCAACGACGACGCCACCGTCTCGAACGCGCTGCTCGTGCTCCACAAGGGACGTGTCGATGCGCTCTACCGCAAGCAGCTCCTCCCGACCTACGACGTCTTCGACGAGGACCGCTACTTCAGGCCCGGAGACGACACCGTCATCATCGAGCACGAAGGCATACGCGTCGGGCTCTCGGTCTGTGAAGACCTCTGGCGTGGCGCCGACGCGGGCGCTCTCGCGCGATATGCCGGACGGCCCGACCCCGTCGCAAACGCCGCACGCGCAGGCGCCGACCTCCTGCTCAACCCCTCGGCCTCGCCCTTCGTCCTCGGCAAGGGTCAGGCCCACCGCCGGCTGCTTCAGGCGCACGCCGCCACGCACAACCTCGCCGTCGCCGCACTGAATCAGCTCGGCGGCAACGACGACCTTGTCTTCGACGGCCACGCGGCCGTCTATGTCCCCGATCCCTCGTCCCACACCGGCGCTCGGCTCGTCGCGGGCCAGATCTTCTCCGACCAGACGCTCCTGTTCGATCTGCCCAGCGACCGAAAGGACTGGGCGGCGCTCGCGGAAGCCCCCGAGCCGCTCGAATCCCACGGCGCGGAACACCTCCTCTGGAACGCGCTCGTCCTCGGCGTCCGGGACTACTGCCACAAGACCGGCCACACCCGCGCCATCCTCGGCGTCTCAGGAGGCATCGACTCGGCCCTCACCGCCTGCATCGCGGCCGCGGCCCTCGATCCCGCGAACGTCCTCGCCGTCGGCCTCCCCAGCCGGTATTCCTCCGAGGGCTCTCGCACCGACGCCCGCGCGCTCTGCGACGCTCTCGGTCTCAGGCTCATCACCACTCCCATCGCTCCCCTCCACTCGGCCGCCGAATCCACACTCGCCGAGGCGTACGTCTCGCTCGCTCTGCCCGCGCCCGATCCGAACGCGCCCGACATCGCCATGGAGAACGTCCAGTCGCGCATCCGGGGCCTCCTTCTCATGGCCTTCTCGAACCGAACCGGCGCGCTCCTCCTCACCACAGGCAACAAGTCCGAGCTGGCCGTGGGCTACTGCACGCTCTACGGCGACATGAACGGCGGCCTTGCGGTCATCTCGGACGTCACCAAGGCGCAGGTCTACCGGCTTGCCAACTGGCTGAACGCGAATCACGGGCTCGCCGGCTTCCGCGCACCGCCCATCCCGACGTCGACGATCACGAAGGCGCCCTCGGCGGAACTCCGCCCCAACCAGACCGATCAGGACACCCTCCCCCCGTACGACGTCATCGACGAGATCGTCTCGCGCTACGTGGAGCACCGGCAGTCTCTCGCGCGCATCGCGCACGAGACGCGCATCGACGGCGCGACCATCGAGCGGATCGCACGGATGATCGACCTCGCGGAATTCAAGCGCAAGCAGACGGCCGTGGGCATCAAGGTCTCCTCCATCGCCTTCGGCCCGGGCCGGCGCGTGCCGATCGCGCAGCGCTGGCGGCCCCGCGCAACCTGATTCACTCCCCCGCGTCGCTCGCGCGCCGCTCGATGACGATCGTCACCGGCCCCTCGTTCACCAGCGAGACCCTCATCTCCGCGCCGAACACGCCCACGCCCACCCTCAGCTCGTGCGCGTCGCGCAGACGGGCCGACACCGAGTCCACCAGTCTTCGCCCCTCCTCCGGCGCCGCGGCACGCACGAAGCTCGGCCGATTCCCTTTCCGCACGTCTCCCGCCAGCGTGAACTGGCTGATCACCAACACCTCGCCCCTCGGCTCGAGCCCGAGCGCCGAGATGTTCATCTTCCCGGCCTCGTCCTCGAAGATGCGCAGGTTGGCGATCTTGTCCGCGACCCAAGCCGCCTCCGGCTCGCCATCGCCCGCTTCCGCGCACACGAGCGCGAGCAGCCCGCGCGCGATCGAGACGTCGTGCCCCGCGCCCTCGCCCCGCTCCACGCGCACCCGCGCCTCGCTCACGCGCTGCACCACCGCGATCATCGCCGCCCCTCCTCCCCGCCCTCGCCCGCGTCCGGGGAAGACCGCCCCTCGAACGCGTCCATCACGATGGCCAACCCGGAGGCGCCCGCCCCCACGAGCCCCGCGATCCACATCGGCGCCTTGAGCGTTCCCCAATGGAACGCGTGCGCCAGCAGGTGGTACGCCACGCCCAAACACGCCAGCGCAAGCACCGCCATCGTCGGGGCGCTCAGCTCGCCCAGAACGCCGACTCGCACGACAAGCCCGCGACGCCACGCCCTCCACGCGCACACCCCCAGCGCGCCCAACGCCGCCGCAGCAAACATCGCAATGACCTCACGCGCGCCCACGCGGGGATCAGAACATCGCGGCAGCGCAGCTGCTCACCATGCTCATCCCCTGCTGGTCCATCGCGGCCGTGTACTGCAGCAGACGGAACTCCTTCGGCTCCACGATCCGCATCGTCGCCACGAGGTTCCCGATGCTGCACCAGCGCGTCGGGTTCCGCTGCCACGTCATCGCGGCCAGCAAGTCGCTGGGCTTGTTCCTCGTGAGGAACTCCAGCATCCGACGGTCATGCTCGATCGCCTTGTTCCGCGCGGCCACTCCCGCCGGGTTGCTCTGCTCATCCCCGTCAAGCTTCGTCTGGTCGCCAAACTGCGGCCCAACGTGGCTCAGGTCGGCCGAGGCCACCACCAGGGTCTTCCCACCCACCGTGCGCATCGCGCCCTTCACCGCGTCCACGAACGCGTCCAGGCCCACCCCCTGTCCGTCGTACGACTCCCCGTTTTTCGTCACCGGGTCATGCACCAGCGCAGCAAACACGGGGATGTGCTCCGCCTCCACGTCCGACGGCGACGGGCCGAACACGTGCTGCACCCACGCCACATTCAGCTCGATCGAGTGCTCGCGCTCGTGGTCGTACCGGTGCTCGAACAGCTTGCGGCTGCCCTCCTCGCCCAGGTTCGCACGCACCGCGTCGGCGAACGCCTTGTCCAGCGGGCTCACCCCGAACGGCGTCTCGAACCCCTTGTCGCTCCCCACCACACCGGTGCCGAACCCGAAGTGGTTCGTCCCCAGAATGATCACGCGATCCGGACGATCGACCACGCGGCAACGCCCGTACGCGTGCGCGTAGTTCGGCCAGCCGCGCCCGTAATCGAGGTGCGGCGCCACGATCGCCTTCGGCAGCGCGTCGAAGCTCGGATCCTTCACCTTCTCGAGCGCCTCGCCGATCCACCGCTCGAACAGCCCGCGCATCTTCGTCGGCCCCAGCTCCGTCTTCTGCTCATCCGTGGCTTCCTCCCCCAGCTCCTCCACCACGAGCGCGTCCGCGAAGTTCGCCGTGACGCTCGGCGGAAGATGCTCCGAACGGTCGAAGTCCCCGCGCACCTGCTCGAGCATCCGATCGAACGTCGGGCCCTCCAGCAGGCCCGCGTCATCCAGCTGCGCCACGAATTGCTGCAGCACCGGCTCGGTGAGCTTCTCCACACGCACGTTCGCGAACTGCGGCCCGGAAAGCGAATCGTTCACGCGCCGCACGATCTCGGGAACCTCGTGCTCGCCCGTGAGGTGCGGCAGGATCGTCTGCGCCGCCGGCGATGTCACGACGATCTTGTCCGAGATCTGCCGCGCATCAGCCAGCCCGAGCAGCATCTGCTCGCCCTGCTGCATCCCGAACCCTCGGACCGCGCGGATCCGGGGCCGCCGATGATGGGGGGCGTTGGGGTCAAACGGGGGCCACGGGGGCGTCTGCCCCCCCTCTCCTGCATGTCCGGCGTCACTCATAGGGGCCTACTCTAGCCCCGACCTCGCCCCCCCGTGGACGACGCCCGCCACCCTGCTACACTCTCCCCCCTTCCCCATCCGCGGGAAGGGCGCGGGTGGGGACCCCCGCAACAGCACCCGAGCGACACCACGCTCAGCATCGATTCGGAGCGCGACCCGCCATGTCCAAGCCTCTCGACGTCAACACCCTCAAGCCCGGTCAGACCGTCAAGATCACGGTCGCCAAGGCGCCGCGCACCACCGACGACACGCAGACCGTCCTGCGGCTCATGCGCCTCGACCCCGACATCAAGCGCTCCCTCAAGAAGGGCAGCCGCACCCGCATGCAGAACCTTCTGGTTCGCAACCGCGGCGGCCGGCCCTGGGAAGTCCGCGAGAAGTCCGCCCTCATCGCGCGGGCCGAGCAGGGCGAGTCCTGGTCGCTCACCTTCTTCCCCCAGATCGCCCCCGATCTGAAGAAGGTCGCCAAGTTCCTCTCCGTCGCCTGATGGTCCGGCGCTCCGCACTCGGCGCGATACTTCTCGCCGCCTGGCTCGTGCTCCCGGCCTGCGCCAAGAAAAAATCCGAATCCGAGAAGCCCGACCCCGTCGCGCGATACACCGTGCGCGGAAGGGTCCTGACGCTCCCCGTCGCGGGCGACCACCGCTCCGAACTCCGGATCCGCCACGAGGCCATCCCCGACTTCCGCGCCAACATCCGCGAGAACCCCGTCGGCATGCGCGCCATGGCCATGCCCTTCGCCATCTCCGACCTGGGCCTGCTCCGGGGGATCTCCGTCGACGACGCTGTCGAGATCACCTTCGAGGTCGCCTACTCGAAGGACGACGGGGCGATCAAGGACAGCAACACCATCGCGATCAAGCGGCTCCCGCCCGAAACGCCGCTCGACTTCGGCAACGCGAAACCGCCGGCGGCGCAGCCGCCGGCATCACGCTGATCCCGAGCGCAGAAAAAAAAGCCCGGCGTCCCGCGTGCTCCGCAAGAACGCCAGGCCTCGTGGGGGTTGGCTCGCTTTCTCCGCTCGCCATCACTGACGCGCGCCGTCGTCTCGTCCGTCACGTGTTCCGAGTTTTTTCCGCTCGGCACGCGCGCCGCACGTCGCGTCGACGCCCTCTTCTTTGGCGGAACACGCCGAAGAGTTGCACGACCTCCCGCGAAAAAATCGAAAACCCGGTGTTCCCCTAGCGGCCCGCGCCCGTCAGACGCTCCATGGCTTTCTGGAGGTCGGACCAGACCTTGCGCCGGTTCTCGTCGGTGTACTGGCGGAGGAGGAAGGCGGGGTGGAAGGTGGGCATGACGGGGATGGGGGAGGAGGTGGGAAGGGGCTGGAATTCGTGCCAGCGGCTGCGCATGGAGGAGAGGGAGGCCTTGGTGTCGAGGAGGTAGTGGGTGGCCGGAAGGCCAAGGCAGACAATAACTTCGGGGTTAATGATGGCGATCTGTTCGCGGAGGTAGCGGCCGCACTTTTCGGCTTCCTCGGGAGTGGGTGTGGCGTTGTTGGGGGGGCGAGCTTTCAGGACGTTGGCGATGTAGACGTCCTCTCGGCGTAAGCCCATGGCCGTGATCATCTTGTCGAGGAGTTGGCCGGAGCGACCGACGAAGGGGCGGCCGGCTTTGTCCTCTTCGGCGCCCGGGGCTTCGCCCACGAACATGAGGCGGGCGGCGGGATCTCCCTCGCCGAAGACGGTTCTGGTGTGGGTGGTGACGGAGGTGCAGTGGGGGCAATCGCGGTCGTGGCGCGCATGGAGTTCGTCGAGCCGCTCCTGGTTGTGCGCACGGCGGTTTTGCTCGGTTTTGGCCGAGGGGGCGTTGTTGCCGGGTTGGTGCGCACTTTCGGGGGTTTTGTCGGGCTCGGCGTCGGGTGTAGTGACGGGGCTGGTGCGCGCGCGGAGGGGGAGGGGGAGGTGGTCGACGCCCAGGAGGGAGAGGGTCTCGGCGTGGGCGCGGAGGGCAGTGACGGCTTCTGTGCGCGAAATCATGGTCTTTGGGGAGTGTATCGGGACGTGCGCGCGCGGCGTGGGGCGCGGATACGCTGGGATCGTGGCGAAGACGAAGGTTGCGTATGTCTGTCGGTCGTGCGGGGGCGTGCAGCACCGTTGGATGGGGAAGTGTCCGGACTGCAGCGCGTGGGATTCGCTCGAGGAGCATCGGGTGGATTCGTCGGCGTCGAAGGACCCGCAGCAGGGGCTGGCCGCGGGTTGGGATGCGGCTGCTCTCCATGAGGAAGGCGCGAAGCACGAGGCGCCGGAGGCGCGGCCGATCGCGGACGCCGTGGGGACGCCCGAGGCGTTGCGGGTTTCGACGGGTGTGGGTGAGTTGGATCGGGTGTTGGGTGGCGGGCTCGTTGCGGGGAGCGCGGTGTTGATCGGGGGAGATCCGGGGATTGGGAAGTCGACGTTGCTCTTGCAGGCCGCGTCGAAGATGGCGGGTGGTGGTGTGCGCGTGCTGTATGTGAGCAGTGAGGAGAGCGCGGAGCAGGTGCGCTTACGCGCGGGGAGAGTGGCGCCCCCGGAACATAGACGCGGGACAGCAGAGCGCGCGACGGACGCTTCCCGCGAGTTGTGGGCGTTGGCGGATACGAATTTGGCGCGGATCGTGGAGCAGGTTCGGCGCGTGCGGCCGAGCGTGGTGGTGATCGATTCGATCCAGATGATTTACAAGGCGGACCTGGATGCATCGCCGGGGTCGATTGCGCAGTTGCGTCGGTGTTGCACGGAGTTGGTGTACTTGGCGAAGGTGAGTGGGGTGGCGATCGTGCTGGTGGGGCACGTGACGAAGGATGGGGCGCTGGCCGGGCCGAGGTTGCTGGAGCACCTGGTGGATGCGGTGCTGTACTTCGAGGGGGATCGGCATCACGCGCATCGGGTCGTGCGCGCGGTGAAGAACCGGTTCGGGACGACGCTGGAGGTGGGGCTGTTTGAGATGACGGGGGAGGGTTTGCGCGAGGTGAAGGATGGGGCGGGGGCGCTGGCATCGAGTGAGAAGCCGACACCCGGGAGTGTCGTTTGCCCTGTCATGACAGGATCACGATGTTTGCTGGTTGAGGTGCAGGCGCTCACGGCGACGGGGTTTCCGGGAGTGGTGAAGCGGAAGACGTCGGGGGTGGATGCGAGCCGAGTGGCGATGCTGATCGCGGTGCTGGAGCAGCACGGGGGGCTGCGTTTGTCGGATCGGGATGTGTTCGCGTCGGCGGTCGGTGGTGTGCGCGTGGTGGAGCCGGCGGCGGATTTGGCGTTGGCGTTGGCGATCGCGGGTGCGCAGTTCAAGAAGGCCTTGGGGAAGGGGACTGCGGTGGTGGGCGAGGTGGGATTGGGCGGCGAGGTTCGCGCGGTGAGCCAGATGGAGGCGCGGGTGAGGGAGGCGGTGAGGCTGGGGTACAGGAGGGTGGTTGGGCCGAGGGGGCAGGGGAGCGTGCGGGGGGTTGAGGTGGAGTACGTGGGAGTAGGGAGGGTGCAGGAGGGGCTCAAGGAGTTGGGGTGAGGAAGAGAAGGGCACGAGGGATTAGGCATTAGGCACTAGGGAAGAGATCGGGGGCGCGAAGGGCGCGGTCATACGAAGAGGGCGGGGAAACGAAAGGCCGATCTGACGAGATCGTTCGCGATATCGCGGCGAATCGTTTGCGAGGCGATGTAGTGCATGAGCGATGCAGAAGCCCTCTCCCTACCCTCTCCCATTCGCGCCTCAGACGGCGTGAATGGGAGAGGTGGGCGGCGTGGGGGTCGCGGTCGGTGCGTGGGAGTCGCTTGAAGGGATGAGGAGGGGAGGAGGGGAAGGTTGGGTAGACGCTCCCTCCCGGTCGCGTCTCGTTTGTCAGGCGTTGTGCGCGATGGGGGCGCTCACACGATGGGGGTGGGCGGAGGTAAGAGGCGGGGAGAAGGGAAGGTTGGGTAGACGCTCCCTCCCGGTCGCGTCTCGCCCGGTGCGCGAAGTGCGCGATCGGTCGGCTCACTCGAAGGAGGAGAATCGAGGAATGGGGCGGGGAGGAGGGAGAGATGACGTAGACGCTCCCTCCCGGTCGCGTCTCGTTTGTCAGGCGTTGTGCGCGATGGGGGCACTCACACGATGGGAGTGGGTTGAGGAAGGAGGCGGGGAGAGAGAAAGGAAGAGGATGAGAAGGGAGCGAAACGCGGGCTGGGCGCGGTGAGTGCGTGATGGGAGAATGCGGGGGTGGACCGGGCGTATCTCATCACGTTTCACACGTACGGGACGTGGTTGCACGGGGTGGAGAACGGGTGGGTTGAGCCGGGGATGAACGTGGTGGGGATGGAGTTCGGGGGGAGGGATGAGGGGAGGTTGAGGAGAGATGCGGAGGGGTTGAGGCACGGGGGAGTGGTGTTGGGTGGGGAGGAGAGACGAGCGATTGATGCGTGCTTTCGGGAAGCGTGCGCGCATCGGGGATGGAAGCTCCACGCGATCAACGTTCGAACGAATCATGTGCATGTCGTGGTGAGTGCGCGGGAGACGCCGGAGCGCGTGATGGGCGCGCTCAAAGCGAGAGCGACGAGAACGCTTCGGGCGAGCGGGTTGATCGGGCGAGAGACGCGCTTTTGGTCAAGGCATGGGAGCACGAGGTGGTTGAACAGTGAGGTGTCGATCGTTGCGGCATGTGACTATGTGACGCGGTTGCAAGAGTCGGCGGCGGTGCGGGCGCGGGTGGAGAAGGAGCGGCGGTGGGAAGAACAGGTGAGGAAGAAGAAAGAGATGGAGTAGACGCTCCCTTCCGGTCGCGTCTCGTACGTCAGGCGTGATGCACGAATGGCACGCTCACACAAAGGAGATGGGGTGCGCGATGAGGCGGGGAGAAGAGAGAGGAGTAGTAGACGCTCCCTTCCGGTCGCGTCTCGTTTGTCAGGCGGGGTGCGCGATGGACGGGCTCACACGATGGGGGCGGGCGGAGGAGCGAGGTGAGGAGGAGAGGGAGAAGGAGTAGACGCTCCATGACAGTCGCGTCTCGTTTGTCAGGCGGGGTGCGCGATGGGGACGCTCACACGATGGGAGCGGACTGAGGAGCGAGGTGAGGAGGAGAGGGAGAAGAGGTAGACGCTCCATGACAGTCGCGTCTCGTTTGTCAGGCGGGGTGCGCGATGGGGACGCTCACACGATGGGGGCGGGCGGAGGAGCGAGGTGGGGAGCGTGCGCTGCCCGGTGACGATCATTCACGGGACGTGGGACCCGGTGTGCCCGTGCGAGGGGACGACGGGGTATTTGCAGAAGATGCTGGCGAACGCGGAGCGGGTGGAGGTGGTGGGAATCGAGCGGGGCGGGCACAACTTGCATCTGGGGGAGGCGGGGGCAGTGGTGAGGAGGGCGGGGAGGGAGTGAGAAGCGAGCGCGGCTGGCCAATCACAACCGATAACAGAACGGGCCAAATCAACCCGCAGAAGCACCGCTCAGGGCACCGCAAACGGAGAGTTCGGATTCTGTCGATCGAGCTGCCTTAGTAACTCATCGGCGACTACCTCGCCTACCCGAATCGTGAGCGGCCAATGCACGCTTGCGACTCGTTCCAGTCGCCGAATCGATTCGTCGTTTACCACGTAATGCGCCCCACCGTCTTTATGCACCACCCAGTTAATAAACATCTTGACAGTACTATTGCCAAACAAGAACCGCTGATCCAGCCAGTCATTAAGAGGCATCAATTCATCCGTGAACAGCGCTCCCATTCGAATTGCGCCGATTGACCCGGGCACCTGAACTATCTGACCAATCCTTACGCCCGGTTCGAGATTCATCATCTCCGCCAAACTAATGCGGGTTGGTATTGTCAAGTGATCAATCGATGCTGTATCTACTTCTACAAGCAGTTTCGGCAGCTGTGGATCAGTCAGCAGTCGCACCAGCGGATCGACCCCCGCAGACCGAAAAAATAGAGTTCGCAGGATCACGGTAGCGCACTTATACAACGTATGAGCGCCTCTCCAATACATTTGGCACAAGAGTCGCAAATTAATCAACTGATATCGCAATTCGTCCAGTTCTGTAGGATGAAACGGCGCACGACCTGATTGCGGCACCTCGACCGATGGCTGGATTGTGCGATTGGCAACCGCTGCAACTCGGGCAGCCCGCTGCTGCAAGTACTCCGTAGCACTGGCTGATGTCGCATCGCGAACGAGCAACCAGTTTCGGACATTGTCTGGCATGAACGCCGTATCCCCAAACATATGAGTACACTCGGGCGCGTGCCGGACAGCTCTTGCGATACCCAAAAGCCAGTTGTAGTGCATCAGCAAAGAGCCAACCGCTGGTTCAAACCAATAATCGTGACGATTTGTTGACAAATAAACGTTCAGCTCTTGTGGAGATTCCAACTGTTCTGCGTTTCTATCTGCATATATGGAGTACAGAATCGTGGCAACTGAAGATCGTCTGCCACGAAACACACGTTCGAACGGTTCGAGCAAGCCAGCAGAAATGGCTTGCCACTCGTCTGTGAACCAACGCTCGAACGCCGCTTGCTCGTTTTCAGTCGGATACCGGATCTGTGAAGCCTGAACCGCGGCATCGATCAATGCCACGAAAGACCCATAGACCTCGTCGCGCCAGAATCGGCGATTAGCTTCATCGATCGAAAGCGGAATGCTCAGTCGAGCGTGTGGAAACGGCACGACTCACCACTCCGGCCCGCCGGTGTAGCGGCCGTAGACGTCGGCCATGGCCTGGACCATTTCGCCGAGGGTGCAGTTGTTCAGGGCGCCGTCGACGAGGGCGGGCATGACGTTGTCGTCGTTGCGGGCGGCGTTGCGGATGGCTTCCAGCGCGGATTCGACCTTCCTGGGGTCGCGGCGGGCCTTGAAGGCCTTGAGGCGCTCGACCTGGGTGGTCTCGACGTCGTGGGAGATCTGGAGGATTTCGATGGGGCGGTCGTTGGAGTCTTCGCGGTAGGCGTTGACGCCGACGATGAGTCGGTCGCCGGCCTCACACTCCTCGGAGAAGCGGTAGGAGGCTTCGGCGATGTGGCGGCGGAAGTAGCCGCGATGGATGCCTTCGACGACGCCGCCGTAGCCGCCGAGGGGGGAGAAACGAGAAGCGGCGGAAGACATAGGTGAGGAGGAGGAAGAGGCCATGGAGCCCTCACCCCTCCCTCTCCCACCAGAGGTGGGAGAGGGGGCCGAGCCGGAGGCGGCGCGGGGTTCGGCGCCCTTCCAGGGGCCGTGGCCCATGTGGTCGATTTCGGCGATGTACTGGAGTGCTTCTTCTTCGATTTTGTCGGTGAGGGCTTCGATGAACCAGGAGCCGCCGAGGGGGTCGACGACGCGGGTGACGCCGGTTTCGTGGGCGAGGATTTGTTGTGTGCGGAGGGCGACGGTGACGGCCTGCTCGGTGGGGAGGCCGAGGGTTTCGTCCATCGAGTCGGTGTGGAGGGATTGGCAACCGCCGAGGACGGCGGCCATGGCCTGGTAGGCGACGCGGACGATGTTGTTGAGGGGCTGTTGCTCGGTGAGTGAGCAGCCGGCGGTCTGGACGTGGGTCTTCATGTACCAGGAGCGCGGGTTCTTGGCGCCGTAGCGGTCGCGCATCATGCGGGCCCAGATGCGGCGGGCGGCGCGGAGCTTGCAGATCTCCTCGAAGAACTCGTTGTGTGAGTTGAAGAAGAAGGAGAGGCGTGGGGCGAAGTCGTCGACGTCGAGGCCGCGCATGAGGCAGGCTTCGACGTATTCCATGCCGTCGCGGAGTGTGAAGGCGAGTTCCTGTGCTGCTGTGGAGCCGGCTTCGCGGATGTGGTAGCCGGAGATGGAGACGGAGTTCCACTTGGGGACGTGCCTGGACTGGAACTCGATGGTGTCGACGACGAGTTTGACGGAGGCTTCGGGGGGGTAGATGAACTCGTTCTGGGAGTGGAACTCCTTGAGGATGTCGTTCTGGAGGGTGCCGCCCAGGGTGTCCCAGGAGATGTTGCGCTGCTTGGCCATGGCGAGGTACATGGCCCAGATGACGGCGGCGGGTCCGTTGATGGTTTGGGAGACGGTGACGGAGTCGATGGGGATGTCGGCGTAGAGGCGGTGCATGTCCTCGATGGTGTCGATGGCTACGCCGCAGCGGCCGACTTCGCCGACGGAGAGTTCGTCGTCGGAGTCTCGGCCCATGAGTGTGGGGAGGTCGAAGGCGGTGGAGAGTCCGGTGTTGGAGCCGCCGGTGCTCTTGCCTGCGCTGAGGAGGTATTTGAAGCGTTTGTTGGTGTCGTCTGCTGAGCCGAAGCCTGCGAACTGGCGCATGGTCCAGAGTCGCGTGCGGTAGCCCTGGGGGAAGAGGCCGCGGGTGAAGGGGAAGGCGCCTGGCGCGGCGATGTCGCGGTCGAGGTGTTGGAGGGAGTCGGGGAGTGATTGGCCGCCGGCGGCGGGCGGGCCGTATGCGGGGTCGAGGACGATGCCGGAGATGGTGACGGCGTTGGGGTCGACCTTGGGGGCCGAGGGTGTCGAGCGTGATGGCGCGGTGGTCATGGTGAAAGTGTAGGGGATGGGTGAGGGGAGATTGTGCGGTTTGGTTGGTGTGTGGGAGGGGGCGGGTGAGGAGTCGGTACCATGTCGGGCTTTGTGTTGTGGAGGGGGGACGGGGTGGAAGTGGAGGGCGGCCGGAGGGCCGTGGTGCATCGGTGCTTGAGACGAGTAAGCGGCCACGGAACCTGAGCTGGAGCCACGCTGGGGCGCTGCTGTTCGGGGATTGGGGGACGAGCCGGCTGTACGTGCTTGGTCTGGCGTTCTTCTACACGGGGCACTTGTCGCCGCTGTTTCTGGGGGCGATCACGGTTTTGATGGTGGCGGTGGCGTGGGCGTACACGATCGTGTGCCGCTCGTTCCCTGATGGCGGGGGTGTGTACGCGTCGGCTCGGCAGATCTCGCCGACGCTGTCGGTGATCGGGGCGACGCTGCTGCTGTGCGATTACATCGTGACGGCGTCGCTGTCGGTGTTCGAGGGGATGCACTATTTCGGGGTGCATGGCGAGCTGGTGCTGCCGATTGCGATCACGACGATCTTGTCGCTGGGGATCGTGAACTGGTTCGGTGCGCGGAGCGCGGGTCGGTTTGCGTTGATCGTGGCGGTGGCGGCGTTGATCACGTCGGCGTTGATCGCGGTGGTGAGCGTTCGGTTTGTGCCCGCGGGGCTGTCGACGGTGGCGAAGGCGCACCCGACGGGCGGGGCGATGGACCACTGGACGAGCTTTGTGCGGATCGTGCTGGCGTTGTCGGGCGTCGAGGCCGTGGCGAACATGACGGGGGTGATGAAGAAGCCGGTGGGGTTGACGTCGAAGAAGACGATCTGGCCGGTGTTGGCGGAGGTTGCGGGGCTGAATCTTCTGTTCGGGATTGCGTTGGCGGGTTTGCCGTCGCTGGCGAACGTAGTGACGCCGCACGCGGAGACGTTCGCCGGGCAGGCGGTTCCGGAGGCGGTTCGGGCGTACCGTGACACGGCGATGAAGGTGTTGGCGACGGAGGGGGCGTCGGGGTGGTTCGGGGGGGACGTGGCGCGGGTGTTCGGTGGGATTGCGGGGATCGTGTTCGGTGCGTTGCTGATTTCGGCGGCGAACACGGCGATCGTGGGGATGGTGGGGGTTCAGTATGCGATGGGTCGGGACGGGGAGTTGCCGAAGCTGGCGACGAGGCTGAATTACTCGGGTGTGCCGAAGGCGCCGCTGGTGCTGGCGTGCATTGCGCCTTGCGTGGTTCTGCTGTTTGCACGCGACCTGACGATGCTTGCGGAGCTGTACGCGGTGGGGGTGGTGGGGGCGATCACGATCGATCTGTTGTGTCTGGCGCGGAACAAGAAGCTGTCGCTGCGGGGCTGGGAGCGTTGGGTGCTGCTGAGCATCGGCGTGGTGATGTTGGGGATTGAGGCGACGATCGTTGCGACGAAGGTGTGGGCGACGATCTTTGCGGGGTCGGTGATCGGGGTGGTGCTGGTGACGCGGTTTGTGGCGCAGCAGCAGAAGAAGCTGCACGCGGGCGAGCCGTTGCCTGAGCCGGTGACGGGGTGGATCTCGGAGCTGCGGCGCGAGGCGAAGGGGATCGATCTGAGCAAGCCGCCGATCATGCTGGCAGCGCGTGGTCGGTATCAGGCGGAGTTTGCGGTGGACATGGCGCGGCGGCGGGGGACGGCGCTGTACGCGATCTTCGTGAGGGCGCTGCGTGTGCTGGACGTTTCGGCGGGGGCGGCGCCGAGGGTGGAGGACGACAAGGAGGCGTTGGAGAGCCTGGGGACGGTGGCGGTGTTGGCGAGGCGGTTGGGGGTGCCGTTCGTGCCGGTGTACGTGTGTTCGCCGGACATTGCGGACGAGATTCTGGACTTCACGGTGACGTACGGGTGCGACACGCTGATCATGGGGAAGACGCGGAGGCGTTGGTTCTCGCGGGCGATTGAGGGTGACGTGGTGGTGAAGGTGGCGCAGCACCTGCCGGACGGGGTGGCGCTGATTACGAGAGAGTCGACGCCGCACCCGCTGGTGCTGCCGCCGGAAGAGCCGTCGGCGCCGATGGGGAAGGGTTGATAACGGGGGCGTTGGTGGCGGCCTGCGGGCGGGGGTGAACATAACGGCGCGCGGACGTTGTTCGGGCTGGAAGCGGGGGCATGGTGATGGTGCGTCTCGCGGGCGTGTCGCGGCGCGCCGGGTCCATCGAGGGTGAGAGCGGGATGATCCTGACGACGGGAGGCGTGCTGGCGATTGCGGCGGTGGGCGTGGTGCACGCGCTCACGAGCGTGCGTGAGGCCGGGGTGCGGGCGTCGGGCGCGGGCGTGCGGGCGGGAGATGCGCGGGGCTCGCGGCGGGCGGGGCGTTGCGCGGGGCCGGATCGGGAGCGGGAGCCGGATCGGGAGCGGGTTCGGCGGGGGGAGTGATCGACGCGGCTGGGGGATGGCCGCGGGAAGTGATGAGGGCCGCCTGGATGTCCGGGCGGCCCTCGTTCGGTATGCCGGGATGTGTTGCGGGGGGTTAGCGGAAGTCGGAGCGCATGGTGATCTCGAAGTCGTTGACGTCGGAGATGTCGCGTGCGGACTTGCGCTCGAGACGGTCGTAGCGGGTGATGAGCGAGGCCGGGTCGGCGGAGGCGAGTGAGCCGAGGAGGGTGAACTTGTGGTTGAGGATGTCTCGCAGGTTCGCGGTGGTGTTGCGGGCGTGTCCTGCGGGGTACATGACGAGTCCGGAGTCGTGCTTTTTGTTTCGTGCGTCGGTGATGCGGACGGAGGTTGGGATGCCGTCGGGGTAGAGGCGGTCGTACTTGGCTCCGCCGTGCTCGAAGGAGATCTTGTCCATGAGTTTGCGGGTGATGGGGTGGAAGATGGCGCGTTCGTCCTCGGCGTAGTCGTAGGGTGAGAGCATGAGGGCCTTCCAGACGGCGGCGTTGGAGGCGCCGGCGTTGGGGATGGGGAAGGCGTCCTTGCGTTTGCGGTGCTCCATCGCTTTGCGGATGAGTGTGGCGATGATGTAGGCCATGGAGTGGTCGGCGGACTGTCGGGTTTTTGGGTCTTTCTTTGCGGGGTTTCCGATGATGCCGAATGCGGGCTCGTAGGCGACGATGGTGATGTTTTTGATGTCCGCGCCGGTGGGGTCGTCGAGGAGTGAGGGCGAGTTTGCGAGGAGGTCGATGACCCCCTGGATGGCGCCGGCGGACTGGTGCTCGTAGAGGCCGAGCTTGAAGTGCATGCCCATGACGGCGAAGTCGGGGCCTGAGTGGGCGAGCGCGAGGTCGAAGGGTGAGTCGGCGTGCTCTTTCCAGCGTTCGGCGCCGGAGGTGGTGGGTTCGAAGAACCGGAAGATGGCTTCGGGGTTTCGGAAGATGTCGCGGGGCCCGAGGAAGCCGCGCATGGAGCGGAGGACGGAGAGGACGGCGACTTCGGAGGAGATGGCGGCGGAGGCGCCCTTGGAGTCGGAGAGCTGTTTGCCGGCGCGGATGGCTCTCCAGGGGATGTAGTGTGCGACGACCATGCCGATGGCGGATTCGATCTGCTCGGCGGTGGCGCCCATCATGGCGCCGAAGGTTGCGGCGGAGGCGATGGCGCCGTGGACGACGTGGTCGATCTTGTAGGACTTGAGTGAGAAGACCTCGGCGAGGCGGCCGCGGATTTCGTCGAGGAGGATCATGCCGCGGAGGGCGGCGGCGCCGTCGAGGTTTCGCATCTGCGCGGCGGCGAGCGCGACGGGGTAGAAGTCGTTATGTCCGAACTCTCCGGCGGTGTGTCCGAGTGAGGGGTTGAAGCCGAAGTTGGTGCCGTTGGAGTCCCACTCGCGGACGGCGGCGGAGTTTGCGACGACGGCCTTCTCGGGAGCGCATCGGACGCGTGAGCCGAAGAGGGTTGCGCCCTCCTTGTTGGCGGCGTCGCCGTAGTCCATGGCTTCTTCGCGGAGGACTCGCGGCGCGTTGGTTTTGAGCGCGATGGCGGAGAGGCCGCAGAAGACGGAGTCGACGTGGAAGAGGTTTGTGCGTTCGAGGACGGAGGGGTCGGGCGAGCCCTTGCCGCGCATGAAGTCGATGGCGAAGCGCGCGATGCCGAGGGCCTGGTTGGAGTCGCGCGGGAGGAGGGTGTGGGTGTCGGGGTTGATGGAGGCGGCGATGTCGGCGTGCTTGCGCGCTTTGGCGGGCGCGGGGGCCTTCGCGGTCTTCTTCGCGGCTGGTTTTTTGGTCGGTGCTTTTTTGGAGGCGCTCTTCTTTTTCGCGGCGGTCTTCTTGGCGGCGGCGGTGTCGGAGCGCTTGGCGTTGCGCGCGGGCATATCGGGTGATCTCCGTGTGAACGGGTGATTGCGAGATTCGGCCGGAAGGGGGGGAAAGGATACCGCGCCGGCGGCTCAGCGGTTCACGGCCCCGAGGTAGAAGTAGGCGCCGAGGCCGACGGTGAAGATGAGGTTTCCGTAGAGGGCGTGCTCGAGGGAGGCGGCGAGGAGGGAGCGAGATCGGTGGTAGGTGAGTGCGAAGAGGGCGCCGCCGACGAGGGTCATGGCGATGGCGAGCGTGTTGTCGAAGATGATGTGACCGTAGCCGAAGGCGGCGGCGGAGGCGGCGATGGCGAGTGGTGGCGTGGAGAAGAGCGGCGCGTATCTATGAAAGAGGAAGGCGCGGAAGATGATTTCCTGGGGGTACACGGAAACGAGGGGATAGCCGAACATGATGAGGAGCCAGAGTCCGGTTCGGTGTCTTGGGAACTCGAGGAAGCGTTGTGGCTCGAAGACGAGGAGTGCGGCGGTGATGAGGACGGCGGCGAGTGCGAAGCGGAGCGCGATGCCGGGGAGTCGGTGACGGAGCTGCGCGGGGTTCCAGAGTGCGCGGCGGTCGAAGCGTCGGTCTTTGAGGAGGAAGACGAGGCAGATGGCGGAGGTGGCGATGAGTGAGGGGATGAGGAGCCCGGGCTCGAGGCCGAGGGCGAAGAGGGAGGGGATGCCGAAGTAGAGGGCGACGAATTCGAATGCGAGGAGGGCGCGCCGGGCGAGTGGGGCGGGGTGTTGGCGTGGTTGTGGGTGGTTGTCGGTCACGAGTGGGTTGTTCGTGGTTCGGGGCCGAGCGATTCGGGTCGGATAGTATGGTCGGTCCTGCGGGCCCCAGGCCTTCGGCGCCGGAATACGAGAGGCGTTTGAGGGTTGGTGGGGCCGGCGCACACGCACCTCATCCCTTCGGAGCCGAGACGAGCCATGTCGCAGACCCCCGCCGCCACGACCCCCGTGATTCTTGCCGCGAAGCGCACCCCGATCGGTCGGTTTTTCGGCGGGTTGTCGCGCGTGCCGTCGCCGGTGCTGGGGTCGTACGCGATTCAGGGGTTGTTCGGTGACGCGCCGTCGCTGAAGGGGAATGTTGACGAGGTGATCATGGGTTGCGTGCTGCAGGCGGGGCTGGGGCAGAACCCGGCGCGGCAGGCGGGTTTGAAGGCGGGGCTGCCGGACACGCTGTCGGCGATGACGGTGAACAAGGTGTGCGGGTCGGGGTTGCAGGCGGTGATGCTTGCGGCGCAGAGCATCAAGGCGGGGGACAACGGGCTGGTGATCGCGGGTGGCTTTGAGAACATGACGGCGGCGCCGCACTTTGCGAAGGTTCGGGAGGGCGTGAAGTTCGGGCCGACGAGCCTTGAGGACCACATGCAGTTTGACGGGTTGCGGTGCGCGTTTGAGTGCTGGGGGATGACGAACGCGGCGGATCACACGGCGAAGAAGAACGGGGTGACGCGGGCGGAGCAGGACCGGTTGTCTGCGCAGAGCCACGTGCGGGCGGCGGAGGCGACGAAGAAGGGGTGGTTTGGTGAAGAGATCGTGGCGTTGACGGGTGAGCAGTGCATGGACAAGAAGTCGCCGGGCGTGAGCGCGGACGAGGGGATTCGCGCGGAGACGACGGCGGAGGGGCTGGGGAAGCTGCGGACGGTGCCGGGGCACGAGACGATCACGGCGGGTAACGCGAGCCAGATCAGCGATGGCGCGGCGGCGGTGGCGGTGGCGAGCCTTGCGATGGCGGAGAAGCTGGGGATCAAGCCGCTGGCGCGGGTGGTGGCGTATCACACGTCGGGTGTGAATCCGAAGGACATCTTCGAGGCGCCGATCGATGGGATTCGGGGCGCGCTGGAGAGGGCGAAGCTGACGGTGAAGGACGTGGATTTGTTCGAGATCAATGAGGCGTTCGCGGCGCAGCTGGCGTGCAACGTGAAGGCCTTGGGGATTCCGGAGGAGAAGCTGAACGTGTGCGGCGGCGGGATTGCGCTCGGCCATCCGATCGGGGCGTCGGGGGCGCGGGTGCTGACGACGCTGTTGCACCAGCTGAAGCGGACGGGGGGCAAGCGTGGCGTGGCGGCGCTGTGCCTGGGGGGCGGGAACAGCGTGGCGATGGTGGTGGAGCGGTCGTAAGGGGGGATTGAGGCGGCAAGCGTGGCGGGGAGATGAGCGGAGGCGTGCGGGGGCGCGGCTCGGGGGTTTTTTAGTTTTTGTTTCCGCTGCGCGGGCGGTAGTATGTTCCTGAATCCTTAATATGGAGACGGGGACCATGAGTCATTGCGGCGTGTGGGTGTGGGCGGCGGGGGCGCTGTCGTTGTGCGCGGGGGTCGTGGCGGGGCCGATCTCGAGCATGACGTTCGGGGAGGCGGTGGCGAAGAGCAAGGAGGAGGGCGGGTGGCTGCTGGTGGCGCCGTTCTCGCCGGAGTGCATGTACTGCGAGATGTCGCTGAGCGAGACGCTCTCGAGCACGACGATGAAGCGTTGGCTCGAGGAGGGGGTCACGGTGATCCGGGTGAACATCCGTTCGGACATGGATGCTGCGCGGGCGCTTCGCGTCGGGCAGATGCCGGCGTACATCGTGTACAAGGACGGGGAGGAGTTTGACCGGTTCGGGAAGCGCAGTTTGAAGATGGAGGACGTTGAGACGTGGATGGCCGAGGTGCGCGCGGGGACGAGTCGTCACCGGAAGCTGCTGGAGGAGGCGCGGCATCGCGGCGAGGGGCGTGTGGATGCGGAACGGCGGTATCGCTTGGCGGAGGAGTTGGTCGTAGCGGGAGAGTATGAGCTCGCGCGCGAGGAATATGTGTGGCTGTGGAAGAACATGGGCAAGCACTCGCAGGGGCAGGTCGGTGTTCGTGGGTCGTTCATGGCGGCAAAGATGCGGGAGCTGGCGATTCTTGATCGGGAGTCGCGGGTTGCGTTCGTGGGGCTGCGGGATGAGGCGGAGCGGTCGATGCAGGCGATGCAGGGGGATCGCGCGTCATCGCGTGCGATGGATGACTGGATGACGCTCAACAACGTGGTGGAGGACGACGATCGCACGCTGGTGTGGTTTGATCGGATGAAAGAGACACCGGACGGGCGCGCGATGCTCGCGCGGTACAGCTACAAGTTCGACGGTCTGCTGCAGCAACGTGGGCGTTGGGCTGATCTTGCGATGGTGTATCCGCAGCCTCTGGGCGAGCTGCGGCGGCGGCAAGAGATCCGCGACACGCACCCCGGGAAAGGCCATCAGATGATCGACCCGGTGACGGGGGAGCCGATCTCCATGGTGGACCGGATGTTCCGTGAGCAGTGCGCGGACGTGTACGTGGCGTATCTGGCCGCGGGGCTGGACGAGGATGCGGGGAAGATCGCGGGGTTGGCGCGGGAGCTGGATGCTTCGCCCAAGATGATCGTTGCGCTGGTGGAGAAGGCGTTGGAGATCGGACAGGAGCGGGCGGCGCATCTGGAGATGCTGGAGGACGCGAGGAAGGGCGGGGCGGACGTGGGCGAGTTGGCGCGGCGTGTGGATGAGGCGATCAAGCGGAGGAGCTGAGGGCGGGTGGAACGGAAAGGGAGGCGAGCATGTGGGCGCGAGTGAGTGCGGCGGCGGTGTGGGTTGTGTCGGGGGCGTGTGGCGTTGCGGGTGGCGGCGTGTTCGCGGAGCTGACGCTGGAGGAGGCGATTGCGAAGAGCAAGGCCGAGGGGCGGTTGTTGATTGTGGACGCCACGGCGGAGTGGTGCGGGCCTTGCCAGATGATGGAGCGCGACACGTGGCCGGACGAGCGTGTGGTGAGGTGGCTGACGGGGGCGGGGCTGGCGATTCAGGTGGACGTGGATCGTGAGCGGGAGACGGCGCGGCGGCTTGGGATCGAGTCGATGCCGACGCTGGTGGCGTTTCGTGAGGGGAAGGAGTTCGATCGGGCGGTGGGGTATCGCTCGGCGGATCAGTTGATGGAGTGGTTCGGGGCGTTGGAGCGGGGGGAGTCGAGCCGAGATGCGATGATGAAGGCGGCGGGGGATCGGGTGGGCCCAGACGGGAAGGTGGACGTGAGTGCGCGGATGAATCTGGCGCGCGAGTTTTCGCGGGGGGGCGATCTGGAGAGGGCTCGTGAGGAGTATGTGTGGCTGTGGAAGCACATGCTCGAGCACGAGTTTTCGATGGTGGGTGTGCGGCTGTCGTACATGGCGAGTGAGATGCAGCAGTTGGCGGAGCGGGATGAGGCGTCGCGGGCGGCGTTCACGGTGTTGCGTGATGAGGCCGAGGGGGTGTTGAAGGGGGAGTCGGCGACGTGGGAGGCGATGGGGGATTGGATCGTGCTGAACGAGGTGGTGGGGGATGACGCGCGGACGCTGGCGTGGTTTGATCGCGTGAAGGGGACGGAGGAGGGGTGGTCGACGATCCAGCGGTTTGGATACAAGCTGAAGGACACGATGAAGGAGGCGGGTCGGTGGGCGGATTACGCGGCGCTGGAGCCGGACCCGGTCGCGACGATGCACCAGCACAAGGCGATGCTCGACTCTGTGAAGCGGTCGGATGCGCCGCGGCCGAAGGGGGCGAGTCAGGAGATGATCGCGGAGGTGATGCGGGCGCAGGAGGAGCTGTTCCGCGAGGAGTGCGGGGAGTTGTACGCGGCGTTCCTGGCGGCGGAGCGGGAGGAGGAGGGGGGGCGGATCTTGCGCGCGGCGCGGGAGATTGACGGATCGAGCGCGATGGTTGTGGCGCTGGTTCGGAGCGCGGTGGAGTTTGGGCAGGCGCGGGAGGAGCACCTTGCGCTCCTGGAGGAGGCGGGCAGAGCTGGGGAGACGGTGGAAGGGCTGACGCGGGACGTGCGTCGGGCGCTCGAGAGCCGAAGATGATCGGCGGCGCGGGCGCGGCTCTGGTTTATGAAAAATGAAATAGTGTTTGACAAAAACGAAAGCCGAGATATTCTCAGCTTGTCGTGAGCGCGAAGGAACACGATCGCGTGGGGGGCGGCGGCGCGGGGGCGTTGGGCGATCATCCGTTGCTGCGTTTGGAGCGCGAGGACCTGGACATGATCACGAATCTGGTCTTGTGCAACTCGTCGCTGAAGGATCTTGCGGCGTCGTACGGGGTTTCGTACCCGACGATCCGAGCGCGATTTGACAAGGTGATTGAGCGGTTGCGGGCGGTGGTGGAGGAGCGGCCGAGGGACCCGATGGCGGAGCTGCTTGCGAAGCTTGTGGAGCGTGGTGAGTTGACGGTGGGGGCGGCGCGTTCGATACGGGACTTGTCGCGGAAGCTGGGGGAGGGCGAGTAGGAACGAGAACGGAGGACGGTGTCATGCAAGAGTGGTGGACGATGCAGACGGGCGGGCTGATCGGGGCGTTGATGGGCGCGGGGCTGGGCGTGATCGGTGGTGTGTACGGCGGGGTTGTGGGGGGCGTGCTGGCGCCGAGGGGTTTGTGCCGGGGCGTGGTGCTGACGGTTCATCTGTTGTTGGCCGCGGCGGGAGTGGTTGCGTTGTGCGTGGGCGTGACTGCGTTGATCGTGGGTCAGCCGTATCACGTGTGGTTCCCGTTGACGTTGGCCGGGTTCATCGGGAGCGTGGTGATGGGATCGCTGTACCCGCTGGTGCGGCTGCGGTATCGGCAGGCGGAGGCACGGCGGATGGAGGCGGCGGGGTTGCGGGGCGTGTGAGGGGGTTGCGCCGGGCGCGGCGGCGGTCTGCGGGTCGTGGGTATGCTGGCTCCCCCTTCGGGCGCGTCCGAGGGCCAGACGAGAGGAGCCAGGCATGAGTGAGGTCCGGAAGATCGGCGTGATTGGTGCGGGGCAGATGGGCGGGGGGATTGCGCAGGTGGCGGCGCAGAGCGGGTTTGAGGTGGTGGTGCAGGACGCGTTCCAGGGGTCGATCGAGAAGTGCAAGGGGACGCACAAGAAGTTGATGGATCGCGCGGTGGAGAAGGGGAAGATGACGCGCGCGGACGCGGACGCGGCCTTGGCGCGGATCCGGTTCACGGCGTCGCTGGAGGATCTGAAGGGCGTTGACTGGGTGGTGGAGGCGATTGTTGAGGACGCGGGGGTGAAGAAGGAGCTGTTCAAGAAGCTGGCGGCGATCTTGCCGGACGCGGGGGTTGTGCTGGCGACGAACACGAGCAGCATCAGCATCACGGAGATCGCGGCGGCGTTGCCGGGCGAGCATCAGGGTCGGGTGGTGGGGATGCACTTTTTCAATCCGGTGCCGGTGATGCAGCTGGTGGAGGTGATCAAGGGGATGCAGACGTCGGAGGACGTCGTCGCGCGGACGGTGGCGCTGGCGGAGAAGATGGGGAAGACGCCGCTGGCGGCGAACGATCGTCCGGGGTTCGTGTCGAACCGTGTGCTGATGCCGATGATCAACGAGGCGTTCTACGCGTTGATGGAGGGGGTGGCGAAGCCGGAGGCGATCGACGGGATCATGAAGCTGGGGTGCAACTTCCCGATGGGTCCGCTGCGTCTGGCGGATTTCATCGGGTTGGACACGTGCGTGCACATCATGGACGTGCTCGCGGACGGGCTGAACAATGATCGGTACCGGGCGTGCCCGCTGCTGAAGCAGTACGTGGCGGCGGGGCGTCTTGGGGACAAGACGCAGCGCGGGGTGTACGAGTATCCGCTGCGGTGATCAGGCGTGTTCGGGTGGATGGGCGGGGCCTTCTTCGCCGGTGATGCGTTGGATCATGGCGGAGAGGAGCTCGCGCTCGTCGAGGGGCTTGTAGAGGCGGGGGCGGGCGAGGAGATGTGCGGGGAGGATGCGTGGCGAGGCGTATCCGGTGACGAAGAGGAACGGGACGCCTTTTTTGTCGAGGGCGTCGGCGATGCCACCGGAGTGGGCGCCTCGGAGATTGACGTCGAGGAGCGCGGCGTCGAGGGGTTTGGTTTCGACGATTTGTTGTCCTTCTTCGGCGCTGGAGGCGGGGCCGACGACGGAGCAGCCCCATTCTTCGAGGTGTGCGGCGAGCCATCGCGCGGTGAGGAAGTCGTCTTCGACGACGAGGACGCGGAGGCCTTGAAGGGCGTGAGGGTCGGCGGGACCGAAACGTTCAACCATCATCATTCTCGCAGCTCCTTTTGAGGCGAGTGCTCGCTTTCATTGTGGAAGCCGGGTTCGTTTCCGGAGGGCGGGGGGAGCGGGGTATCGATGCGGCAGACGAGGCCTTGGGGGTCCATGGTGATGACGGCGTTGCCGCTGAGTTCGTGGGAGATGGCGTCGGTGATGAGCGTGGCGCCGAAGCCTCGGCGTGTGGGCGCTTCGACGGCGGGCCCGCCGCGTTCGGTCCAGGTGAGGTCGAGGGCTTCGGGTGCGTCTTCGTTTCCGGAGATGGTCCATCGGACGGTGACGACGCCGGAGGAGACGGTGAGGGCGCCGTACTTGATGGCGTTGGTGGCGAGCTCGTGGAGGGCCATGCAGAGGGGGGCGGCGGCGCGGGGCGGGAGGAGGGCGTTTGGCCCGTCGGCGTCGACGCGCGGGCCCATGGGATCTGAGTACGGCGCGAGTGTTTCGCTGACGAGGTCTCCGATGCGGACGCCGGACCACCGGCTGCGCGCGAGGAGGGCGTGTGTGCGGGCGAGCGCGCGGAGTCGGCCGTTGAAGGCGGCGCGGAACTCGTCGAGGGAGGAGGCTGCGCGTGCGGTGGCGTCGGCGAGGGAGATGATGGCGGCGAGGTTGTTTTTTACGCGGTGGTCGAGCTCCTGCATCATGAAGGTTTGGCGCTGCTCGGCCTGGACGCGTTCGGTGATGTCCTGCGCGAGGGAGTGGACGGCAAGGGGTTTGCCGGCGTCATCGAAGGTGATCCAGCAGTACCACTCGACGTGGAGGATGCTTCCGTCCTTGTGGTGGTAGCGTCCGTGGACGATGGTGTGCTTGATTTCGCCGGACATGATGCGTCCGGCGACCTCGCCGACCATGTCGGCGTCGGGCTCGTAGACGAACTTCCAGGAGCCGTAGTGGCGTCCGAGGAGCTCGTCCGCGGTCCAGCCGAACATTTGCTCGGCGCGCTTGGACCAGACCCGGACGCGGATGTCGGCGTCCCACTCGATGTAGGCGAGGGGGGAGTGCTCGATGATGGAGCGGAGCTGACGTCGGGATCGTTCGACGGCCTGCTCGGCCTGCTTGAGGTTGGTGACGTCGATGAGCATGCCGGAGAGTCGGTAGGGTGTTCCGTCGCGGGTTTCGACGGCGACGATGTCGCGGACCCAGACGACGGAGCCGTCGGCGCGGCGCATGCGGTAGTCGAATTCGTGGTCTTCGCCGCGGTTGGTGGCGCCTGCGCAGAAGGACATGGCCCATTCGCGGTCGTCCTCGTGGATGGCGGCGGGCCAGAAGCCGGGAGACTTCCAATCCTCGAGCGAGCGGCCCAGGAGCTTGGGTCCTTCGTCGCTGACGTAGGTGAATTGGAGGGTGGCCGGATCGGCCTCCCAGAGGACGACCTTGAGGGCGTTGGCGATGAGTCGTTCGCGTTCCTGTGCGCGTCGTGTGGCGGCCTCGGCGTCGCGGACGTCGGTGATGTCGACGACAACGCCGAGCATTCGGACGGCGTCGCCGGCGTCGTTGTAGAGGAAGTGTCCTCGGCCTCGGACCCATCGTTCGCGGTGTTTGGGGAGGACGATGCGGAAGTCGTGCTCGAAGAGGCCGCGACTGTTGCGCGCGGTTTCGACGAGCGTCTCGAGGTGGTCGATGTCGTCGGGGTGGACGCGGACGCGGAACATCTCGTACCGCCCGTCGAACTCGTCGGGCCCGTAGCCGAAGATGGCGGCGTGGTGTCCGGACCAGACGATGTGGCCGGTGGTCAGGTCCCAGTCGAAGGCGCCCATCTGCGCGGCGTCGAGCGTGGAGGTGAGTCGAGCTTCGCTCTCACGGATGCGCCGCTCTGCCTCGCGGCGGAGCGAGACATCGGTCATGCCGCCGACCATTCGGAGCGCGCGTCCGGCGCGGTCGCGGACGAGCACGCCGCGATCGATGACGGTGGCGTAGGCGCCGTCGGCGCGGCGGAATCGATATTCCATTTCCCAGTGACGCGCGTCGGAGTCGATGGCGCGTTGGAGATCGGTCATGACGGCGTCGCGGTCGTCGGGGTGGATGCAGCCCTCCCACCAATCGAGGTCGGGGCGGACGTCGGAGCCGGTGTAGCCGAAGAGGCGCTCCATTCCCTCGCCCCACCAGAGCGTGTCGGTGCTCATGTCCCAGTCGTAGACGGCGTCGTTGGTTGCGGAGGCGAGGGTGCGGTATCGCTCCTCGCGGTCGGTGAGTCGTCGGAGGGCTGTTTCGCGCTCGGTGACGAGTCCGGCGATGAGGAGCGCGGTGATGGTGACGACGGCGAGGAAGAGTGCGAACATGAGCTCGGGCGGCCCGCCCTGCGCGGCGTCGCTGAAGGGGCCGCGATGGAGCACGGCGCCGAGCACTGCCGTGCCCGCGAGGATGGTGGCGCTCCATCCGGCGCCGCAGGGCGAGAGTCGGACGGCGGCCCAGAGCACGACGGGGAGGGGGAGATAGACGAGCGCGAACGCGGCGGTGGGCGTGTGCTCGGCGAGGAAGGCGATGTATGAGGTGATGAGGAGTATGGCGAGCGCGGCGAGGGCTTCGAGGGCGCGTGGGGTGGTGAGTCGGGACCACATTCGGCCGGAGATGCAGGTGATGAGCGCGCTGCCGAGGGTGGCGACGCCGAGTGCGTTGGCGACCCACCAGTGGGACCAGAGGATTTCGGGAGGGGGGAGTCGCGTGCGGCCGAGCCAGAGGAGCGTGCCTGTGCCGATGGTGGCGGAGACGAGCGGCGCGAGGACGGCGCAGGTGAGGAGGTAGAGGAGGACGCTGCGGAAGGAGGAGAGTCTTGGGTTGATACGGAGGAGTGAGACGAGGAGTGCGCCGGTGGCGGCCTCGAGCGTGTTTCCGGTCGCGATGAGCGCGCTCTGGGCGTACATGAGGGAGTCGGCGCGACCGGCGCGATGGGCGACGATGGAGAGAACGATGTAGGCGGCGATCCAGACGACGGGGAGGGCGCGCCAGCCGAGGAGGATGGCGGCGGCCATGGCGATGCCGGTGGGTGGCCAGAGGAGTGAGGCGTGAGGGCTGTGCGCGGCGGCTTCGAGGCCGAGGAGGCCTGTTCCGATGTATGCGGCCAGAACGACCGCCAGCCAGACGGCCAGCCGCCACCCGTTCACGCTGGATTCAGCACCGATGTCGCGCATGCATACCGTCCGGACGGGCTGAGAAGAGGCGTTATGCGGCCCGTATATGCATCAGCCTAGTGCCCCCCCCCAAGAAAGGGAAAGCGGGGATTTTCGAGGGAAGGTTGGGGGTGGAGAAAAGAACGCGGCGTGGCGCCTTCGAACGCTCACGCCGCGCGTCGTTGTCTTCCCCGTCGGGGATGCGCTTCCCGACGAGGAACCGGGTCCCGGGCCAGCTCTCCTCAGCGGGCCCATGTCCCGTCGTCGTTGTTCTCTTCGCGGATGGACGCTTGCGGGTTCCACTGCGGGCGGCTTTTCGGCCGTCCGGCACGGGTGGCGTGTTAGGATCGGGGCATGTCCCTCACTGCTTCCCAGTTCCACACCGTCCCGGCCGGGCAGAGACTGCGCGACCTGATGTCGCGCGGCTGCGTGGCCATTCCCGGCGCATTCAACGGGCTCGTGGGGCGTGCCGTGGCGAGCGCGGGTTTCGACGCGGCATACATCTCGGGTGCGGCGGTGTCCGCGGCGTCGGGCGTGCCGGATGTCGGTGTTCTGTCGCTGGAGCACTTTGCGCGGGTGATCGAGGAGGTGGCGCGCTCGTCGGGTCTGCCGGTGCTGGCGGACGCGGACACGGGGTTCGGGGAGGAGGAGATGGTGGTCCGCACGGTGCACGAGTACGCGCGGGCGGGCGGCGCGGGGTTCCACATCGAGGATCAGGTGTTCCCCAAGCGCTGCGGGCATCTGGAGGGGAAGCGTCTGGTGAGCGTGGAGCACATGCGGGAGAAGGTCGCGGCGGCGGCGGGCGCACGGGACGCGTTGGGGGGCACGTTCGTGGTGTGCGCTCGGACGGACGCGCGCGGGGTGGAGGGGATGGATGAGACGATCTCGCGTGCGCGGGCGTACGCCGAGGCCGGGGCGGACATGATCTTCCCCGAGGGGCTGGCGTCCGAGGGGGAGTTCGAGACGGTGTCGAGGGCGCTGCGGGATGCGCCCGGGAAAGCGGCGGGCGGAGGGCCGTACCTGCTGGCGAACATGACGGAGTTCGGCAAGACGCCGATCATCCCGCTGGCGCGGTTCGCGGAGCTGGGGTATCACGCGGTGATTTTCCCGGTGTCGACGCTGCGGATCGCGATGCGCGCGGTGGAGGAGGCGCTGGCGGCGCTGAAGCGTGACGGGGACGTGAGCGGCGTGCTCGACCGGATGCAGACGCGCGCCGATCTGTATTCTCTTCTCGCCTACACTCCGGGACAGGCGTGGCGATTCCCCTCTGCCACCCGCGCGAGCGCGGGACGCTGACCCGACCGCCGCCGCACATCCACGATCGCACGACTTCAAGGAGCAACCCCGCATGGCCACCGCCGCACCCTCCAAGCCCGACTTCGCCAAGGGACTCGAAGGCGTCGTCGCGGGCGACACCGCGATCTGCTGCATCGAGCAGGACCAGCTCATCTACCGCGGGTACGACATCCACGATCTCTCGGAGCACGCCACCTTCGAGGACGTCGCGTTCCTCCTCCTCGTCGGCCACAAGCCCTCTCCCAACGAGCTGGCCGCGTTCAAACGCGACATCGTGGCCGAGCGCGGGCTGCCGTCGCTGGTGGTGGACCTGATCAAGAGCACGGCGAAGCTGCCCAACGCGGTGCCGATGGACATCCTGCGATCCGCGGTCTCCGTCCTCGCCCACCTCGACCCTGACTGCCAGGACAACTCGCCGGAAGCGAACCTGCGCAAGAGCAAGCGGCTGCTCGCCAAGATCCCGACGATCATCGGTCACATGCAGAACGTGATTGACGGGAAGGGGCTCGTGGCGCCGGACGCGACGCTCGATCATGCGGCGAATCTGCTGTGGATGATGACGGGCAAGAAGCCCACGGCGGAGGAGGCGCGGATCATCGACGTGTCGCTGATCCTGTACGCGGAGCACGACTACAACGCGAGCACGTTCACGTCGCGGATCATCGCGGGCACGCTCTCGGACCTGCACGGCGCCGTGACGGGCGGCATCGCGGCGCTCAAGGGCCCGCTGCACGGGGGGGCGAACGAGGCCGCGATGGACATGCTCAAGGAGGTGGGCTCGCTCGACAACGTCGAGAAGTTCATGAAGAACGCGTTCGAGACCAAGCGCAAGATCATGGGCTTCGGGCACCGGGTGTACAAGAACGGGGACCACCGGGCGCCGATCCTGCACGCCCTCGGCAAGGCGTACGCGCAGAAGAAGGGCGGCGAGGCCATGAAGTGGTTCGACATCGGCGAGAAGGTCCAGAAGATCATGCTCGATCAGAAGAAGATCTGGCCGAACGTCGACTTCCCCTGCGGCATGACGTACTTCGTGATGGGCATCCCCGTGCCGCAGTACACGCCGATCTTCGTGGCGTCTCGGATCACGGGGTGGGCGGCGCACGTGATGGAGCAGCACGCGAACAACCGGCTGATCCGGCCGCTGAGCCTGTACACGGGGCCGGCGATCCGGAAGTGGAACGGGTAACGACGGGGCGTCGTAGGCGAACCCTCACGCCCGTGTCGCATCGATGACGGCGAGGGTGGCGGCGATGCGTGCGCTGAGCGAGCCGTCGGATGATTCGTCGAACGCTCTGAGCAACGGCTTGAGGGTGTCGGCCTGGGCCGGTGTGATCTTTCGAGCTTCGGCGAGTCGCTGGAAGGCTTCGACGACGCGGTACTGGGCGTGGCGCTGATCGACGAGGGGCGCGCGTGCGCGGAGCAGCTCGACGTCGTCATCCTGAGGATCGGCGAGGATCAGGGTGGCGAGTGCGTGCGCGAAGCCGTCGCCGGGCTGGTCGGCGAGCCACCGCCTGGAAGCGCCCGCGGCGAGCGCAACGGAGAACATCTGCTGCATCAGGGAGTTCTTTTGCACGACGCGCGAGTTGTAGTCCTCGGTGCGCACGTTGCAGTACTGTGTGTTGATGGAGCGGAGCGTGGCCTGCGCGACATGGTCGGGGGCGCCGGCGACGTTCGCGGCCCGGGCCGCCGAACCCTGGAGCGCGTCGTGGATGCGCACGGCGATCTCGACGCTCTCTTGGTACACGTCGGCGGGGTCCGTGGGGAAGGGGCGTCTCTTCTCGAACTCCGCCTCCCGGTCCGCGTGATTGAGAGCGGTGAGCAGGTACAGGCGAGTCACGAGATACCCGAGCATCAGGCCGTTGGCGAGATGGAAGATGACAAAGCCCTGCGCGAAGCTCGTCCACGAGCGAATCGGCCGATCCGACGCCAGCTCTTCCAGTCTCATGCGCTCGTGCAGCTTCGCGATGGCGAGTTGCGTGACGACATCCGGGGGGGCGGTGTCGCTGCCCGTGATCTCGCGCTGCTCCGGCGTGTCATCGGCGACCCGGAGGCTCGCCAGCTCCTCCTGAGCGCGCTCCGCGATCGCGTACTGCGGGTGCATCGAACGCGCGACAAGGGCCCCGACCTTCTCCAATTGCACGGGGGCGGCCAGCAGGTTGACGAGGCCGAGCCCTACGATGATCTTTGTGAGCCAATCCGCGATCTCGCTCATCGAATCGGGGAACACGGCGACAGCGGCGTGCGCGTCGGTGGCGCCGCCCGGCGTGCCCGGTGGTGGGCGCTGTGGCGCTCGCGGGAAGGCGAAGAGGAATCCCAGAAGCCAGCCGACCGACGTCAATGCGAACGACCAGAGGATCGTGGGCACGAACGCGCCGTGCAGCGACGCGAACCCCGTGACGAGGATCGCGGCGAGCGCGCACGTGGACGTCGTCACGATCGCGATACGCGACCATCGCTGCCTGGGTTGATCGCGGCTCATGACTCGTAGACGACGACCCAGTGGTTCTTGTGATCCTCCCAGACGATGGAGACGATGCGCACGTTGCTCTGCCCGAGCGCGGCGCTCATGCTGTCTTTCAGACCGGTCTTGTTCTTCTTCTCGTCGTCGGGAGATATCTTCGCCGCGACCGTTGTGACGTGCAGGGCCATATGGGTTGTTCCTTCTTATTGCTTGGGCGCGCCGCCGAGCTTCTCCATGAGGTAGCCTGCGGCCTTCCGCAGCCGCTCGTTCTGTGCGATGTTCCGCTCGAGAGCATCGAGCATCACCGTTTGCTGCGCGAGTTCGGCGCGGAGGCTTGCGAAGGTCTTGCCCGTGGGGGGGGTCAGGAGCGAGGGATCGAGCTCAGCGACCTTGAGGATGGTCTTGAGCCCGGCCACCGACTTGTGGAGGCGGTCGTGGTAGGCGGTGACGCCGGAGAGATCCTGCGCGATCGCGCCGTGCGCCGGCACCGGGGGCTCTTCTGCGACGGTCGTTGCGCCTGACGCGCGGGCGTACTTGGTGAAGTTGTACGACTGCGGGAGGCCCAGGTCGAGATGCAAGTTCGCGTTCAGGTCGGCGGCCAGTCGCGCCGCCTCGGCGTCGGTGGCGCCGATGGCCACGAGAGAGCGGTGGATTGAATCGATCACCTGCGGGAAGACGACTCGCTGCTCCTGGCTGAGCCCTGCGCCAAAGCCCTTGCCCGTCTCCGCCACGGCCTTCGCGACCGCGGGGTTGTCCGTCAGGGCCGCGGCGCCACCGCTCGACGCGAGGATCTCCGCGGCCTTGCCCGAGGCGAACCACTGCGACACGCTGCCGGACATCGCCGTCTCCGGCCCTGCGCCGGACTTCGCGGACACGTTCGTGTCGCCCAGGAGCTTGGCCATCACGGAGTGGGCCTGGTCCTTGATGACGTACTTGGTCTTGCTGCCCTCCGCGCCGCCGCCCTTTACATCCTCCATGATCGGGTCGAACAGCACCTCGGCGCGCTTGTAGCCGACCGTTGCGTGGAGCGGCGAGTCGCCCTGGGGTTGCACGGCCACGTCGATGCCGACCATCGTGCCCGTCATGAACACCATCGAGCGCTGCACGTTGTCGCACCCGATCGTCATCAGCGCGCACACTGTCGCAACAGCATGCGCCAATCCGCGAACGCATCGCATCATCGGACATCCCTTTCTCTGAAAACCGACGGATCGGGCTCGCGCTCGTCGGCGTCGGCCGGCCAGGCCCGTCGGACGGCCTCGTCGGCCATCCGCACTGCCTCCGCTTCGGCGGCGCGGCCCACGAACACCTCCGAGCCCCCCACTCTCGCCCGGACGTCCGTCTCCTCCGGGCCGCAGAAGAGGCCCGCGACGTCGGCGTATCCGACGATCACTCGTCCCTCGAAGGCGAGCACACCGACACCCCGCACCTCGCAGACATGTGAGTGCTCGGACACGTGCCGGCTCTTCACGCTGTAGATGCCGACGCCGAAGGCATTCTCATTGGCGACGACCGGCGTGCAGGCTGAGAGCGCGCACGCGGCAAGCAGCACCCCGGCGCCCGCGTGTTGCGTGGGTTCTCTGACGCCTGCTGGTTTCGCGATCCGGAGCACTCGGCGATTCCTCCCGGCGGAGTCGTGCCATTCATGACGGGGGCGAGGCTCATCACATCGGCCCCACCCGGTTCATACGCACTCGTCAAGTGTAGCGAGAGTGTGGGGACGGGGGACTTGCCAGAGGATGATCTTCACTGTGGACTCGTGCAGTGATGTCGCTCGTATCGCGCATATCTGTGGCAACCCAAGGGTGGTCCTGGGTACGACGCATTGCAAGAAATCGCACATCCCGTTCATTGACCCGGACTTACGCTGAATCGCCGGATGTCGCGCGAATGCAGCTTTCCACAGATGTGTAGTGGAGTCATGGCGCGCAAAGCGCATCACGGCCCACCGAGCGGGCCGTGCGGCATACCGGCGAGTTGCTGCTGTCGTTCGGTTCAGCGTCGGCGGCGCGTGGCGACGAGGACGAGGCCCGCCGTGGCGAGCGCGGCGCCGGAGGGGAGGGGGATGGCGGAGCTGACGAGCTGGACGCTGACGTCGTCGAGGTAGTAGAAGCCTGAAGCGTGGTAGAACCCGAACGAGAGCAGGGGGTTGTTGTTGGTCACCACGATGTTGGAGAAGGTGAACTGCGTGTACAGCTGCGTGGTTGCCTGATTTGACGCGGTCATGAGGGCTGTGCCGCCGAGCTCGGCCCGAAAGGAGTTCGGCAGTGAACCGTCGGTGTGGAGCCAGAAGGAGACGGTCACGACGTCGCCGATCGAGGCCGAGATGATCTGCTCGATGCCACCGCCGGGAAAGTCGGGGGGGCCGATGAGCAGGCCGTAGGCGCCGGAGCGTTCGATGTTCTCGCCGTTGAAGAAGCCGGACGAGACGGAGGGGAACCCGTGGAGTCCGAACAGTGACCAGCCCGTCAAGTCGCCGGTCTCGAAGCCGCCGTTGATGACGAGCTCGGTGGCCGCGGCTGAGCCGCACGCCACGCACGCTGCAACGACACTCGCAACGCACCGCGTCTTCATCTCAAACTCCTGTCCGGCTCGACTCGATCTGGTCCACGTTCGATCCGCTCGGCGCGGCCAAACAACTGGCGTTCCGGCAAGATCGTCGTCTCACGCTACCAGACGTTCGGGGGCTTTATCAAGGGGCCGTTTCGAGGAATCCGCAAGAAGGGCTCGTTGAAGGCGGGGGCGTGCGAGCGTCCTGTGGAGTGGCAATTTGGGCAGGATGACGACCGGGTCTAGCAGCGTCGGCGGCGCGTGGCGACGAGGGCGAGGCCTGCGGAAGCGAGCGCAGCGCCTGAGGGGAGGGGGACGAGGGAGCCGTCTACCGTCTGGACGCTGACGTCGTCGAAGAAGTGCAGAATGGGGTCGTGACGGAACGAGAAGGAGAGCGTGGGGTTGTTGTTCGTCACCGTGATGTTGGCGAAGGTGAACTGGGTGTAGTCGAGCGTTGTGGCGCGGTTGGTGACTGACATGAGGGTCGCGCCGTCGAAGTTTGCGGAGAAGAAGTTCGTGCCTCCACCGGCGGTGCGAAGCCAGAAGGAGACGGTCACGACGTCGCCGATCGAGGCGGAGATGGTCTGCTGGATGCCCCCGATGCTGCCGACCGGACCGAAGTAGGCGCCGAAGGAGCCCGTGTGCTGGACCCCGCCGCCCGTGACGGTTGAGTAGCCCGTGTTCCCGAACTGCGTCCAGCCCGTGAAATCACCCGTCTCGAAGCCGCCGTTGACGACGAGCTCGGTGGCCAAGACAGCAGGGCAGGCCGCGCACAGCGCGATGACGCTCAGGGCACACTTCTTGATCATCATTTCGTTGCGCTCCTCCGCACGATGTCTGACAGCACGCACGCGCCGACCGTTCGGCGGGCAGACTCCGGGGAATCGTACAGGAGGTTCCCCGAGGCCTACAAGAGGGTAGCGTGCGGAGGGCGCGAATACTCAGTGGGCGCGGAGGGGCGGGCGCCGCGCATTTCTGTGTGAATCAGAGTGGAGTGAGCGCGCCACGCGCATGCACAAGGCCCGCCGGAGCGGGCCTTGAGGGTGCGAATCTAGTGAAGTTGGCGTGACGTTCAGCGTCGGCGGCGCATCCCGACGAGGGCGAGGCCTGCCACCGCGAGCCCCGCGCCGGTGGGCAGCGGCACGGGCACGCCGTCGGCGCCGGAGTACATCGGCATGTGCACTTCGCCGCGCTGGGTCATGTTCTTGACGAACACCGAGCCGTCGATGTTGGTGGTGTTGGTGAGGGTGGCGAGCGGCGCGAGGACCGCGCCGTTGAAGTTGCGATCGATGTTGAGGGTTGTCGCCTCGTAGAAGTTCCAGATGGTGTTGGCGCGGGCGAAGGCCTGGCTCCAGGCGCCGACGAAGTTTCCGCCGTTGACGTTAATGGTCGTGCCCGCGACGTTGACGACGATGGCGGAGGCGGAATTGACGACGAGCTCGATCTGCTGGACGAGGGAGGAGGAGAAGAGGGCGCTGGGGTTGGAGATGAAGAACACGGCCGTGCCGCCCGGGGTGGAGGGCGTGGCGATGAACTTGGCCGGGCCGGGCTGGCCCGAGGGCATCGTCACCGTGCTGTTCGCGCCCATCGCCTGGAACGCGGAGGAGTACGCCATGAGCTGCGAGGAGAGCGTGGCGCTCTGCGCGGCGAGTGAGGCGTCGACGATCTCGGCGCTGCCGACACCGTTGAGATTCACGTTGCCCGAGCGCGTGCCGGCGCGACGGAGCGTGCCCGCCTGCAGGTTGATGTTCCCGCCGAAGATGTTCCCGCCGACGCGGAGCACATCGACGCCCGTGTAGTTGGCCGAGGGCGTGAGCTGCGTCCCGTAGTCGGAGGCGGTGGTGGTGAGGCTTCCGCCGACCCACGTGCGGCCGTGGACGTTCGACGTGCTGTTGAGGTTGCCGGTGACGATGAGGTTGTAGTCATTGATGAGCCCGGCGGACGCGCCGGCGCTCAGGAGCGACGCGAGAACGCTCGTGCGAACGAACTGGGTGGGCTTGAACAAACGCTCTCTCCTTCGCACGCGTCTGGGCGATCGGGTGACGGATAACCAGGGCGCCTCGACGGCTCCACGAGCCAAGTATTGTCATCCGGGCGCGGCGTGGGCAAGTCGAGATGTGTGAATGATGCGTCAGGCGCGCGACGTCCGTGGCGGACGGGGATAGACGAACCCGAGGGCCCATCCGCTCGTGCGGGAGTTATCGGCGGCGGCGGAGCGCGGTGATGCCCAGCCCGAGCGCGGCGAGCCCTGCGGCGCTCGGCAGGGGGATGGGTTCGCCCTCCGGCGGGGGCGTGTGCACGAGTGATTCGCTCTTTCCGTTGGCGAACGCGATCGCGTGGATGCCGATCCGGACCGAGCCGTCCGTGAGATCGGAGATCAGGTCGGCGAACGTGGCGCCGCCGACGAGCGTGAAGTCGACTCCCAGCCACTCCCCGGGGTTTACGCCGTTCGAGGGCGCCGGGTTGTTCGCGCGCACCTCGAAGTCCTCATCGAAGGAGATCGGGTTGCCCGCGGCGAAGTTGCCGGGGCTCGATTTCACCGAGTAGTTCACGCCCGCGCCGCTGGATGTGAGTCCGGTGATGATCCCGAGCACGCCCGAGGCGTTGTCCCAGTAGAGGTTCTTCAGGGAGAAGTAGTCCGGCCCGCTTGCCGAGAAGGTGAAGCGCGCACCGCCGGAGATCTGGGTGACGTCGATGGCGATGCCGGCCTCGGCCTGGGCGACGCTGGCCACGCCGTTCGACGTGATCGCCTGCACCCCGAGCGTGATCGCCGAGGCCCCGGACGCGACCAGCAGCCCGGCCACGCTCCCGACCAGCAGTCCTGTGCGAACAACCATTCACTCTCTCCCGCTGTCTAGATCGCGACACAAGCACGACGCGTGACGAAGCCGTCCTCGCGCGGCGCCGGCCACGACGAGCCCGACGCACTCTCAGTATGCCTCAGAGCAGGCGCGATGGCGAGAGGCATTGCGGAAAAAGGGCGTTGGGCGCACGGTTCCGCGGGGTGGTCCGAGAACAGTTCTGGACATGTTTGTATTCCATATCCCGAACAACGGCGGGCTTGCGCGCACAAAAAGAACCCCGCGCAGCGCGGGGCGGGAGAACGTCTCCCTCCTTCCCAGGGTGTTCGTGTGGCGCGGGGCCGCCCGCTCAGGAGCGCCTGCGGCCTCTCGGGCCCGCGATCAGCAAGGACACGGCCATCAGCGCCGCGCCGCCCGGCGCGGGGATCGCGCGCACGCGGAACGCCACGTCGTTGTAGTCCATGTCGGACTTCTTCACGTCCAGGATGTCCTCGACGCCGACCTTGGCGAAGTACCCGTTCGAGTCCGTGCCCCATTCGGTCGCGAAGAACATCGACGTGGCCTGGTCCGTCCGCTGCAGCTGGCCCGTCGGCGCGACGTTCACGCCGCTCGTGATCGTGTAGGCGAAGTGCAGGCGGGTGTTCGTGTCGAACGCGCCGATCTCCACCGTCGTCCCTGCGCTCGTGCCCTTGTTGCTGAACAGGTGCTTGCCCAGGCCCTTGCTGTCGGTGGAGGGCGTGTACGTGATGGGCTCTCCCGCGGCCTGCCAGCCCAGGAAGTACAAGCTCCCCGTCGCGCCCGCGCTCGACGAGACGAACTCCACCGCGTATCGGCTCGGGGACCACGTATCCACCGGCGCGCCCGCGATCATCCCCGCGCCCGCCACGCCGCAGATCGTGCCCGTCAACATCGCTGCGATCACCGTCTTGCCCGTCATGATTCGTTCTCCTCCGTGCTGTCGTCGCGCCCGCCCAGTACGCCGGGGACGCGGATGCGTGCGTGCGCATCGCCCACGTTCAAAGCTTCCGATCCGACCGTCTCTGCGGCCAGCGTCGCCGACGCTTCTTGCCCGCCCGGGCCCGCACAGACCCACCCCCGCGCGACCCGCCCGGGAATCACTCCCCCACCGCTACACTGGCCCCTCACACCCGACGTCCCATACGACGAGCCGCAGACCATGGCCAGCCCCAAGCCCTCCGACACCGCCGCTTTCGCCGTCAACAAGCTCCGAGAACTCAACGAGGAGTTCCAGCAGCAGGAGAAGGCCCTGCGCCTGGGCGGGGGCACGAAGGCCATCGAACGACAGCACGAGAAGGGGCGGCTCAGCGCGCGCGAGCGGATCGACAAGCTCGTCGACGACCCGAGGGCGTTCAGCGAGTTCGGGATCTGGGCCGCGTTCGGCATGTATGATGAGCACGGGGGCGCCCCCGCGGCCGGGGTGGTGACCGGCGTCGGCCACGTCGAGGGCCGGCCCTGCATGATCATCGCCAACGACGCCACCGTGAAGGCCGGGGCGTTCTTCCCGATGACCTGCAAGAAGATCATCCGCGCGCAGACCGTCGCGCACATGGCGCGGCTTCCGCTGCTCTACCTCGTCGACTCCGCGGGCGTGTTCCTCCCGTTGCAGGAGGACGTGTTCCCCGACACCGACGACTTCGGGCGCATCTTCCGCAACAACGCCGTGATCTCGGCGGACGGCATCACGCAGATCGCGGCCATCATGGGCTACTGCGTCGCGGGCGGCGGGTATCTCCCGGTGCTCTGCGACACGCTGCTGATGACGGAAGGCTCGGGGCTGTACCTGGCGGGTCCTGCGCTCGTGAAGGCCGCGATCGGCCAGACCGTCACCGACGAGGACCTCGGCGGCGCGCTCATGCACGCCTCGATCTCCGGCACCGTCGACTTCCGCGAGCCGGACGACGAGACGTGCATCCAGCGGCTGCGCTCGCTGATGGCGAAGAATCAGGGCGCCCCGCGCGCCGACGGCGCAGCGAGCGACCCGGGGCCGGACCGCGCCCCCGACGACGTCTACTCCATCTTCACCGACAAGCTCGGCTCGCAGTACGACACGCGCGAGATCATCCGCTGCTTCGCCGACAAGGGCTCCATCGACGAGTACCGCGCGGAGTACGGCAAGACGATCGTGTGCTCGTACGCCACCATCAAGGGCCGGCCCTGCGCCATCCTCGCCAACCAGAAGACCGTGCAGAAGCCCGCGGAGGGAGGCATCCAGATCGGCGGCGTGATCTACCACGACTCGGCGGACAAGGCCGCGCGATTCATCATGGACGCCAACCAGAAGAAGATCCCCCTCATCTTCCTCCACGACACGACGGGGTTCATGGTCGGGCGCGAGTCGGAGCAGCACGGCATCATCCGCGCGGGCGCCAAGATGGTGAACGCCATGGCCAACTCCGTCGTCCCGAAGATCGCGCTCTTCATCGGGGGCTCCTACGGCGCCGGGAACTACGCCATGTGCGGGCGGGCCTTCGACCCGTTCCTCTCGTACGCGTGGCCGGGCGCGAAGTGCTCCGTCATGGGCGCCGCGCAGGCCACGAGCACGCTCGCCATGATCGAGCAGAAGTCGCGCGAGCGCAAGGGGGAGACGATCGACGAGGAAACCCGCAAGGCGATTCTCAAGGCCGTGCACGATTCGTACACGGAGCAGCAGGACATCCGGCACGCCGCGGCGCGGGGGTGGCTGGACCGGATCATCCAGCCGCACCACACGCGGGATGAGCTGGGCGCGGCCCTCGCCATGACGCAGAACTGGGACTATTCGAGGCCGTTCAAGACGGGGGTTTTGCAGACGTAAGTCTTCTTCTCGTTGCATCTTGAACGATCACTCGTCGGAAGGCATACTCAACACCCATGGCGACATGCCCCGGGTGCCGGGCGGACATTCCAAATAAGAACATCAACGTGCAGGAAGGCGTTGCGCTATGCACTGCCTGCCGGCGCGTCACACGCCTGCACGAGATCGCCCAGTCGGAAGAAGACATCCAAACGGAATCGGTCGCAACGGCCACGCCACCATGCGGATGCAGTGTTGAGCAGACCGGCTGGGGCGAGCACATCTCCTGCACGCTGCGCGAGTTATCGTTCGTCGGCTTTTTGTTTCTCTGGAGCGTTCTCTGGAACGGGATCACTTCGATTGCCGTCTACAAGGCGGTCGTCACGACGTATCAGCAATTCACGACTCCCGCTGGAGGGCAAGACGGTTCGGCCGCGCAGCCTGACACCGCGTGGATCGGCAGTTTCCCGTTCGGCCTGCTTGGCATATGGATCGTCCTTACACCGTTCATGATCATCGGAGCGGGTTCGTTTCTGGCCATGCTCTTGTTCGCGTTCGGAAGCACCAAGGTGCGCCTCGAGCCTGATGCCGGCTGGGTCAGCACAGGCGTTGGACCGATTCGCAGGTTGAGACACTTTGATCCGCGGCAAGTGATGTCCGTCCGGGTTGAAACGCCGGAGCCAAGCGAGAACTCCAAGCCCGTACCGTCAATAGTGCTGAAGACATCGCAAGGCCAAAAGGTACGGCTCGGTCGAATGCTGCCGACCGAACGCCGCGTCTGGCTCGCCGCGTACCTCCGCGAACGTATGTGCGGTGAGAAGCGGACGTGAGCCGCACGGCGCTCGCAGAGCGTTCCATACTGTTTGAGATGGGAGTGCCGTCACCGTGAACCACGAATCAACATGCCCGACTGAGCCCATCGACCCGATCCGCGAGGCGCTGATTGCCGGGCGGTACGAAGTTGCGATCACGCTCGCGAATGAAGCCCTGAAGACGAAGCCTCAGGACCTGGAGCTGTTGTACCGGAAGGCAGAAGCACTCGACTTACTAGATCGCAACCCCGAGGCGATCGAGATTCTTCGTGTCGTTATCGAGAAGCATCCGACGTTTACGAATGCCTGGCTTCGACTGGCCGCGTGCCTGAACGGCGATGGCCAGAGCGAAGCCTCCGCCGAAGCTGCCCGACGTGCGATCTCGCTTGAGCCGGACAACCCGTACGCGCTCGCCGCCCTCGGACACGCTCTCAACGAACTCGGACAGTACGGCGTGGCAACCGAATCACTGCGGCGAGCAGTGCGCAACGCTCCCGATGAGCGATATTTCCGCCGGTCGCTCTTCGCGTCTCTCTACGACGCGCAGGATTATCAAGAAGCCGCGGCCATCGTCCGCGACTGGATCCGCGACTTCCCCGAGGATGCGGACGCGCACGCCTCGGAGGGCGCGGTGTCGATGTCAACGGGGAGAAATGCCGATGCCGAAAAAGCATATCGCCGTGCCGCGGCACTCGCGCCCGAGAACGCGCGCTGGTGGTGCAATCTCGGCTCCGCACTCGAACGACTCAATAGAACAGACGAGGCTCACGACGCGTACATCGAGTCATTGCGCCTTGATCCCGACGACGCCTTTGCGCATTGCAATCTCGGTTGCCTTCTGCTCGATGAAGGGAAGGTCGATGCTGGCAAAGCAGAGATCCAGCGCGCCCACGCGAGCGACCCCGATCACGCGCGCAGGTGCGATCGTGGCGAATACCGACTGGCTTGGCATTGCGTGGAAGACGCGCGACCGCTCCTGGAAGAAGATCGCAACGAGGAAGCGGCAGTGGCTTTCCAGAATGCCGCTGAGCAGTTCCCGAAGTACGCGCCCGCGCACGGGCACGCGGGCATATCGCTCATTCTCTGCGGCCGAAAGCGCGACGCACAGCCATACCTGCTTCGTGCCGTCGAGCTCGACCCCGATTACCAACGGGCGCACCACTGGCTCGCGATCGTGCTCGAAGATGTCGGCGATCTCGAAGGGGCCGAGAAAGCGCACCGCGAGGCCATCCGGCTCGACCCATCACACGCCTCCGCCGTAGGTAATTACGCCACCTTTCTCGAGCGGCAGAAGCGGTACGCGGAGGCGCTTGAACGGTTCAATGCCGCCCTCGAACTCGAACCCGACGAGCCGCAGTGGCACGGCTGGGTCGGCTGGACGCTCATACGTCTGCACAAACGGCGCGCGGCCGCGAAAGCCCTCAAGCGTGCGCTCCAGATCGACCCCGAGTGCGAGCAGGCCCGGATCGGCCTGATGATCCTCGGCAAAGGTCGCGGGCTCTAAACGACCAGCCCCCCACTGTTCACTTCCCCCCCACCGCCTCCGCCAGCTTCGCCAGCATCGCTTCCACGCGCTTCACCTCGCGCGCCGTCGAGCCGTGCAGCATGTCCATCCACGCCCAGATCTTCATCCCCAGCACCGCGAGGCTGAAGTACACGAACCCCGTCGCCCAGGCGATCTGCGCCCTCGTCCCCTCGGCGCCGAAGAACTTCACGACGCACACCACGCTCCCCACGAACATCACCAGCGTCATCACCCACACCAGCGCCGTGAACCACTTCCGCCTCCCACGGAACGTGCCCACCATCAGCTCCACCAGCGAGTCCTCCTGGCTCCCTCGTTCCGCCTCCGCGCGCAGCGCCTCGGCGATCCGTCTTGCTTCCTCGTGACCGTTCATGACTGCTCCTTTCCTGTTCCTTCGAGTTCCAACGCCCGTCTGAGCGCCTCCCGCGCATGAAATAGGCGGGACTTCACCGTCCCGACAGGGACGTCCAACGCGATCGATATCTCCTCGACGCTCAGCCCCTCCGAGTACCGCAGCCCCACCACGGCCGCGTGCTCGCGCGACAGCCCCTCCATCGCCCTGTGCACCGCCCGAGCGTCGGCGCTCGTTGCCGCCGCGTCAGGCGTTTCCAGGGGAGCCATCTCCCGCAACCTTCGGCGCGTCCTCCTGCGTCGCACCTTGGCGCGCACCCAGTCCGCGCTGCGGCGCGTCACGATGCCCAGCGCCCACCCCCGGAAGGCGCGCGGGTCGTCGAGCGAGCCGAGCCCCTTCACGATCGAGACCCACGATTCCTGCGCGACGTCGAGCGCGCCGTCCGGGTCTTGTGTCATCCGCCACGCGTGGCGGAGGACTCGTCCTTCCCAGCGTCGCACGAGCCGGCCCAGCGCCTCTCCCTCCCCCGCTCTGGCCCGGAGCACCAGCCACTCATCGACGATGTCCTCGCTCGTGCGCTCCATGACGCCCTCACAGTCGCTCGACGGCCCCTCCCGGTTCAATCCGTCGGCCGTCTCGCCGCGACCCATAAGCCCCCTCCGCATCCCTATACCATGTGGGTGATGTCCGAATTCGTGCGTGTCACCGACGTCTCCCCGCGAGACGGGCTCCAGAACGAGCCCGGCGTCGTCCCCGCGCGCGACAAGGCCCGTCTCATCTCGCTCCTGGCGGACGCCCGCGTCGACGAGATCGAGGCCGCGTCGTTCGTTTCGCCGCGCTGGATCCCCCAGCTCGCGGACGCGGAGGAGACGCTGCGGCTTCTCCGCGAGAACCCGCCCGCCGGGGGGAGCCTCCCGACGCTCAGCGTCCTCGTGCCCAACGCGCAGGGTTTCGAGCGCGCCCTGGCCGTCCACCGCGCCGGGCTGCCGCTCAAGATCGCCGTGTTCACCGCGGCCTCCGAGACCTTCTCGAGAAAGAACACGAACGCCTCCATCCACGAGACCATCGACCGCTTCGGGGAGTTCCTCCCGCGCGCGTTCAACGCGGGCATGGGCGTGCGCATGTACGTCTCGTGCGCGATCTCGTGCCCGTTCGAGGGCGCGATCGCGCCGCTCAACGTGCGGAAGGTCGTGAACCAGCTCCTCGCGCTCGTGCCGCCGACCGCATTCGGCGAGATCGATCTCGCCGACACCATCGGCGTCGCCCACCCAGCGGACGTGGCTTCCCTCCTCTCGGAGTTCTCCGACGAGGAGCGCGCCGCGCTGACGCTGCACTTCCACGACACGTTCGCCCGCGCCGCGGATTGCGTGCGTCTCTCGCTCGACCTCGGCGTGCGCTCGTTCGACTGCTCCGTGGCCGGGCTCGGCGGCTGCCCCTACGCGGGCACGCCCGACAAGCCCGCGCCGGGCAACATCAGCGCCGAGGCGCTGCTCCGCGCCGTCCGCTCCGAGGGCTTCGCCACGCGCGTCGACCTGCCCGCGCTCGCCAAGGCCGCGGAGTTCGCGCGCGACATCGTCGCCCGCGCGCGCGCCTCGAGCCGCACTCCCCCGACGAGCGATCCCGCATGATCCGAGTCGAGCACCACGAGCCCGCGCGCGTCGTCGAGATCGTCATCGACCGCCCCGACAAGCGCAACGCGCTGACGCCGGACATGCTGCGCAATCTGAAGGACGGCGTGACGCGCGCACACGAATCCCGCGCGCACGCCCTGCTCCTCAGCGGCGCCGGAGACGTCTTCTGCGCGGGCTTCGACCTGGCGCTCTGCCGCGACGACGCGTCGGCGATGGGCGATCTCCTCACGACGCTGTCCCACGCGCTCCGCGCGCTGCGTCGGCTCACGTGCCCCGTGGTCGTCGGCGCGCAGGGCGGCGCGGTCGCGGGCGGCTGCGCGCTCGTGTGCGCCGCGGACATCGTCGTCTCCGACGCCGCCGCCAACCTGGGCTACCCCGTCGTGCGCCTGGGCGTCTCCCCGGCCGTCAACGCGCCGCTCGTCCGGTTTTCCCTTCACTCCGGACGCACGCGCGAACGCCTCCTCGACCCGGCCACCATCACCGGCGCTCGCGCGCACGCGCTCGGCCTCGTCCACCACCTCGTCGACGCTCCCGCCGACGTTCGCGCCGTCGCGCTCCGCATCGCGACGCAACTCGCCGCCAAACCCCCCCATTCCCTCTCCGTCACCAAGCGCTGGCTCAACGAGCTCGACGGCTCCGACAACGACGCCCTGTTCGCCGATTCCCTCCGCGCGTCGCTCGCCCTGGCGGGGGGCCCCGAAGAGCGCTCGCTCCTGGCCTCGGTCTGGAAGAAGTAGCCCCGGCAATCCCCCCCCCTGAACCCCCGCATCATCCGACCGCCTCCTCATCAAGACCACAATGCCACTCGCCACACTCACCATCGCCGACCGACTCGCCACCCTCTCGCTCAACCGGCCGGACGCGCGCAACGCGCTCTCCTCGGACCTCCTCGCCGATCTCCGCGCCCGAGTCCAGGACCTGGCGCGACTCTGTGAGGATCACGACGCCTCCCCGCGCGTCTGCGTTCTTGCCGGTGAGGGCAAGGCCTTCTGCGCGGGCATGGACCTGCGCGCCGTCCTTGGCGACTCCCGTGCGGCCTCCGATCTCCTCCACGAACTCGCCGACCTCACACTCCTCATCCGGAACCTCCCCATCCCCACCATCGCGCGCGTCAACGGCGCCGCCATCGGCGGCGGCTGCGGCCTCACCTGCGTCTGCGACTTCGCGATCACCCACGACGACGCCAAGCTCGGCTACCCCGAGGTCGACCTCGGCGTCTGCCCCGCCGTCGTCGCGCCCTGGCTCATGCTCCGGCTCTCACCCGCCCAGGCGCGACGGGTTCTCCTCGAGGGCGGAACCATGTCCGGCGCGCGGGCCGCCGAGATCGGCCTCGTCACACGCTCCGTCCCCACGCTTGCCGACCTCGACGCGGCCGTGGCCGAGCTTTCACGACGGCTCGCCTCCGCTGGACCGGCCGCGCTCCGCGCCACCAAGGCCTGGCTCAACTCCCTCGATCCGACCCCTTCCTCCGCGACCCTGAGACGTGGCGCCGACATCTCGGCGGAGGTGGTCGCCGGGCCCGACGCCCAGGCCAATCTCCGCGCGAGGTTCGCGGCGCACTGAGCCCTGATTCTCCCGCCGAGCCACGCCGACCCTCCTGTATACTCCTGCCAGGCTCTCGTTCGGCGTGTGTTGGCGCTCCGACGAGGCACACAGGTGGGCCGATCCTTCAAGGCTGTTCCAGCCGAGATGCGCGAGCCGAGCGCTCTGAACGCCCACCGTCCAGCGTCCCCCGCCGGGCCACACCCCGGCTCTTCGGAGTAGCCATGTCCGTCACACCGCTCCCCTTCACTCGCGAAGAAACCGGACCCGCCGCCGGAGTTGTCACGATCACCCTCGAGTCGCCCGGGCGGCCCGTGGTCATCCTCAACAAGGAACTCTTCCACCGGCTCGACGCCACGCTCGACGCCATCGGCGCGTCGGCCAAGGGCCTCGTGCTTGCCTCCTCTTCCGAGCGCGCTTTCGTCGCCGGCGCCGACCTCAAGGAAATCAACGGCTTCAACGACGACCAGCTCGACGAGTACCTCTCCCTCGGCCAGCGCGTGATGGGACGAATCGCCCACATGCACTGCACGACCGTCGCAGCCATCCACGGCGCCGCGCTCGGCGGCGGGCTTGAGCTGGCGCTCCACTGCGACATGCTCATCGCGTGCCTTCCCAAGGGCGCGAAGGACTACCACCTGGGCCTGCCCGAAGCCACGCTCGGCATCTGCCCGGGCTGGGGCGGGGCCTCCATGCTCCCCGCGCGCATGGACCCGGCCGAGGCCATCCGGCTCGCCGCGTCCGGCAAGACCGTGCCCGTCTCCTTCGCGCGCGAGGCCAACCTGGTCGAGATGCTGCTTGACGATCAGGGCAAGCTTCTCCCCACCGCTCGCGAGATGGCGGCCTCCCTCCTGAAGGAAGGCGCCGAGCGCGAGCCACGGAACATCCACGAGCCCGAATGGCGCGAGCCGACCCGGGACGCCATCGCGCACGCCCAGGCCCAGCTCCCCAAGACCAAGGCCGCACACGCCGTCGTCCTTACGATGAAGACCTGCATCGATCTTGGGTGGGAGGCCTCGCAAGGCGTCGAGCGACACCTGCTCTGCCACCTGCGAAAGACGCCGGAAGCCCGCGACGCCATCCAGTCCTTCCTCTCCCGCTGAATCGCCCCGCTCGCCCCGACCCGACGGTCGGCCTAGAAATCTCAACCAATAGACACGCTTGTCCGTTGCTCAAGAGGAGCCCGCCACATGGCCGAACTCGCCAAGTCCCTGAAGAACCTCTCCGAGAAAGACCGCAAGATGATCGCCGAGGCCGAAGCGATGCTCGGCCCCGATCCCTTGGAGATGGGCGTCATCAAGAACCTCTTCTTCGGGCGGCTGCGCGAAGACCTCCTCTTCCCGTATCCCAAGACCGACGCCGAGGAGACCGCGCGCTGCGACCAGCTCCTGGCCGCGCTCGACGAGTACCTCGAGAACGAGCACCCCGCCGTCGAGATCGACCAGAACCAGGAGATACCGCGCTGGGTGATCGACCGGCTCTTCGACCTGGGCGTGATGGGCATGACCATCCCGCGCGAGTTCGGCGGCCTGGGGCTCGGCATCACCTCCTACAACCGCGTCCTCGAGCGTATCGGGCACTCCTGCGGCTCCACCGCCGTGCTCGTCTCCGCCCACCAGTCCATCGGCTGCAAGGCCATCATGCTCTTCGGCTCCGAGGAGCAGAAGCAGCGCTGGCTCCCCCACCTCGCCAAGGACTGGGTCTCCGCCTTCTGCCTTTCCGAGCCGAACGTCGGCTGCGACGCCGGCGGACAGGAGACGCGCTGCGAGCTCAGCGCCGACGGCTCCCACTACATCCTCAACGGTGAGAAGAAGTGGGCCACCTCCGGCGCCATTTCCTCACTCTTCACCGTCATGGCCAAGCAGAAGCTCAAGGACCCCAAGACCGGCAAGGAAACCGAGCGCGTCACCGCCCTCGTCTGCACGCCCGACATGGAGGGCGTCGACATCTATCAAAAGAACCGCTCCAAGTGCGGCATCCGCGGCACGTGGCAGGCCCGCATCCGCTTCAAGGACGTCCGCGTTCCCAAGGAGAACCTCCTCTCGCAGGAGGGCAAGGGCCTCAACGTCGCGCTCACCTGCCTCAACTACGGCCGCTGCACGCTCTCCGCCGGCATGCTCGGCGGCGCGCGCAAGGCCATGGACCAGTCCATCAAGTGGGCCCGGACGCGCCACCAGTTCCAGCGCCCCCTCGCCGACTTCGAGCTCGTCCGCAAGCGCATCGCCCACATGGCCGCGCTCTGCTACGCCATGGACGCCGTCCTCTACTACACCACCGGGATCCTCGACCGCCACGACGACGACATCATGCTCGAGACCGCGCTCTGCAAGGTCTTCTGCTCCGAGATGGGCTGGCAGACAGTCAACGACGCCGTGCAGATCATGGGCGGCGAGTCGTACATGACGGAGAACGAGATCGAGCGCATCTTCCGCGACTCGCGCATCAACCTCATCGTCGAGGGCGCGAACGAGGTCATGCAGGGATTCGTCTTCGGCTACGGCGGACGGCCCCTCGCCGACCAGATGCTCAAGATCCGCGACGCCTTCTTCTGGGACAAGGACGAGTCCTTCGGCGCCAACGTCTCCCGCATCGCCCGCAACTCCATCAACCCCACCGTCCTGCGCGTCGCCGTCCCCCTCGGGCTCGAGATCTTCATGGGGCTCAAGCCCGCCGCCCCCCGCATCACCAAGCTCCAGCCCGCGCTCGCCTCCCACGCGGAGCGCGTGTGCGCCATGGCGCGCGATCACGCGCACTCCTTCAAGCTCGTCTCCGAACGCTTCCAGGAAGGCATCCTCGACCGCCAGGCCGTCCAGGCCCGCGTCGCCGACAACGCGATGTGGACCCACGCCGCCGCGTGCGTCCTCTCCAAGCTCGACCGCGACATGCGCAACGCCAACGGCGGCGCCGAGGAGCCCGAGTTCGCGCGCGACAAAGCCGCCGCGCTCCACTTCCTCGACCTCGCCGATCTCGCCTTCCGCGAGAACATCCGCGCCATGCGCGCCAACGCCGACGATTCCATGCTCAAGGCCGCCGACGCCGCGATCAAGCACTCCGACACCCTCGCCAACGAGCACTTCATCATCCCCGAGCGATCCCCCACCGCCGCCGGCACCGGCCATAAGCCCACGCAGGACGGCATCAAGCAGTTCCCCGGCGATCGCTACGCTCACCAGACGAACTGACCCCCTCTCCCGCCTCCGACACACCACCGCTCACCCGAACCCACACAGGACCGCGCGATGCCCCTGACCACCTGCTTCGAAGCCAAGATCGAGTACCTCCAGATTCTTGACGAGAACGGCAAGCTCGACGCCGCGCTCGCCAAGAACACCCTCTCCGACAAGGACGTGGTCTTCCTCTACGAGCACATGTGCCTCTGCCGCGCCTACGACGAGATCGCGTTCAAGCTGCAGCGCTCCGGACGCATGGGCACCTACCCCCAGAACATCGGCCAGGAAGCCGCAGCCACCGGCGCAGGATTCGCCCTCCGCAAGGACGACTGGATCATCCCCTGCTACCGGGAGAACTCCGCCCTCTTCCTCCACGGCCTGCCCATGGAGAAAATCCTCCTCCACTGGATGGGCGACGAACGCGGCAACCAGATCCCCGAGGGCTGCAACGTCCTCCCCATCTCCATCCCCATCGGCACCCACCCCCTCCACGCCGTCGGCATCGCCTGGGCCAGCAAGCTCCAGAAGAAGGACGCCATCGCCATCACCTTCTTCGGCGACGGAGCCACCTCCGAGGGCGACGTCCACGAAGCCCTCAACTTCGCCACCGTCCTCAAGGTCCCCTGTGTCTTCTTCTGTCAGAACAACTCCTGGGCCATCTCCGTCCCCTCCTCCAAGCAGTTCAAGAACGAGACCATCGCCCAGCGCGCCATCGCCTACGGCGCCAAGGGCATCCGCGTCGACGGCAACGACCTCTTCGCCTGCTACAAGGCCACGCGCGACGCCATCGAACTCGCCAAGAAGGGCGAGGTCACGCTCATCGAGGCCGTGACCTACCGCATGGGCGATCACACCACCGCCGACGACGCCCGCCGCTACCGCGACCCCGCCGAGCTCGAGAAGTGGAAGGCGCGCGACCCGCTCCTGCGCATCCGCAAGTACCTCGCCTCCAAGAAGCTCTGGGACGACAAGAAGCAGGAGGCGCTCGACGCCAAGAACAAAGACCGCGTCTCCGAGATCGTCAAGAACGCCGAGGGCATCGAGAAGCCCTCGATCGCCGACATCTTCGACTACACCTTCGCCGATCTTCCTCAGCAGATCGACCTCCAAAAGCGCACCATGCGCACCAACTCCCTCGCCCAGTTCCCCTCGCAGGAGACCCTCCGCGCCTGAGCGAGACTGACCACCCAGGAGGCCAACCATGTTCGTCCGATTCGCCGACAAGAAGGGCCGAGACATCTGGGTGAACCCCCTCCACGTCAAGGCCGTCGCACCCGCGGGCGAGCGCATGGCCGACCTCTATTTCACCTACGGCGCCTGGGGCTCGGGCGCAACGCTCCGCGTCCAGTCCACCGGCGAAGAAGCCTCCCTCGCCCTCTCCGCCGCCATGCCCCCCATCGCCTTCGTCCCCGACAACTCTGAAGAGGTCCAACGCCAGCAGCAGGCCGCGGCCACCACCGTCATCACCTGATCCGCAACCACCTAAGCATCTGCAACCCACGCCCCAGTCCCGGAGCACACATACACATGCCCAACCTCACACTCGTCCAGGCCATCAACCTCGCCCTCGCGCAGGAGATGGAAGCCGACTCCCGCGTCATCCTCCTCGGCGAGGACGTCGGCAAGAACGGCGGCGTCTTCCGCGTCACCGAAGGCCTTCAGCAACGCTTCGGCGAAGACCGCGTCGTCGACACCCCCCTCGCAGAGTCCGGCATCATCGGCTCCGCCATCGGCCTCGCCATGGCCGGCATGCGCCCCATCCCCGAGATCCAGTTCGAAGGCTTCCTCGGCCCCGCCTACGACCAGATCGTCAACCACGCCGCCCGATACCGCACCCGCTCCCGCGGCTCCATCACCATCCCCCTCACCATCCGCGTCCCCGTCGGCGGCGGCATCCACGCGCCCGAGCTCCACTCCGACTCCCCCGAAGCCATCTACGCCCACCACCCCGGCATCAAGGTCGTCATGCCCTCCTCCCCCTACGACGCCAAGGGCCTCCTCATCTCCGCAATCCGAGACCCCGACCCCGTCATCTTCTTCGAGCCCAAGCGCGTCTACCGCTCCTTCCGCGAGGAAGTCCCCGAGGACGAATACACCATCCCCATCGGCAAGGGCAAGATCGTCAACGAGGGCTCCGACCTCACCGTCGTCACCTGGGGCGCCCCCGTCTTCCAGTGCCTCGAAGCGCTCGACAACCTCCCCGAAGACCTCTCCGTCGAACTCATCGACCTCCGCTCCATCTACCCCTTCGACGAGGACATCATCCTCGAGTCCGTCGAGAAGACCGGACGCTGCGTCATCGTCCACGAAGCCCCCAAGACCTGCGGCTTCGGCGCAGAGATCGCCGCCCTCATCCAGGAACGCGCCTTCCTCCACCTCCAGGCCCCCGTCCAGCGCGTCGCCGGCTTCGACACCGTCATGCCCTACTACAAGCTCGAACTCGAATATCTCCCGGACTCCAAACGCATCACCGAGGCCTGCCTCGCCTGCGCGGCGTACTGAGCACGCCCTTCGCGGACGCGCTCGCTCGCAGTAACACACGATCTCTCCACATCACGGGCCTCGCCCGCACACCAGCGCGATGCTTCGCGCTTTTTTTCTGCGATCCCGCGCCCGTTCCGCGCCACCCTTCCGCTTGCCCAACCGTCAGCCACGGTTCGCGCGCACACGCGCCGGCCAATATCACCAATCACGGAAGGAGAAGATCATGCGGAATCGGAACCAGAGCGCTCGCACACGCGCCGCGATGGCCATCCTCGCGGGCTCGTGTCTCGCGGCCTCGGCCTTCGGCCAGGACCACCAGCGCCTCATCGGCGACTTCACCGAGGAGAACCCACGTTCCCAAAGCCTCGCCGACGGCGAGAACGCCCTCATCACCTCCGGCATCCTCCGACGCGTCGGTCTCGCCGGCGGCGCCGCGCAGGACATGTACGTCTCCAAGGTCCGCACCCAGCCCGGCCTGGAGGAATGGACCACGCAGATCGGCGGGCCCGCCGACGACTCCGGGCTCTGCGCCTACCAGCTCCGCAGCAGCGAGCACATCCTCCTCGGCCACAGCCTCTCCACGCCTCCCAACTTCCAGCTCGTTCTCGCCAAGCTCGACCCGCTCGGCAACGTCCTCTGGTCGCGCATCTACATCGGCGACCCCACCATCTTCACCAACTGGCCCAAGGGCGGGACCGTGCGCGAGATGCGCGCCCCGGCCGGCGCGCCCGCGGGCTCGCCCGGCGACCTCGTCGTCGCCACCGGCAACACCCTCTTCGGCCCCAACTCCCGCGCACACCTCCTCCGCACAGACGCCAGCGGCGCGCCCATCTTCGGCAACATCTACGCAGACACGCGCTACGCCGACGGCGGCGAGCACGCCTTCGCCGATTTCCGCGAACTCCCCGACCGCTCCATCATCTGCGTCGGCACGATCACCGACCGTGAGCAGGGCGTGCCGGGCGGTCCCTTCGTCAGCAAACAAAAGATCCTCCTCGTCCGCGTCACCCCGGCCGGCGCCGTCATCTGGGCGCGCACCTACTCCTACCCAGCGGCCGCGCCACAGACCATCCGCGTCCAACAGGGGCGAGGCATCGACCTGGCCAACAACAACTCCGAGATCGTCGTGAGCGCGTCCCTCGAAGTGCTCAACGCCGCGGGCGCTCCCACCGACTACATGCAATACCTCCGCACCGACCTCGCGGGCAACCCGCTCTCGTATCGCGCCTACCGAGGCCTCTACGCCGCCTCATCCTCGCTCCGCTCCATCCACGAGTCCACCAACGGCGAAGCCCTCATCCACGCCAACATCAGCCGTGCGCTCCTCCCGGCCGTCGCGCCGCCCATCCCAGCGCCCGTCGTCGCGCCGGTCTCCCCGACAGGCCCCGCCGGGCTCATGCTCGTTGACACCCCGGGCAACCCGCTCTGGGCCTACTCCTACGCGCCCCTCACCCTCTCGACCGACGACCAGGCCGCCGTCGGATCCAACCCCCTGGTGAACGGCCCGGTCCCGCAGTTCACCATGCTCGCCAAGAAAACACTCACGTACGGCTACGACGCCGCGCCCAACAGAGGCGACATGCTCTTCGTCCTCACACGCCCTGACGGCAAGACCAAGTGCCTCACGGAGCCCATGCCCATCACCGTCGAAGCACTCCAGCCGCAGCTGGGCGAGGTCCCCTTCCAGTGGATCAACGAGCCCGCCGGAACCTTCTGGCAGTTCACCGTCTCACACCCCAACTTCCTCGACACCCGCTACTCCTGCCCGGGCGACTACAACGCCGACTGCCGCATCGACTTCGCCGACATGAACGAGGTCCTCTCCTTCTTCGGCGTCCGCTACAACTTCTCCGACCTCAACCTGGTTCTCGGCAACTTCGGCGGCGGCTGCTGACACACCATAATCCATCACCATCCAACACAGCGCGCCCGTCGCTCCGACAGGCGCGCTGTGTTTCCACGCGCACGCGCTGCACACTCCGCACGCGCTCCTTATCCCATCCTCGGCGTCAGCATCCCCGTCCGCTCCCGATACGCCGCGTACTCCGGGTGCGCATCCATCAAGTCCTTCTCCTCCAGCCGGATCGCCACCAGGATGTACGCCGTCGTCGCCGCCGCGAACAGCAGGTGCGCCGCCGTCATCGTCGGCGTCCCCCAGAAGCCCAGCAGCCAACCCACGTACAGCGGGTGACGCACGTACCGGTACGGCCCCGGCGTCACAAACCTCAAATGCGTGTGCTCGCGCCCGCGGAAGTACAACCACACCTGTCTCAGCCCGAACAGATCGAAATGGTTGATGAGGAACGTCGTGCACAGCACGATCAACCACCCCGCCGCAAACACGCCGTACATCACCGCTCGCCCCGCCGGGTGCTCGATCTGCCACACCATGCCCCCCATCGGCCGCCACAACGCGAACATCAGCAGGAGCGCGAGGCTCGAGAAGAGCGTGTACGTCGCCCGCTCCGCCACCCTCGGCACAAACCGCGTCCACCACCTCTTGAACCCCGGACGCGCCATCACGCTGTGCTGCAGCGCGAACACCATCAGCAGCCCCACGTTCACCAGCAGCGCTATCCAGAACGGCCCCTCCCGCGCGTCATCCAGCCGCGTCGGCGTCAGGAAGTTCCCCACCCACCCCGCGCCGTACAGGAACGTACCAAAGAACACCCCGTAGCACGCCGCGCCGTACAGCAGCGCGCTCCACCGCTTCCACCCCGCAACCTCGATCCGCGCTCCCGGCTGCGCGCCGATCCCCATGCCCCGCATCGCCTGCAACATCGTCATTGTCCTCATCGCTCCTTATGCCCGATCCACATCGACATCCGATCGACTCCGATCACTCGCCGCGCCGGACGAACGCCGCCCGCCGCGCATCACCCGCCACGCCTCCGCGTGCCGAGCGCTCACCTGCCCCTCCAGCCCCTCGACCCGCACGCGCTCTCGCGACCGATCCACCCGCTCCCACCCCTCCTCGAACAGCCGAACGCGCCCGAACCCCGCCCGCGCCGCACGGATCGCGCGCTCCACATCCCCCAGCACCACCACCTCGACTTGCCTCAGGAACCGGACCACAAAGCGCCTCCTTCCATGCGACTCCCCGCACGGGACGAGCAAACCTACGCTTCGACACAGCGATTGGAAGTTGACTCCCGGTGCACCCAGGGGTGAACTTCGAGTGCACCCGCTCAGGACGCGCCACGACGCACGCTCCGTCTCCCTTGTCGTCATCAATCTCCCCGGAGCCCCGTCCCCCATGTCCACCCGCCAACGCTTCATCGACGTCGCCGCCGACCTCTTCTACACCCAAGGCTTCCACGCCGTCGGCCTCGACAACATCCTCGACGCCGTCGGCGTCACCAAGACCACCTTCTACAACCACTTCGACAGCAAGGACGACCTCATCATCGCCGTACTCAACCACCGCGACCGCTTCGAAGCCGAGCAGCTCGAGCGCAACGTCCGCGAACGCGCCGGCAATGACCCGCGCGACCAACTCCTCGCCGTCTTCGACTACCTCGACGACTGGTTCGCGAGCCCCGACTTCCACGGCTGCATGTTCTTCAACGCCGCGCTCGCCTTCCCATCACCCGCCGACCCCATCCACCGCGCCGCCGCCGCGCACAGCCGCGCCCTCTTCGAATACCTCCGCTCCCTCGCCGACAAGGCCGGCGCCGAGCACCCCGCCCGCCTCGCCGAGCAGCTCCTCCTCATCATCTCCGGCGCCGTCGCCTCCACCCACTTCGACGGCCAGCCCGCCGGGGACGTCGCCCGTGCCGTCGCACACACGCTCATCGACCACTCCCTCGCCGCCCGCTATTCCCGCCATTGATGCCAACCCGCCCGTTTTCTCTTGTAATCCGCCCTCTCCACAGGTAGCGTTTTCCCTGAATCGGCCCGCCCCCGAGGTCGCCACGTGAGGCGCCGGGCGCGCCGATCGGCTCTCGCCTCATCCGTTTGGAGGAAGAAACATGTCGCGTGCGTTCCTGTCGGCAGTCGTTGTCTCCGCGCTGGCCGCGTCCGGCGCTGCGAGCGGGCAGTTCCTCATGATGCCCGACTCCACCAATAACCGCGTCGTCCTCTTCAACCCCTTCGACGGCTCCGTCGTCAACAGCAACTACTTCGCCCTCCAGGGCGGCACACCCATCCACGCCATGCAGGTCGGCAACGAGATCTGGGTCTCCGAGCAGATCGGCGACCGCGTCGTCCGCTTCGATCTCACCGGAAACCAGGTCGGCGTCATCGGCGGCGGAACCACCGGCGGGCTCGACAACATCCGAGGCATGGGGCTCATCGGCAACACCGTCTACGTCACCAACGGCGGCGCCGCCAACGGCTCCCCCGGCGCCAACTCCGTCGTCACCTTCGACACCCTCGGCAACCCCACCGGCAGCTTCAACACCACCGGACTCGTCCCCAGCCCCTTCGGCATCCTCGCCCACCAGGGCGGCATGCTCGTCTCCGGCTCCTCCGGCAGCGATGACATCCACCGCTTCTCCCTGGCCGGCGCGTCCCTCGGCACGTTCCACAACTCCGGCAGCCTCAACTTCGCCGAGCAGATGAACTACGCCACCAACGGCGACATCCTCGTCGCCGGCTTCTCCACCAACAACATCGTCCGCCTCGACGCCAACACCGGCGCCGTCATCAGCACCTTCGCCGCCTCCGGCGCACGCGGCGTCTACCAGCTCGGCAACGGCAACATCATGTGGACCAGCAGCGCCGGCGCCACCGTCTTCGACGTCAACACCGGCGGCTCTTCCCTCGTCTACTCCGGCGGCGGCCGCTACATCGACTTCGTCAATATCCCCACCCCGGGCGCCGCCTCCATGCTCGCACTCGTAGGGCTCGCCGCCACCCGCCGTCGCCGCGCCTAACGCCGCCTCCCAAAATCCCTCTCGTCTCAACCCACAACGCTCCACTCGCACACCCGAGCGGAGCGTTGTGTCCTTCCGGCGCGTCCCCCGCTCCCCGCGACCCCAAGACCCGCTCCTCCCCGGCCAACTCCCCCCCTCTGCTAGAATCCCCGCCCCTCCCGCGCCGACGCCGTTTCTACCCCCTCACACCCGCATTTCCCCATCCCGCGAGACGCCCGAGGCCCTTCACCATGGCTCACCACAAGTCCTCAGACCCGAACATCTTCATCCTCCCCGACCTCGGCGAAGGCGTGCACGAGGCCGAGCTCATCTCCTGGAAGGTCAAGCCCGGCGACTCCGTCGAAGAGCACCAGACCGTCGCCGAGATGGAAACCGACAAGGCCCTCGTCGAGGTCCCCTCACCACGCGCCGGCGTCATCAAGGAACTCAAGGGCAACCCCGGCGACATCATGAAGGTCGGCGAAGTCGCCTGGACCTACGAAGGCGCCCCCTCCTCCGCCCCCGCTTCCAAACCCGCCCCCGCCAAGGCCGCGCCAGCCAAGCCGGCCCCAGCAGCCAAAGCCGCCGCCCCCACCGAACGCGAGGACGCCGGCACCGTCGTCGGGCAGATGTCCGACTCCCTCGCCGGTGTCTCCGGCGCGCCCGGCAAGGCCCTTGCCACACCCGCCGTCCGCCGTCTCGCCCGCGACCTCAATATCGACATCGACTCCATCTCCGGCTCCGGCATCGCGGGCCGCGTCACCGAAAAAGACGTCCGCAACGCAGCCGAATCCGGCCCCGCGCCCGCTCGCGCCGCGCAGCGCGCCGAAACCCAGGCCCCCGCCGCGCGCTCCACACGTCAGGTCATCGACATCGTCGATGAAGAGCCCGCGCACTCCTCCAACGGGCCCTCCTCGCTCGCCACCTCCGTCCCCTCGCGCCCGCCCGCGCGCGTCGCCGCCCCCAACGACCTCTCACGCATCCCCATCCGAGGCGTCCGCCGCACCATCGCCAACCGTCTCCGCCAGTCCATCGACACCGCCGTCCACTTCAACGTCATGGACGAGGCCGACGTCTCCAAGCTCGACGCGCTCCGCAAGCGCACCGCGGCCTCCTCCGGCGAGAAACTCTCCTTCCTCCCCTTCGTCATGTCCGCCGTCTGCCGCGCACTCAAAGCCTTCCCGGCCCTCAACGCCACCGTCGATGACGAAGCCTCCGAAGTCATCCGCAACCGATCCATCCACCTCGGCATGGCCGCGGACACCGAGCACGGCCTCACCGTCCCCGTCCTCTTCGACGCCGACACCCTCGGCGTCCTCCAGCTCGCGCGCGAGATCGACAACCTCGCACGCATGACGCGCGACCGCTCCATCCCGCGCGATCTCCTCATGGGCTCCACCTTCACCATCTCCAACGTCGGCTCCTACGCCGGACGCTTTGCCACCCCCGTCATCAACTACCCCGAGGTCGCCATCCTCGGCGTCGGACGAGTCCGCGACGGCGTCGCCGTCGCCGACGGCGCCATCCGCATCGCCAAACTCATGCCCCTCTCCCTCGCGGCCGACCACCGAGTCGTCGACGGCGCCGAGGCCGCAAAGTGCCTCCAACACATCATCGACCTCCTCCAGGCCCCCGAAGCCCTCCTCACCCCCTCCCGAGGCTGATCCCTCACCCCACATTTCTTCTCAATTCCAGGGTTGGTCGACACTGGCCAACGCGTTACCCTGCATCCGGTGGGCGCCCGGCGTCCGGACGCCATACCTCCACACCGGAGGCCTCGACATGCGCAGAGCCCTGCTGACCGTCCCGTTCCTCCTCGCACCAACACTCCTCGCCGGCCCCGGCGCGGATCTCATCGTCGGCGACATCAACGGCGTCGCCCACTTCACCACGAGCGGCGCCGTCAACGGACGACGCGCCTTCGCCCTCGGCGTCACCTGGTGCAACCTCGGTGATCTCCCCGCCGGCTGGACCATCAACAACACCAACCACCCCGTCGCCGTCCAAAACCTCCACCGCATCTCGCAAGGCCGCATCGAACAGATCGGGCAGTCCTGGGCGCATCACCAGTTCTCCGCGCTCCAACAAGCACTCTGCTCCTCCTGCACGCCAACCGCCGGCACAACACTCGGCGTCGGCTGCTCCACGCCATCCACCGCCTCCATCCTCGGCTCGCAAACCGTGCTCTCTTCCCGCGCTGAAATCAATGCGCCCACCGGCTCACCAACCATCCCCTCCCCGACCATGAACACCTCCGGCGATGCGCTCTTCAAGCGCCTCCAGGCCCTCGAATCAGACCTCACCACCCCAGGCGCACAGTACTTCGCCGAAGTGCTCACGCTCCACCCCGCCGACGCCGCGGCGAATAACTCGAACAACAACTCCTCATACCGCCCCCTCCTCATCAACCCCACCACCTTCTCGATGACCTTCTCCGGCGCCGCCGAAAGAGCCTCCACCATCCTCGACGCCTGGAAAGCCAACGCCAACGGCGCCGGCGCACCCGACCCCTTCATCCGCATCACCCCCATCGACATCGCCGACGACGGCCGCATCCTCGTCGGCTCACGGGCACACCAGGTCTCCCCGGGCGTCTGGCGGTACACCTACGCCATACTCAATCTCAACTCGGATCGAGGACTCGCCAGCGTCATCATCCCAAGACCCGCCTCCTCCTCCGTCTCCAACACCACGTTTAACGCGCCCGAGCACCACTCCGGAGAGCCCTACTCCAACACACCCTGGCCGGCGCAGATCACCCCCGCCGCCGTCGCCTGGTCCACCGAAACATTCGCCGCAAACCCCAACGCAAACGCCATCCGCTGGGGAACCCTCTACACCTTCTCCTTCCACTGCGACGCCCCCCCCGTCTACTCCACCGCCGCCACCCTCTACCCCTTTAAGCCCGGCGGACCCACCGGCGTCCACAACCCCGCCCTCATCGCACCCGGCCCCCACTTCTGCGCAGGCGACGCCAACGGCGACAACCTCGTCAACTTCACCGATATCAACTTCATCCTCTCCAACTTCGGCGCCGAGGGCGTCGCGCTCCCCGGCGACGTCAACGCCGACGGCGTCGTCAATTTCGCCGACCTCAACCTCACTCTCTCCAACTACGCCCTGAGCTGCTGATACGCCGCGCGGGCCTCCCGCCAACCCCTCTCCTGCCCGGTTTTCTCCCAAATCCACGACGGACGCGCCCCCCAGGCGCGTCCTTGCTCATGCGCACGCCAGGACCGCGCACGCCTTGCCTCGTGGAATCCAGACCGGAGCACACCCGATATGCCCGCAAAGCCCGCCCTCCTCGCCGCCGCGGCCTTCGCCACGCTCGGCGTCTCCGTCATCGTGTACACCACCGTCTCCGGCGCCAAGACCCACCAACCACGACCCGCCTCGGCGCTCAACGACCCCCCGAGCCGCGACTCCGACCGCCGCGCCCCAACACGCACGCCCCCAAACTCCACCGCACCGAACCCCGCATCCACGCCCCCGCCCGAACCCCCGCCAGCCTTCCCCCCCGCCTCCACACCCGACCAGATCGACGCCGTCCTCGCCTCCCTCGAATCGCACGTCGCGCAGGTCGCCCCAGCAAACCCTGACATCTCCGCCCTCGGCGTCGAGGCATCCTCCAAACTCGCCCCCGCCGCCAAAGCCGCCCTCGAACCCTTCCTCCACGGCTCTTCCAACAAACTCATCGACATGATCCGCGCACTCGGCGGCACGCCCCCAGAACTCGCGCAGAACGCCGGCAACCCGCCCGGCTCACGACTCTTCGCCCTCCTCCAGGACGCCTCCATCGACTACACCAAGGCCGAACTCATCCCGCGCGTCATCAACGGACGAGACCTTGAGCGAGAAGAGATGAACGCCCGCTTCGCGCAGCAAGGCGCCATCGGCGCCTCCGGCAAGCCCATCCCAGGCACCAACGCCGCCGAGCCCGCCAACACCGACCCCAACGCCCCGCGCGACGCCCAACGCGAGACCGTCATGCGCATGATGCCAGGAAACTTCTTCCCTGAAGTCCGAGACCCCGCGCAGAAGAAACTCAACGTCATCGAGGTCCGCGCGCCAATCCTCCTCGCCGGCGAAAAACCAACCTCGCCGCCAGCCAAGCTCGGCGTCCAGCTCGCATGGAACCCCGCCGCCAAGAACTGGCAGATCGTCACCCTCCAGCTCTACGGCGCCGACCCCTCCTCCATTTCCTCCCGCATGCGCCCCCAGCAGTGAACCTCCCCACCGGAGCCCCACACATGCGCGCCTCCCGCTCCCCCCGCGCCTTCTCCCTCATCGAACTCCTCGTCGCCATCGGCATCATCTCCATCCTCATCTCCATCACCCTCCCCACCCTCTCCTCCGCACGCCTCCGCGCCAACGAACTCAAGTCCGTCACCAACACACGCTCCATCACACAGCACTTCACCTCCTACGCCAACGACAAAGGGCACTTCCCCTTCGTCAAGCCCGGCGAAGCGCCCCCGGGCGTCAACCACACACCTCCCCCGGGCGTCACCCTCGTCCGCTGGTGGCCGGAAAACACCATCATCGGGCTCGACTCCCACTGGTCGCTCGCACTCCTCTGGCCCGGCCTCATCTACGAACGCGCGCCCTGGACAGAGAACTACGCCACATGGGTCTCACCAGGACGCGATCCCGATCTCCCCACCGAACCACCCGACCGCCCCGAGTTCCTCGTCTCCTACCAGTACTCCAACTCCTTCATCGCAAAGCCCGACGTCTGGCGCGCCGACGCCTCCCTCGACGCCGACGCCATCTCACGCATCAACCCCACCACCGTCGCCTTCCCCTCCTCCAAGGCCATCATCTTCGACGCCGAACTCGCCTATCTCCGCAAGACCCCCGCCGTCATCGGCGGCCACTACGCGCACCCCGCCCCCATCGCCTTCGCAGACGGTCACGCCGAAGCCCGCGATCCCACCACCGCCACCCCAGGCTTCGCCAACCCCCTCAACGGCAACGCCTCGCGCAACCTCCACAACACCCCCGACGGAGTCCTCGGCCGAGACTTCTAACCCCCCCTGCTACGATCCTCGCCTCACTTTTCCCACACGCGAGGATCACCAATGCACCCCGTCGTCTCCATCCGCGAAGCACTCACCTCCGCACCCTCCGCCCCCCTCGGCTCAACCGTCACCGTCCGAGGCTGGGTCCGCACACGCCGTGACTCCAAGGCCGACGGCGGTCTCTCCTTCATCGCCCTCACCGACGGCTCCTGCTTCGACAACCTCCAGATCGTCGCCCCCGCCTCACTCCCCAACTACGACGAGATCTCCAAGCTCACCGCCGGCTGCTCCATCTCCGCCACCGGCACGCTCGTCCCCTCCCAAGGCAAAGGACAATCCGTCGAAATCAAGCTCGACCCAGCCTCCCATGCCTCCCTCACCATCCACGGCCTCGTCGACGACCCCGACACCTACCCCATCGCACAAAAACGTCACACCTTCGAATACCTCCGCGAAGTCGCGCACCTCCGCTCCCGCACCAACACCTTCGGCGCCGTCGCACGCGTCCGTCACACCCTCGCCATGGCCGTGCACCGCTTCTTCCACGAGCGCGGCTTCTTCTGGGTCCACACACCCATCATCACCGCCTCCGACTGCGAAGGCGCCGGACAAATGTTCCGCGTCTCCACACTCGATCTCGAAAACCTTCCCCGCACCAACCCCAAGCATGGCTCTCGCGCTCCGTCCGATTCCTCCTCTTCCCCTTCTTCTTCTCCCCCTAGTGCCCAGTGCCTAGTGCCGAGTGCCCCTCCTCGCTCAGTGGATTTCTCCCAGGACTTCTTCGGCAAACAGGCCCACCTCACCGTCTCCGGCCAGCTCAACGTCGAGACCTACTGCTGCGCCCTCTCCAAGGTGTACACCTTCGGCCCGACCTTCCGCGCCGAAAACTCCAACACCTCGCGCCACCTCGCCGAGTTCTGGATGATCGAACCCGAGGTCGCGTTCAACACGCTCGCCGACAACGCCGACCTCGCCGAGGCCTTCCTCAAGTACCTCTTCCGCGCCCTGCTCGACGAACGCGCCGACGACATGGCCTTCTTCAACGAGCGCATCGACACCACCGTCATCCAGACCCTCACCCACCTCATCGAGACCCCCTTCGAGCGCCTCTCCTACACCGACGCCGTCGCGCGCCTCGAGAAGTCCGGCGAAAAGTTCGAGTACCCCGTCAAGTGGGGCGCCGACCTCCAGTCCGAGCACGAACGCTGCCTCACCGAGCGCCTCATCAAGAAGCCCGTCATCCTCATGGACTACCCCAAGGACATCAAGGCCTTCTACATGCGCCTCAACGACGACGGCCGCACCGTCGCGGCCATGGACGTCCTCGCGCCCAAGATCGGCGAGATCATCGGCGGCTCACAACGCGAAGAGCGCCTCGACGTCCTCGATTCCCGCCTCGACGAGATGAAGCTCCACAAGCCCGACTACTGGTGGTACCGCGACCTGAGACGCTACGGCACCGTCCCCCACGCCGGCTTCGGCCTCGGCTTCGAACGACTCATCCTCTTCGCCACAGGCATGACCAACATCCGCGATGTCATCCCCTTCCCCCGCACGCCGGGGAACGCGGACTTCTAATCACTATTCTCCGCGCTCCTCCCCGCCTCTCCTTTGCCTCCCCCTCCCCACCCGCTACCCTCAAGCTCCAACAGGAGCCTCACATGCGGGCATTCCGGAACACCCTCCTCCTCTCCCTCCTCGCCTCGCCACTCACACCAACCTCCCACGCCGACACCCTCTTCCTCAAAGACGGCCGCTCCTTCTCCGGCGTCATCACCGAGAACAACCCCGACCGCGTCGCCATCGACACCCTCGTCGGCGCCATCCGCACCACACTCCACTTCCCGCGCCGCGACGTCGACCGCCTCATCCTCGAAAAACTCCCCGAGAACTTCTTCACTCCCCCCGCGCGCGACGCCTCCACCTCACCCGACACTTCCTCCCCCTCCCCCGCGGGCGAGCCTCCCGCTCCACCCACAACCCCAGACAGACCCCCCTACTTCCTCGAGTTCCCCCTCGAAGGAATCCTCGGCGAAGACTGCATCCCCAAGTCCCTCGAAGACACACTCGCCTTCGCCGTCTCTCGACACATCGACGACGTCATCCTCCACATCAACACCAGCGGCGGCCCGCTCTGGGCCGCCGACGACTTCGTCCGCATCATCCAACGCTTCGACCCCCAACTCCGCATCCACGCCTGGGTCTCCGAAGCCACCGCCGCCGCCCTCCCCATCGCCCTCGCCTGCGACACCATCCACATGCGCCCCAGCGCCATCATCGGCGCCGCCGTCCCGCCCAAAGACTCCAAGCCCCATCCCGCCAACGACGCCATCGCCAAAGCCGGCTCCGCATACGCCGCCTCCGTCACCGCCGTCGCCGAATCCAAAGGCCGCAACCCCGCGCTCGCGCGCGCCATGGTCACCCCCTCCGCATGCCTCTACTACTGGACCCTCGACTCCGGCGAAACACGCATCAGCGACCACATCCCGGAAGACACCACAGGCATCACCGTCCGCACCGCCGACGGTCCCGACTCCATCCTCACACTCACCGGGGCCGAAGCCGTCCGCCTCGGCCTCGCCAACAATCTCGCCGATTCCACCGACGACATCGCCTCCTCCCTGGGCCGCGCCCCCTGGCGCGAGCCCGTCGCCCACGGCCGCGCACTCGTCGACCGCTACGCCGCCAAGCGACGCGAGCTCCACACCCTCCTCCCCAGCCAGCTCGACCGCATCGACGCCGGACTCAAAGACGCCGAAGCCTCCAACCCCCACAAGCACACCTACTACGAGCACGACGAAGCCAGCGGCGAATTCACCGAAGCCGCACGAAAACTCTGGGTCTCACGCACCGATTCCTCCATCGCCGCATGGCGACGCATCCGCACCGACGTCGAAGAACTCGAACGTCTCGCACGCGAATCACGCAATCTCGCCATACCCCTCCACGCACTCGGCCTCTCCGACGAGCGATATTCCCGCTGCCGCGAACTCGCCGTCCGCGCCGACCGCGAACTCGAGAAACTCAAGCGAGAGAAAAACCGCAAGAACCTCTGATCCGCCCGCGCACGAGATGGACGACGCCGCACCGAACCCCCTCAAGGCCCTCTTCCTCGCAGGCCGCCCCTGCGTCCGCATCGTCACCTTCGAAGAATCCGAGGCCCGCGACCGCCTCTTCGCCATCGCCGCAGACCTCAACCTCACACCCTGGCTCTGGTCCGCGACCCAGGGCATCCGCTGCGGCCACGTCGCCACGCCCCCCATCCCCGACACCACCAACCCCGCCGCCGCCCTCCACTACACCCTCCTCCACGCCAAAGAACCCACCCTCCTCATCACCTGCGACCTCGCCGACCACCTCACCGACCCCCTCGCCCTCCGCGCACTCCGCGAACTCATCGACCACTTCACACTCCGCGCCAACTACAACAACCCCGCACACATCGCCATGATCGATCACCGCGACGATGCGCCCCCCGCCCTCGCCGCAGCCTCGGCCCGCTACTCCATCCCCTTCCCCACCGACGACGAGATCGAATCCCTCATCCGCAAAACCGTCCGCGAACTCCACAAGCAATCCCCCATCGACATCACGCTCACCCAACGACACCTCCGCGCGCTCATCGAAAACCTCCGAGGCCTTACCCGCCGACAAATCCCCCTCCTCATCGCCGACGCCGTCGCCGCAGACCGCGCGCTCAACGAGCACGACCTCCCAAACCTCCTCCGCGCCAAGCGCGAAGCCGTATCCCTCGGCTCAACCGTCCTCGACTTCGTCGATTCCCCCGCCTCACTCGACGACATCGCCGGTCTCAACCGTCTCAAGAAATGGCTCCGCGCTCGCGCCCCCGTCTTCAACACCAACGCAAACCTCCCCACGCCGCGCGGCGTCCTCCTCCTCGGCGTCCAGGGCTCCGGCAAATCACTCGCCGCCAAAGCCATCGCCTCAGCCTGGTCCCGCCCGCTCCTCCGCCTCGACCCCGGCGCCCTCTACGACCGCTTCGTCGGCGAGTCCGAACGCCGACTCCGCGAAGCGTTCCGTCTCGCCGAAGCCATGGCCCCCATCGTGCTCTGGGTCGACGAGATCGAAAAGGGCTTCGCATCCGCGGCCGCGCGCAGCGTCGACGGCGGCCTCTCCCAACGTCTCTTCGGCTCACTCCTCGCCTGGATGCAGGAGCACCGCGCCCCCGTCTTCATCGTCGCCACCGCCAACGACATCGAAGCCCTCCCGCCCGAACTCCTCAGGAAAGGCCGCTTCGACGAGATCTTCTTCATCGACCTGCCCACACTCCAGGCCCGCGCAGACATCTTCCGCATCCACCTCCGCAAACGCGCGCTCGACCCGAACTCATTCGACCTCGCAACGCTCGCCGACGCCTCCCAAGGCTTCAGCGGCGCCGAGATCGAACAAGCCGTCCTCTCCTCACTCCACGAAGCGCACGCCGACAATAAACCCCTCGACACTGCGCGCATCCTCCACACCCTCTCCGAATCCCCGCCCCTCTCCGTCACCATGGCCGAACGCGTCAACGACCTCCGCCACTGGGCCCAGGGCCGCACACTCCCCGCCGACTAACCCCGCGCGGACCTGGACGCCATTCTGACTCACCGCCTCTGTGCCGCTGTGACTCTGCACTCTCTCCGCTCCGGAGTCTCATGCCTTTGTGCCTTTGTGCCTCTGTGCCTTTGTGCCTCTGTGCCTTTGTGCCTCTGTGCCTCCAAGGCCCCGGAGGGGCCGCAAGTCGCCTAGCCCCGGGCGTTAACCCGGGGTTCGCTGTGCGAACAAACACTCACTCTCTCGCCCGCCGGGCCGGGGACTCCCTGCCTTTCCTCTCCCTCCTCTTCTCCTCTACCAGGGCGGGCGGGAGGCCCGGCGGGCGTCCCCTCCCAAAACCAAACGCGGCCCGATCCTCGTCAGACCGGGCCGCGCGCTCCCTCTCACCCCGCGCATGCTCCCACGCGCGGGGCAACAACTTCGTCCTTCATCGACGACGACGCGACGTCATCAACCCCGCAACGCCGAACAGCGCCGCCGCCCCCGGCGTCGGGATCGGCACGAGCCGCACGTTGTCGATGTACTGCACAAACTCCGTCGGAAAACCCAGCGGCGCAGCGCGCGTCACACGCACACCCATCTCGAACGTCCCCGTCGCGTCGATGATCACCAGCTGACTCAGCGACCCGAACCGCACGTCCCCCCCCACCATGCTCCCCGTCGTCGACCGCGCAATCCGGTTCCCGTTCATCAGGAAATCGAACACCGTCCCCTCCGGGTCGCTCGTCCCCGGCGCCTCCCCCACCACGGCCCAGTCCATCGTCATCATGTACGGCGCAAACGCCGTCAGATGAACCTGCTGCGTCACCGTCACGCCCTGAAAACCCGTCTGCATCGGCGTCGAACGCCCGATCACCATCCGCATCGCCCTGCTCGCCGTCAGCGGCCCCGGCCCGTCAATGTCAAACACCGAGAACGTCGCCGCGCTGGCGCCGATCCCGCCGGTGGTGTTCCGCACCTGCCACGGCGCGAACGTGGCGCCCTCAAAGTCGCCGTTCAGTAACAGCGATGCGCCCGCGAAGGCCGCCGAAGACGCCGCGCCGAACAACACAACACTCCACATACGACAAGACATGTGTTTCCTCCCGTAATCAAACTCACACTCGCCCAACCCGACGCACGCCCGCGCTCACCGACGACGACGCAGACCCGCCAACCCCGCAACGCCGAGCAGCGCCCCCGCGCCGGGCGACGGCACCAATCGGATGTTGTCCACGTACTGCACGAAATCCGGCGACGAACTCACGACCGAGCCGCGACGGATACGCACCCCGATGTCGAACGTCTGCGAATTGCTGTTGAACACCCACCCGAACAGCGTTCCGAACGTGTGTGTCCCGCCCGACATCGGACCGGTCGACACGCTGCTCATCACAAAGCTGTCACGGACAAGCTCGATCGTCGTCCCGATCGGATCGTCCACGCCCGGCGTCAACCCCACCACCGCCCAGTCCACCGCCAGGATGTACCCGTGGCCCGTGCCGAGCTCCGTCCGCTGCGTGATCGTCACGCCCTCAAGACCCGTGCCCGCCGACGCTCTCCCCGCACCCACACGCAACATGAGGCTCGCCGTCCCGGGCCCCCCGCCGTCGTGGTCGAACAACACCACCTCCGCGTTCTTGGCGCCCGTCCCTCCCGCCGTGTTGTCCACCTCCCAAGGCAGCACCAACCCCGTCTCAAACCCGCTATTCAAAAAGAATGGCAACGGTCCCCCGCCCCACGAAACCGCGCACGCCCCCAACGACACGACAGCCCCCGCTATCAACATTCGACCCATGTGTTTCCTCCCTTGTCTATAGCCCCCGCCCGTCCCGGAAAGGCCGCGCCGCATCGCGACGCCACCCCCGAGTCATCGAACGGTGCACATAATGTACCACTCCATCAATTCCAAACAAGAGTTTGCGCCAAATTTCCGCCATACCTGGCTCGGGGCGGCCGCGAACTCCGCGCCGACTGAATGAACAAACGCGGTCCGATCCTTCCGGACCGGGCCGCGCGCTCCCTCTCATTCGCCCGCGCCGCACACACGGCGCGGACTGTCACATGCCCGAATCTCAACGACGCCGGCGGACGCCCGCCAGCCCCGCAACCCCGAACAACGCCGCCGCGCCCGGCGCCGGAATCACACGGAAATTGTCCACGTACTGGAACAGCGTCTCCGGCGAAGGAACCGTGAACGGACGCGTGATCATCGCGCCCACCGCGTACATCCCGCTCGAGCCCGGCGTGAACATCCCCGTCAGCGTGCCGAAGTGCGGCGCCGAGCTGCTCGTGCCGCCGGCCGCGGCGTTCGCGATCGACACACCATTGACGACCAGATCGAAGATCCCACCCTGCGAATTGTTCGTCGCGATCGTCCGGATCGCCGCCCAATCGAACCCCAGCTCATACGTCTGCCCGCCGTTCATGAACAGCAGCTGCGTGATCATCACGCCCTGATTCCCCGTCTGAGTCGCGTCCAACCGACCCACCGAGAACCGCGCAGCAAGGCTCGCGCCCAACGGCCCTGGCCCGTCGATGTCGAACGGCTCGACAATCGCCGTAGCCACGCCCGTCCCACCCGCCGTGTTCGCCAAGGTCCAGCCCGTGAAGTTGCCGCTCTCAAACCCCCCGTTCACGAACTGACCGAACGCACCGGCGCTCAACGCCCCGGACGCCACCATCAACGCAACCGCGCTTCGTGTGTTCATGACGTGTTTCTTCCCGATCCAAATGGCCGCCGAAACGTGTCGCCTCCTTTGTTCGACGCTGACGGCCGCGACGAACGAGGTCTACTCAATATGGGAAACCTACCATGCTCCCGCTCCCGCAAACAAGTGGCTTTTTCGGCTTCAAACGGGAAATAACACGCGACATCAACCCTCTCGCCGGTCATTCTGCCGCAACCTTTTGCCCATCAATCCCTTGCGCTCCCGGTCGTCCACGCCCCCGCCCGCATCCGATACAGCAAAGCACACATGCGCCCCCCCCCCCCCCGCATCGCCCTCACCGCCGACATCCCCGCCGACCCCGACGGCCCCCCCACCTATTTGTCACGCTGCGCCTACGCCGCTGCCCTCCGGCGCGCCGGCGCCCTCCCCGCCATCATCCCCCCCCCACTCATCATCTCCCCGCACGTCCTTGAATCGATCGCCGAGCAGTACGCCGACTCCTTCGACGCCTTCCTCTTCACCGGCGGCGCCGACCCCGTCACCGAGAACTTCGGACAGCCCACGCACCCCTCGGCCAAGCGACTCCATCCCTCGCGACAGGCCTTCGAACTCGCCCTCCTCGCCGCGCTCGACAAGCCCGACCATCGCGAAAAACCCGTCCTCGCCGTCTGCCTCGGCATGCAGCTCATCACACTCCACAACCACGGGTCTCTCTACCAGCACCTCCCCGACTCGCCCCACGCCCCGACCGCCTCCGATCACACCGACAACAACCTCCACGACATCATCCCCACCGTCCACAACCACCCAGTCATCGCCGAGCGCGGCCGCGCCGCTTCCTCGCACCATCAAGCCGTGAGCGACCCCGGCCGACTCCGAGTCGTCGCGCACGCACACGACCACGTCATCGAAGCCGTCGACGACCCCTCACGCGCGTTCTACCTCGGCGTGCAGTGGCACCCCGAGCGCACCCCCGACGGACCCGACTCCGACCACCTCGCCGAGGGCGTCTTCCGCGCCTTCGTCGAGCACGCCCGATGCGCGCAACGCGCCGCCCCGTAACGCACGAAAACGGCGCACCAGACCGGCTCCTAGAGGCCCTCGGCCAATACCCGCACAACGCGCATCGACCACACCCGTGCGCGCGCCGCCCGCTTCTCCTATCCTCCCCTCATGCGCTCCTTCACCCAACCAGCGCGCCTCCCACTCATCGCGCCCTCCATCCTCTCCGCCGACTTCGCCCGCATGGGCGACGACTGCCGACACATCCTCGACCCCCTCCACGCCGACGCCGACCTCCTCCATCTCGACGTCATGGACGGCCATTTCGTGCCCAACCTCACCATGGGCCCGGACATGTGCAAAGCCCTCCGACGCGCGCTCCCCGACGCGTTTCTCGACGTCCACCTCATGGTCACGAACCCCGCCCAGTACATCGACCCCTTCGCCGACGCGGGCGCGAATCACCTCACGTTCCACGTCGAGGTCACCCCGAAGCGCCAAGACGTCGACACGCTCGTCGCGCAGATCCGCTCGCGCGGCATGTCGGCCGGCATCGCGATCAACCCGCCCACGCCCATCGACCGCCTCTGGTCGCTCATCTCGCCCGACGACGCCGCGGGGCTCGATCTCGTCCTCGTGATGTCCGTGAACCCGGGCTATTCGGGCCAGGCGTTCATCCCGGAGACCCTCCAGAAGACGCGCGCGGCCCGGACAGCCCTCGGGCCGACGATGCGGGTGCAGATGGACGGAGGCGTCAACCTCGACTCCGCTCCGAGGTGCCGAGAGGCCGGGTGCGACGTCATCGTCGCAGCCTCGGCTATTTTCAAGGAGCCGCGAGAAGGACGCGCCAGTGTGATCAAGGCCCTGCGGGGCTCGTAGGGGGCATCGTCCGCACATTTCCCAAACACGTCTGCCGCACATCCCGTTGAAGCGCAAGATTCGGGTGCTATCCTCGTGCCGGTTCAGACGTAGATCCATCAGGAGGGGCGCCGAGGCGCGTCCCTCTTTCCACTATGGCCGACCAAGGCTCGATCCAACTCATTCTCATCCGCACCGGAGCGACCGACTGGGACGACGCCGGGCGTCTTCAGGGGCTCACCGACCTCCCGCTGTCGACCCCGGGCAAGGAAGCGCTGAACCAGCATCTGAGCGAGTTCCGCTCGGCGAACCCGGACATTGAGAACCCCTCGAGCGTGCTGCACGCCACGGACGAAGCGTCCCGCCAGTCCGGCGCGCTCGCCGCCCGAGTGCTCGGCGGCAGGTCGCGCGATCTCGAGCCGCTTCACGACGTGGGGCTGGGCCTCTGGGAAGGACTGCTCGAAGACGAGCTTCTGGAGCGTCATCCCTCGGCTCATCGCCAGTGGCGGGAGGATCCGAGCATGGCCACGCCCCCGGAGGGAGAGCCAGTCCTTGACGCCGAGGCAAGGCTGCTCGACGCGCTCTCGCGCGCCACGGCCAAGGGATCGAAGCGGCCGATCGCCGTGGTGCTCCGTCCGACGGCCTTCGCGCTCATTCGGTCGTGGCTGACGGGTCAGCCCGTGTCGCGGCTGTGGGAGACGCTGGAAATGGCGCCCCCGGTCGACGTGCTGCACATCCATCGTTCGAGACTGCTCGCACGACGCGAGCGCGAGGGTTCGAGGGCATGACACGGATCAACGGACGCCCGTGGGCGGCGACGGATCGCAAGGCGGGAGCCGTCCCGGAAGGGCTCTGGCTCCGCTGCCCCAACACCGACTGCGGGCAGATGCTCTATCGCAAGCAGATGGAGGCCAACCAGTCCGTCTGCCCGGAATGCGACCACCATTTCCGCATCTCCGCGTCGGAGCGCATCCGGCAGTTGGTGGACCCGGACTCGTTCGAGCCGCTGTTCACGAACCTTCGCGCTGCGGACCCGCTCGGGTTCGTCGACCGAAAGCCCTACGCTGACCGCGTCCGGGACGAGGCCAAGCGCACCGGCGAGCACGAGGCGATCAAGGCCGGGCGCGCGTTCATCAAGGGACGGCCCGTGTGCCTCTGCTGCCTCGATCTCACGTTCATGATGGGCTCGATGGGCTCCGTGGTGGGCGAGACCATCACGCGCGCGATCGAACACGCCACCGACGAGGCGCTGCCGCTGATCATTGTCTCCTGCTCGGGAGGCGCGCGCATGCAGGAGTCGGGGCTGTCGCTCATGCAGATGGCCAAGACCTCGGCCGCGCTGGCTCGCTTCGATGACACCGGCGGCTTTTTCATCTCCGTCCTCACCGACCCGACCACGGGCGGCGTGACCGCGTCGTTCGCCATGCTCGGCGACGTGATCCTGGCGGAGCCCAAGGCCCTCATCGGCTTCGCCGGCCCGCGCGTGATCCAGCAGACCCTGCGTCAAGAGCTTCCGGAGGGCTTCCAGCGCTCCGAGTTCCTGCTCGAGGCGGGCCTGGTGGATCGCGTCGTGCATCGTCGACAGCTGCGCTCCGAGATCGGTCGCATGGTCGACTACGCGGGCAAGTGATCACGCCGTCGGCGCTCGCTCGGGCTCAGCACGCCGCGCCGAAGTTGCTCAGGACGAGGTTCAGGTCCGCGAAGTTCACCGCGCCGTCGCCGTTGACGTCGCCCGCGAGCCCGGCGCCCATCAGGCCGAAGTCGCCCAGCACGATGTTCAGGTCGGCGAAGTTCACGACGCGATCGCCGTTGGCGTCGCCCGGGCACGGGTTGACGATCTGGATCCTCCAGCCCATGCCGGAGTGGTTGCCGCACTCGTAGTACAGGAGATCCGGCGCACCGGCCTGCACCGCGAACGTCACCGCGCTCGTTCCCGCGGCGAAGTTGCCCGTCACACCGCTCGAGTACACGCCTGCCCCGGCGCCGTTGGGGTCCGTCGAGATGTAGAACGGGTGAAAGAAGGGGACATCCACCATCTGGAAGGTGTACGTCGCGCCGCGCTCGAGCGTGACGATCGCGGCCTCGACGCCGTTGATGTAGTACGCCTCGGGGAAGCCGCCCTGATTGGGATGGGCGGGCGTCTTGGGGCCCACCGTGACGCAGAACGTCGTGGGACTCGACGCGCACGTCCCGGCGAGGGCGGGCGAGGCGAATGTCGCGCCGACGAGCGCGCTGACGGACAACAAAGCGGAACGAACGGTCATGTCGGATCTCCTCACCAGGAACGCTGGTCGTGTGCGCCGTCTCTCGCGGCGCGGTGGCCACGCATTCCCACTAGGTACAGCGCACGCGAGCCCGACGGAAGCGAGAATCCAGGTATTGCCGGTCATCCGGGGGGCATCCCTCGCTTCTCCGCGCAAGACTTCGCGAGAATCATTCCGGCGCGATCGCGCACAGGCCTCGGCACTTCGGCCCCAGCTTGTACCGGCCCGCGAGCATGTCCCGGATCGTCTCGTTGATCTTCGCACGGACCTTGCCGGGACGCAGCGCGGAGAGACCGATGACGCCGCGCTGACCGGTGACGAGCATCCAATACTCGGCGTCGCCCTCGAAGGGCACGGCGTCGTCGTCTCGGTCCGCGTGAATCTCTCGCCCCTCCTCGCCCGGATCGAGCAGCGCGGGCAGCACGAGCGCGTAGACGCAGAACTGGAGATCATCCGGTTTCGGCTCGAGCTTCGACTTCGCCGGCTCCCCCGTCTTGTAGTCGATGACGCGGAAGCGGTTATCGGCGAGCTGATCGACGCGGTCGATCTTGGCCACGAGCGCGTGGCGAGCGCCGTCGAGCAGATACGCGGCCTCGACGTGCGCCTCGACGTGGAGCGTCTGCGCGTCGGGCGACTCAGCGTGCAGGGCGTGGGCGTGCGCCAAGAGCGCGTCGACCTGGCGACGCAGATCGCGCGCGTCCGCGTCGGAGAGCGCAAACGCGTGGACGCGCTCCCGCCCCAGCGCCAGCAGCCGATCGCGCGCCGGGATCGCGCGCCCCTCGCTCTCCGCGGCACGCGTCTCCTGGAGATACTGCTCGAGCGTGGCGTGGATGGCGTGGCCCAGCTTCAGCTGCGGCTGCGCGGGCTCCTTGAGGCCCATCACGTGCTTCAGATAGCAGCAGCGCGGGCACGATTGCCAGTCGTAGATCACGCTGTACGAGAGGCGCACCGGCCCGGGCCAGGGCCGGTACAGCGAGGCGGAGCGGCGCGACCAGGCGTCGAGACGGCGCCGGTACTCCTCGTGGTGCGCGCCGGGGCTCGCGCCCGCGACCGATTCGCGCAGGTCCGCCAGCGCACGGAGCCGCGACGCGACGTCCTCGAGCGCACCGGCCGCCGAGCGAGCCCGCTCCACCGTGAGCCCCGATGAGGGCACGCTGACCATCGCCTCCGCGCTCTGCCGGCGGAGTCGGCGCACCTCGCCCTCGAAGAACCCGCGACCACGATCCTCCAGCCCCTCCTCTTCCGTCGGGAGCGCGAGCCCGCCCCTGGCGACGAGCTCGCGCCCGTGCGCGCCCTCGCGCACCGGCGCGTCCTCTCCCGACGTGAGCTCGATGTAGTAGTCCGTGCTCTTGCCGTCTCGGGTCTTTTTGGCCTTGGCGAGCAGCACCAGTCGACGCTGCGCACGGGTGCACGCCACGTAGAACACCCGGCGTTCCTCGGCGGCACGGTCCGGCGGCGCTCGCCCCGTGAGCGACTCGGGCAACGGCTCCGCGTCGGATCGGCCCTGCGTGAAGGGGTAGCCCCAGCCGGGGCGCACGCGCGGGACGAACACGGTGTCGAACTCGAGGCCCTTGGCCTGGTGCGCCGTGAGACAGATCACGCTGTCCGTGGGGAGCTCACCCACGTCGTCCTGATCGACGCGCTCGTCTCCCGGAGAGGCGAACGCGGATCGCTCCTTCTCGTCGAGATCCTCGATGTACTCGAAGAAGGCTCGGAGGTCTCCGGGCGGCGCGAGCCGATCCTGACGCGAGCGCGCGAAGCGCACGACCGCGACGAGCGCGGCGATTCGTTGGGCTCGCTCGTGTGCGTCGAGCCCGTCGAGGTCCGCGAGCGAGAGGCCGAGCAGACAGCTCCAGAGAGCCTCGCACGCGGGCGGCGACGCGGCGGGCTGCGCCAGGGCGTCGCGCAGCGCCACGAACCCCCGCACGCCCTCGTCCGCGGCGTGCTCGCGCACGAGCCACACGAGAAAGGCCTCACGCTCGCCCGCGCCGCGCTCGCGTCGCCATTGGTCCTCCCAGCGTCGAACCGCGTCCGGGCTGATCCCCAACGGCGGGCGGAGCAGGACACGCTTCTCGTCCGCGGCGTCCTGCTCGCCCGACAGCACCCGGAGCCAGGCGAACAGATCCTGCACACCCGGGTCGGACATGGGCGACGGATCGCGCCGCACGTGCGCGGCAATGCCCGCGGCCTCGAGCTCGCTCGCTGCCCGCTCGGCGTCGGTGTTGGTGCGGGCCACGACGGCGAACGCGCCGAGAGGCGCCCCGGGGCGTCGCTGGCGCTCTTCACGAACGCAGGCCGCGATGACCACGCCGAGGTGCGCATCGTCATCCACGATGATCCCCTCGACACGCGAGGGCGCATCCTCGATCTGCGCGCAGGGCGAGAGCCGCTTGTCCGGCGCGAACCGCGACCCGGCCGGCGCGTTCGCCATGATCCGGTTGGCCGCGTCGAGGATGGGCGGCGCGCTGCGGTAGTTCCGGACGAGCGCGATGCGTCGATGGTTCGGGTACGCGCGCTCGAAGCGTTCGAACGCGCGATCGTCCGCGCCCCGGAACGCGTAGATGGCCTGATCGTCGTCGCCGACGACGCAGAGGTCGGGAGGGGCGCGCTCCGAGTTCGGCGCGAGCAGCTCGAGCAGACGGATCTGCACCGGGCTCCAGTCCTGGAACTCGTCGACGACGATGTGCCGGCACTCGTCGCGCAGGATCGCGCGCGCGTCGGCTCGCTCTTCCAGCAACCGAACCGGGAGCGTGAGGTACTCGTCGAGCGTGAGCCAGCCCCGCTCGCGGCACGCCGCCTCGAACAGGCCGTACAGGCGGGCCAACGGCTCGAACGAGGCGAGGCGCGCCCGTTCCGCAGCGAGCGCCGTCTCGTCGAGCGCCGGCTCGCTCCGGTCGAGCGCGTCCGCGCGTGCGCGCGCCCACTCGCTCACGCGGGCGGCGGAGAGGCCCTCGATGCGAAAACGATGGATCCGCTCGTCGGCGAACCGCGCCACGGCGGCTCGCCCCTCTCCGGCGCGATCCTCGAACAGGGCGTGCTCCGCGATGAGATCGCGCAGGAGCCGCACGCGCTGCGCGGAATCGGCGATCTGTGTTTCCCACGGGTAGCCGAGCCGGTCGCCGAAGCGTTTGACGATGCGCCGCCCGAACGCGTGACAGGTGGAGAGCTGGACGCGCTCGGCCGTGCTGACGCCGACCATCTGTGCGAGGCGCTCGCGCATCTCGTTGGCCGACTTGATGGTGAAGGCGAGGGCGAGCACGCTCTCGGGCGCGACGTCGAGCCCCTCCTCCTCGCCGGGCGCGAGCAGTCGAGCGACGCGATGGATGATGACGCGGGTCTTCCCGCTGCCCGGGCCCGCCAGCACCGCGAGCGGGCCCCGATCGTGCAGGACCGCGTCGCGCTGTTCGTCGTTGAGCGAAGCCAGGAACCCCGGCGTGGGCATGGGCACATCCTACCCCCGTGCGCGGGCCCGGCCGGAGGGAGGGCTCGTGATTGCGGGCAGGGGCGCCGCCGTGGCAGCGCGATCAGACGCTCAAGAGCGCGTCGGCGGCGCGCCGGACGATCACGGGCTCGAGGCGTGTCGCGGGAGCGTCGAGTCGCGGGAGCGAGGCCTTCAACGACGCCTTCATCTCTGCCCCGAGCCGGCAGATGTGCTCGGCGTCCGGGCCGAGCTCCGCGCGGCAGCGCCCCAGCCGGATGGCCTCGAGCACGTCCTCCGCGCGGTCCGACGCCGCGTCGACGTGTGTCCATGCCGCGCCCGCCTGCACCCACACGTGCGCGTCGCTCCCGCCCGTGAGCCCGACACCCAAGCCGCGCGCCATCCGTTCAACCCGCGCCACCGTCTCGCGGTCCGCCCAGCGGGCGTTGATCTCGACGGCGTCGAAGAGCCGCGCGACCGTCTCCCCGCCCAGCACGCCGATGGGCTTGTCCGCGCGGAGCGGGTGCGCGGCGATCACCGCGAGCGAGCCCAGACGGGCCACCGCGTCCGCCAGCTCCGCGCCCTCGGGGTGATAGCCCGACGAGAGCGGGGTTTCGAAAGCGTGGTCCAGCGCGCGGATGTCCTCGAGATCGCCGAGCACCACGGCGTCGGCCCGCTCCGCGAGCGTGACCTCGATGCCCGTGTAGAACAGCGTGTCGCCGACAATGAACCGACCGTGCTCGTAGACGAACTCCGCCCGCAGCGCGTCGAACATGACCCAGAGATCGGGGGCGTGCGCGTGCTCGGCGATGGCCAGCGCGTCGATCGAGCGGCGTTGGAGCACACGCGCGAAGCGCGCCGGCTCGCCCGCCTGCATGGGCGTGCGTTTGGCAACCTTCAGATGCGTGTGCAGGTCGATCGTCAGGGGCATGAGCGCGGCTCCTGCGTACGTGAGGAGCATCGTAGCGGGGCGCCAAGGGGTCGCTACCGGACAGGCCCCGATTCCGACAGGAAGTTCACGGCGCAGCGAATGCGCGACGTCGCGGGCACGCGTTGATAACTCGTTGTGGACGCGATTCTTGGGCGATGCGAGGGGCGAGGGCCCCCAGCTTCGGGCGTTCGACGATCAGACGCCCAGCAACAGACGCGACGGATCCTCGATGCACTTCTTGATGTGCACCAGGAACGACACGGCCTCGGCGCCGTCGACGATGCGATGGTCGTACGACAACGCCAGGTACATCATCGGGCGCACCACCACTTCCCCCGAGCCCGGCTTGTCCGGGTTCTCGATGGGGCGGCGCACGATGTTGTGCATGCCGAGGATGCCGCTCTGCGGCGGATTGAGAATCGGCGTCGACAGCAGCGAGCCGTACACGCCGCCGTTGGTGATCGTGAACGTGCCGCCCTGCAGCTCGTCGAGCGTGAGCTTGCCGTCGCGGGCTCGCGAGGCGAGGTCGCGGATGCCGTCTTCGATCTGCGCGAATGAGCGCGACTGGCAGTCGCGCAGCACCGGGACGGTGAGGCCCTTGGGCGTGCCGACCGCGATGGCGATGTCGAAGTACGACCGCTTCTCGATCTCGATCTCACCCCGGTCGTTCTCGACGAGCGAGGCGTTCACGAGCGGGAAGGCGCGGAGCGCGCTCGCGCACGCGGCCACGAAGAAGGACATGAACCCCAGCCCGACGCCGTGACGCTTCTCGAACTCCTCCTTGTGCTTGGAGCGCAACGCCATCACGGCGCTCATGTCGCACTCGTTGAAGGTCGTGAGCATCGCGGCGGTGTGCTGCGCCTCGACGAGGCGCTGCGCGATGCGGTGCCGAAGCGGCGTGAGACGCTCGCGCGTCACGGCGCGCGGCGCGCCGGCGCTGGCCGTCGGCGCGCTCATGCGCGCCTCGGCC
>CAYPGJ010000009.1:0-102455 GCA_964410465.1 uncultured Phycisphaeraceae bacterium | reverse complement strand
GCGCAGCGCGGGCCTCGTCGTACGCGGTGATCCATCGGCATCCGAGCCGGACGTGGCCGTCCTCGAGGGGGCTGACACGCACCACGCGTGCGCAGCGGGAGTTGCTTGTGGGCCCGTGCGTGAGGCGGATCGCCTCGCCGTGGCGTGGGCAGGCCGTGCGGGAGACGAGCAGCCCGACGCCGGACCGGGAGGAGTCGAGGATCTCGGCGATGTGCGGGTCGCGTCGCTCGGGGCGCTCCCACCACGACAGGTGCTCGGCGTCGGGGGCGTGCCGGGTGTCGCGCCGGCGCTCATCATTCGCTCTGCTCATTGATCTCTCCTCTCGATGCACGTGTGTGAGGCGTCGGCGCCGCAAGACCGAGGGGTGGTCACGCGGCCTGCGCGGTGGTGTGGTGCAGGCGGTGGAGCGCGTCGACGACGTCGGGCGCGAACTGGCCGCCCCGCTCGAGTCGCGCCTCGGCCAGGGCCTGCAGCACGGACTTTCTCACGGTGTACGGCCGGTCGGCCGTCATCGCGACCACCGAATCCGCCAGCGTCAGGATCATCACCAGGTCCGTGTCGATCGGGAGCCGGGTGTTCCCCAGCCCGATGTGCTGCTGGTTGTCGTACCGCTCGTGATGCCGCTCGACGAGCCGCGCCACACGCTCGTTCACGCCAGCAGCGCGGATCAGGTCCGCGCCGAAGCGCGCGTGCTCGTTGATGAACCGACGCTCCATGTCGTTGAGTGCGCGCTGCGCAGCCAGGATTTCCTCGGGGATGGCGGCCTTGCCCAGGTCGTGGAACTCCGCGGCCAGCGCGAGCGTCTGAAGGGCCTCGTGGTCGATCATCATGATGTTGGCGAGGTCGATGGTCAGACGCTGGACATCGACTCCGTGCGCGACGATCTGTTGGATCTGCGTCTCGCGCAGCCCCGGCAGCATGGCGTCGCGCAAGGCACAGAGCCTGCTGCGCTCGTCGGCGTAGGGCATGGACTGCGCGCGCTCCGCCAGCTCGACCGCGCACACCATCGGCCAGGAGCAGACGCGGTTTCGGCCCAGGTCCTTGGCGAGGTAGAGCGCTCGATCGGCCTCGATCACGCCCCGCTCGCGCAGCTCGTCCGTGGGAACCACCGTGACCCCGAAGCTCGCCGTCACCTGCACGCTGCAGCCGTCCACGGGGATCACCAGGGCCGCAAGGGATCGTCTGATGCTGTCGGCCCACGCCCACGCCTCCGTGGGCGATGGCGAGGCGCGAAGGAGCATGAATTCCTCGCCGCCCCAGCGCGCGATGGTGTCGGCGCGACGTGAGTGCTGCCGCAGCATGCCCGCTGCGGCCTTCAGGACCAGATCGCCCGAGAAGTGGCCGTAGCTGTCGTTGATCGACTTGAAACGATCGAGGTCCATCATGAGCACGGCGGTGTGGCAGCGGCGATCATGCGCAGCGCGCTCGGAGACCAGCAGCCGCTCGGCGTGGCGACGGTTGTGCAGCCCGGTGAGCGGATCGGTGCACGCTTCCCGATGGAGGTGGCGCAGGCGGCGGGCCTGTACGCGGCGGTCCAGCATGCGTTGGCGCGCCGCGGTGACGGCCGCTTCGATCCGCTCCCACAGGGCGTCGGAGCTGATGGCCGCGTCCTTATGCACGAAGTCCGCGACCCCGTGCCGGAGCGATTCGACGACGACGCGCTGGTCTTCGCTCGAGGACACCACCAGGATCGGCGTGTCCGGCAGCGATTCGCGGAGATGCGGGATGAGATCGGGCGCCGTGTCTGGGGGAATGTTGAAGTCCAGCACGATGCAGTCGAAGACGGACGATTCGAGCGCGGCGATGACGTCCTGACGGTTGGACGCGACGACGATCTCGACGTGCGGTCTGCCGCAGGCGAGGGCTCGTTCGAGCAGCTTGCGATGGTCCGCGTCGTCCTCCGCGATGAGAATACGCATTGGATGCATGACGTTCCCCGGATATGAGTGATTGGATGCCCCCCCATATCTCGTCAACGCGAGGCAACACATCGAGTGATTCGAGCTCGAAATATGGTGGCGCGCCTGTCGGCGCGTCGCTTCCTGCCTACTTTGCGCGAACTGCGCAACGCGTATCGCGTTACGACGTCACCGGCGACGCGCCGGCCCATCCGATCGGGGGGGCTGCATCGCCTGATCGGGGGTGTCGACAGGAGCATGGCTCGGTGGGGCTTACCCTCGGCTCCCGCGGTGGCGGAGCAGCCGACCTCGCTGGGCTGTTGCGATCTCTCGGAAACCGCGCGTGCGCCGATGGCCGATAGAAAGGCTTGGTGAGCGCTCGCGCGCTCTGCCGGCGGGAGCTCATCATGAATCGAAATACACGAATGCGTCACGAGCTTGTGCCACTTGTCGTGATCGCGGCGACGCAGGCGATCGTGTTTCTTCTGCTGCGCGGCGTGGGGCCGTTCCGCGGCGAGGCGACCATGTTCGTGCTCCACGCTTCGGTGTTCTCGCTGTCTCTTGGGGCGTGGATTCTGTGGCGCGCCATCCGTGATGGGTCCGCCGAGGTCGTGCCGGATCGCACCCGATCCGGGCGTGGACTCTTGTTGTTGCCCGCGAGCGTGTTCGTGCTCGGTCTTGGGCTCACGTCGCTGGCCGTGTACCGTACGTGCGTGCACAACGAGGAGATGGCCCGCGTTCGGTTCGATCGCCTGACGGATCGGGTGACCGCGGAGACGGAGCGGCGTGTGGATCAGATCGCGTTCAGCCTGCAGGGTGCACGCGGTGTGTTCCGTGCGAGCGAGGTTGTGCGGCGCGACGAGTTCGTCGAGTACGCCCGTGTGCGGGACTTTCACGCCGAGTTCCCGGGCGCGCTGGGCATCGGTTTCATCAAGCGCGTCGCTCGGGAGGATCTGGCGGCGTTCATCGAGCGCGAGCGGGCCGATGGCGCGCCCGACTTCGAGGTGCGCACCTCGGGCGCCGAGCCGGACCTGTACGTCATCACCGTCATCGAACCGGACGACCGGAACATGGCCGCCTGGGGCTTCGACGTGGGCTCGGAGCCGAACCGTCGTGCGGCGGTGGAGCTCGCCGTGCGTTCCGGGGAGCCGACATTGTCCTCGCGTCTCACGCTCGTGCAGGACGACCGGCAGCGTCCTGGGTTTCTGTTTCTCCTGCCCGTGTACCGGAACGGCGAGCGACCGGCGACGCCGCTCGAGCGCGAGGCGGCGCTCGTTGGCCTGGTGTTCTCGCCCCTGGTCATCGACGACGTCCTCGAGCCCGTTGTGCGCGCCGGCGAGCTGCTGCTCGACGTGGACGTGTTCGACGGGCTCGGACGGAGCGAGTCCAGGAAGATCTACGACTCGAACGGCGACCAGCAGACGCGATCAGCGGAAGCGAGCGAGCGGACTCGCACATCCAGCATGTTCACGCTCACACGACCGCTCAACGTCGGCGGTCGCACCTGGACGCTCTCCTTCAGCACGCTTCCCGCGTTCGACGCGGGTGTGGAGCGGGGTCTGCCCGTGGCCGTGGGCGTCGGCGGCGTCATCCTGAGCCTGCTCTCGGGCGGGGTGGTGTGGTCGCTGGCGACCGGACGCGCGCGTTCACGATCCCTCGCCGCGCGGATGACCCAGGATCTCGCGGCCGCGAAGGCGCGCGCGGAGAACGCGCTCCGACAGTTCGAGGCGCTCCGCCAGACGCTCAACCAGCACGCGATCGTGTCCGTCGCGGACGGATCGGGGCGCATCGTCGACATGAACGACGCGTTCTGCGAGATCAGCGGGTACTCGCGCGAGGAGCTGGTCGGGCAGGATCATCGCATCATCAACTCGGGCCACCATCCGAAGTCGTTCTGGGTGGACATGTGGAGGACGGTCGCCGCGGGGAAGCCATGGCGCGCCGACGTCTGCAACCGCGCCAAGGACGGCTCGCTCTACTGGGTCGACAGCATCATCGCCCCGTTCCGCGGCGCCGACGGGCGGATCGAACAGCTCGTGTCCATCCGCAGCGACATCACCCAGCGCAAGCGCTTTCAATCCGAGCTGGTCGAGAAGAACCGTGAGATGGAGCAATTCGTCTACACGGCGTCGCACGATCTGAAGTCGCCGATCGTCACGATCCTGGGCTATATGCGCCATCTCCACGAGGACCTGGAGGCGGGGCGGTACGAGGAGCTGCCCGACTACGCCATGCGCGTCCGACGCGCGGCCGAGCGCATGCGGACGAGCGTGGACGATCTCCTCGATTTCAGCCGTGTCGGGCGGGCCTCCTTCAACCCGGAGCACATCCACCTCGAAACGTTCGTGCGCGAACTCGTCGAGGGGTTCGGAGCGAGGTTGGAGGAGAGGGGCATCGAGGTGACCACGGACCTGATGCTCGAGACCGCGTGGTTCGACCCGGGACACCTCACGCACCTGCTCCAGAATCTGCTCGAGAACGCGATCCAGTACGGGTGCACGGGCGCGACCAAGCGCATCGAGGTGCTCGCGCAGAGCGCGTCCGACGGCTCCATCGAGATCCGTGTTCGCGATCACGGTGAGGGCATCCCCGTGCAGCACCGCGAGCGCGTGTTCGGGCTGTTCCAGCGCCTCTCGAGCGACAAGGCGGGCACCGGCGTCGGGCTCGCGATCGTGCGGCGCATCGCGCAGCGCAACGGCGGGAGCGCCACCATCGAGGACACGCCGGGCGGTGGCGTCACCGTGCTGCTGCGTCTGCGAACGTCCTCCGCGCAGCCCGCGTCCGACACACATGCAGGAGAGTCCCATGTCGACCAGCACGAGCTCGAGACCAACGCATTATCTGCTCGTTGAAGACGATGATGATCACGCCGACCTGATCCGGCGAGGGCTGCGCGAGCGCGACCCCTGCGGCGCGATCAGCCACGTCGCCGACGGGGAGGCCGCGATCGCGTTCCTCCGGCGCGCGGCGCCCTTCGATCACGCGGCGCGCCCCGACGTCATCCTCCTCGACATCAAGCTGCCGCGTATGAACGGCCACGAAGTGCTGGAGACCATCAAGCGGGATCCCGCGCTCCGCTCGATACCCGTCGTCATGCTGACCACGTCCCTGGCGCCGACGGACCGCGCGAGGGCGTACGCGTCGCACGCCAACAGCTACCTGGCCAAGCCGGTCGACTTCGACAGCTTCCACCAGATGATCCTCGATCTGAACGTGTACTGGTCGCAGTGGAATCAGCGTCCCGGCGACCTGGCCGAAGCGAAGTGAGCCGAATGACGGTTGTACCATCCGCCCCATGACACGGATCGGCCTCCTCACCGCGGCCAACATGCTCGCGACGCACCCCTCCCCCCGCCCGGACGCGTGGGAGCACGACCGCCAGTACGAGCCGATGCGGCGAGCGTGCGCGGCGCAGGGGATCGACCTTTCGGTCGCCATCTGGGATGACCCTTCCCTCGACGCCTCGCCATACGACGCGTTCGTCATCGGCACGACCTGGGACTACACCGCCAAGCCCGCCCTGTTCCTCGACACGCTCGAGCGGCTCGCCACGCAACGGCCGCTCCTCAACCCGCTCGAGACCGTCCGCTGGAACCTGCACAAGTCCTATCTGAACGACCTGGAACGGCGAGGCGCGTCGATCGTCCCGACCCTCTGGCGCGACCGCGCTGACCCTTCGACCCTCGTGCGCGCGTTCGACGAGCTCGGCACGGGCACGATCGTGGTGAAGCCTCAGGTCGGCGCCGCGGCATGGAGACAGGCGAAGCTCAGCAGGGGCGAGCCGTTCCCGCACGCCGATCTCCTGCCGCCCGGCGCGTGCATGATCCAGCCGTACCTCCCCTCGATCGAACGCGAGGGGGAGTACTCCCTCGTCTACTTCGATCGCGTGTTCTCCCACTGCGCGCTCAAGACGCCCGCGAAGGGCGACTACCGCATCCAGTCGATGTTCGGCGGGAGCGAGCGTGCGCACGAGCCGTCGCCCGCCGACCTCGCGCTGGCCGATGGCGTGCTCGCGAGCGTGGAGGGCCCGCTGCTCTACGCGCGAGTCGACATGGTGCGCGGCTTGGACGGCGCACTGGCCGTGATGGAGCTCGAACTCATCGAGCCCTACCTATACCCGGACCAGGGACCGCGGATGGGCGAGACGTTCGCGGAGGCGCTGGTGCGCACGCTCGGATGAGTCGTGATGGCGTCAGGTCATTCCGAGATGTCGGTGGCCCGGGTTGGTGAATCGGTTCGCGCGTGCGCGCGGTGCGGTCGGCCGCTGCCGCCTCCGGACATCCGTTCCGACGCGCGGCTGAATCCGTCGCGGCGGAACGGCGAAGAGTTCGGCACGTGCGCCAGGCCATGCAGGCCCGGCGGCTGACTGCAAGAACGGACATGCAAGGAGACAACCCATGAAGTTTCTGGACGTGCTCGCGGCCGTGCTCCTCGTCGTCGGCGGACTGAACTGGGGCCTGTGGGGGGCGTTCGAGTTTGATCTGGTGGCGGCCATCTCCGGCGGCAACACCGCCATCCTCGCGAAGGCCGTGTACTGCCTCGTCGGCCTCGCCGCCCTCTACCAGGCCGCATCAGTGAAGTCGATCCAGACGCGCTGGGGTGCGCGGCCGGCGATGGCGTAAAGCGCCGAGAACAACGCCTGCAATGCACAACAAACCACTGCCGTGCCAGGGGGCGGTCGGAGTGAGGCGGCCGTGAACGGGCCGTTTTCCGTGCCGGTCGCGGAGGGCCGAGGCCCGGGCGAGCGCGGCGGCACGACAGGGTGTTGAACGCCGGCACCTGTGCCGCGGGAGCTGCCCGGCAGACGCCGCGCGAGCATACAGTGCCGCGATGCAAAGGCGAGCCGCCGTGATCTGTGCGTTACGAACCCCCATCGGCCGGTACGGCGGCGCGCTCGCATCGGTCCGTCCGGACGACCTGGCCGCGCTCATAATCCGCGCGCTGCTCACACGGAGCGGGATCGACGGCTCGCTCGTCGACGATGTGTACTTCGGCGCAGCGAACCAGGCGGGGGAGGACAACCGCAACGTCGCCCGCATGGCCGCGCTGCTGGCGGGGCTGCCGGTCAGTGTGCCGGGCGTCACCGTCAACAGGCTGTGCGCTTCGGGGCTGGAAGCGATCAACATCGCGGCGAGACTGATCGAAGCAGACCACGGCGACGTCTTCATCGCCGGGGGAGTCGAGTCGATGAGCCGTGCCCCGCTGGTGCTGAGCAAGGCACAGACGGCCTTCGATCGCGAGCAGGAGCTTGCGGACACGTCGATCGGATGGCGGTTTGTGAACCCGAAGCTCGCCGCGCTGCACCACCCCTATTCGATGGGTCAGACGGCGGAGAACGTCGCCAGAGCGCACGCCGTCAGCCGCGAGGATCAAGACCGATTCGCGCTCGCGAGTCACCAGAAGTGGACGGCCGCGAACCGGGCGGGGCGCTTTGCCGACGAGCTGACGCCGGTCGAGGTTCCGCAGCGCAAGGGTGAGAACGTGGTCGTGGCGGTCGATGAGCACCCGCGACCCGACACGACGCTCGAGCAACTGGCCAAGCTCCGGCCAGTATTCGCGGAAGGCGGCTCCGGCACGGTGACGGCTGGCAACTCCTCGGGCGTGAATGACGGCGCGGCCGCGCTCCTGCTGGTCGAGGCCAACCGGGCAGCCTCGCTCGGCCTGACGCCCATCGCCTTCGTCGGGGCGAGCGCCTCAGCGGGGGTCGATCCGGCCACGATGGGGATCGGACCGGCGCCCGCGACGCGCAAGGCGTTGCAGCGTGCACGTCTGAGCCTCGACGAGATCGGCCTGTTCGAGCTCAACGAGGCCTTCGCCGCGCAGTCGCTCGCGTGCATCCGCGAACTGGGCCTCGATGAATCCGTCGTCAACGTGAACGGGGGCGCCATCGCCATGGGGCACCCGCTCGGGTGCAGCGGCGCCCGCATCGCGACGACGCTCGTCCACGAGATGTCTCGACGCGGCACGAAGCGCGGCGTCGCCTCGCTGTGCGTCGGCGTCGGGCAGGGGCTGGCCACCGTGTTCGAGCTGGCCTGAGCGCAGAGCCGGGCGCGGGACAAACCCGCGGGTCACGCCGTCGCGACAAGCTTCTCGAACCCGGAGCGAAACACGCCGACAAGCGTGTCGATCTCGTTCTGAGCCATCGGCGTGGAGAGCGCCGCAGAGCACGAGTTGATGAGGATGATTCCCTCGTCGAACATGTGGCCCAGGAGCGTCTTGAGCCGCTGGTTCTCCTCCGGCGAGAGATAAGCCTCGCGGTAGTTCCGCGGCCGGGTCGGCTTGAGGTGCACTCGGAAGATCGAGCCCGCGCCGGTCACGCTGGCCGTGACGCCCGTCTCGCGGATGGCCTCCTCGATGCGTGTCACGGCGAGTTGCGCGAGCTTGTTGAGTCGATCGACCTCGCCCCGGTCAAACTTCTCCATCGCCGACAGGCCCGCGCCAACGCTGATCGGGTTGGCGGAGAAGGTGCCCGAGTGGGGGAACACGTATCGCGGCGAGCGCGGGTTCAGGACGTCCATCACCTCGCCCCGCCCCGCGATCGCGCCGATCGGAAACCCGCCGCCGATCATCTTCCCCAGCGCCGTCAGGTCCGGCGAGACGCCATACTGCTGCTGCAGCCCGCCGTAGCACGAACGGAACGTGATCACCTCGTCGATCAGCAGGAGCACGCCGTGTCGGGCCGTCCACTCACGGACCGCCGACACGTAGGCCGGATCGGCGGGATTCAGCCCGATCCGGTGCGGCATGAGATCCAAGACAACGCAGGCCAGGTCGTTCTTCGCGCGCTCGAGGAGCGCGATCGTCCGGTCGACGTCGTTGAACGGCACCACGACGACCTCGTCGACGGCCGACTTCGGCGTCCCGCCCACCAGCGGCACCAGGCGGGGCTCGTCCGGGCTGCCCCACGTGGCCGGGGTTGGAGCCTGACTGACTTCCAGATAGTCGTAGCCGCCGTGGTACGCGCCCTCGGCCTTGGCGATCTTGGGGCGGCCCGTGAACGCGCGAGCCACCTTGACGCCCACCATGAGCGCTTCCGTGCCGGAGTTCACGAAACGAACCTTCTCGAACCCGGGGTTGCGCGATCGCAAGTGCTCAGCGCAGCGGATCTCGATCTCGGTCGCGACGTTGAACGCCGTGCCCCGTCGGAGCTGCTCGATCACTACGCGGAGCATGTCCGGGTCCGCGTGACCGTGGATGAGCGACGCCATGTTGTTGGCGAAGTCGATCCGGGTTACGCCCTCAACATCCTTAAGCCGGCAGCCCTCGCCGCGATCGACGTACAACGGGTGCGGGTCCTGCAACGCCGCGTTGCGGCTGACGCCGCCGGGCAGGACCCGGAGGGCGCGCTCGTAGAGCGCGGCGCTTCGCGTGATCTCAGACTGCGTGCTCATGGGGTGGATCCGGTGGGGTGGTGCTGCCGACGCAGGAGAGGGGCGCCGGTGCGCGCCCGAACATACTCGCACTCCACGCCCGGGCTCAGCTCGACCAGCTCGAACCCGGCGGGTGTCACGTCGATCACGGCAAGCTCGGTGTAGACCCGGTTGATCACCGCGCGCCCCGTCAACGGGTAGGTGCACCGCTCGACCAGCTTCGGCTCACCGGTCTTGGTGCAGTGCTGCGTGATGACATACACAGACTTGACCCCCGCGACCAGGTCCATCGCGCCGCCGACGGCCGGGATGGCGTCCGCCTCGCCGGTCGACCAGTTCGCAAGATCACCGTTGCAGGCAACCTGCATCGCGCCGAGGACGCAGAGGTCGATGTGGCCGCCGCGGATCATCGCGAAGCTGTCCGCATGGTGGAAGTACGCCGCGCCCGGCAGAGCCGTGACCTGACGCTTGCCCGCGTTGATCAGCTCCGGATCGCCCGCTCCGACCGCCGGCGATGGCCCCATGCCCAGCAGACCATTCTCGGTGTGGTAGATGAGCGTGCGGCCCTCGGGCACGAATCGCGCGACCAGTTCCGGGATGCCGATCCCCAGATTCACATACGCCCCATCCGGGATGTCGAGCGCGAGACGACGGGCCATCTCGTCCCTGCTTCGGCCCACCTGCTCGCTGTCCGTCGTCATGGGTAGATCTCCCCAGCCGCGACGAGCTCGGATTCGTGCATCGGCTCGCTCACCTCAACAACGCGATCGACGAAGATCCCCGGGGAGACGACGACCTCCGGATCGATCCCGCCCGGCTCCACGACCGAGTTCACCTGCACGATGGCCACCTTCGCGGCCATGGCCATGATGGGCCCGAAGTTGCGCGCCGTCTTGTTGTAGATCACGTTCCCGTGCGTGTCGGCGCACCGGCCCTTGATCAGGGCAAAGTCCGCCCGCAGCCATCGCTCCAGGAGGTACTCCTTGCCGTCGAACTCACGCGATTCCTTGCCCTCCGCCAGCGGCGTGCCCACGGCCGCAGGCGTGAAGAACGCAGGTATCCCCGCCCCGCCGGCCCGGATCCGCTCCGCCAGCGTTCCCTGCGGCACCAGCTCCAGCTCGACCTTCCCCCGCCGGTAGAGGTCAGGGAACACGGTCGAGTTGGCCGTCCGCGGGAAGGAGCAGACAACCTTCGATACACGCTCGGCCTTGAGCAGCGCGGCCAGACCGACCTCTCCGCTGCCGGTGTTGTTGCTGATGACCGTCAGCCCGCGGGCCCCCTGGTCGATCAGCGCGTGGATGAGCTCGACTGGGCTGCCGGCTTCGCCGAAGCCGCCGATCATCACGCTGGCTCCGTCGGTGATGTCCGCGACGGCCTCGCCGGGGCTCTGGACTCGCTTATCGATCATCGTGATGCGCCGCCGAGTGCGTCGCCAGCGTCGTGGCGTCATGCACGCGCGAATAGTCGAAGAGCCCGGCCTCGTCGAAGAGCACCCGGTCCGCGTAGTCGTCGAACCACAGCGCCTTGGGGTTGCGACCCACGATGCAGACCTTGCATCGATCCGGTGCGCTGCCGGCGTTGCGCAGAATCTTGAAGATCACCACCCCGTGCTCCGCGCCCGCAAGCCCGGGGATGGGCTCGTTGGTCACGGCCACGACCTCGGTCTTGCCCTTGTAGTGCGTGATCGACAGCCGGGCATGGGCCTCCACGCCCGAGAGCCCCTTCTGCGATTCGTTGAGAACCTGCCACGCACGCTCGATCGGGATGTTGAACGCCTTGTACGCCACGATGTCCCGACCACAGAAGAAGTAGTGGTTGTCCGCGCCGATGCGCTTGATCTCGCGCTGCATGATCCGCAGCGCATCGGGATCGTCGTTGATGTCGCGGATGATCGGCGTCTGGTTCTCGACCGTGATCCACCCCCGCGCAAGCACGCCGCGCATCGCCGCGGCCGTGTCCGGCACCCACCGGTACGACCCGTTCTCGTCACGCGCATACTCCCCGTTCTCCTCCTTCACGAGGAACTCGTCGGGGTGCTCGAAATGCACCATCAGGTGCAGGCCAACCTCCGGGTACGTCTCGTGGAAGGCGTCGAGCATGGCCAGGAACGTCTCGTCGAAACGCTTGGGGTAGAACGCCATCTCCTTCGTGCCGATCCGGATCGACTCGATGCCGCTCTCCGCCAGGGCCGCGAGCCACGCCGCGATCTTCGAGTTGTTCAGCACCATCGGGTCCCCACCCGACAGCAGAATCTCCCGCAGCTTCTCACGACCCGAGTTGGGGTGGCGCCCGCCGTTCGCGGCGACCTTGGCGTTGAAGTCGCGGATGTACCCGGTGACGTCGGGGATCTCCGCAAGCCCCTTCTTCGCGACGGTCCCGTCCTTGCGCTCGATCTCCTTGCGAGCGATCAGCTCCTCCCGATAGCAGAAGCGGCAGTGGGCCGAGCAGGTCGAGACCACATAGAGCAGGCCCATCTCGTACTTGTGCAGCAGGCCCTCCACCGGGCTGTAGTCCATCTGGTGGCCGGGGTCCTCCGAACCCGCGAGATCCATCGTCTCGTCCGGGCTGGCCTTCACCAGCCGCTGCATCGGCGCGCTCCGCGTAGCCAGCTCGAAGTAGTGGCGCGTCACCTTCACCGGCATGCGCTTCTCGACGTCACGCGCAGTGCCCTTGAGCCCGCGGAGCTGCACCAGCTCATCCGAGCTGTAGAACGACCGCATGTCGTCGGGGGCCCGCTCGGCGAGGAACGGCGCCAGGCCGTTGATGATCTCGCGCTTGTACTGGGCGTCCACGACGCGCTCGAGGAAGAGACGCTCGCGCTCTGTCTGCACGTACTCCTGGGTCAACGGCATCGGAGGTTCCTCCCGAGCTCACGCCCCGCCTCCGGGGCGGCTCTGAAATCATGTGTACACTACGACAGGGAAAGTGTAACCCATTGACCAACGGGGTGCGAGCATGTCCCTCCAGGAACTTATTGCACCCGTCAGCGACAAGCTGACACCGACCGAACGACGAATCAGCGCCCTCCTGCTCGAGGACGCCACGCTGCTGGCCTTCGGAACCGTCTCGGACATCGCCGAGCGTGTGGGCACCAGCAGACCATCCATCGTCCGTTTTGCCAACAAACTGGGATTCGACGGCTTCACAAGCCTCCAGGGCTGGGTGCGTCAGGACTTCGCAAGGCAGCTATCCAGCCCCAGCCAGCGAATCCGCCAGCAGGGCGGCGAGGCCGCCCCCGTCCGGGCCGCCCTCGAGCAGGCCGTACGCCGGACTCTCGAGTCGCTCGACGACGCACGGCTCGAGGCCCTGGCCACGCCCATCGCCCAGGCTCGCGCGGTCTGGATCCTCTCCGGCGAGACCTCCATGGCAGGGGCCATCGTGCTGCACAGCGGCCTCTCCATGGTGCGACCCCAGGTCCACCTGGTCCACGAGCAGACCGCCGCGAGGCAGCTCTGCAGCGCCCGACCCGGTGACACCGCCGTCGTCTACGACTTTCCTCGATATCGCCGGCACTCCGTCGTCACGGCCCGGACGCTCGCGCAGCTCGGCGTGACGCTCGTCGCCATCACCGACGGACCTCTCTCCCCCCTCGCGTCCCTGACCAAGACCTGGTGCGAACTCCACATCCCGGCCGCCGGACCGTTCGACAGCGCCGTCCCTTCGGTGATGACGTCCGAGCTGATCACCGCCCGCGTTGTCGGCATGCTCGGCGCCAAGGCGCGCGAACAGATCGACAATCTCGAAGAACTGTGGCAGCGCATCGGCACGTTTCTTGAGTATGTGCCGCGACACGAACGCAAGAACCAGCCCCAGGGTCGGCGCTCGCCACGCCATGACGATCACGCGTAGCTCGCGACCGATGAGAACACGGTCGCGCGCAACGCGCCCGCAGCAGTGAAATCACACGCATCCCGGATCGCGCCGCCCGCGCGGCGCAGAAAAGAAGCCCCTGCATGACAGGGGCTTACGAAGCGAGGCGGACGGGACTCGAACCCGCAACCACCGGATCGACAGGACGATCCGACCGATGAAACAACCCCTCCCCCGTAACAGAAACCGGGATCCTGGCAGCACCATCGTGGTTTGGCGATGCCAGTCGGGCGTCAGTTGGGGGCGGTCGCAATGTCGGTCAGGACGCATTTCAGGACGCATTCTCCTGCGGTCTCCGATGTGCCTCGTCTCGTGCATTCTGGCGGAGTCGGGGGTGCGAGTAGCGGACGCTCGCCATGCCGGCCGTTCACACTGCCGGGCGAGCAGGCCGGTGCCGCTCCTGACGGCAGTCCGGACGAGGTCGTGGGATTGGTTCGGAAAGACCGCATATCGTCAGCGCCGGCTCAAATAGGCGATCTCGACAGCGCAGCACTTTCCGTCGGGTAGCAGATAGGAGGAGGATTGACTAGGTTTGTGACCAGCCCCCATCCAAGTCTCTTGCACGCAACGGCGATGCCGAGGTACCAGCCATCACGATCGCCTGCCTGACTGGGCCAGGGTTCCGTGCAGAGCACATCAAGACCGCGCAGACGCGAGCGGCCGGTGCGGCGTTCGGCGTGGGAGATTCTGCTCGCTTAAGGTAACATTCCAGACCTCGTCGGCCGAGCGTCGATGTAACTCCACGAGCCAGAAGATGTCGTCGATGCCGATCTCACGATCTGGTTGTTGGCGCGAGGCATTACGAGGCGCGTTGCCCGAGTATCTCGCCGCCGACATGTCCTTTCTCTTCCAGACTGAGTGTTAGAGGGTGAAAGCGCGGAGTGAGCGGGAGCATGACGAAGATCACGCGCACGAACTCTCCGCTGAGATCGAGTCAAAGGGCGCGGAGGTCGACAAGGCGGTCGCCGAACTGCGTGAATTGGTCGGGACATAGCGTTAGCGGCGCTGCCGCATGGAGGGCGACATGGCGCAGGCATCATCAATCGAATGGACCGAGGCCACATGGAACCCTGTGGTCGGGTGCCGCAAGGTCAGTTCCGGCTGCGCGAACTGCTACGCGGAGCGTATGGCGAAGAGGTTGGCCGCGATGGCCTCGGCGGACATGGACGCAGGGCGAAATCCGGGAAAGAAGGCGGCGTACCTGCATGTCATAAACCGGCGTGGACGCTGGAATGGCGATGTGTACCTAGACGAATCCGCTGTCGAGGCCCCGTTGTCGTGGCGTGCACCGAAGGTCATTTTCGTGAACTCGATGAGCGACCTTTTCCACGAGGACGTGCCCCTCTGGTTCATTCAGTCGGTCTTCGATGTGATGAATCGGTGTCCGCAGCACACATTCCAGGTGTTGACGAAGCGCCCGGAGCGCACGCGTGAACTGTCGAGGGAACTGACTTGGGCATCGAATATCTGGATGGGTACGAGCGTTGAGAACCGGGCGGTGGTTCAACGCGTCCACGATCTGCGGCGCACCGGCGCGCGCGTGAAGTTTCTGTCGGTAGAGCCGCTACTGGGGCCGATCCCCCGGCTGCCGTTGGCGGGCATCAACTGGGTGATTGTGGGCGGGGAGTCGGGGCCAAAGGCGCGGCCAATGGACCCGGACTGGGCCCGGCAGATCCGAGACAGGTGCCGCGAACGGGGAGTACCCTTCTTCTTCAAGCAGTGGGGTGGCGTCGAGAAGAGTGCGGCGGGACGTAAGCTCGACGGCCGGACGTGGGACGAGATGCCAGCGGTCGCATCGGAGTACCTCGACGATGAGTGATCCCAAAGAAGCCGTGTACGCCGCATGCCCGCACACGCTGGCAAAGCATCGGATACTCGACGCGTACCTGAAGCGCTGGCTGCCGATCCTCGATCGTAATGCGCAGAAGATCGGACGAAGTAAGCAGCGCCTGCTCTACGTCGACGGATTCGCCGGCGCCGGAGAGTATGAAGGTGGCATCCCGGGCAGCCCGCAGATCGCAATCGACGTGGTCGTGAACCACGCCCATCGATTCGCGTGCCCGATCGAGGTGAGATTCATCGAGAAGCGCTCGGACCGTGCATCGCATCTGCGGCAACTCATTAAGGACAAAAAGGCGAAGTTGGTGGATGTGCCTGGCACGCTTCGTATTGTCGACCCGGTCGAGGGAGATTGCGAAGAGGAAATACTGCGGTTGATCCAGGAAACCGATGCCAAAGGGCATGAGCTGGGACCCGCGTTTTTCTTCCTGGACCAATTCGGCTACTCCTCGTTCTCGATGACACTCATCGAGACGATTCTGCGTCACGATGTGTGTGAGACGTTCTCCTATCTGAACTGGAACCTACTGCATCCATTCATGACCGATCCGACCAAGCATGTGGGCATTTCCAAAGCCTTCGGTGGCGATGAGTGGCGCGAGGTCTTGGAACTCACTGGACCCGCGATCGAGCGACGATTTCGGGAGGTATATCTGAACGCGTTGCGAGCACGTGGCGGTGCCAAATATGCATACTCGTTTGCGATGCGAGGACCAGATCACCGCGTCATCTACTGGCTGTTCTTCTGTACGAACAAGCTGCGCGGGCTGGAGGAGATGAAGCGGGCTATGTCGTCCGTGGATCGCTCGGGCGGGTTCGAGTTCTCCGACAAATTTGCTGGAGACAGCAGTTCGCTGTTCGAATATACGGATTCCCAACTCGCGGACGACCTGTCGCAACAGCTGGCCGGCCGCACGTTGAGTGTCGAGGAGCTGTACGAGTATGCCCTCGTCAACACTCCAGCCTGCACGTGCCTTGATGCCTTCGGTCTGATGGAGCGCAACCGACAACTCAAGCCGATTGATCCACCGGGGGGGCGAAGAGCTAGGGCATTCAAGAACTATATGTCCATGCGCGTGCAGATATGCGCAACTTCCCCGCGCGCAACTCGGGAGGAGCCCACATTGTTCACGTGACGGCGATGATGGGTACAACGATCTGTACGGCGATTGGATTTATTGCAGTCTGTACTGCAAGGATGTGGCCATCGTGTAATCCCAACCGCTACTTGTGGCGATCGGGATAATTGTCGTGATAATGCGTTAGAGCGGAGAGCAGAAAGTCAGGCAACTCGCTGATGCAAAAAAACGTCACTCAGGGCGGGTTGCGCTTCAAAGGAAGCGGCTGTCGCCTGAATGCGAAGGGATGAAGGAACGGCGGAACGATTGGTGGTGCTCATGGGCAGAGAAGCATGGCAATGCGGCGGAGGCATCTACCGTGTCCGCGAACCGGGACGACGGATTGTTCGTCTTCTTCTCGGCGGACGCCATCTTCGAATAGGAGAACGATGAAGCGTTCGACACCGACCTGACCCCGAATACGATCCTCCTCGCCATCGCGGAACCCGAAGACTTGTAGGAGATCGTGGACCTGAAGGACAACGTTTTTCGCCGGGTCAGCGCCATGGAATGCGAGTGGCGGTGCGAAGAGAATGCCCTGCATGGAGCTCGCGGCCTGAAATCGCGATGTGAGTGCCGGTTCTCTGTGGCCATCCAGGGAATTGCATGACACACGGCGTGAAGGAATGCCATGGCAATCTGGCAGGACACATCGTTTGTCGAACTGTGCGATGAGTTCCGATCGGGGCGGCATCGGCATGTCGTGATGTTGATGGGTTCTGCCATCTCCGTCGGTCATCCGAGCAACTGCCTGATGGTGGGACAGATTCGGACCAATCTCGTGCTGGAGCCTGTGCGGGACATAGCTCCGCCGGGCGAGATTCAGAGAATCGTCGGCAATCTCCTCCGATCTGTGGACGGCGTTCCTTCACGAGAAGCTGCGGCTTTGGCGCAACTGCCCTTCGAGCAGTTCATGGGGTGCTTGCATCTCGTAGATTCAGACGCCGGATTCGGGACCATTGAGCTCGCGTGCGGTAGAGGGTTTGGCCGCGGCCCGAATGCAAATCACGAGGCCGTAGCAGACGTGGCGGCGTGGCTGCTCACGCAGGGTCGTGCAGATCGGGTGACGGTGCTTACGACCAATTACGATCCGTGGCTCGACGACGCGCTGGCACGCGCTCTTGGCAGGGAACTCGCACCCGTTGGCGGCTTGTCGATCCCTCGCTTCGAGAACCAGCATGGGAACGGCCTGCTCCGATATGCCAAGCTTCACGGGACACTGGTCGATCGCAACAGCCTTGTCTTCACATTCGAGCAGATGACCCGGCTGGTGGTGGATGCAACTGAACTCTCAGTGATCGGCGCGTGGCTCGTGGACGGACTCGCGCCATCCTTGCTGCTCGCGGCGGGATACGGCTTCTGCGATCCCGATCTCCGTCCGCTGATCCGCCAGCTTGTTCCCCGAGGCTCGATCCTGATCCGCAATGAGAAGCCATCTCAGGCTCAGGACAGCGGCACTCCTCCAGCATCGAGCGCTCCGACCGGCCCGGAGTTCCTACAGGTCGAGTTCTTTGGTGCCCTTGCGCAGCACGCAACGCTGCTGGAATACCACTCTCCGTTATGGGGCAGCAATGGTGATCCGGAGAACCCATCTATCCTGACCGGTCTTCGCAAGGCGCTTGCAAGGCCGGATTACGACGACGCTCCGCCTCCGGCGCCGGCCAGCGTCGCGGATTTGCAACGGCGTGCAGGCGACCTGGTTTCTGCGAGTGTGGCAAACCGGGCAGGTGTATTCCTCGGCCGTCTCCTCGACGCGGCATGCATCCCGGAAGAGACCGATCTGTTCAAGGTGTCTGCGGCCGCGGCGACGGATCCGGATCGGCGCGACCTGGTCCGGGCTCATCTGTACACGCGTTCCAACGCGCATCGAATGGATGAGGCCGCCGCAGAGTGCCGGTCGATCCGCTCGGAAATGCCCGAATGGTCGGTTGCAGCAACTACGCTGGCATTCGAGTCGTTCGCCCTAACGATCGGTAGGCAGCGATCGCTTCTCGGTGCCGCTCGCTGCCTGCGACGATGTGCAGCGTTGCTCCCGCAATGCGACGCTGATACGGCTGCGTATGTTGATCACTACGACACCCATTTCAGGGTCAAGATTCTGGAAGTTCTGCTGCTCAAGGCTGGGAACTTGGGATATGTCCTGGGTGTGCACCGTATCGCGTCTTGGAGGGCGGAACGAATGGCGGCTCGGCTTCGGGATGCAGTCGGCAAGGCGCGGCAATCAGGCGACCTGCGCCTGATGAGCGATGTCATGACGCTGCTGGTCGAATGCCTGATACTGGCCCGGCGGCTCGACGAGGCGGCGGACGTCGCGAAGATTGCCCGCGAAGTACGACTTTTCTTGGGGCGGTTCAACAATGCAGCCTTGTCCGACCGGATGATGGGATGGATCGCTCTGGCGAAGGGTGAGGCCGAAGCACGAAGTGAGGCGGTTCGTCACTTCGCCCGCGGTCTGTGGCGAGCTGATTCGTGCAATGACGTGTCGATCCGCGGAAAGGTTGCCGCGAATCTCATTCGTGCGCTGCACGGACGCGGTGTTGCAGCCCTCAATTTCGAGAGGGTGTCAAAAGAGGCGCCGGCCGGACTCGCGGCCGCATGTCACCGGCTGGCGGAAGGGGAGTTTTGCTGGCAAGGGAGCGAGCCTGTCATGGAGCCGAATTTGGCCGAGGCCGCCGACACAGTTCTTCAGTACGTCGCTTATCTCTACGGTGCGCGCAGCTCCGCTCTGCGTTCCGAGATGTTCCGGTACTCGAACTTGCGACGCTACCCGATATACCTGCCCATTGATCCGCCGATCACCGCTATTGCGCTAGGTGGACGATGACCAGATAGTCTTCAGCGCTGGGCGGGCCGTGGCTTAGCACGTTACGCCAGAACTCCTCAGTGTTCGGATAGGCAGCGGTTAACCCACGTAGATGTTTTGCAAGCTGTCCAAAGCACTCGAGGGCGGATTCGGACTCTCCTCCGGACATCAGCGCATTAATTACGATCGGCACCAAGTCGTGATGCGTCTGAGTGCAATTGGACATGATCCATGGCGATTTCATCCACGGGCAATATCGATAACGGGTCGAATCCCCTTCGATCGAACAAGCGTTGACGACGCGAAGAATCCCGGACACCGGTCGCGGACAGCACAGACCTGGCACTCGTCGGCGTAGATGTTCTTCCAGTCCGAGATCGATTGCACGGCGAAGGGCCAGAGCGACTGCTCCAGTGTGCAGAGTTGGTGGTTGTAGATCGATATCCGCAACCCCGCCTGATCCAGCGTATGCACGGCCGCGCCGAGTTCCCGCTGATAGTCGATCGGATCAACCCAGAGGGCGTCGAGATTCATCTTGACGTGGCCCATCGGCTCGAGGCCCATCAGGGCGACGTGCGCGACGAACGGAAGGTTGCGCGCGATGAAATCAGCGAGTCGCGGGAGTCCCTCGTACGTCTGACGATGAATCACGCAACGGAGTTCAACCGCGACCTGGGCGCGCGCGAGGTTGAGGAGTCCACGGATTGTCTGATCGAATGCGCCCTTGGCCTGGACGACGAAATCGTGTCGTTCCGGGTCGGCCGCATAGAGAGGAACACCCAGCATGAGATCGCGTGGAGACACGGCGCTGACTGCGGCTGCGGCATTGGGGTAAGCGAACAACCGGCCGTTCGTGAGCACATGCACGGCGGTTTCGGGAAGATGGTCCCGCAGCGATGCCAGAACACGCAGCAAGTCGTCAAACCGAAGCGTCGGCTCGCCGCCGGTTATGCCGATTTCCGCGGTGGTCTGATCCATAAGCGGGATCGCTTCCAGTATCTCGTCGACGAGGTAGCGGTCGTCGATGTCGCGCGGTGGCTGCGAGCACATGAGGCAGAGGCTGTTGCAGCGTTCGGTGAAGAGGAGTGAGTTGCTCTTCGAATTGCGGCGATAGAGCACGTTGACCGATTGAACGGCCGGGTTGACGCGAAGGATGTCGCCGCTTTCGAGGTACTCAAAGTCGTTCGGAAGAGAGATGTGAATCGTGCTGGAAAGGCCTGACTTCACCTCGCGTCCAATCGCGACAAGCGCAACATCGCCAGGCGTGGGAATAGTGTCATCACGGATGAGAACTGCGTCGTGTGATGCGCGGGTACTTGCGCTGCCCAATTGGTCGACGAGTCGAAGCACGCGCACGCGTTCATCGGGAGCGTGGACTCTCGCCCGTCCGTGCAGCTTGAGCGCCGATCGTCGAATGGCCTCGCTCATGCCATGCCCCAGGAGCGCAGGATTTCGGCGTTCTCCGGCTCGTCCTCAAGAATCCGGAAGAGGAGCCGGAACACGAACATGTTGCGTTGGCAATAGGCGCTCGTCGGCCGGTGGCCGACGGCGTCGCCTTGCGTCGCGTGGTGAAACACCGGGTCCGTGCCGCAATAGGGCTCGAACGCGCATTCGACGCACTGTGGCGTGGCTTCCGTCATGGTCCGTGACAGGATGTCGATGAAGTCGGGGGAGGATAGAAGTTCGGCGTAGGTATTGTCGCGGACATTGCCGAGACGAAAGGCCGTGTCGCCGGTCTCGGCGAGCATGCGTGCCTCGTCGGAGGCATAGACACCCCCATCGTAGTTGTAGACGATCGCCGAAATCCCGATCCCTGCGGGCGACTGGAGATCGACGTAGCCGGAGGGGTACGGCGTGAGGATCTTGCGAAGGATGATGGCCGCGAGTTCCTCGCGGATTGGTGCACCCTCACGGGCGAGCCGCAGCGTGTGCCGGAGACCCCGCTCATAGAACCGGCACCATTCTTCTGTCGGGTAACCGATGGCGTTGGCCGTGCGTACTGCAAACCCGAACGGGCTGAGCCAGCGCAGGAAGATCGACCGGAATCCCAGCCGGACATATTCGTCGATGATCGCTTCGGGCTGGTCGAGCGAGCGGCGCGTGGTCGTCATCAACGCGGAGACGGCATCCTCACCGAGCGCTTCCCGACAGCGGTGGATGCCAGCCACGGCCTTGCCGTGGCTGTCTCCTCCTGGTCGCGGACGGTTCGCGTTGTGCAGGGCGGCGGGGCCGTCAAGGGATGTCGAGATGAAGATGCCGTGCTGTGCGCAGAACGCAAGCATCTCGTCGGTGATCGAGGCGAGATTGGTCGCGATGACATAGGCGATACCTTTGGGCTGCGCCGCGCGACGGCGCTCGACGGCCTCGACGATCTCTGTGATGCGCTCGAAGTTGAGCAACGACTCGCCACCCTGAAACTCGACCTTCACCCGCGGGTTCGGGCACTCGAAGAGCCGGTTCACCGCGGCCATGGCCGTATCGCTCGACATGTCGAAGGCCATCTTGTCCGAAGAGACACGGGAGACTTGGCAGTACGGGCAGGAATGGTCGCACCTGAGCGTCACGACGAACATGTGCAGGCCTGTGAGCTCACCGAGCCAGGCCATGCGGGTCCGGTACTGGGCGGCGAGGAGGTCGACCGCGACATCGGTCGTATCGTCGAGACAGAAATGGCGCTGGCGGAGGTGCGGGTATCGCGGATCATCTGGTCCGACTCGAAGGTGGACGAGGTCTTCGATGTCCTGCCGGCGGAGGACGGCGTATTCCCCACCAAAGCTGGATGCGACATACCGCTCTTCGTCCAACCGCGTAAACCGGAACGGCAGAAGGCGCACAGAGCCGTTGCTCGGCGCGTAGGCGCTCTCCGGCCGAAAGCGTTTGTTGAGCGTGGACAGCGAGAGATTCACCGCTGCTCCTCGGTGTCAGGGCGGCTGATGCCCTGCGGATCGGAAACCGGATCGCCCGCATCGAACTCGGGATGGGCGAGATTCAGACGAGAAAAGGCCTGCGCCAGCAACAGGGCCCTCACCGGGGCCGTCTGCTCCTCGAGGCGGCGACGTAGAGCCTGATCGAGCAACTCGTTCCAGAACTGCTCGGCGAGCGACTGCAGATTCACAAGCGAGCCGATCGGGCGAAGCCGGCAGAGGACCGCGTTCTGCTCGGCCGAGTGCGGCTCGATGCACACAGCGCACCGCCCGGTGAAGCGATGGGCGGCTCGTTGCACGGTGCCGAGGTCGTAGATTGCGAGACGGACGGTGATTCTGAGGGTACCGGCATCGATCTCGAAGGGTTGGTCGGTCATTTGGCCTGCGGGATGGCAGGGGTGGGCAACGACCGGAGTACATGCACGACGCCGTCAGCAGCGTCGATGTCCGTGGCGCCGACCTCCGCGTAGTCAAGCAACAGCCGTTTCGGGTTGAACAGCGTCGTCAGCCGCCGTTCAAGCCCGGCTAGCGAACGCAGTGTCATACCGCCGCTCGCATCGAATAGGTACTTGCGTGAAGGGATGACGAGCCCGCGCAGGAAGCGGTCGCGTGTCTCGGATGGTTGATCGGAAAAGATCTCGGCGCGCGCCTCCTGCGGCAGCCCGCGCAGGGCGTCGTCGGTCGGCGCGAACAGCGTAAACGGCGCCGCCGCTGCCAGCGTTCGGTCCAAGCTACCGAGCGCGGCCACCTTGAGGAAATCATCATGCTCACCCGTCACAGCGAGCGTCGCCAAGGCATCCGCCGTCGCGGGACAAAGCGGGCCATCGACGATCAGTACATTGCCTCCATCGAACGAGAGCTCGGCGAGCACCTTCGCTTTGCCGTTGATGAGTAGCGTGCTTCCGTCCCTGGACAGACGGAGCTGCTGTCCGTCCCGCGTCACGACGGTTGCGGTCTGACGCATGCCACCGAGCGTGATGAGTTCGTCGGCGACTAGATGGTTGAACAGGGGGATGAGCACGCTCGGGTCGGCGGAACGACGAATGGCTGCATCGAGTTCCGGTGTGAGTTGGGCGACTGCGGAATCGGTAAGCGCGAAAACCGTGATGCCCTTCGCCTTGGCTCGGGTCGCGCTCCATCCGATGCGCTTGAAAGCGCCCACCATCGCGCGAAGGCGCTGGTCCTTCTCCATCGCGGCAATGTCCGGAGGGAGCGCCGGTGGTTGGACGACCGGCTTGGGTGGCGCCGGAGTCACCGGAGTCGAGGGTGCCGGGGCAGGAGACTTGGGTGTGACGGAAGGTTTGCTCGGCGCCGGCGCGGGGGGCGGTGCCGGAGGCGGTGGGGGAGAGCCGCTGCCGGAATAATGCGAGCTGTGGCTGGCGTGCGAACTGTGCGAGGAATGAGAGCGATGGCTGCTGTGAGATTGATGAGAGCGGTGCTGCGCCCAGAAAGCAGGCTTCGATTGGGAGGGTGTAAGCAGGGGCGCGGGCAGCGCATCGGCGGCAGCAGGGCTAGCCGAGGTCATCTGCGCCTGGAGAATCTCTTTGTTCCAGGAATCTGCTGAAGCGTCTCGTCCCGATGACGCGAGTAGGCTCGCTACCGCCGCAGACAGCGGTAGCACTTTGCTGATTAGGCGGTTGGGATGACTCTTGAATTGGGCAGATTCGTCCATATTTCCGAGTCCGAGGTAGCCAGAGATGCTACCGCGCCAGACCCGTCTTGCAACGACTGGGAGTGGATTCTCGGCGGAAGTGCTGATTCACCAAACCGAGTATCCCGACGCCAAGCCTATAGCCACAAAAAAGCCCCGCCGGACTGGCGGGGCTGATTGGATCAGAAAACGCTGTGCACTTACTCCGGCCAGTTAGCCACACCGTAGATCAGCGATGTGAGATCCGCGCTGGTGATCGTGCCCGAACCGTTCACGTCCCAAGGGCTGATACTGAAGTGGTAGATGTCATCACCGTTGACGAGCAGATTTTGATCCCCGTCAAAGGCCTCCAAGCAACCATCGTACAGATCGAAGTCGTAGTAGAAACCATCAATCGCCGGCTCACCATCCACGTTCAGGCTTTTGAGAGCATTATCGCGAAGAATGACGCGGTACGCGTAGCCGACGGGCCATGTTCCGCTACTGCGATTGATGTACGCCCATTGATTCGATGGAGTGTCAACGGTGACCGTAAACGCTTCGCCCACATCCGAGAAGTAGGTATCGTCTTGATCAAGTCCCCTTCTCTGAACACGGAACTCAATTTGACCGCCTGGCAAGGTGCCTGTCTTGGCTATCCGCCCGTAGAAGCGCACCTTGATCTGGTTGAAGTGGTACTCGCACGGGGCCGGATCTCGGATATCCAAGGGATCAATGGAGCCGTCAATCGCGATCGAACCCGGCTGGGGATACGAACTCTGGTCGTGCATGACAAAGGGACCCACACCCGCAGCGCCGCCGCCGACTTGCAGGTGAGTTTGTGTGTACTCCTTGCTCAGTGTCAGCGCGCCGCCGCCAGTGCCGACGATGATGTTCGAGCCAGGATCCCAATCTTCCCCGTCGTCAGTCGCGTTGATGACAATCTGGTGTTCAAGCCCTGAGGCAGGGAGATAGATCATTGAACCATTCGTGAACGATTTGCCGATGCGCCATGTGGCACTTGCGCCCGAGAGTGGGGCTTCAGCGACGTAGATCTGCGCGCTGTCCAGGTTGCCCTCAACGGTGAGCAGGTCTAGGCGATTGCAGTCCAGCGTGCCGCTTTCGGTGAATGTACTTGGTGTCGGATCCGGTTCCGGGTCAGTGATGGGTACACCAAATGGGATCACTCGGTCCCCGCCCCACCCTCCCACCGTAGCCTCAAGGGTGCCTAAGTTGGAACCCGTCATGTCGATATCGAATTTCCCCAGATATGCGCCCTGAATAGTGGTCACGTTATCGCCAGAAGAGATGGTCATGTCATAGGAATCCACGGATCCGATCTTGTTGGCGACAAAAATACTGCCAATGCCGCCGTCACCGGCCGTGACATTGGCCCCTAGATTGCCATCGTCCCAGTATTGCAGACTGCCGGCATCGCCTTCGATCAATTCGATATCCGTATCGCTGCCGGAGTCCTGTGTGCTTCCGGTCGCGGTGATGTCGGCGTAGATGTTGCGATGAAAGTAGATGCCGTCGCGGATATTGTTGACCGTGATCTCACCGGAGCGCACACCGCTTGAGAACGTGCCGATGTTCCCGTTGACGTGCATCTCCCCAATCCAAACTTCTCCCTGTCCGTTCGGCACTATCTGCCGTTTGACCGAGTGGACCGAGGCCACGGAGGCGAGGGAAGTCCCGATGTTGACGACGATGCGGTACCCGTCGGTCTGACATCGTACGGTTACGACGCCGATCGGATCGGACGCGTTCGTTGTTGAGATGGTGAACTCTTCTCCCGAAGACGAGCCCGGGCCGTCGATGTAGACGTCGTTTCCGGTGACTTGCAGCGTGTAACCGGAGAGCGTGGAGGGCGTGATGGTCGGGCCTGCGAGTGCTAGGCCGGTAGTGAGGATCATCGAGAGCGCAGCGACAGCGCGGCGCGCCAAAACAGTGGCTTGCATGACAACTCCTTGAAGTCAGATGTCAGTACGTAACCGGAAGAGCCATAGAAAAGAAGAACAGCATTTCGAGATACCGAGTTGTCTCTCTCGCTCGCCTTACCGGTTCATTTCATTTGCGCCTCCTTTCTCGACGGTGAACGACGGCGAGGCCGAGGCCCAGCATCGCTCCGCTTGCCGGTCCGGGCACAGCGGCGGCGAGACGGAACCCGTTGGAGCCGCCGAAAAAGCCGGCCGAGCCACCGAGCCCATCGTTCGGCAAGGCGATACCTCCCGTGCTTTGTGACCACGAGTCGCCCTTGAATAGGCGATTGCCAGTTTGCGTTACGAGACCGTATTCGTTGATGAACGCCGGATTCGGGACTGTCTCGGTCCACTCACGCACGCCGCCAGCCAGATCGAGCAGGCCCCAAGGGCTATGCACATCGGGGTAGGAGCCGACCTCTAGGGGATAATCCGTGCCTCCGGCCACCATCGTGCCATACGCCTCGCCCTCGCCGGGGTTGCCGGGTACGGGACGTTCCTGGCTTTGATACGGGAAGTACCAGTAGCCCTCCTTCCCGTTGCCGTAGCGGTTGGGGTCGTAGTAAGCCGCTTTCGTCCACTCATCCAAGTCTGGAATCCAGTAGAGCGCGCCTTCGGACTTCGTGATCTGGTCAGAGTAGGTGCCGTCGGGGTTGCGGCGGAAGGTGGAAACGTCATAGGCACCTGTGCGGAAGACACTGAGATCGACGTTCGGGCCGGTGGGCGCGCCGTGGTGCATCCAGTTGCAGTACATCGCGGCAGCTCGCCACTGCATCTGTTGGGGCGTGTTGAGGATCTGCGGCAGCACTGACGCGAGTCCGATCTGATAGTTCGCTGGTGAATTCGGCGGCGCGGTGTTGACGGTGTAGAGACCCATGAAGTCGGAGGAACTGTGGTTGAAGCCAAGCTCACGCCACACGGGGTATGCGACCTTGATGAACTCGAACCACTGGCCGACGGTGACTTCGGTAACGCCCATGCGGTACTCGTAGTCGACGCGGCCCCAGTCGGTGGTGATGTGCTTTCCAGGGCCGGGGCCATTGGGCGGGCCCGGAAGGTTGTAGTACCGCTCGCTCTCCAGCATGCCGCGGTTGCCGGGAGCGCCGACGGTCACGAAGGTGTGACCGTTGGGGCCGGACACATAGCCGGTACCGGCGAGTACGCATTCCGGGGCGAAGACTCCGCTCGCCCCTAGCACTAGCGCCAATTTGACCAAGGTCCGAAAGCGCATGCACATCTCCTCTCGACGATACGGACGTCGTGCCACCATGGTGCGCTGGTGCAACCCGTGCTCGCTGTAATCTAACGCCAGCATGGCCGGATGGAAGCGAATCGGGCCCAATATCCCGCACAAACTCAGTTCTGCGCGGATTGTTGGCCTTCGCTAATGCCGTGGTCGTCAGGCACGCAGGAGCTGATCCAGTGGTAGCCGCGAGTGCGATACGGTTACATGGATCGTGAGGACGAGGTCCTTAGGTGTCGGAAGATTGTCCGAAAAGACCTGTCCGGTGAGTGTCACCTCACCGGTCGACAGTTTGGCTGCATAAAACGGATCAGAGTAAATCCGGCGTCCCGGCTGGAGATCGTCGCATTCGACAACTATTCGGTAGCGATCATCCTCCTCGTCGATGGAGAGTTCGCCGGGATGCGTGCGAAAAGCAGAGCGAAGCTCGGAGATGGGCGACAGGTCTAAAGTGTTAATCAGTCGGCACGGGACGCGCGGCATGTCGGATTCCGTCCGCAATTCGGCATCCATGGCATTGCTCAGGGTGAGCTCTATCCGGACGCGCTTGGCAACTACCTTGCCTGTGTTCCGGATGGCAAGTCGCATGGGCTGAAACAGACGCTCGGCTCGGATGTGCGCCGCAAGCTCGCGGAAAAACTCTCGATTCGGGCGCTCATGGAGACCAAAGCTAAGGCCGCCGGGCCAGGAGGATCGTGGCGGTTCCAGATCTGGAATCGCGTGTTCGGGCGGGAGCTCGCTAAGCTCTCGTTCACAGGTAATGCCTGTCCCCAGCGTCGCATCACGTCCGGTATCTGCGAACTCGACCACGATTTCAGCAGTCTCCAAAGATGGCCCGGCGCCCATGGCGGCCACTTCATCCGGGTCCGCCGCACGGGTGATGTCGGTACAGCTTCCGCGCCTGACATAAACGGCACCTTTGTGGAGCTTGCCGTAGCTCTTCTTCAGGAAGAAGGGGCGGATCTGTTGTTCGACACGGATGATGCCAACCTGCTTGCCGTCAACGCCAAAGGCGGCGTAATGGAAGCGGATAGGTCGGTTGGTACGACTGTTGACGAATTGTTGCAGGGAGTGGTCGTCGAGATGCTCAGACTCCGGAATGCCGACGACTTCCGCCCGACCGCCGCGCATATCACGCACGCCGATCAAGATGTACGCATCGGTCCTTCGCCAAGCGTTGGCGAAGCCGAGAATGTCCTTAAGCAGCTCGCTCTTCTCTTCCTCATTCGCATTCGCGAAGCGGTATTGGCGCTCCTTGAAATCCAACGTGTCGCCTTCCTCTTCATGCAGGAGCCCTTCAAAGGTGTTGCGATCCATGTAGGCTCTCGGCAGGCGGGGGAACGGCAGCGAAGGTGATACAGCAGTGCTTCAGTACCTGCTTGGACTCAATAGCGTAGAGAGTCTCATTACCGCCGTCGCACCGACCGGATGACAGCGAGCGGATCCCGTAGCTCCAGCGCCTCGCACCAGTCGAGGAATTCGATGGGGTCTAGCCGTCGCTGACCGGAGAGCGTCTTGTGCACCGTCGTCCGGGGGCGATCCAGCCTTTCCGCCAGCGCCCGCACGGAGAGTTCCAGCTCTTCCGCTCGCCGCTTCAGCAGCTGGGCAAGTGCCTGGTAGGCGCTGCTCTGCAGGGGTTGCTTGGCGGGCAGCGCACGGGCCGATTTTCGAGCGGGCTTTGGCACGCCAAATGGGAACGCGTATACTCATCTGTCCCCTAAATGGGGACAGGCATGGCCGGGATGGCATGCCCGGAACTTCAGGCGAGCGGCTCATGCAACGTCAGCGCGTGGACATCTTGTCACCGACGATAATCGAGCGGCGGTCGCTTCCCTTTGAGCCGCGGGAATGGGCGGAGATCGTGCGCATCTTGGAACTCGCACCTCAGCAAGCGCGAATCGTCGAACTTCTGCTCATGGGCATGGCCGATAAGCAGGTCGCGGCTGAGCTCGGTTTGGCGCTTCCCACCGTCCGCACATATCTGGGGCGCATCTTTGTGCGCGTCGGGGCATCGGATCGGGTTGGACTCATTCTTGCCGTCTTCGCCGTCTCGCGCACGCTGCCGTCTAACGGTTGCAGTCACTGCCGATGTCATCGGTCGTGATGTCACCGGGACTGACGGCTGGATTGAGAGTCGGCCGCAAGTATTGTCGCGGGCGGCAGGAGAGAGCGGTTGTGTTCCGCTCCGACATTCACCCCTTGCACAGGGATCACATCACATGCGACTCGTGAACACGCCCCGCGCCGTTATTCTCGCTGTCGGTGGAGCCGGCCTTCTCGGCGCTCCGGCATCCGCCGACATAGTCGGCTTTCCAATCCCGGGATGGAGCGTCAACCGTTGGGATAGCGCGAGCGCATCGCCTGTGAATCCCCCTTCGTCGATTACGCTTACCACAGGGACGATCGGTCAGATTCGCAGTGCATTCCATACGACCAGGCAGAGCATCGCGCAGTTTGAGGCCGGGTTCACCTACGCCTTCACGGGCGCGGCGAGCGCGCCCATGGGCGCTGCCTTTGTGCTGCACAACCACGTCGATGGGGCTGCGGCGGTTGCAAGGGGTTCGGGGAATCTTGGATACACCGATTTCTGGGGCACGTTCAACGGCGCCAGCGCCGCCGTCTCGCTCGAATCCGGCTATCAGTCTGTCAGCTCCTCAGCGAGCGGTGTCTACACAGGCGGTGCGTTCGGTGGCGGCTCCGGCGATACCGCGCCGGTCGTGCTCTCATCCGGGCATGCGATCGACGTCACGATTACCTACAACGGCTTCCTGCTCGGCATGACTGCGCGGGACACGGTGACGGGGTCCGTGTACGCCGCTCCCCTGGTCGCAATCGATCTGCAGACTGTTCTTGGCAGCAACCTGGCCTATGTCGGCTTTACCGGCACCACGGGTACCAACGCGGGAACATCCCAGGCATTCTCGAACTTCTACTTCACCTCGGTGCCCGTCCCGGGCTCTGCCGCGGTCCTCGCGATCGGTTTGCTGGCAACATCGCCCCGCCGGCGGTGGTAAAATCGCGGCGACAAAGCGGTGCGTGGATGCCCGGCCGCGGATCCGGGCTTTTTCTTTGGATACAGGTATTTGTCGCGAGTCCACTGCTGGCGCTGCCGCAGCGCTCAACCTGTTAACGCCCCCGGTTCGGCGAGGCGGTAGCTGGTGCTGCGGCCTCCGCCGGGATTCTGGAGGATGATTCCGCGATCGAGCAGGTCGTGAATGTCCCGAAGCGCCGTATCGGGCGAGCACTTCGCGAGCTTGGCGTATTTCGAGGTGGTCAGGTGGCCTTTGAAGTCGTCCAGGAGGCGGTTGAGCACGAGCCGCTGCCGCTCGTTGACCGGCCGCTGATTGAGGGCCCGCCAGAGCTTCGCCTTGTGGAGAACGGACGCAAGCGTGATGTCGGCGCTGACGATGGCCCTGTCGAGGCAGCCCAGAAACCACTCCATCCACAACGTGATGTCGAGCCCGCCGCGTTGGGCCGACTCCAGCCGGAGGTAGTACTCCTTGCGCTCCGCCTCGATCTCAGACGACATGCTGTAGAAGCGTTGCGAGGTGCCGTCTGCACGGGCGAGAGACATGTCGGCGATGGCCCGCGCGATGCGGCCGTTGCCGTCGTCGAAGGGGTGGATGGTGACGAACCAGAAATGGGCCATCCCTGCCTTGAGCACAGGGTCAACCGATGCCGGCGCGTTGAACCACTCGAGGAACTTGGCCATTTCGGATTCGAGCCTGTCGGCGCGTGGCGCCTCGAAGTGGACTTTCTCCCGCCCGATCGGACCTGAAACGACCTGCATCGGACCAGCCTCGCCGGTGCGCCACGCACCCACCGTGATTCGCCACATGCCGCTGTGGCCAGTCGGAAAGAGCGCCGCATGCCAGCTGAAGAGCCGCTCGCTGGTCAGCGGGTCATCGAAGTGTTGCGTTGCGTCGAGCATCATCTCGACGATGCCCTCTACATCGCGTCCCCCTTGGGGCAATCCGGCCGCATCAAGCCCAAGCCTGCGTGCGATGGACGAGCGAACTTCCTCGGGATTGAGGGACTCGCCCTCGATAGCGGAGGATTTCACCACGTCGCTGGTGAGCACCGTCAGGCTCGCCTCGCTCTGGAGATCGAAGCCGAGCGACTCCATCTTGCCGAGCAGCCTGCCCTGCTTGTGGCGTACCGCCGCTAAGGGGTCCGCCAAGGCGTCGGCATTCCACATGAGCTGCGGCCAGCCGGGCTTCTCGTAAATGAATGGCATATACCGCACCTCCTGCGGCGATTATCGTCCATATTCACCGCAAAGTCAAGCATTCTCCGCATCTGATGCGGCGAATAGGGGGGATATTCACCGCACTCGCCGATCGCCAGGAGGTGGGCTGGGTGATTCCGTTCGTCACACTCCTGGCTCGCCGGCATGGGGCCGTTTCCGATCGCGATGTGCCGAACTCGCGCCCGGATGTGGTTTGCAATCTAGCGCGGATCAAGAAACAACCCTTGAACTCTGCAGCGTCGGTGTATGCTCCCCAAGGGGCCGGCTCGGATGGTTGTTGTTGATTTTCAGGGGTATGTCCGATGAGGTACCAAGTCAGCGAGCAGCTGTTCTTCTCAGGCGAATCAGAATGCGGCCGGGCTGCCGGCATGGCGATGGTGCATGCATGCAAAGATCCGTGCCATCGCAATGCTGTCGGATACCAAGAGAAAAGCCTGCTCAATACGCACCCGCATTACTTGGTGCTGGAGCGGGGCGAGCACCTGTACCTCAACCTGATCGACCCGCCGAAGCCGTTGTTCATGCTGCCCTCCTTTGAGGCGTTCATGCGGTTCGTGGACATGCAGATCGCTCAACGACCTGTTCTGATCCACTGCAACCTCGGACAGTCCAGGGCGCCGTCGCTGGCGCTGCTGTACGCATCAAAGCGGCTTGGGTTGTTTCCAGCGGATTCGTACGCTGCGGCAGCCGCGGCTCTTCGCGCGAAGTTTCCCTATGAGCCCGGGCTGGGCATTCAGCAGTGGCTGACCAACAACTGGGGGCGGATCGTGTGAATGGCTTTGCTGCCCGTGAAAGCTCGAGTGCGGCTCGGGTGTGGGCACTGTTCAAATCACAACCGAACCTTGGTCATGAAGCGATTGCGGACTTCCTCGGGTGCGGTGCTATTCGCGAGGCTGTGACCACGAATCTCGATCGGCTGGTCGAGAACGCCGCGGACAACCTCGGAGAACCGTTGTTCCGTGCTATTGCGGATGTGCCGGGCCTCGGGGACACACCGGAGCACCGTCCTTACCTCAAGGTGTATGGCTGCATGGAGCGAAGCCCAACGGCAACAATCTGGTACAAGGAGCAAGACAATGCTGATGCGCGATCTACTCACAGCACACCACAATGTTCTGGCGTTGCGTAAGTCTCGGGGTGACGTAACCGCATGAACTCTACCCTCGGACTCCAGCTATGAAGCAGTTCCTCAATCCATCCTTAGAGGACCTCCGACTCGAATGCGTGCTGATGCAGGCATGGAAGAAGACGTCGACGTACTTACGCACGCATAGCTGGTACGCGGATACGCTTGGTATCGACTATCAGGCGCTGCGGATTCCGAGTCTCATTGCCGAACTCCGCGATGCGCTAGGCGAGTATGCTAATTGGACCCCCGAACCTCTGGAATTCGTACCCGCACCAAAAACGCAGCGCTGGTATTTCGATGACCGAGGTGACTGGGTGCCGCGACCAAATCAAGATTATCAGAAGCGGCTACGCCCCCTCGCACATGTTTCGCTTCGCGACCAAGTGATCGCGACCGCCATCATGCTATGCTTGGCCGATCGGGTCGAGACGCGGATGGGCGATCCGCGACTCCCAGTCGGGGCGGTAGAGAACCGGCGAAAGGTGCTGGCGTACGGACACCGGCTTCTATGTGATTCAGAGGGAAGCGGCCTTCGGCATCGCTGGGGAAGCTCCAAACTGTACCGTCAGTACTTTCAGGACTACCAGACTTTTCTTCGGCGACCGCGCGTGGTTGCAGATTCGCTTAGCCGAACAGCGAGCAATTCTGAGCTCGCAATCGTTCAAAGTGATCTGTCAAAATTCTACGACCGAGTACAGCCAGAAGTGCTTCGGCAGAAAATCGCTCAACTTCAGAGTCCAGACGACGACCCGCGCTTCTTTGAACTCGCGAGTCGCGTGTTCAACTGGAAATGGTCCGATGTTCGGCGTGCAGATCGGCACGCGAATGAAGTTGGATTGGACGGCTTCATGGAGGTGGCGCTTCCGCAGGGGCTTGTCGTGTCTGGGTTCTTTGCAAACGTCATGTTGGGCGAGTTTGAAATTCGTTTGCGGGAGGCGTTCGAGCGCAGTATTGACCCTGCGCAGACAATAATACTTCTTGATGCGGCCTACTACGTCGACGACTTACGCCTTGTGGTCCGCGTGCCGACGGGTATGAGAGAATCTGAGATTCAGGATCACGCGTCGCGATGGCTTCAGCAACAGCTTAACGATACGGCTTCAGGACTCAAGTTAGAGCCATCCAAAACCGCGGTGACAGTCCAGGGTCGAGACAGGCGATTCTTGGTTCCGCAATCACGTGCTGCACACCGGATTCAGAGCGATGTGTCCGGAGTCTTTGACATGCTCCACGGTACCGAACTCATCGGTGCCATTGAGGGGTTTTTTCACACGCAAAAGCGCTACTCCACTGAGACTGAAGTGGAGGACGATGGTCGAACGGGTCTTCTGATCGGCCTCTCTGACATGCGCGACGAGACGGCGGCGCGATTTGCCGCTGGTCGGTTCCGTAGGACGTTTCGCTCTCTTCGGCCACTATTGGAGGATGCCAATCGATGCGATGGGACAGTGAACTCTGAAGAGTATGGTACGGACGAAGATGACACTAGTGAGCAATGCGTCGTGCTATCAAAGGCCCAGCTCGATGACCGGGCGAAGATATTCGCCGCACTGCTAATTGAGGAATGGACCGCAAATCCTGCCAACGTGCGGTTACTCCGCGTCGCATTGGACATGTATCCGGATAAGGATTTCCTCAGCGAAGTGCTGCGAATCCTACGACCCGGCTGGCAAGTTGGCGCTTCCAAAGGAGCCCGCAGAGAGGTCCGAGTGTATTGCTTGGCAGAGCTATTTCGCGCAGGAGCAACAGAAACGGGAATGGTTTCTGACGACGAATACCTCCCGAGTGGCATCTCCGTGGCTGAGTATCATGAACGCCTACTTGAGGAGGCGAAGGATATCTTTAACCAATTTGTTACCAGTGCTTCTTCGAGCTCGCGGCTACCGTGGTACCTCATGCAGCAGGTATTTCTGTACCTGTCTGCGCGGAGTGCGTTCCCGCAAAGCCTTGCCGATCTAGGGGCGAAGGGCGGGCCGCTATTGGCACTCTACCGTCGCTTTGCAAAATTCTTGAGCGGCGAACTGCCTACATCACTCGATGAACGAGCGAATTTCCTGGTAATCGCACGAACAGGATTCTCCTTTGCGCCAGTGGTGAACAGAGTCGCGTCCGGCGGTGTCTCCGCGAAGTTTCTCGCTCGCGTTGATGGGTGTTCACCTAGTGTTGCTGCAGAACTCTGGGACGTCATTGCTGGTGGCGCCGGAACTTCATTGAGGCAGGCAGCGGAGCGCCTCGGACTCAAGCCTCGGGAAAGCAGTCATTCCCTGCTTCCTGATGTTGCAACACGGCCGCTCAATCCGTTCTTCTTTGAACCAAATGTCCTTCATTTGGCGTCATGGCTTTTTGATCTGCCGCTCGAGATGTTTGAAACACCTCTCACGCCGTGGCAGATCGAGTGCATGGTGGATTGCGAAAGCAACGATAGCGAGTTTGGCCGGCTCAAGTCCGAATCGCTGCGTGTGCAGCGCTCGGTCGCTACAGGTGCGCACCTATTCGCTGCTCCTGAGTGGTGTGAGACGATCGACGAGCGACGCCGCTTTAACATCGGCGCATTGTTGCGCTACGCCATTCGGGGTACAACCGACCTATATGCCGCGGTTACCAAGGCACAGACAATCGGCGCGCCTCGATATGCTCGCTCGGTCTCGCACTGGCAACAGCTACGTTACGCAGGCTTCCAAGGTAGAACAGCGTTCGGACCCGCTTGGCTTCCAATCTCTTCGTTTGTGGAAGATCTCCTGTTTGAGTTACTCAGATGGCCTGGCTCTGGCGTTACCACACAGCAAGAATCTCTCGACACGCTCATCGCCTCGGTGACGGATCACCTCAAAGATCTGCGCATGCAGATTGGCGCACACAGCCGTGCGCTCTTCCTCACGCAACGAGCGCCTTTGCCGTACAAAGCCAAGCACTCGCAGAGTTGGGGGCGTCCGCTTCGAATTGGTATCGTTCAGACGGTCACCCCGAACATTGACGATTTCGTCGGTCATGCGCGTGACCCTGAGCTTTCAGACGACCCAGTGTTTCGCGGCAGGCATCGTGCACACCTGGCTGCCGCCCTTGAGGCCGTCAATCAAATGCGCCGTGTGCGTGATACTCATAGGAGCCAGTCACGCGATGACGGTCAAACGATGGACCTCCTAGTGCTTCCGGAGCTCGCCGTGCATCCGGATGATGTCCGTCCTCTCCTCGTGCCGTTTGCTCGCAAACACCGGTGCATACTTCTCTTCGGCATGGTCTATCACCGGGAGCCGCGGCTGGCAGGCGATCGACTCATCAACTCGTGCCAATGGCTGATTCCGGAATGGACTCGCGCCAACGGCTTTCAGTTGCGAGCGGTTGAGCAAGGCAAGTTGCACCTTGCGGCAGACGAATCAGGCTTGACTCCTGCTCTACGTGGGTTCCGACCGGCACAATGGTTGGTGGAATACGATTGGAGTGCGGACTCGGTCGCGCACCGTCCTTTGATCATGAGCGCGTCTGTATGCTACGACGCGACCGACTTGACCCTAGCGGCTGATCTGCGCTCACAAAGCGATTTGTACATTATCTGTGCGCTGAATCGCGATGTCGGAACGTTTGATCGAATGTCTGACGCATTGCACTACCATATGTACCAGGGTGTCCTAGTGGTGAACAACGGTCAGTTCGGTGGTAGCTCATTCTTTATGCCGTTTGAAACACCTTTTCACAGAGAGATTTTTCACCTGCATGGCCAACCTCAGGTGGCGATCGCCTTCGCCGAGATCTGTCCAAGCAAGCTTACCAACAGGCAGTCGCCTCACAGCGGGCGATTGTTGTCTATAGGGCGTGGTGTCGATCGCGCGCCGCCGGAGGGCACATGGAAGACGCCCCCCGCGGGCTGGAGGAATATCTCACCAACGTTTTAAGCCCAGCAATGCGAGTGTACGCACATAATCCTCGATATCCTACTGCCGATGCACAGCCGTGCGCGGTACCACTCCTTCTTAGCCATTGTTGATATAGCGAAGTCTCTAAGTGGATGCGTGAGTGGGGAAGTGTGCCGTAATTGTGCCGCGACGATGCAGATGCCTGTCGAATCCAGCGAGCATGCGACAGGTGCAGTTGTGGCTTGACACGCTAACTATCTGTTTCGTCAGGGGAATTGTCGGTACCGACCCGCTCTCCAAAACCGTAGGTCGCAGGTTCGAATCCTGTCGCCCCTGCCATGTAATTCAGTGGCTTAGCCCATTGCCTCGGCGTCCGTGGGACTGGATTGTGCCGTATTTGTGCCGCGGCGAGCCTAGCGAGGGCACCATGCTTCTCGTGCAGCGATCGGTGTGCGTAGCGCTTCGTCGTCGCGATATCCGTATGTCCAAGCACCTCCTGGACTAAGTCGAGAGGCACGCCGTTCTGCACCATCCAGGTCGCGGCGGTGTGCCGCAGGTCATGGAATGTGAAGTCCTTGATGTCCGCTTTGCGGCAGGCCGTCCCGAACGACCGCCGAAACGACGCGATAGGTGTCGGTCCCAAGTCCTCGTGCTTGAAGTGCCGCACAAAGACGAAGTCGGGGTGATCGCCTTCGCAGGACGCGAGTAAATCATGCAGGTCGGGCGATATCGGAAGCACCAGCAGGCGGCCGCCCGGCAGCCGGCTCTTGATGCGCAGGTCGATCTGGCGCTGCTCGAAGTCGATCTGATCCCAGCGAAGCTGCAGGATGTTTGAGAGCCGCAGCCCGGTGAGCAGCGCGCACCGTATAGGCTTCTTGAGATGCTCGGCGGCGCAGGCGATCAGCCGCTCGGCCTCGGCCGGCGTCAGCCACCGCGTGCGGGCTTCCGGCTCGGTCAGCATGTGCTTGCGAATGCGGATGTCGGGCGCCTGGTAGCCCCATTCATCGCGCGACTTGTTGATGATCTTGCGGAGAGTCGAGAGGACACGATTGACGCTGCTGTCGGTCATCCTCCCTCGCAGGTTGGTCACGAACCGGCTTAACGCTGCGTCGTCGATCTGGGAGAGCAGCGTTGTCTTGCCGAGATGATCCAGAATGTGGCGGCAGTGGTACTTGACGGCGGAAGGGCCGGCTTTGAGGTGGCGGGCATACTCGAGCCAGTACCTGCCGAGGAGCGGGTCGAGCGCGATCTCCTGCTTGCGACCGAACCGGCTGCCCATGACCGCGTCAGTGCGCAGCTTCGCCTCGATGGCCTTGGCTTGAGTCAGGTCGGTCGATTCAGTGCTTCCTCGAAACCGGGACCCGCCGACCGTGAAGTCGTACCACCAGTACGGCGACCCTTTCCTCCTGCGAAGTGACATGCTCCCTCTTGCTTGCGTTCGTGAATCGTCCGCATGACGTCGTCCAGCAGATAGCGCCGCCGGCGGCCCAGCGGGACGTATGGCGCGCCGAGTTCCGCGAAGGCCCGCTCGCCGATGCCGAGGAGCTTCTTGATTTCCTCTTTCGTCAGCAGGATCCGTTGATGCGGTTGATGTTCCAAGGCGCCTTCCCTCCGGTGTGTCGCGAACGAGACTACCCGGTCCATCATCACACGCAATAGCACGTCTGTTGGTCAGCGCCAATACGCGTCACAGCGGCTTTGCTCGGTTTCGGGTGCGCGCTGTATCCGCGCCACAGGTTGGCGGCATCCAACAAATCACGGATTGACGATGCGAACGGTTCGCACTATTCGCTGGTGGCATGAATGACCGAGAATTTCTATTGCTGGTTGAGGGCTTCATTGCCCTGCACGATCTGTCTCCGACCACATTCGGGCTGTGGGCGATGGACGATTCGCGCTTCGTGTTCGATCTGCGCATGGGTCGCCGCTGCTACAACCAGACCCGCGCCCGCGTACGGTCCTTCATGGAGGCTTATGAGAAAAAGCAGGAAGCCAGGCGGCAGCGGGTGGCCGCACAGAGACAGCAGAGCCAATGCAAAGCGGCGACGACCACGAGCGATGAGGCTTCGGCAAGATCCAACCCTGCTCACTCGAAGACGAAGACCTGATCGACCGAACAAACTGAACTCGCGCGACTCGCTGTGCTATCTCAGCACGAGCGTGGCCACCGACCCACGTATCGAAATCAGAATCGCCCTCCAGAATGGAGATGATGCCATAGCAATTTGACCGAACCGGCTGCAGGTTTCACGGTGAAAGACAATCCTAAGCACCGCTTAGGGGAGATGTCTGCAAACAAATATGTATGTCAGGTGAATTGGATGTCAGGCGACTGACTGCGTTTTGGTGAGGGACGGGAGAGGAAGTCACGATCGGGTTGCGTCCATCGCGGCGATGATGTCTGGATCGCGGCGTGTCGCGACTACGCCGACGACACGGATGTGGCTGCGAAGCGGCCTGTATACCAATGAGTAGGGGAAACGGCGGAGCACGAAGCGGCGAAGCTGCGGGCTGATCTTCTCGTGACTATGCGGCCAGCGGCGAATCATGCCGATCGCCCAGTCCACTTCGAGGCGGAAGAGCTCTCCGTGACCCGGCCGGACCTCGTCAAAGTAGGTGACTGCTTTGCGGATGTCCGACTCGGCGGCGGGCAGGATGATGACCGGAAGGGTCATCCGCGCGGCTTGAGGCGATCGCGGACGATCTCCCATGACTCGCCGGTAACGCGTCCCGCGTCAGCATCGGAATCCCGACGCTCCATCTCCGCAAGCTGTTCAGCGCTGAGCGAGGCAGCGGGAGCGTGGTGCAACTCTAGCAATTCGGCAGCAAGCAGCAGCCGCTCGGCTTCGGAGAGACCGGTCAGGTCAAAGGTCGGGAGCGAAGAAGTCATAGGCATTCCTTGGTTGATGCTGCATTGAGTATGCCGCACAAGGTGCGGCATGTAAATGGAAATCCGCAACTCGGCGGCTTGAAGAGCGTGAGATCGACAGGAGATGCCTTGGCGACGGGACTCAGTCAGCGATAACCCTTCGGACACCCTCGGGCGTGAGGTGATGGCCGTAACGAGTGGTGGTGTTCGTGATGGACGTGGGATGTGCGGCGGAGCGGATGAGTCCGGCCTTCCGCAGCTCATGCAACCGCGCCCGTACCACGTGCGGAGTGAGCCCCGACCATGCCGCAATCTGCGCGATGTCGAGCGTCTGCTGAAAGCTTTGGCGCTCGCTCATGGGCGGCGGCAGGACACGGAGCACCCCGACGCTGGTGGGGCGAAGCTTGATGCCTTCGATGAACAGGTTCGGGTGGCTGATGTCGAGCGAGCGTGGCATGGCTGCCTCCTCGCCGGGCGGACGCATGCGATACCGGCTGCGGCCCACGGCGGGCCTGCCCGGGCGCTGCTGCCTCGGCGGAAGGAGTGCCTTTGGCGCGGCATCCGCCGCGATAGAATCCATCGCCGAGGTAGTGGATTCACGCCAGCCCCACTTAGGAACGCGGTCGGTGACAAAGACGATGTTATTGACTAGCGCACAGTATTAATGCATATTAGTGGTAAACGCGCGTGATTAATAGTATGAGTCAATAATGGAAATCGACAAGCGCACTGCCAATCGACGACTCACCCTGCAAGAATGGATCGCGTCTGGAGCCAATCCAGACTTGGACATCGCAGCCATGGTGGAGAATATCGGCGAAATGCTCGACATGTTTCGAGCCGAATGTGCCAGCCGTCTAGAACCGCTGGTTCATCAGGCCCTGGAGCGAGCATCGCGGCTGTCATTTGAGGACAAGCAGATAGCCGCCACGCAGCTCAACGAGTATCTACATGTACTAGGACTGGCGCTGACTACGGTAGACCAACCATATCCCAGCACGATTGATGTGACTCGTAGCATGCTTGAGCCCAAAGGCGCGTTTGCACTTCGCAGTGGCTGGCCGGACACCCCACCTGGATACTGGACACAGCGAGCGCCGGACAATAATCTCAGGACGATCAACGTTGGGCTGGATTGGGGCGCAGAAGCGAGAGATCCGATGATGCGAGTGCCGGAGGAGAAACGAAGCTGGCGAAAGTCGAGGCTTCTTCCGCAAGGTACAAAAAGCCAATCACGTTGACTGATTAACGACTACTTGCCTGATTGAGCAGAAGTATCAAGGAACGCTCGCTCGGAATCCTTTTGAGAGATTTCCTCCGGAGTGATCCGCCCTCGCTCAGCGGCAGCTGTACATCGAACCAAGAGGCGTTTCCAGCGATCCGATCGCATGTCCTCATCGATCATCTTGCGAAGCGATTTGACGGCATCGACAAACGTATGGTCATCGTAGACAAATGTCCGAATGGATGCGACGTCGCCAGGCTGAAAAACGTCCTTATGGATCAGCCTGTATACGAAATGGCCCCTGCCGCGCAAATACGCTTCTTCAAAGCATGCCCATGCAGCTGGCGCGAACTTGGGGCCATCGGCCCCGCTTCGTTTCAACTCCAATCGCTCATCGCGTAAGAACAGGCTCACAAGCATGGGGCACGCCCTAAGAATGCGAGTCATCTGGCCTTGTGCCGAAGGAGGTGTACCGCCGCTTAGGATTGGCACGAACACCGGCCGCAGCAGACAATCCTTAAGGTTGGCGAATAGCGATAATGCCAAATTACGAAGAGGATCATCGAGGCCGTGTGGATCATGAGTCGCCGTAAATACTAGTGGTGCAAGCAGTGGGCGAATGCTGATGTTCCCCGGGTCCGAATAGGCCTCATTCGGTATTTCGTGCGCTTTGGGTTGTTCGGGATCGTACACGACTTGCCGATCCGCCGATGACAACGCTTGCACATGTTCATGGATGCAACGCCGAAGGACGTCAGCCGCCTTTCCGCCTACCGTACGGCGGGCATCGCCTACGAGGCGCACATGTATGCGTTCTGTTGGCCAACTTGGGTCTCCCTCGCGCATCGCTCCGAAAGGCGTGTTCTCAGTCGGCACAGAAATGGTCGTACTCGTTGCATGAAAGATATTGAATTCGGAGGGAGCATTCGCTACTGCCTCGACAACTTGTCTCCCGATACCTCGGAGGTGGCGTCTATCGCTTACGGAGACACGAAGCGGGACACGAATGGACAAGAAGGTTGAATTGGGGTGCGGGAGAAGGCAAACACGAAGATGGCACTCATGCGGATCTGATGTCACGAGAGCAGTGATTGGCGATTGGTCCGGTAGTACGAGACATTGGGATACTGGCAGTGCTGGGTCAGGATTACTGGCGTCAGGATCACGCGACCGTAGTATCATCTTGGCAAAGTTCAGGCGGCTCTGTGTCATGTCATAGACGAAGTTGGATACGTACTTGGCGTCAACGGAAGTAGAGTCGTGTTCGGGCGCAAATCGTCCTAAGGCTTGTAGCAAGCGAAGCGGCGAAACAGAAATCGACCTCAGATTGTAGGGGGAGCCTTCAGGCCTGATGAGAGGCGAGCGAAGCAGATTCCTGTCAAGAGCAGGATGACCGCGCAGGGCGATCTCGATGTCGGAGGCGTCCGATACAAAATAATCCGAGTCGGGTCCTGGAGAGATGAACGCAGTGACAGCGAGCTCACCCGCGGATGACGTGGCGCTCGCAATTAGATTCACGATATCGAATCGAAGATCGACTGCAGCCTGAAGCAGGCTGAGCATGGCGCCGCGCTGGCTGGTGGTATAGACAGAGACTCTATAGCATCGACTCCAGTACTCATAGGGTATGGGTGACAATATGACGGCGCGCTCTTCGTGTCGCTCCTCGCCAAAGTCGCGGATCAGTCGGCCGTAGAGTCGGCAAGTTCTGGGGAGTTGCAGCCACTCTCGCACCCGCTGCGGCAGATATAGCCGATCATTGCAGTACGGCACTGGATGAGAAATACGCATATGGGTTGATCCTGGAATACGAGGGAGGCAGAGTCGCTGGGCAGTCTGCCGAACAATTATGCCACCGTTCCGTCAGCATAGTTGAAAGAGATCGAGTCGTTTAGACCACCAGGTGCCACGCCTACTGGAATACCGGTTGCTGGCCCCTGACCCAATCGGCCGCCTTCTGGGCCGCTCCGGCTGCTGTGACGGCAAGGCGGGAGTCGCCCTTGAGCGCCTTGATCCAGCCGCCGAGATAGGCCGCCGAGTTCTCGACCGTCGCAGGGCTGATGCCTGCGTGGGCGCACAGGAAAGCCGCCGCCATTTCGGCGACGAGTTCCTCCTTGCCGTAGTCGGGCGTGCCGAAGGGAGCGAGTTCGGTGTCGAGCCCGCGGCCGAGCCGCTTGCTGTGGCCGGTGGAATGGGCGAGTTCGTGGAAGAGCGTCGCGTAGTAGGCCTCCGGGGAAGCGAAGCGCGTCGGCTCGGGGAGTTGCACCGTGTCGGTGAGCGGCTGGTAGAAGGCCCGCGAGCCGCGATGCTCGATGGCGGGGCCGTCCACGTAGTCGCCGGCGATGCGCTCGGCTTCCTGAATCGGCGAGAAGTCGAGCGGCTCGAAGACAGGCGCATCGGGCACGTCGATGCCGTCGCACTGCTCGGCATTAAAGACGTTGAAGCGACGAAGCACGGGCGCGGTGATGGGCTCGCCCGTCTTGCGGTCGGTCGTCTCATAGGTCTTCCAGAAGACGACGAGCGAGGCTTTCTCGCCCTTGCGGACACTGCCGCCTTTCGCCTTCGCCTGGTTGAAGGTGAGCCAGAAGGATGAGCCGTAGCCGTGGCAGTAGGCGGTGAAGGCGAGCAGGAACACGTTGACGCCGCGGTACTCCTTGCCGCTGGCGAGATTCCGAGGCCAACCGGCTTTCGAGCGGCCGAGGATGGGCGAGCGCCACGGAACAACGCCCGCTTCGAGCATGGACACGATCCGGTGGGTGACTTCGGCGTAGATGTCAGCGGCCATTGCTTTCGCTCCGTCTGCGGATGACGAGCAGGGCCGGTTTCCCGCGGACGCCCGCGAGGAGGCCTTGCTCTCGACGGAGGAAGGGCTTTGGATGCGACGGTCCCGGACGGGCCGGCGCGTAGAATCCGGGCGGCGAGAGCAAGGGGTGATCGCGGATTGCATGGCCCGGCCCTCAGCGCGTATCGCGATAAGCGAGGCGGATGCGCTCGCACGCGTAGTCGAAATACACCGGGTCGCGCTCGATGCCGACGAAGCGCTTGCCTGCAAGGATGGCGGCGACTCCGGTTGTGCCGCTGCCCATGAAGGGGTCGAGGATCGAGTCGGCGCGGACCGAGTCGCAGAAGTAGCGGACCTGCTCAAGCGGCCTGGGGCAAGGCACGGGATTGCCGCCCGGATAGCCGTCCCAGGGGCGGAGGTCGACGACGTGCCAGTCGCGGGGCAGCTCGTCGCGAAGCAGCGAGCGGCCGCTCCAGAAGATGACCGGATCCCAGCTCAGGCAGGGCTCGCGCCCCTCGCGCGAGGGATAGAGCTTGCAGGCGGCGACGATGCGGTAGCCGCGCGGGAAGTAGGCGTGCCAGCACCCGGCCTTGAGCGGGCTCTGCCAGACGAAGCACGGGCCGTTGTCTGTGGCGCGGACAAGTTCGGGCACAAGCCGGGACATGAGGCTGTCATAGTCGCGCGGAGAGTCGTCGCACGACCGGTAGCGAAAGCCGATGCCGTAGGGCGGGTCGGTGACGGCGACGCCGATGCCGGAGAGCGTCGGCAGCACGTCGAAGCAGTCGGCGCGGTAGAGCGTGGCGTCGCCGATGACGACCTCGCGGACGGGAGCATCGACGGATGGCGGCAGACGCCGCGTGCGGGCGGCGTAGAACGGATTGACGGTGGCGTGGAAGCTCATGGCCGGGCCTCCTCGGCCGCTTCGGCCTGGAAGTGCTCGTGCGCGCGTCCGAGCAGTTCGCCCGGATCGAAGCCCTGCTGCGCCGCGAAGTGCAGCAGATCGGCGATGAGATCGCCGATGGCGCATTCGAGGTCGCCCGGATGCATGGTGTCGGGATGATCGCCGCAGCATGTCTCGGCGGTGAAGGCGGTGAGCGCGACCTTCGCCCAGTCGGCGCGGTCGCGGTTGATCGGTGATGCGGTCATGTCGTGTCCTTTCTTGTAAAGAAGACCGCGAGCGGGCTGTCGCCCGCCCGCGGCGGTTGCGGGTTACTCCTTGCTGTCGGAAGCGACGCGGAGCGTGATGCGCCCGTCGAGCGGCACGCAGTCGCACTGGATATTGAAGCCCTGGCCGTCGGAATGGCTCCAGGCGGCCCCGATGCGGGTCCAGAAGCCCTTCTTGCCGTCGCGCCCGTCGCGGACGTGGTAGGCGATGTGGGTCGGGGCGGAAGGCTTGTTCTTCTCGGCGGTGTTCTTGTCGGTCATGTTCGTTCTCCTTGCGTTGTCCGGCCACGCCCATCGCGGCCTGATGGGTACGGAAAACGAGCCGCACCGGCGGGGCGAAGCGCAACCGTGTCACACCGGAAAGTGGGAGGGGCCCAATGTCTGCAACGCAGTGAAGATGTTGGGAGGAACCGGCTTTCCGGTTGACCGGACCGGCGTCGGCTCGAAAGTGCCCATCGACAAGCCGCGATGGGCGAGGGCGGCTACGCGTAGTTGCGAGAACGAATGACACGACGAGCGTGCGCGCATCAAGCACTGACGCCTCACGTCACACGCCGTTAGCGACGGACGCAAAGCGCGTGGCAAATACGCTGGAACCAAGATCGGGGGCCGGCGAATCAGACGCGGTACGCGTGGGGCTCATCCAACAACCCCGCAAGTGCGCTCGACGCGCAGCGCGTGCTAGGACAGTCGCCATGCTTCGCATCATCCAGAGCAACAGCGCGGGCCGGGCCAAGAGCTACTACAGCACGGCCGACTACTACGGCGAGGGTCAGGAACTGGTCGGGCGGTGGCGCGGCAAAGGTGCCGAGACGCTTGGACTGGCCGGAATAGTCGAGAAGGAAGACTGGGATCGCCTGTGCGACAATTTGCGGCCTGGCGGCGAGCCGTTGACGATGCGACGCAAGAGCGAGCGCCGCGTCGGCTACGACTTCAACTTTCATGCGCCGAAGAGCGTGTCGCTGCTATATGGCGCCACGCAGGACGAGCGAGTGCTGGGGGCGTTCAGCGAAGCCGTGCGGGACGCGATGGACGAGATCGAGGGCGATGCAAAGTGCCGCGTGCGCGCGGGCGGCAGGAATGAGGATCGCAGCACGGGCAACCTGATCTGGGGTGAGTACGTCCATTTCACCAGCAGGCCGGTGGAAGGCATACCTGATCCCCACCTGCACGCCCACTGCTTCGTGTTCAACGCAACGTTCGACTCGCAGGAACAGCGGTGGAAAGCAGCGCAGTTCGGCGATATCAAGCGGGATGGGCGTTATTTCGAGGCGGTCTTCCATTCGTCCTTGTCGCGAAGGCTCGAGGACATCGGCTTGGCGACGGTGCGGACCCGCGGCGGGTGGGAGCTTGAAGGCTTCACGCGGGCGACCCTGAGCAAGTTCTCGCGCCGCACGGCGCAGATCGAGGCGGAAGCAAACAGGAAGGGCGTTACTGACGCACGTGTAAAGGCCGATCTCGGCGCGCGGACGCGGGAGAAAAAATCGAACGACCTGACGATGCCGCAACTGCGCGACGTGTGGATGGACCGCTTGACAAGTGAAGAGCGAGCGGCGGTCGCCGCGATCGCCGGCCGCATCGGAGGCGGACGGATTCCCGAAGATCCCCCGGCCGCTCGTGAGGCGGTTGGCCGGGCTGCCGAGCACTGTTTCGAGCGCGCTTCCGTGGTGCCGGAGCGCGCGCTCGTCGGCGAGGCGCTTCGTCAGGGCATCGGCCGAGCATCGCCGGGGACGATGAAACGCATGGTGCAGGAGCAGCCAGTCGTCCGGGTCGAGCGCGACGGAAGGGCGCTGGTGACCAGTCGCGAGGTGCTGGAGGAAGAACGGCGGATGCTTGTGTTCGCCCGGGAAGGCCGCGGAGCGTGCCGCCCAATCCATTCGTCTTCCTGGACATTTCACCGTGAATGGTTGAACGATCAGCAGAAGGCTGCGGTGCGGCATGTGCTCCAGTCGCGCGACCGTGTGATCCTGGTGAGGGGCGCGGCCGGCACGGGCAAAACCACCATGATGCAGGAAGCGCGCGAGGCCATCGAACATGCCGGGCTGCGTGTCTTTGCGTTCGCGCCTTCTGCCGGCGCAAGCCGTGACGTGCTGCGCAAAGAGGGCTTCGATTCGGCGGACACGGTGGCGCGGCTGCTGGCCGGTCCGAAGATGCAGTCCGAGGTGGAGGGAGCGGTGGTATGGATCGACGAGGCCGGGCTCATAGGCACAAGGACGATGAGCCAGTTGTTCGAGGTCATCCGCCGCACGCATGCGCGCCTCGTGCTGTCCGGGGATGTGCGCCAGCATGGATCGGTCGAACGCGGCGCCGCGCTTCGCCTGCTTGAAGACGAGGCCGGGCTTCTGCCAGCAGAAATCAAAGAGATTCAACGCCAGAGAGCTGAGTACAAGGCGGCAGTGGGGGCGCTGAGCGAAGGCGACATCAAGGGCGGCTTCCGGCGTCTGGACCGTCTAGGCTGGATTCGCGAGGTGCCGGACGAAGATCGCTACCAGGAGATCGCCGGTGCGTATCTCGATGCGGTTCATCAAGGCAAGACGGCGCTCGTTGTCTCCCCGACGCACGCCGAAGGCGCGCGAATCACAAGCGAGATCCGCCGCCAGATGCGCGCAGAGGGGTTGCTTGGAAGCGAGTCTCGTGAGTTGCTTCGGCTTGCTCCCGCCAATCTCACGCTTGGCCAGCGGCGCGACCCGGCGAGTTACGAGCCGGGCGATGTGCTTGTGTTCCACCAGAACGCTAAGGGGCATTGCAAGGGCGCAAGGCTGGAAGTCGGCAGCGACGCCGTTCCATTTGATCAGGCAGAGCGATTCACGGTGTTCAGGCGACAGGAGATCACGCTTTCTCCGGGCGATCGCATCCGTATCACCAGGAATGGCAAGACGGCGGAAGGTTCGCACCGACTCAACAACGGCGACCTCTTCACCGTCAAGGATTGCACATCACAGGGCGACCTGCTGCTCGACAACGGCTGGAGGATCGCCGGCGATTACGGCCACCTGGATCACGGGCTGGCAATCACGAGCCACACCAGCCAGGGCAAGACCGTGGATCGAGTCATCATCGGTCAGGCTACGGAGTCACTTCCGGCGTCATCGCGCGAGCAGTTCTATGTCAGCGTGTCGCGCGGAAGGGAACAGGCGCTTATCTTCACCGACAGCAAGGAGCAACTCCTGCGCGCGGTTGAACCTGCGGACGACCGCTTGTCCGGGACGGAACTCGTACAGGGCACTGCCCAACCGCTCGGGCATGCGCTTCGAGAAGGCATGGACGTGTCCGAACTGTTGCACCGCCGTACGCCGGTTGAGATAGCGATACGCGGAGAGGAGATGGATCATGACCGATAGGCTGCTCGATCGCTACGCGCGCCCGGAGTCGTGTGCTGAGCGTGTAGTTGGCTTGGATTCGACGGAAGCCGGCGAGAGCCATGAATGCTTCGGCTGGCTGCGTGGCAACAGCCGGGATAGGTTGGCCATGCTCGAATTGCGCAAAAAGGACGGCCGCATTCTCGCGGTTGGCTACGGCTGGATCGAACGCATCGAGTTCGATCCAGCCGTCGGCATTGCTCTGCATGTTCACGGCCAGACAATCGTGATCAAGGGTTCTGGCCTCAATACGGAAGTGCGTCCCTCCATTCGACTCTTTGATGGGCTGGTGCGCCATCGCGTGCCGTGGGTGCATGAGTCAGAGCGAACAGCAGAACTCACGTCACCTCAGCTCGTTGTCGAGTCGATCACGTGGGACGAGCAAAAGGCATTGACCGAACGCGAAAATAGGAGGTAAATAGCCTCAGTGATCCTATAGTAAAGCATGTAACCTGAATATATACAAATGTCAGAGCGTGAGGAGCCCGCCGCCAAGTCGGCGCTGCGAGACGCGATTCGTCTCGAAATGGACTCTGCAGCGAGCTACGCGGACGCGAGACGGGCCGCGGCGCGGCTGCGAGAGGATTTCTACGATGAAGTGGCGCGGGGCGTCGCTCCACATTTGAATGCGGCGATTGCGGAAATGCCATGCGCAACGCTGGAAGAACGCCGCAAGCTTGCGACATGGTGCAATGCGGAGCTGCGACAGCTTGGTTTGGCCATCCGGTGTCCGACTACGAGCAAGCCCGCCATCATGGTTGCCGACAGTCGGGAAATGGAACACGGTCGGTTCCGTTTGCAAGTGCGCAACGAGCGAGGTGACATGATGCGCACATTCACGTCTTCATCGACGTTGCCGCCGGCGATCAGTCTCATGCAGTGCCGAAGCAGAGCGGAGCCGTTCGCGCGCGAAGGACAAAAACGGTCGCGATAGGGCTGTGAGGTTGCAAAGAGGTCAGGCCAACAGTAGCGGGCGTACAAAGTCCGCGTCAAAAATATGCGAGCATTGGTAGCAGGTAGAGGGATCGCGGATGGCGGCACGAGCCATATCGAGGATGTGTCCGGTGGGGAGTGATCCAGGAGACTGGAGATGCATGAGTTGGACGCGCAGCGCCGCGAACGCACTCGCAGATGAGTTTGAGCCGCCTGCGGACAACTCGGCAATGGCACGATCACACTCGTCAAGAGCCTGCGAATAGGTTTGCGATAAGGCCGCGCGAAGCACCGGGTACGCATAGCCGTACGGATAACCAATCTTGTCCAAGTCGCAAAGTGACAATCGATGGCATCGTTCCGCCTCGTGGAAGTCGGAGTCGTGTCCCGTGCACAGCAACACGCGTGCCTTCATCGAATAGGCAGATGAGCGAATGCGATACGACCAAGGATTGGCGGGATCGGTCCGCAGCACCTCGTCGGCGTGGACCACCATCATGTCGAGGTCGTATGACATGATGCTCAGCTGCGACGATGAAATGGGGCGGCGGTTTGTGATCGTCTTGGCGAAGTTGAATGGGGAGTCGAGCGTCGGCGAAACCCGGGCGAGATAGATGTAGTAGAGGTATTCGCTGGCCGCGCGCCGCGTCTCGACATCGACAGAAAGATCGTGGCATAGGTGCCATAGATTTGCCTTTGTGGCGATCTGCATCGCCGTGTCCCACGCCCGCTGATGATGGCGCGAGCCCGGATGGTTGAGGCACGCAATCGACGCGGCCATGCGGGAGATGTCCAGTCGCTTCTGGCGCGTGGCCGCAAGGTCCACGCCGATGAGTAACTCGCGCAGCACATCCATACTTCGATCGAGGACTATTTCAAGCCTTGACGCAAAATCGAACGCGCCGTCGTGCCAGATAAGCAGATCCGGCAGTTCGTCGGCCGGCGATGAATCTGAGCCTGCCTCCCGGCGAATCAGCAGGCTATCGAAATCTACGCTGCCTTGCCAGGCGATGCCGAGAGACTCGCAGGCGGAACGTTCAAATGCTGCTGCCGCCTCCTCAGGTTGAGATAAGCGAAGCTTAGAGAGTTGGAGTGTGAGGCGGGCCCTGCACTCTGTGAGCAATTCGGAAGCGAAGGACTTTGTAAGTGGCTCGTCGCTGCTGGAGCTCAGCTTGCGAGACAACCTGTTCTTGGATGTCTTGGTCTCTCGGAACAGAGACAGCGCTATTTGCTCTTGTCCAAAGTCGTCGTTGTTGCCGTGGTGACGAGCGAGGCGAGCAGACTCGGCCACATACTTACGGACGAGTGATCTAACAGGGGCTTTGTAAAGCACTCCCGAAGTCTCCTCGCGGGGGCGCAACTCACCGCGCAACAACTTGGCTAGACCTGACCCAAGGTGGCAATAGCGTAGGAGGGTAACACACGGGGCGCAGCGGTTCCTGTCGTGAACGGAGGATCGTTCCTCTCCACGGCGTGGTCGAGCCCCACTGTTGGAGGAAGGTCGCCATGTCTGAATTCTTCTCACTTCTGAAGCTGATCGTGTTGTGTGGCACCCTGTTCATCATCGCGACGGTGGTGCTGCTCTCCCTGCCGCAAAGCCGCCTTCGTGCGGTAGGGATCGAGGTGGTGAAGTGGGGGGGTGCGGCGGCCCTGCTGGCCTTGATGGTGTCGCCCCTCGATCTGCTGCCGGGGCTTCCCTTCGACGACATCGCCTATCTGGTCGGCGCTATCGCCGCCGGCAATTCGGCGTTGGAGGACCGCAAACAACGGCTGCTGGTCGAGCAGGCTGATCGCGAGCGCCTCGCCGGGATCAAGCCGGAAGACCCCACATCCAGCACGGAGGCCTGACCCATGTCGATACAGGTACAGGACGTTCTCGTGTCCTCGCTCGTCTGCCGCCCTCAGGTACGGACAGCATCGGGACTGGATGACGAGTCGATTGCGGCTCTTGCCGACAGCATCCGCGAGTCCGGCGGGATTCACACGCCGCTGTTGGTAAGGCGTGAGGGCACTGAACAGGTCGTGCTCGACGGTGAGCGAAGGCTTCGCGCCGCCCGCATGATCGGGATGGATCGGGTGCCCGCGATCGTTATCGAGGGCCCGTTGAGCGAGAACGAAGTGATTCATCGCCAACTCGTGCTCGATGCCCAGCGCATCGGATTGACACCGCTGGAGCGGGCGAAGGCGATCGCGAGATTGATGACGGGTGCGGGATGGACCGCGGAGCAGACCGCGAAGAAGCTTGGGTTGTCAGCGGCCACGGTCTCGCGCTCGCTTGCCCTCCTCAAGCTGCCTGAGAGCATCCAGGCGAAGGTATCAAGCGGTGAAATCTCCGCCGACACAGCGTATCACCTCGGCCGTGCGCAAAACGCGACGGTACAGGAAGAACTCGCGACTGCGACGGCGGGCGGGCTGCTGTCCCGGGACGCTGTCGCGAGGAAGATCAAGCGCACGCGGCGAGCGCGTGAACGCGAGGCGGCCGGGCTTGCGCGCGTTACGGCGGTGCTGGATGCCGATCGCACGATCACGGTCGCGGGCAAGGGACTGACGCTCGAAGCGCTTGTCGAATGGCTGGAGGCATTACTCGCCAAGGCCCGCAAGGCCAAGAGCCAGGGTCTCACCCTCCACACATTCATCCGCACGCTGAAGGATCAGGCATCGGCCTGAGGGAGGGACCATGCTGTTCGGCAAGCGCAAGAGAGAACACAATCTCGACCCGTGGCACGCGGATAGGTCGCTCCTCGAATGGGCGCCCGGCGCCTCTTGGACGGTGGGCGATTCCTACTGCGGGGCGATGGTGTTCGGCTCGACAGGTTCGGGAAAATCGAGCGGCTCTGTCGCCGCGATGTGCCGCGCGATGCTCCGGGCCGGGTATGGCGGACTGTTCCTCACTGTCAAACCTGAAGATCGGGAGGTCTATACGGGCTACGTCCGCGATGCGGGCCGCCTCGACGACCTGCTCGTATTCTCGCCGGATCACACCGTTCGCTACAACTTCATTGCCGATGAGATTCGGCAAGCGAAGAGCGCTCTGGGACTCGTCGAGAACCTCACCTCGCTGCTCATGACCGTGACGGAGCTGGGGGAGCGCGGCGCAGGCGCCGGCGGAGGCGGGCAGGACAACGAGCGGTATTTCCGGCTGGAGAGCGCGAGGCTGGCCCGGAACGGATTGCTCGCACTCGTGCTGGGTCAGGAGGCGGTCACCGTGCCCGACCTGCATCGTCTTGTCGTCAGCGCGCCGCAATCTACGGAGCAGGTGCGAAGCGAGGATTGGCAGAAGAGCTCCTTCTGCTTCCAGTGCCTGCAGGCGGCCGACAAGGCAGCGAAGAGCGATTCGCAACGGGCCGATTTCGACCTCGCCCTTACCTACTTCCTCTGCGAATGGCCCGGTTTGTCGAGCCGAACGCGGAGCGTGGTTCAGAGCACGCTGACCTCGACAACAGACTTGCTCAGCCGTGGTGCCGCCCGGGACATGCTCTCGTCTCCCACCTCGAACGTGTCGCCATCGATGACCTATGACGGCGCCGTGGTGATCGCTGATTTTCCGGTGCTGCTGTACCGCGATATCGGGCAACTGATTCAGGTCATTCTGTCGTTCTGCTGGAAACGGGCGCATGCGCGGCGCGACGTGTCGCGCAATCCCCGCCCTACTTTTATTGTCGCGGACGAGGCGCAGATGCTCCTCGTCGATGCCGACCAGGAGTTTCAGGCCATCGCGCGCTCGACGCGAACGGCGGTGGTCTATGCGACGCAGTCCATCTCGGCGATGCTCGATGCGTTCGGCGGCCCGTCTGCCGAGGCAAGGGTCCACGCGCTGTTGGCGAACCTTCAGCTGCGCATCTGTCACCAGCAGACTGACATTCGCACCGTGCAGTACATGCAGGAACTCGTGGGGCGCTCCCGGCAACTGCTGCTCAGCGGCAACCAGCAGCGGGATGCGGATTGGCTCGCACCGCTCCTCGGGCAGGACACGGGAGCCTCTACGGGCTTTGCCGAAGCGTGGGAGCACCAGCTTCAGAGCAGCGATCTGAACATGCTCGCCAAGGGCGGCCCCCCTCGGTGGCAGACGGAAGCGATCGTCTATCGGGGGCATGCGTTCCCCAATGGCCGCAACTGGTGCCGCGCGGTGATCGCCCAGAACAGGCCTCACCAGGCCACACGCCAAAGGAGATCGTCATGAACGAGCACGAGCCCAAGGGCTGGACGCCGATTGAGGACGCGCGCAAGGCCGCGACGGTTCTGATGTTTGCCGCGCAGACCTTTTCAGCGCCGGTGGAAGTCTTCCTGCGCGTGAAGTTCGGTCGCAATTACTTCGGGATTCCGACGTGCCTGGCGCTATTCGCGATCCCCATGTGGATGCTGCTCTGGCCCGGTGAAGACCCCAGGCCAATCCTTGTCTTCTGGTGCCTTTTCGTCCTGATGCAGGCGCGGGCACGCTTTGAAAGCTGGCGCATGGTGGCGCGGGGCGAGCACGTACATGGCCGGTACAACGGATGGCCGCGCATTGGGCGCTTTTTTCCCAATGCGCCGGAACTGAAACTGAAGGAATACGAGGGCTATCTCGTCATCGGAGCAGGCGCCGCCTGCCTTGCCTTCAGCCTTCCGCTCGGAAGCTTCCTCGCACTGGCCGGGATATGCCTGCTGCTGTGCGGGAGCGTGATCGAATCCGCCGCGCGCGCCCGCGCACTACGGATGCAGGACGCATTTCTGGAGCAAGAGCAGTTCGCGGCGCGTTTCCGCGAAGTGCAGCAACGTGACCGTCGGAACTGATCGTCAAGGGGAACGCCATGAATCTTCGCGAGAACATGAGCCGCAGCAAGGAAGTGCTCGGGGCCTACTTCAGGCAGGGTCTGCACGAATTGGGGGCCGCGCTATACGGCCCGGGCAGCGCCGCCCAGCACCCGGAATACGGCATGATCGCCACCAAGCCTCCGAGCATGGTGGTCGAAGGGTTGAAAGGCGAACCGGGCGGTGTCGCGTCGCGCGACGATCCGGCGCCCTCGCAACTGGAGTCGCATCTCCGTGACGGCAGGGATCACACTGACGGGCAGCGCGAACCGGAGCGCGATGACCGCGCGATGGATCGCGAATAGCGTCCGGCGGAGGATTGTCATGCTCCCGTCTTTCGAGTGGCTGCCATCGGATCCGCCCCGTCCCGCGCCGGCGCTCATGACGGCGCAGGAGGCCGCGACGTATCTGCGCCTGACCGAAGGCGGGCGCGATGTGGCCGACGCCTTGGCGTCGCTGGAGTACCTGGTCGCGGAAGGCCGGATCAGGCCATGCCGCGTCGGGCGGTTCAACCGCTTCACACGGGTGGAGCTGGATCGGTTTATCGGTGAACAAACACGGCGATATGGCGAGCGTTCCGGCGCCACGTCGAACCGGGCAGAAAAAGAGCGCGTACCGTTGCGAGGAGGGAACCGCTATGGCGATGAAGGTTGAACTGCACAAGCGGAGCGTGAAGCTCAAGGATGGCCGAAAGGCCCAATACTGGACCCTCCGCTGGTGGGGCACCGACGGCCGGCGGTATTCCGAATCGATCGGCCGCGTCGGTGAGATCACGAAGGGCCAAGCCGAGACGGCGCGCCGCGAAAAAGAGCAGGCGATCGGCGGCGGCAGGCTCAAGCGCAACCGCCCCCGTGAAATGACGCTGGTCGAGTTCGTCGCTTTCGATCAGGAGACGGTCCGCGGGATCGTCAAGCCCAACACGGTCGAGAGCATTCGCCACGCGTGCGCCCACGCTATCAACGCGTGGGGTCCGGCAATCAAGCTCACCGCAATCGGTCTTCCTCACGTTGCAAGGCTCAAGGCGCATCTGCTCGATGAGGCGAAAGTCTCGGAGACAACGCTTGGCAAGACGATGCGAACCCTGAAGGCGATGCTCAACCGCGCACTCCGGGAGGGACTGATTCACGAGAACCCGCTCGCGGGTGCAAAGATGCCGAAGGCGCAGGCTCGGCCCAAGCGCATCTTCACGCCCGACGAAACTCGGGCGATGCGAGCGGTCGCCCCCACTCTCTGGTGGAAGGCGTTTATCGCGCTTGCTGAGTCGAGCGGATTGCGCAAGGGCGAACTCGTCAACCTTCAGTGGCGCGATGTGGACTTCGAGGCAAAGACCGTGCGGGTGTCCGCCAAGCGTGCAGGAAAGTTTGCGGTCAAGGACCGAGGCGAGTTTCCCGTTCTCGCCTGGACCGCGAAGAGCTACGAAGAGCGAATGGTGCCGATACCTGAATCGACTGTGCGACTGCTCGCGGAGCTTCATGGCGAGAACGACGGATCGCCATATGTTTTTCTGTCGCTCGACCGGCTCGCCACGATGGCGGCGGTGATCGCGGACAAGGGAAGGCTCGGCCCGAACTACGAGCCGGTGAACAATATGAAGTCCCGCCTTGATCTCATCCAGAAGAAGGCGAAGGCCCTGCTGGCGAGCGAGCGAGGCGTCACAGTGGATGACGTGCTCTGGCCGCATGGCACACTGCATGACCTGCGACGAACCTACGGCACGCGCATGGCGCGCGTGATCCCCATGCATGTCCTTAAGGAGTACATGGGGCACTCGAAGATCACCACGACGCAGGAGTATTACCTCGCCGCTGAGACGCAAGACGCCGACCGAGCTCGCGAGGCAATGGAAGCGTTGATCGACCCGGATCGCACAATAACCTTAGGACGCAATCAGGACGCAATCGGGTCAAAACCGCGGTCGAAAGCTCGAACACACCGAGCCCAAAAACGACGGAAGCCCCGTCATTCGCGGGGCTTCCAGAAGCGAGGCGGACGGGACTCGAACCCGCAACCACCGGATCGACAGTCCGGTACTCTAACCAATTGAGCTACCGCCCCAAACCAATCCCTACCTACGCTCGCGCGCCATCGGGGGGGTGAAATGTAGGCGAGCCGGCCCGCCTGTCAAGACGCCGCGTCGACAGCCCTGAATTCACCATCCCCGGACCCACGAGCCACGCCTCGCGGAGTGCGCCGCTCGTCCCCGTACAGTCCGTGGAACCCGATGCCAGCCCCTCACGGCGCACAACCACCGACCCATCCCGTCGTCCTCTTCGACGGTGACTGCGCCTTCTGCTCCGCCTCCGTCCGCTTCATCATCCGGAGAGACCCACGCGCCCGCTTCCGCTTCGCCCCACTCCATTCCCCCTCGGCCACGCGACTCCTCGCCGAGCACGACGCGCCCACGCCCCTCCCCGATTCGCTCATTCTCCTCGACGCCAATGCCCTCCACGTCCGATCCGACGCCGCGCTCCGCATCGTGCGCCGCCTCCGCTTCCCCTGGCCCCTCCTCTCCATCCTCGTGTCCGTGCCCCGCGCGTGGCGCGACGCGATCTACGACGCCATCGCGCGCCGACGCAAACACATCCTCTCCGCGCAGCCACGCTGCGAAGTCCCGACGCCCGACGTCGCGCGCCGCTTCCTCGAGCAACCTCCCGCGTCGCCGCGCGCGCCGGCTACAGCCGCACACCGCGACGTCCTGCCGCCTCCCATCCAGTAACCTCTGCCCCGTGACGCAGCGCCCCACTCAACCGCCGACGCGCGACGCCGAATCCGACGGCCCGCCCCACGCGCACTGGCGCGCACAACTCCACGAGATCATCTTCGAGGCCGATACCCCCTCCGGAAAAGCCTTCGACGTCGCACTCATCGTCGCCATCCTCGCCTCCGTCGCCGTCGTCGTCGTGAGCACCCTCCCCGCCGCACGCGCCGAGCCCTGGCGCGCCACCTTCCTCACCCTCGAGTGGGCCTTCACCGCGCTCTTCACCGCCGAGTACATCCTCCGGCTCCTCATCGTGCGCCGCCCGCTCCGCTATGCCACTTCCTTCTTCGGCATCATCGACCTCCTCGCCATCCTCCCGGCGTTCCTCGGCCTGCTCATCCCCGGCGGCGAGCGACTCCTCGTCGTCCGCACACTCCGACTCCTCCGCATCTTCCGCGTCTTCAAGCTCGCGCGCTACCTCTCCGAGGCCTCCGCCCTCCGACGCGCCCTCGTCCTCAGCCGGCACAAAATCGCCGTCTTCCTCGCCACCGTTCTCATCGTCATCCTCATCGCCAGCGCCCTCATGCACATCGTCGAGGGCAACGCCGGCAACACCGCCTTCGACTCCATGCCCAGCGCCATGTACTGGGCCATCATCACCATGACCACAGTCGGCTACGGCGACATCACCCCAGCCACCCCCGTCGGAAAGCTCCTCACCGCCCTCCTCGTCCTCGTCGGATACTCCCTCATCATCATCCCCACCGGCATACTCAGCGCCGAGATGGCCGGCGCGAAACACCGCCACGTCACCACCCGCGCCTGCCCCTCCTGCATGGCCGAGGGACACGACGCCGACGCCATCTTCTGCAAACGCTGCGCTCAGCCTCTCGACCCCGAGCAGACGCCCGCTACCTGACGCGCGTACGCGCCCCGCATCGCGCGCCTCACTTCACCCCAAACCAATCCTTCCCTATCCCCGCCTCCGCAACCAACGGAACGCGCAGGCTCATCGCCTTCTCCATCCGCTCCACGATCACCCCCTTCGCCTCCTCGGCCACCCCCTCCTCCGCCTCGAACAACAGCTCGTCGTGGATCTGCACCAGCATCCGAACCCCCTCCACCTCGGCCTTCTCGCTCGCCCGCTCCGCCGCATGCGGGCTCAACCTTCGGTGCAAATCCACCATCGCCACCTTGATCAGGTCCGCAGCCGACCCCTGCACCACCGAGTTGATCGCGATCCGCTCCCCGAACGAACGCTCGCCCGCGTTCCTCGACCCCGCCTGCGGCACGCTCCGCCTCCTCCCCAGAATCGTCTCCACAAACCCGAACCGCTCCGCCTGCTCCACACACTCCTGCAGGAACGTCGTGATCCCGGCGAACCGCTTCTTGTACCCCTCAATAATCTCCGCGGCCTCGCGCTCTCCCACCCCAAGCCGCCGCGCCAACCCGTACGACGTGATCCCGTACACGATCCCGAAGTTCACCATCTTCGCCCCGTCGCGCTGCTCCCGCGTCACCTCCTCCTGCTTCACCCCGTGAATCTGCGCCGCCACCGCACGATGAATGTCCTGACCCTCTTCGAACGCCCGGATCAACCCCGGGTCGCGCGACAGGTGCGCCAGCATCCGCAGCTCGATCTGCGAATAGTCCGCGCTGATAAGCACGTTCCCAGGCGCCGCGACGAACGCCTTCCGGATCTCCCGACCGATCTCGCTCCGAATCGGGATGTTCTGCAGATTCGGGTCGCTGCTGCTCAAGCGCCCCGTCGCCGCCACCGTCTGGTGAAAGCTCGCGTGGATCCGCCCCGTCTCCGGGTTGATCGCCTCGTTCAACGCCACGAGATACGTCCCCACCAGCTTCGTGAGCTGCCGATACTCCACCACCAGCCCCGGCACCGGCGATGTCACCGCCGCATCCTCCGCCAGCCGCTCCAGCACCTCCACGTCCGTCGAGAATCCCGTCTTCGTCTTCTTGACCGGCTTGATTCCCAAGCCCGCCTCCTCATCCGTCGGCTTATTGAACAGAATCCCCGCCAGCTGCTTCGGCGAATCCGGGTTGAACGCCCTCGGCGACGCGTCCACGATCTCCCGACGCAATCCCCCAATCCGCTCCTCCAGACGAGCGCGCTGCCGCTCCAGCTCCGCCCCGTCCACCCGGATCCCGTTCCACTCCAGCTCCCCCAGAACCTCGATGAGCGGCGTCTCCACCTCGCGCATCAGCTTCTCGAGCCCCATCGCCCGAATCTGCGGCCACATCAGCGCGCATAACTGCAACGCCACGTCCGCATCCTCCGCCGCGTACGGCGTCGCCCGCGCCAAATCCACCGTGTCGAACGTCCGCTGCTGCTTCCCGCTCCCGATCAACTCCGTGATCGAGATGTTCGTCCGCCCCAGCAACCCCAACGCGAGCGCATCCAGCGAATGCGACGACCGCGCCGAATCGATCAGATAGCTCGCCACCATCGAGTCAATCGCGATCCCGCGCAGCTCCACCCCGGCCCTCCGCAGAATCAGCAGGTCATACTTCAGGTTGTGCCCGCACTTGGGCACACGCGCATCCTCCAGCATCGGCCGCAGGATCTCGAGCGCCCCAGCCTCGTCCAGATGCGCACCCTCCTCCGGCGACCGCACCGGCACGTAGAACCCCTCTCCCGCCCGCACCGAGATCGACACCCCACACAACCTCGCCGTCAGCGGCGCCAACCCCGTCGTCTCCGTGTCGATCGACACCACCTCCGCCGCTCGGCACCGCTCCACCAACGCGCGCAGCTCGCCCTCCGTGCGCACGCACTCGTACGACGCCCCGTCCGCCGCACGCTCGACTTTCTCCCCGCTCGTCGACGAGAACAACCCCTCATCAAACAACCCCGCCATGCCGCCCGAGCTCTTCGCTCCTCGCCCTCCACCCTTCGCCGCGCCCTTCTCCTCAGCGTCCCCCTCCTCAACCATCCCCCCGCGCGACCGGATCAGCGCCTGCACATCCTCCTGGTACCTGTTGAACCCCAACTCCTTCAGGATCGGCCCCAGCGCCTCCAGCCGCAGCTCCGCCGTGCTCGCCCCCCCGACCTCGAACGGAACCTCCACGTCCCGCTTCAACTCCACCAACGCTCGGCTCAGCGGCAATCTCCCCGCCGCCTCGCGCAGCTTCTCTCCCCGCTTCCCCTTGATCTCCCCAGCGCGCGCCAGCAACGCCTCCAGCGTCCCGTACTCCCCGATCAGCTGCGCCGCCGTCTTCGGACCGATCCCCTCCACCCCGGGCACGTTGTCCACCGTGTCCCCCATCAACGCCAGCATGTCCACCACCTGCCCCGGACCGATCCCCTTCTCCTCCCGCAGCTTCGCCTCGTCCGTCACCTCGTCCGTGTGGACGTCCACCATCTCCACACGGCCCGCCTCGAGCAACTGCATCAGGTCCTTGTCCTTCGACACGATCCGGATCTTCAACCCAGGCGCCTCGCGCTTGAGCCGCTCCACCACCGTCGCGATCGTGTCGTCCGCCTCCACCTCCTCCACGCCCAGCACCGGAACCCCGATCGCCCGCGTCAGCGCAACACACCGCTCCACCTGCGGCGAGAGCGCCTCCGGCGGCGCCTCCCGGTTCATCTTGTACTCCGGATACATCTGGCTCCGGAACGTCCCCCGATCACCCGACGCGTCAATCACCATCGCCAGATACTCGGGCCTGTGCTCCCGCAGCACCTTCAGCAGCATCCCGATGAACCCGAACGTCGCGTTCGTCGGCTCCTTCGTCACAGGGCTGCTCATCGGCGTCCGGATCGCGTGATACGCCCGGAACATCTGCGCGTGCCCGTCAATGAGATACAGCGTCCCGCTCGGCGAGCTCCCGCTCACGCCCTCTCCCCGCTCAGCACGCGCAACGCCTCCGCGTACGCCCGCCCCGGCGCCATCTTCCGACGCGCCATCATCGCCCGCGCCACCTCCATGAACTTCTCAAACCGGTACGACTTCTCCCCCCCGTCCGTCACCCACCGCATCGCCGGAATCGCCCCGCTCACGTACGCGCTCGACGCCAACATCGTCCCCGTCCCGATCGTCGCCCCCGTCATCAGACGCGTCCCGATCGCCGTCTTCACGTGATCCCCGATCACGCTCCCCAAGAACGTCAACCCCGTCCGCTCCGTCGCAGACCCCGCCCCCGCTCGGCTCACCACCTCTCCATACGTGTTGAGCAGATTCGAATTCGTCGTTCCCGCGCCCAGATTCGCCCACTCGCCCACCCACGAATCCCCGAGATGCCCCTCGTGCGACTTGTTCGCCCACCCCTGAAAAATCGTCCCCCCGACCTCCCCGCCAACCTTGCACCAGGGCCCGATCGCCGTGTGCGCCTTGATGTGCGCACGTTCCATCACCGTCGAGTGCGCGCCGATGAACGCCGGCCCGCACACGATCGCCCCAGGACGAATCACCGCCTCCTCCGCCACCAGCACCGGCCCGTGCTCCACGTCGAACACCACCGTCGGATACACCGCCGCCGTCGGGTCGATCGTCAAACACTCCTCGCCGATCGCCAGCACCTCCGGCGGAAGCTCCTGAGACTCCCGATCCGACAGCCGCGCAAGATCGTGCAGGATCGCCTCGTCCCGCAACCGGATCACGTCCCAAGGCCTGTGCACCAGCAGCCCGACGTCCCACTCCTCCACCGTCACGTCCGCCGGCAGCTTCCACTCGCGCGCAAACGCCTCCGCTTCCGCCCCGCCCAGCCGCGCCGCAACAACGTGGCCGCTCCCCTTCTCCACCACCGCGCAGCGCAGCTTCAGTTCCCCCGCTTCCGCGAACGGCAACACGCACCGACCGCTCACGAACACCACGCCCTCCGCCCCCGCACGCCGCGTCAGCTCGCCCGTCTCGTTTACCTTCCGTCCCAACCGCTCCTCGCTCACCGCGCGCACCCGCTCCGGACAGACCAGCCCGTCCACCGGCTCGCCCAGCAGATTCTCCCACCGCTCCAACGTCGTCAGCGCGCCCGTCCGAACCTCGTACGCCGCGCGCAGGTCCGTCATCGCGCCCAGCCGCCCCAGCCCGTCATCAAACAGCACGACTACAGACATGCACGCAGTCTACCGCCCCGCCCCCGCCTACCCTCCACTCCCCATGCGCGCCCTCATCTCCGATTTCGACGGCGTCATCCTCAACTCCGAGCCAATCCACGAGGCCGCCATCCGCGACGCACTACGCGACCTCAACCTCGCAAAGGCCGCAGAATGGCCCGACTGGTCCCGCTTCGTCGGTCACGGCGACCGCGAGGCCTTCCGCCGCATGCTCGAAGACGCCTCCCTCCTCCACCTCCTCAACGAACCACTCTTCGCCGACTTCCAACGTCTCAAAAAGCACCACATCACCCACAGACTCGCCGACGCCGCACACCTCGCCTACCCCGCCACCCTCACACTCCTCCGAGAAGCCCACCACCACAAACTCAACCTCGCCGTCTGCTCCGGCTCGCGCCGCCACGAAGTCATCCCCGTCCTCGACATGCTCAAGCTCTCACCCCTCCTCAACGCCGTCGTCACCTGCGATGACGTCGCCAACACCAAGCCCGACCCCGAGCCCTACGCACTCGCCGCCAAACGACTCGATCTTCCACCCTCCGATTGCCTCGCCATCGAGGACACCCCCGTCGGCGTCACCGCCGCCCGCGCCGCGGGCTGCCGCGTGCTCGCCGTGCTCCACTCGGCCCCCGAAGCAGCCCTCCGCGCCGCCGGCGCGCACGACGTCCTCCGCGCCCCGGAAGACTTCGCCCTCCATTCCATCCGCGCCCGCTGGCCCCGACTCATCACCGGCTGACCGGCATCCACGCCCGTCGAGCTCGCCGAGACTGACTCAGCCCTTCCGGGCGCGCAGCCGGTCTCCGGCGCGCCACACGATCACCCCCGCGCACGCGCTCTTGATCACCGCCCCAATCACGAACGGCGCCACGCCCGACGCAATGAACGACTTCTCCGGCAGCATCACGCTCAGCCACGCCGCGCCCAGCGTCAGCACCACCACATCACCCACCAGCATCGCCGAAACCGCCGTCCACACCCGGCGCATCGCGCCAAGCTCCGCAAGCCATCCGATCACGAACGCGGCGCCCACGAACCCGAAGAGATACCCGCCCGTCGGCCCAATCAAGTGCCCCACACCCAATGACCCGTGCGCGAACACCGGCGCACCCAACGCCCCCTGCGCCAGGTACAGCAGCACCGCGGCAACCCCCAGCCGCCAGCCAAGCAAACCAGCCACGACCGCCACCGCCATCGTCTGCAGCGTGATCGGCACCGGCCACATCGGAACGCTCGCCTGCGCGCTCGCCGCGATCAGCAGACTCCCCACCACGCCCAACAAACCCCGCCCCAGCCACGATCGCGCACCCACGCGCTCCAACGCCCCGGCCCGCACCGCAACGCCCGCCTCGACCCAGTTCTTCTCGCTGATCATCCCGCCAGACTCCCGACCACTCCGCCAACTGTCAACCCCCTAGCCTTAGCACTCTCATGACCAAGCCCCGCGCCGACATCCAGCCCCATATCCCGTGGAGGCAGTGGGGGACCGACCTCGAGCCCACCGCCCTCGAACAGATGCGCCGCGCCTGCTCCCTCCCCATCTCCGTCGCCGCTGCCCTTATGCCAGACGCCCACCCCGGCTTCGGCCTCCCCATCGGCGGCGTCCTCGCCACCGACAACGCCGTCATCCCCTACGCCGTCGGCGTCGACATCGCATGTCGCGTCCGCATCACCGTCTCCGACATCCCCCCCTCCATCCTCATCGACGACCCCAGACGACTCCGCGACGCCATCCACAAGGAGACCCGCTTCGGCATCGGCGCCGAGTTCGAAAAGCCCCGCGAACACGACGTCCTCGACATGGACTGGTCCATCACTCCCCTCGTCTCCTCACTCAAGCGTCGCGCGCAATCCCAGCTCGGCACCTCCGGCTCCGGAAACCACTTCGTCGAGTTCGGCGAGCTGGAAATCTCCGCGCCCACCCTCGGCCTCCAGCCCGGCGTCTATCTCGCGCTCCTCTCCCACTCAGGCTCGCGCGGCCCAGGCGCCGCCATCGCCTCCCACTACTCCAAACTCGCCAGGCAACTCCACCCCGAACTCCCCCGAGAACTCCAGGAACTCGCCTGGCTCGACCTCGACTCCGCAGAAGGCCAGGAATACTGGGCCGCCATGTCCCTCATGGGACACTTCGCCTCCGCAAACCACGCCCTCATCCACCAACACATCCACCAACGCCTCGCCTCCAACGTCCTCGCCTCCGTCGAGAACCACCACAACTTCGCCTGGAAAGAAACCCACACCATCAACGGCCAGCCGCGCGAACTCATCGTCCACCGCAAAGGCGCAACCCCCGCCTCCGCCGGAACCCTCGGCGTCATCCCCGGCTCCATGGCCTCGCCCACCTTCGTCGTCCAAGGCCTCGGACAACCCGATTCCCTCCACTCCGCGTCCCACGGCGCCGGACGCGTCATGTCCCGCACTCAAGCCAAGAAAAACCTCAACTGGGCTGACGTCCACCAACGCCTCGCCGACAACGCCGTCTCACTCATCTCCGCAGGCCTCGACGAAGCGCCCCACGTCTACAAGGACATCCACTCCGTCATGGCCGCGCAGGCCGACCTCGTCAAACCACTCGCCACCTTCCACCCACGACTCGTCAAAATGGCCCCAGCCGGCGAACGCGCCGAAGACTAAGAGCTACGCGACGTTCCGCCGAGCGCAACACCGCCACAACAAACAACATCCGACGGTCGCCGATCATCGCCCCCATTTTTCTATTGATCCGACCTGGCGCCCACGCTACATTCCAATACCGGACATCGAGGGAGGAAAAGCACATCCCCCCTCCTCTTTTCCGCAGGAAGCCGCACGTCCGACGCTGTTGTGTACGTCGTGGTCACGCGCCTACCCGCGCGATGTTGCGCGCTCATTCCCAGCAAACGGAGAGACCACATGAAGAGCCATCTCGCCCTCGCCCTCGTCGCCGCCGGCCTCGCCGATGCCGCGGCAGCCTGTACGTCATCCCCGCCCCAGCCGCCGCAGACCGTCTGGTTCGAGAATCAAGGTTTCAACCACACCACCGGAAAGATCGAGATCCTCGTCGGGCAGGAAATCTCTCTCTTCGCACCAACCTCCACCACAGGCTGCGCCTGCGGCCTCACCGTCGGCTCCGGCGCCATCACCGCACCCACCTCCCTCGACGTCAAAGCCGTCATCGTCGGGATCGTGAACACCAACACCCACGCCATCACACCCCTCGTTCAATTCGATCCACTCGTACTCAATCCGGCCACCACCAACGCCATCGCCTCCGGACCTGGCGCCTTCGGCGGGACCTGGTTCGGGTTCTTCGGCATCATCAACCCGTTCCCTCCGCCCATGCTCGCCCCCAACGAGGTGTTGAAGCTCCTCTTCCTCCTCTCCGTCGACCCGAATGACTACAACCAACTCCTCCAGACGACCGTCGGCTTCGGCGGAGGCTCCGCGGACCCCAATGGCTTCCCCAACTTCACCGGCGAGCATCCCTTCGAGTACTTCCGTCCCCTCGATGACCACATTCCGGCGCCGGGCGCTCTCGCACTGACCACGATTGCCCTCATCGCCGCGGCCCGTCGTCGGCGCTGAAACACGCATCACGTCCGCCCGCCACCTCGCTCTCGCACGCAGGGCCCGCTGCGCGCTCCCCGCGCGCCGGGCCTCATTCTTCAGCGCCCCGCCCGACGCCTCGCGCCGTACAGCACGCCCATCGCGCCGAAGCACGCAACCCCTCCCGCACTCGGCACGGCCGTCAGCACGCGCACCTGATCAAACCCCGGCAGAAAATTCCCAACGCCCCCGATGCCCAACCCCCCAGGCACGAGCTGAAAGAACAGCGTGTCCGGCACGCCGCCCGACACGAACACGTTCGACGCCGGCAGATTCAACATGTTCAGCCCCCGTCCCGAGAACGAGTTCGGATACACCGTCCCCGCCGACCCGAACTGCCCGTCCGTCCAAACCAACTGATTGCTCCCGTAGATCACCGCCACGATCGGCGCGTCAAACCGCACCGTCCCGATCTGCAGCGGCGGACCGCCCAGCGCCGCCGTGTTCGAGAAGTGCAGCATGTGGCTGTTGAACACCCCGCTCACCACGCCCCCCGTCGCGCTCGTGCTGTTCCCCGGCGCCACCAGGTCCACCACCACCCCGCTCGCCGCCACGCCCACCCGCTCGTTCCACGCCACCGCGCGCCCATTCGTCCCCCCCAGCGACGCCCCCGCGCTCGCCGGCGCCGCTATCACCTGCACGTTCGCGCTCGCCGAAACGATCGCCCCCCTCGCCATCCCACACATCCCCACGACCACAGCCCCGACACACGCCACGCTCCACCCGCTCATCGCGCCGCTCCTTTCACACAAACCACTCGACGCGCACGCCGCGCCGCTCTCTCCACGTTCAGCGCATTCCCCCTCCCATCCCGGCGCGATTCCCACGCACGCGCCCGCAAAATGAAACGAAAACGCCCCGCGTCAGTGCACGCGAGGCGTTCTCGGCACATCCCACGGAACTCACACACCCGGAACCTGAGGAGTCGTCATCGTCCCCCAACCCACCCGCTCAACGCTTCCGACGCGCGCCCAGCAGCCCCGCGACCCCGAAGCACGCCAGCCCGCCCGCGCTCGGCACAGGCCTCGTCAACACACGGATCTGATCCACCCCGAACAGGAAGTTCCCCGCCGCCCCGCCCACGCTCCACCCCCCCGGCAGCAGCTGGAAGAACAGCGTGTCCGGCTGCACCCCCAGCACCTGCGCGAATGAGAACACCGGCAGGCTCACGTTCAGACCGCGGTTCCAGTTGTTCGCCCCGTACGTCGTCCCCGCCGCCCCCAGCAGCCCGTCCGTTCCCGCCAGCCTGTTCTGCGTGTACAGCAGCGCCACGATCGGCGCGTCGAACTTCACCGTCCCCACGTGCCCGGGACCCGTCCCCGACGGAATCGTCGAGAAGTGCAGGATGTGGCTGTTCACCACCCCGGAGTAAAACCCGCCGAGCGCCGTCGCGCTGTGCCCAGGAGGGAGCATGTCCACCGCCAGATTGCTCACCGCGACGTTCGTCCGCTCATTCCACGCCACCGCGCGGAACCCCGCGCCCGCCAGGTTCTGGTCCGCCAGCGCAGGCGCCGTGATCACCTGCACCGTCGCCGCAGTCGCCGTCACGATCGCCGCACCCGCGCTCCCGCACAACACCGACGCGCTCAACACGCAAAGCCCCGCCATGCCCCAACTCGCTGCCCGCATCGCACACCTCCACACGCAAACATCTCCTGTTCCGCCGAGCAACGCCGCCCCGCGTACACCTAGGCCAGCGCACTCCCGCCCCGCTTCCGGCGCGGTCACCCCACATTTCTTTGCGCCCCCCCCTCCACCCACTCCCCCGCACCCAATCAAAAGACCCCGCGCCTCTCGACGCGGGGCCTTTGCGCCCCACAATTCCAACCACACCCACGCCCCCTCAACGCTTCCGACGCAGCGCCGTCAGCACGCCCAGCGCGCCCAGCGCCACGCTCCCAGGCGTCGGCACGCGCGTCAGCACCCGCACCTGCTCGATCTCGATCGCGCCCGGAATCCCAAGGAAATCGAACTGCAGCACGTTCCCGCTCGCGATCAGGAACGTGCCCGGGTTGATCCCGCGACCGACCTGACCCGTCGGGTACGTCGTCCCGCCCGCCCCGAAGATCCCGTCCGACAAGTCCAGGAACAGATCACTGAAGATCACCGCCTCGATCGGCGCGTTGAACGTCACGCTCCCCACCGCCTGGAACCCGTTCGGACCCGCCGTGAAATGCACGAAATGGCTGTCGTAAATCGCCGTCAACACGCCGCCCGTCGGCGCGCCGCTCGTCATGAACCCGCCACCCACAAGCATGTCCACCTGCACGCCGCCGCTCGGCGCCGTCACGTTCACCTGCTCGTCCCACGCGTCCGCCAGAGGACCCGTCAGCACCGGAAAGTCCGCCAACACCGGCGGCGAAATCTGCACGCCCTGACCCGTCACGCTCGTGATCGCCGCGCCCGCAACGCCCGCCGCACCGCACGCAACCGCCGCACACACAACGCCCCGCATCCCGTTCTTCATCGCAAACCCCTTTCCGTCACACTCGTCCTGTCCTGTCCTGTTCGCCCGCGGGCCACTCCCGCCGACCACACCAGGGCCAGCGGCGTCCCGCCCCCATCCCGGCGCGCAATCCGAAAAAAAACCCTCACGCCGCCCCCGCGCAACGAAAAGCCCCGCGCCCTGCGGCACGGGGCCCTCGCCCGCGACCACACGCCTTCGTCAAGTGTCACCGGCGCCGACGCAAGCCCGCCAGCATCCCCAGCGCCCCAAGCCACACACCGCCCGCCGCCGGAACCGGCTGCGTCAACACCCGCACCTGCTCGATCTCAATCGCGCCCACCTGCGCCTGGAACTGGAACTGCAGTGTGTTCCCGCTCGCGCTCAGGAAGCCGCTCGTGTTCATGCCCCGAAGCGCCACAGTTGTCGGATACGCCGTGCCCCCCGCGCCCAGAAAGTCCGACAGGTCCAGCCACAGATCGCTGTAAATCACCCCCAAAATCACCCCGCTGAACGTCACAGAACCCGCCACGAACGGCAGCGGCCCGTTCGTCAGGTGCAGGAAGTGGCTGTCCACCACGCCCGTCACCAGGCCCGGCGTCGGCGAGCTGCTCGTCATGCTCCCCCCGTTCACGAACATGTCCACCAGCACCCCGCTCGCCGGAAGCGTCACGTTCTGCTGCTCATCCCACGCGTCCACCAGCGGACCCGTCAGCGTCGGGAAATTCGCGATCGCCGGAGGCACGATCGGCCCCACAACCATCCCCGACACGCCCGTGATCGCGCCCAACGATGCCCCCGCCCCAATCAGACCAACCGCAACGCCCACGCAACCGAACTTCGCCCTGTTCATCGAACTCACCCTTTCCGTCACTCCCGATCCACTCGTCATTGCCCGCGGGACACTCCCGCCGACCACACCAAGGCCAGCGCACTCCCCCTCCCCTTCCGGCGCGCACCGCCCAAAAAAACAAGCCGCGTCCAGACCGCCCGCACAAAAACGCCACAACCCCGCGCCTCCTGCCGCGGGGTCGGGCCTCGTTCTCGCGCACGCCGCGCACACTCAGCGACGACGACGCATCCCCCACAGACCGCCGAGCCCGGCAAGGCACACCCCGCCCGGCGCCGGAATCGCTCGCGTCAACACCCGCACCTGCTCGATCTCAATCGCCCCCGTAAAGCTCTGGAAGTTCCACTGCAGCGTGTTCCCGCTCGCGCTCAGGAATCCGCCCGGGTTCATCCCCCGGAACACCTGGCCCGTCGGGTACACCGTCCCGCCAGCGCCGAGAAAGTCCGAAAGATCCAAGAGATTGTCCGAGTAAATCACGCCCAAAATCGCCCCGCTGAACGTCACCGTCCCGCTCGTGCTCGGCACAGTCCCCAGCGTCTGGTGCAGAAAATGGCTGTCCACCACGCCCGTCACCACACCCGGCGTCGGCGCGCCGCTCGTCATGCTCCCCCCGTTCACGAACATGTCCACCAGCACCCCGCCCGCCGGCAGCGTCACGTTCTGCTGCTCATCCCACGCGTCCGCGAACGGACCCGACAGCGTCGGAAAATCCGCGATCGGCGGCGGCGCGATCTGCGCGCCCATCCCCGCCACGCTCGTGATCGCACCGCTCGACACGCCCGCACCGAGCGCCCCAACCAACACAACCGCACAACCCAACGTCGCCTTGCCCATCGCACAACCCTTTCAACACACGTTCCTGTTCGTGGGCCCGCGAGACGCCCTCGCCAGCCGCACCAGGACCAGCGAATTCCCGCGCCCCTTCCGGCGCGCACACGCGTTCTTTTCCAACAATTCCCCCGCCAAGCCCGCGTCCCACCCCGCGCAACGAACAGGCCCCGCGCCTTCTCGGCACAGGGCCCGTCTCCTCCATCATCCATGACCCCTCACCGCCGACGACGCGCAAACCCCACCATCGCAAGCCCCGCCACACACACACCACTCGGCGCCGGGACCGGCCGCGTCAGCACCCGAACCTGCTCGATCCTGTCGCCCGCAAATCTCTGAAAATCAAACCGCAGCGTGTTCCCGCTCGCAAACACTCGGCTCGAAACCGGGTGCATCCCCCGTCCGACCGACGTCCCCGTCGGATACACCGTCCCCGCCGCGCCAAGCGCGCCATCGCTCGCATTGAGCCAAAGGTCGTTGTACATCACGCCCACGATCGGATCGCTGAACGTCACCGTCCCCGATGCCGAGCGCCCGAACAGCGGCGACCAGTGAATGAAGTGGCTGTCCACCACGCCCGTCACCACCCCGCCCGTCGGCGACCTGCTCGACATCGCCCCGCCATTCACCAGCATGTTCACCACGAACCCGCCCGCCGGCGCCGTCACGCCCACCCGCTCGTTCCACACCTGCGCCCGCGACGACAGGATCGCGGGAAACGTCGCCGAAGCCGGAGGCGAAACCAGCTTCGCCCGCCCCGATACGCCCGTCACCGTCGCGCACGCCGCCCCCGCGCTCACCCCGATCGTCAACCCAGCCACAACCGTCTTCCACGTCCCCAACATCGCTCTCTCCTTTCCAATGTCTGTGTGCCCACGGACTGCCCGCCGACACCGAAAGGACAAGCGACATCCCCGCCCCATCCCGGCGCGCTCTCCCACGCTTCCTCGCGCTGCTCCTCCCCCGCCCCCGCGCTCTTACCCCCGCCCGCTCAGATACCGCGTCAGCGTCCCCATCCGCTCCTGCATCTTCTCCAACGCCCGCCCCGCCAATCGCCGCAGCGCATCCTCCGTCCGACCCATCTCCTCCGCCACCTCGCCGAACGTCGCCCCATCCAGATACACACGCGTCACCACCTGCCGGTAGTCCTCCGGCAGCCGCGCCATGCACGCCATCATCGCCCCGATCGCGTCCTCACGCCGCATCACCGCGCTCGCCGTCCGCTCCGCACCCTCCACCTGACCCAGCAACGCGTCCGCTCGGCTCGCGCGCGCCGCATCACCTCCCCGAATCTCCCGCTTCGCGTCCCGCTTCTGACTCCGGAACTTCCGCACCTGATCGATGAACCGATGGTCCACAATCTTCGACACCCACCGGTAGAACGAATCATCCCCCTCCGGCACAAACTCACCGATCTTCGCGAACGCCTCCCCGTACGCCTCCTGCACCAGGTCCTCCGGCTCGATCTTCCCAGACCAGTCCACCCCGATCTTCCGACGCGCGAAACCAATCAGCCGCGCATGGTGCGCCGCCAGCAATCCCGCCACCGCCTCCTCATCGCCCCCTGCCGCCCGGGCACACAGCGCGCCGATGTCCAGCGCGCTCCCCCCTCCGTCCGATCTCTCCAAGGCGCCGTCCACGCGTCTAGTGTAAACCATCCTCCGCCCATTCCGGCGCCCCTGTTCGCGCCATGACCCAACCCCCCCACAACACCGCAGCCCGCCCCCCAGACGACCAGGAGCCGGACCTCCCCTCCATCCCCGGCTACGACGCCGTCGCCCTCATCGCCAAAGGCGGCATGGGCGCCGTCTACGAAGCCTTCCAACAAGCCACCGGACGACGCGTCGCCCTCAAACTCATGCTCGACTCCGCCGCGGCCTCAGACTCCGCGCGCCGACGATTCGAGCGCGAAGTCGAACTCGTCGCCCGTCTCCAACACCCCTCCATCGTCCCCGTCATCGACTCCGGCATCCACAACCGAAACCACTTCTACGTCATGGACCTCGTCGACGGACTCCCCCTCGACCACGTCCTCACACCAGGCGCCGCCGACCCGCAACGCGTCCTCCCCCTCATCGCCGCCGTCTGCGACGCCGTCAACTACGCCCACCAACGTGGCGTCCTCCACCGAGACCTCAAGCCCGACAACATCCTCCTCGACAACACCGACGCCCCGCACCTCCTCGACTTCGGCCTCGCCACCTCCTTCACACCAGACGTCCCCTCCAGCGCAGCCGACCACTCTCTCTCCCTCCCAGGACAACTCATCGGCACACTCGCCTACATGGCCCCCGAGCAGGCCCGCGGCGCCATCGACGACGTCTCCGTCCGCACCGACGTCTACGCACTCGCCGCCATCGCCTACGAACTCCTCACCGGCCGTCTCCCCTGCACCATCCACGGCCCGCTCATCGAAGTCCTCAACCGCATCCAAACCACAGACCCCCCCGCACCCTCCTCACTCCGCCACGCCCTCTCGCGCGACCTCGACGCAGTCCTCCTCAAAGCCCTCGACAAAGACCCCAACCGCCGATACGCCACCGCCTCCGAACTCGCCGACGAACTCAGGCGCGTCCTCAACCACCACCCCGTCCACGCCCGCCGCATCGGTCCCCTCGGCCGCGCCGTCCGCTGGACGCAACGAAACCAACGACTCGCCGCCGTCATCGGCGTCGCACTCCTCGCCCTCTCCACCATCGGCGCCGTCGCAGTCACACAACGATTCCTCGCCAACAACGCACAACGCGAAGAGAGCACCCTCGACGACGTGCTCATTCAGTCGCTCGCAGACCTCGATCCCGAAACCACCACCACCGCAGGCATGCCCATCGAATACATCGACGCCATGCTCGCACGCGTCAACACCAAGCAACTCCCGCCCCAACGCGAAGCCGATTACCGCACACGCCTCGGCGTCGCATACCTCAACTACGGACAGGCCCCCCGCGCACGCAATCTCCTCCAACGCGCCCTCGAACTCCGAGAAGACACACTCCCGGACAACCACCCGCTCATCGCCAAGGCCCACCACGACCTCGCCCGCGCCCTCTACTTCTCCGCCGACTACCGCGCCGCCGCCGAACACTACCAACTCGCCGTCGACCTCAGACGCGCCGATTCCAACCAACGAGATCTCGCCTTCTCCCTCCAGCACCTCGCCTCCACCAAACAAAAACTCTCCGACGAACAAGCCGCCGAAGCACTGCACCGCGAAGCAATCAACATCCGCCAGGCGCTCGCCGCCAAAGACAAGGCCGTGCTCACCGAACTCGCCATGTCCCAAAACGCCCTCGGCTCGCTCCTCCGAGACCGCGCAGACCTCAACGACGCCGAAACGCTCTTCCGCGCCGCCATCACCTCCCTCCGCGCCGCTCCCGGCGAAAACTCCTTCGGCCTCGCCGTCGCGCTCCAGCAGCTCGCCTCCACGCTCACCGACCTCGAGCGCTACGACGAAGCCGAGCCACTCCTCACCGAGTCCATCTCCCTCCTCAAGAAACGCGTCGGCGACAACCAGCCCCGCGTCGCCACCTCCCTCGAAGCCCTCGCCCTCCTCAACCTCCGACGCAACCAGCCCGCCCGCGCCGAAGCCCTCGCCCGCGAAGCCCTCTCCATCCGCGAGCAACACCAATCCCCCTCCCACCCCGCGCGCGCCGACGCACAACTCCTCCTCGCCGAAGCCCTCCTCGATCAACGACGACCCACCCACGCCGAACCACTCATCCGCGCCGCGCTCGACCTCCGCGCCTCCGCCCCCTCACCCGTCGACTGGCAGATCGCCCAGGCCGAGTCCCTCCTGGGCCTCTGCCTCCTCCTGCAGCACGACACCGCCGCCGCCGCGCCCTTCCTCACCCGCGCGCACGACACACTCCTCAACTCCAGAGGCCCCGACCACCCACTCACCCTCGCCGCCGCGCGACGACTCGCCCTCCTCAACCCCGACGACGACGACACGTCCCGACCATCCCCATGAACACCCCCATCACACCCGCGCTCCCCACGCTCGGCACGAAGCTCACCCCCTGCAACTCGATCACATAATCCCCGAACGCGCCCGCCCCGCTCCATCCCTGCAGCGGCGCCGCCCCGCCCGGCCCGTCCGGACCCGAGATCTCGAACGGCGTCACGAACTCGAAGATCATCCCACCCGCGCTCACCGGCACGTTCCCAAGCCCGCTGATCGCCAGGTAGTAAACCCCCGGCGTCGTGATCTGCACACCCGTCAGGTCCGTCGACATCGACAACAACAGCGACCCGGGCTCCCCCGGCCCCGCGTCGTCGTTCCCGAGCAACCCGCGCCCCGACGCGTCGAACAACCAAAGCTGCGTGTTGAACGTCGCGCTCCCAGGCCCGCCGAACGTCCGCGCCGAAAACGCCGTCGGCGCCGAAATGAAGATGCGATACACATCCTCGAAGTCGCTCGCGCCCTGCCCGTCCGCAGGCCCGCGCAGGCGCCCCGAAATCGTGTGCAGCAGCCCGCTCCCCGACGGCTCATCCGCCGTCGCAAGGCTCGACCCCGCACCGCCCCCTGGCTCTACCCAGTTCGGGCCCGCGACCGCCGCGCACGAAAACAACACACCAACCGCGCCCGCGATCACATGCACACGCATCGCGCTTCCCTCCCATCACACAACCACCCGATTCTCATCCCAGACCTCCACGAAGCCTGAGTGTCCAACACCCGAACCTACCACCACCCACGACCACCATCAAGAAAAAACGCCCGCTTTCCGCAGGCGCCGCGCATCCACGCCAATTCGCCACCCGTTATCCGCCCCTCCGACCCCCTCCTCCGCCTCCGCCCCCTCCGCCCCCTCCGCCACGCCCACCACCGAAGAACCCGCCCCGGCCCCCGCCCGCGCCCATCCGCTTGAACATCTCCCCCGTCAAACCCCCGTTCTGCGCATTCCCCGTCATCACCTGATCCTTCATCGCCTGCGTCATCCGTGAACGCATCTGCTCCATCCGCTGCGCTCGCTCCTCCTCCGTCGGCGGCGTCCGATCCCCCTGCGCCGGACGCTCCGGCCTCGGCCCCGTCGGACGCTCACCCCAGATCCCCTCCATGCTCTCGCCCCGAGCGAACTTCCGCGCCGCCTCCGCCATCCGCTCCTCCATCATCGCACGCATCGCCTCGCGCGTCTTCTCATCCCGGAACATCGCGCGACGGTCCTCCTCGCTCATGTCACGGAACAGCCGCCCCGCCTCCGCCATGTACTGATGCTTCCGCTCCTCGCTCATCCCCTTGAACTTCGCGCTCGACATCACCGACACCGCCTCCTGCGCCGTCCGCGGCAGCTTCGCCGGCGCATTCGCCATCATCGCCCACGCGCCCCCGCCCACCACCATCACCGCCCCCGCCACGCACATCGCCCCCACCAGCCGCTTCTTCCGATCCGACCACGACGCGTCGATCGTCCGCCGACCCTCCCCGGCCATCGCGTCCAGGTCGTACACCTTCCGTTCCATCGTCCAACCTCCTCTATGGCGCCATGCGCCGTCGACCGATCACTCCCCGTACCGACCCACGTGCCCGTCCACGAACAGCACGTTCCGCGACGAATGAAAGAAATCCACCCGCACCTGCTCGTTGTCCTGCGTCTCGAACGTCCCCCCGTCAAAGTCGTAGCACACCGGCGTGTCCATCGGCGTCAGCTTCAAAAACCGGTAATAAAACGTCTGCTCGTACGGCACGCCCGACAGCGCCACCACGTACGTGTAGCTCACCCCGCACTCCTGCTCCACCCCGTTCGCGTCCACGAACGTCCGCTCAGACACCACCCGATCACCAGGGCACTTGTACGCCCCCATCCCCGGCTCGATGTACGTCGACAACGCCTGCGGCAGCGGCGGGTCCGTGTCGCCGCTCAACCACGGCGGCGGCATGTACCGCGCCTTCGGAAACGCGTCCTGATTGTCATTCATGTGGGCGCGGATGCCCGCGCCGACCCCCTTCAGCATCGCGCCGCACGCCGCCCGCTTCGCCGCGTCCCGCGCGTTCGGCAGCACCGCCAGCACGATCCCCATCAGCAACGAAATAATGAACAGACTCACCAGCAACTCGATCAGCGAGAACCCTCGCGACCGCCGCATTCCCGCCCCACGACCATCCATGCCCGCGCTCCTCGTCATCCCTGAACCCGCTTCCCGACACACGCAACCAGCGCCCAATCCCCGAGATCGGCTCAACGCCCCCGCGCACACCCCCATTGCACCCATCTTCCCATCCCCACATTAACCCGCACGCCCTCCCCCCGGTTGCCGCCGCGTACACTGCCCCCCCTTCATCCCCTCTTCCCCCGCCTCGACTCCCCATGCCACCACACGCCTCAATCCTGTGTCCACAAAACCCCACGGTGGGGTGGCCGAGCGGCTGATGGCGCCGGTCTTGAAAACCGGCAGACCCGTCAGGGTCTCGCGGGTTCGAATCCCGCCCCCACCGCTTTCCTTCTCGCGCCACACAAAAAAAACAGGGCCGCTCGCCTATGCGAGCAGCCCCGATGCCCTCGCGCCGTCACCTCACGGGCACGCGTTCAGCCAGTTCGACAGCACCGACGTGATGTCGTCGAAGGTCACAACCCCGTCCCCGTTCGCGTCCCCCGGCCCCGTCCCGAACACGCTCGACGTGTAATCCGTCAACCACAACGACAACACCGAAGTGATGTCGTCAAAGTCCACCTCCCAGTCCCCGTTCGCGTCACCCGCGCACCTCGGCAGCTGATTCGTGTTGGCCACGAACACACCCAGCCCGTCCGGCGTGTGCAGCTGCGCGAGAAACGCGATCACGCCGCTGTCGTTGATGCTCCGACCGCTCCCGTTCCCGCCCTCCCCGTACCGAATCCGCACGCGCAGCACCTTCTGGTCCCCAGGCCCGGACACGCCGGCGAACGAGTCGTTCACCGAAGTCACGCGGATGAGCTGGTCCTGCGCCGTCGTCGCGAACAGCGAGTGCCCACCCGAGTGATACGCGATGAACGCTACCTGGCCGTGAACGCTGCACGCCGTCAACTGCCCCGGATTCACGTCCAACTCGCCGTAGAACCCGTACGGGTACAGCGTCACGAAACTCACCCCGCCCCCGAACCCCGGCGCCGGCGTCCCCTCCAGCGCGATCGTCCGCATCGCGCTCGTCGTCGGATTCCATCGCCAGATCCCCGTCCGCAGCGATCCGTTGCAAGGCGATGAACCCCCCGACGGGAACTGCGCCGCCGCCGTAATCACCACGTGTCCGCCGTCCCCCAACGTCAACCCGACCAAGTCCCCGATCTCGAACATCCCTGAGCACAAGTACCCGAACTCGCCCGAACTCACGGCCGTCACGCTCTCACTCGCAACCAGCGTCGGCGTCGTCGTCCCCGCGCCCCAGTACACCACCGCGTGCTTCGTCACCGTCCCCGATTTGCCCGGCTGATGCACCGCAATCAACGCAGCCACATCCCCCCGCGCGTTGATCCGCGGCCCGGACGGCACGCCCGCATACACAGCCGACGGATGGAACCCAAGCGACGCCGCCGCCGGCGCCCCCACCTCGAGCAGCGTCTCCGTCCCCGACCCCCCCACGCGCAGCAGGCGGCGCCACACAACGCCCCCGAACACCGGATCGTTCTGCTGCCCGTCGATCACCATCGTGCCAGACGCGTTCACCCCGCGCAGCCAGTGATCCTGATCCGCGCCGCCGGAAACGACCGACAACGCGCCCGTGCTCTCCGAATACCGAAGCACGTCCACCCCGGGCGTCGCGCCGGGACACTCCCCACAGAACGGACGGGGATGGCTGAACGAGATCGACCCGGAATGCCCGAGCGGCGCGCCCCAGTTCACCGTGCAGCCCGCGCAAGACATCCCCGGGTACGGCGTCACGAACGGGATCGTCACCGGTGTCACCCCGCCACTCGCAGCGAACCTCGTGAGCGTCGCGCCCGTGATCGTCGACGCCGGGTGACTGAACGAGATCACACCGTTGTCGTCGAACACGTCGACGCTGCTCCGCTTCAGCGAATCAAGCGTCGGATCACGGCTCGGCAGCGGTGGAACAAAGAAATTGTGCAGGAACGTCCGGAGCAGCCGGTGCACCGTCCCGCCCGGGGCGCTCGTGTACAGACCGCGCGCGACATACTCTGCCGGGTCCCCCGCCGCCGGCGCAGAATTCGCAACGAACGCCACGTGACCGGAGCCATTGATCACCGGAACGTTGATCAGGCGGGATGCCCCTCCCAGCAGATCCCCCTCCCCGCTCGCCGCAATCTTCCGCACCGGAACCGACGGCGCCTGCGCCCACGCGCCGCCCGACGCCCCAACGATCACGCCCGCCAACGCCGCAGCGCGCAGCGATAGCCCGCCCAAGTGCATGCGATCAAACATGGCTTCATGCCTCCGAAAGCCCGCGCACCGCGCCAACATGACCGAGCGGATACACGCCGCCCCGCCGCCGAACGCACGCGCAACAACCCGAATGTATGCGCACGCCGCCTCGCGCCAAGCGCCGACAAAAGAACTTCATTGAAATCGCGCAACATCCCCACCGCGAGCGCAGATGTGCGCGTTCCGCCGCGCAACGCACGCAACGCGCCGCGCGTTTCTGTCTCGTCCATCGCCGCGCAGCGCGCGACCGAACTTCCCGCACGCGCCGTCACCATCGCCTCCGCTACCGTCAACTCCCTCGACCTCAACCTCCTCCTCTCCTTCTTCGGCGTATCCTGCGCACGCTGAGCGGGGCGGGCGTCTCGCCCGCCGGCGCCATCGAGAACAAACGCCACACGGAGTCCGACTATGCGCACCCCGTCCGCACGCGTCGACCGAAGACTCGTTCTCGCGTCCATCTCCGCCGCGCTCCTCGCAACCTCCTCCGCACACGCCCAATGGACCGTCACCAACCTCCACCCGCCCTCCGCCACATGGTCGGTGGCATACGCCGCCAGCGCACAGAGACAAGCAGGGAACGCCTCCTTCGACGGCCAAACACAGCGAGCCGTGCTCTGGTCACGCTCGCCCGCATCGTGGACCGACCTCCACCCGTCCGGCGCGCTCTGGTCCGAAGTGCTCGGCCTCGCCGGAAACCAACAGGTCGGACACGCCGCCATCGGCAGCGAAATCCACGCAAGCCTCTGGAACAATTCCGCGCAGTCATGGGTCGATCTCAACCCGCCCGCCTCGACATACTCCTCTGCATACGCCTCCAACGGCGCGCAACAAGCCGGCTTCGTCAACATCGGCGGCGTCCGCTGCGCAAGCCTCTGGCACGGCTCAGCCGCCTCCTGGACCGACCTCCATCCCCCCTCCGCCGACTGGTCCGAAGCCCGGGCCATCAGCGGCGCACAACAGGCCGGATACGCATTCCGCAACGGCTTCGCCCACGCCAGCCTCTGGTCTGGCACGCCCGAGTCATGGGTCGACCTCAACCCGTCCGCCGCCCGCGAGTCTTGCATCACCTCCATCAGCGGAGATCAGCAAGCCGGATACGTCTTCCTCCACGAAAGCCCCAACGCACACGCAAGCCTCTGGCGCGGCACGCCCGAATCCTGGACCGACCTCAACCCGCCACAAGCCGAGCGATCCGTCGTCAGCGCCCTCGCCGCACGCATGCAAGCCGGCAGCGCATACATCTCCGACACATGGCGCGCCGGCGTGTGGACCGGAACCGCGGCCTCGTGGACCGACCTGCACACCCTCCTCCCCGCACACTTCTCCGAAAGCCACGCCGTCGCCCTCTCCACCGACGGCCTCAGCATCTTCGTCGCAGGCCGCGCCCTCAACTCCGACACCCTGCGATACGAAGCCATCCTCTGGTCCCGCGACCTCCCCTGCCCCGGCGACGCCAACGGCGACAACACCGTCAACTCCCTCGACCTCAACCTCCTCCTCTCCTCCTTCGCCTCCCCCGTCATCCCCGGCGCCAACGGCGACCTCAACGCCGACGGCGCCGTCGACTTCACCGACCTCAACATCGTCCTCTCCTACTTCGGCGCCTCCTGCTGACAGCGCGTCCTCCCTCGCGCCCCTACGCCGCCCCCTCGCAGACGAAACCTCCCCAAGGCACGGAACAAGGGGCCAAAGCATGACCGCCGAACAACTCATCAAGCGTCTCGAGCAATTCCCTTCCCACCTTCCCGTGATCATCTCCCTCGGCGCCGCCGAATGCTGCGCCCTGCCCGTCGAAGACGTCTACATGGACCTCTAAAAACCCCAGCAACGCCGAATGATCGACGACGCCGAGGCGGACGCCTCCGGCTCCATCGACACCGTCTGCATCTCCCACGCCAAGCGCAAACCCGCATAGCTCCACTCACGTACCCCGCCTCACCAATCCGAAGCGCGTTCGCGCACCCACCCTCCATCACAACACGCGACCGCATGTGAGCCTCCCTCTCCCCTCCGAGGGAGAGGGTGGTTCACGCGAAGCGTGAACCGGGTGAGGGGGCCTCATTCTTCTCCCCGCCTCCTCCCGCACCCCACCCCCATCGTGTGAGCGCGTCATGCGCGCAACCTGCCTGACAAACGAGACGCGACTGTAAAGGAGCGTCTACCTCTCCTTTTTCTCCTCTCCCCCTCTGCCTTTCTTCTTCCCTAGTGCCTGATGCCGAGTCCCCAGTGCCCTTCTCTTTCTCCCCCCTACACCACCAACCCCTTCACCACCCCCAGCACCGCGTCGACCACCTCCGCCCCGCTCCGCGCTTTCTCCACCTCCCGCGCGAGCCGCTCCCGCTCCGCACGCGCCGCCGTCACGTCATACCCCTCGCTCGGCCTTCCCCCCATCACCTCTCCCACCGCGTTCAACGCGCTCCCCACCACCTCATCCACCCGCGCCGAGAATCCCTCCTGCAACGCGCACACACGCTCCAACCGCGCCAACGCGCTCTCACTCGCCGCCAACCTCCCAATCACCCCGCGCACCACCGCACACTCCTCCGCACTCAACACCACCTCGCCACCACCCGCCAACTTCTCACCCAACATCCGCACATCCTCACCGCTCATCGTGCTCCCTCCTTTGTGACGCCGATCACCAACAACCCCTCCAGCGCTCCCCTCACCCGCTCTTTCTCCTCCTCCCCCTCCACACCCGACACCACAAACTCCTCCCATGCCCGCCGCGCAACCTCCCGCGCAAAGCTTCCCGCCTCCACACTCCCCTTCGCATACCCCTCCAACCCCGCCGACCCCGCCAAGGCCTCCGCAAACAACAACCCGATCTCCCCCTTCCTCTCCGCCATCGCGCTGCGCAGCGCCCGCGCTCCCTCCTCCTCCCGCTTCATCACCCACACCCTCGACACCAACGCGCGCCGATACGCATCCCCATCACTCAGCCCACTCGCCCCCGCATAGTCCCGCACCAATCCCTCGGCCTCCGCGCGCGTCATCCTCCCCTCCCGCACCTCCTCCACCAACACCCCCGCCCGCCCCGCATCCACGTCCCGCGCAATCGCCCCCACATCCGCCTCGCCACCCGCAGTCACATACCGCGACACGATCTCCGTCTCGATCCCCAACCGCACACGCTCGCCGCGAATCGTCAACAACGCTCCCACCGCGCGCTCCAACGCCCCGTAGTCCGCCGCGTACGCGCGCTCGAGCCGCTCGATCGCCTCGCGCTGCGCCCGCGCCGTCCCCTCGATCGCTCCCGGACCCGCGCACCCAACGAGCGCGCACCCCTCCGCCACCAGCGCCCACCACCCGACTCGCCCCATCGTTCCCGCCCTCCCTTCTGGCAAGAACAATGGCGCCGCCGAGACCGATCTCAACCCCTCACAAGCCCACAGCCACTCCCGTGCGCACCGCTCGCCGTATCGCCGCAAAACGGCGCACCACGCCCGTCACTGCGCCGTCGCGGCCAATTGTCGCGAATCCTCGCCGTAAAACCGCGCAACTACCTGCTGCCAATCATCTTGCGACTCGACGCGCACAAACGCGCGTTTTACCTCATCCCCCTGCGGATGATGCGCCGCAAACCGGATCCCGAACTTTCGCATCAACCGCCCGGCCAGCCGCTCGCCGTTCACAAGTCTTGAATAGTCAAAGTGTTGCAGCAACACCGCGCGCTGCTCGTCGATCGTCGGCGCCGTCGGCGTCTCCCCCCGCATCATCTGCCTCGCCTGCCGGAACACCCACGGATTCCCGATGCAGCCCCGCGCCACGCTCACGGCCGTAACTCCCGTGTATTCAAGCATTTGGAAGATCTCGCGCGCCCCCCAAACATCCCCGCTCCCGAAGATCATCCGGTCCCGACGCGACGCCGCCAAATCCCGCAAAAACGTCCACCGTGACGGCCCGACGTACTTCTGCTTGACGCTGCGCCCGTGCACCGTAACCCACGAGTAGCCAAGCTCATACGCCTTGTCGAAGATCTCGAAGAACGCACGCTCGTGCTCCGCCGTGTCGTCGAACGCCCGTCGCATCTTGACGGTGCAAATCACCTCGTTGGGCAACGCTTCACGCACCGCCCTGAGAATCTCGATCGCGCCGGACGGATCGCGCAACCAGTGTCCGCCGCGTGCTTTGCGCTCGATCTTCTTCACGGGGCACGCGAGGTTCACGTCGATGACCTCGAACGTCCGCTCCGCGCGCGACGCGCGCAACTCCTTGGCCGTGCGGTACTCCCGATCGGCCCTCGCGCCCTGCTCGATCATCTTCACGGCCGCGCTCGCCATGGTGTCGGGGTCCGAACCCATAAGTTGGCCTGCCAGCGGATGATCCGCGCTCCCGAAAGGCAGGTTGTCCTCGAGCTCGCCGAGGTCGGCCTCGGCGAAGCCGCGACCCCCGGCGAGCAGCGTCCGATCGAGCAACGCCTCCGTCACGCAGAATGGCGCCCCTAGCGATCTTGCGATCAACCGCATGGCGGCGTCGGAGTATCCGGCGAGCCCGGCCTGGAAGAACGGCGCGTCGAAGGACGGCAGGAGGTCGCGGAGTCGCGGGTCGATGCCGGTGGAGCCGATGCCTTTCGCGACAGCGGCCACGTCGATGTGCTCGGCGCCCGGGGCGATGGCCGGGGAGGGAGGCGTGGCGTTGGAGCCGTCGCACCCTTGCACGGAGGGATCGGGGCTGTTGCTCGGATCGGGCATCGGAGCGACTATATGAGGCATGCGAAACGCGGTGATGATGGTGTGTGTGGTGTGCGCTGCGGCGGTGGCAGGCTGTGCGGGCGGGCCGGAGATGGACGCCGCGCAGCGCTACCCGGGCGAGAAGCCGGTCGGGCAGACGGTGGACGTTCAGGTGTTGCGTGGTGAGGGTGAGATCACGATGACGAACGCGTCGGCTCGCGGGTTCGGGCCGGTGCGGATGTGGTTGAATCAGTGGTACGCGCTGCCGATCGACGGCTTGGCCGTGGGGGAGACGAAGACGATCCGATTGGATCGGTTCGTGGACGAGCACGGCGAGCGGTTTCGCGTGGGGGGCTTCTTCGCGACGAAAGCGCCGGAGCGATTGGTGCTCGCGCAGTTCGAGACGGAAGAGGAAATGGTTGGATTGATCGTCGTGCGTCCGCGAGACGGGCGCTAGGCGGGCGCGTCGATCATGGAAAATCCACCGTATCGGGGGAGATACGGTGGATAGGAGGGAAGAAACACGTCAAGGGATAGTTTACCTATTGAGGATGGGCGGGTCGAGGCGGGTCGCAGGAAAAAACAAGGGGTGTTCTGAATCCGACCGCATTCCTAACAGGCGGGACAGAACGTGGGTTAAGGGGTCGGGAGTGGATCGGGGGGCCGGGCGGGTCGATGAAAACGAGTCGGGAGCGAGGCCCTGCGTCGCGTGCGGCGCCGGTGTGATTTCAGTGGAACTGGCGCGTGAGGAGGCGGCGACCGTGCGAGTACTTGTCTGTGACGATTCGGCGGTGATGCGGAAGGCGCTCTCGCGTGTGATCGAGGCGGAGCCGGGGTTTGAGCTTGCGGGCACGGCGCGGAACGGCTTGGAGGGCGTGGAGAAGGTCAAGGCGTTGCGCCCCGACGCGGTGACGCTGGACATCGAGATGCCGGAGCTGGACGGTCTGGGCGCGCTGACGCGGATCATGTCGGAGTGCCCGACGCCGGTGCTGATGTGCTCGAGTCTGACGACGGAGGGGAGCCACGCGGCGTTGACGGCGCTGCGTCTGGGCGCGGTGGACTTCCTGGCGAAGGACCCGATCGAGGTGGCGAAGGGGACGTCGGGCTTTGCTGAGAAGCTGGTGATGAAGCTTCGGACGCTGGGCGCGTCGCGGGTCGGCGGGAAGAAGCCGAAGCCCGTGGAGGGCGCGGCGACGTCGCGGATGACGCCGACGTTTCGCCCGCTGCAGTTCGACGTTGTGCTGATCGGCTCGTCGACGGGCGGGCCGCCGGTCCTGGAGGAGATCGTGGCGGCGTTGCCCGCGGACATGTCGGCGCCGGTGGTGATCGCGCAGCACATGCCGCTGTTGTTCACGCAGGCGATGACTGAGCGGTTGGATCGTGTGGGGAAGGTGCGTGTGGTGCTGGGTTCGGACGGCGCGCGTCTGGAGGCGGGCGTGGTGTACGTGTGCCCGGGGGGGAGCCACGGACGTGTGGTTCGGGGGGAGCGCGGCGAGCTGCGGTTGGAGGTGGGATCGGAGCCGAAGAAGGCGTTGTATAAGCCGAGCGTGGACGAGCTGTTCCTGTCGGGCGCGAAGTCGGTGGGCGCTCGCTGTCTGGCGGTGGTGCTGACGGGGATGGGTGATGACGGGCTGGTGGGCGGTCGTGAGTTGAAGAGTCGGGGCTCGGTGCTGCTGGCGCAGGACGCGGAAACGAGCGTGGTGTACGGGATGCCGCGGGCCGTGGCAGTGGCGGGGCTGACGATGGCGAGCCTTACTCCGGAGCAGGTAGGCGCGGCTTTAGGGACGTTGCGTCGGTCGCGTGCGGTTTCTGCGGCCTGAGCGGGCTCAGGGAAGTGCAGGAAGCGTCGGCGCGGAGTTGAGGCGGGGGCCGGGATGGCCGAAAAGGATGAGGTCGTCTGTTGCGCGGGCCTGTGGAGGTCTTCGCCAGGGCGAGTTGCGCAGGAGCAAGCATCGATGAGCCAGACCATGGACGTCGGGTTGGGGCGCGTGAGTGACGAGCGCCGCGTGGCGGGCGATCAGCTACAGCTTGTGACCTTCGAGGTCGGCGGCGAGGAGTACGCGGTCGAGATCCTGTCGGTGCAGGAGATCAACCGGATGATGTCGCTGACGCGCGTGCCGCAGAGCCCGCCGGAGGTGGAGGGCGTGATCAACCTGCGCGGGAAGATCATCCCGGTGGTTGATCTGCGGAAGCGGTTCGGGCTTGCGCAGGCCGAGCACGGGACGGAGAGCCGGATCGTGGTGGTGGAGGTTCGGGGGAAGGTGATCGGGTTCATCGTGGACCGTGTGCACGAGGTGCTCCGTATCGATTCGACGATCGTGGAGCCGGCGCCGGAGATGGTGTGCTCGATCGACTCGGATTTCGTGCAGGGCGTCGGCAAGCTGGAGGACCGGCTGCTGATCCTGCTGGATCTGGGCAAGCTGTTCGGCGAGGGTCTTGTGGGCGCGGCGGACGAGGTCGCTCGTCGCGCGGCGTGAGCGACAGCGGGGATATTTCATAACTCCAGAGTGGGAGCGCGATCGTGTCCTTGACGACGACGAAGACGCAGACGATTGGCGGTGAGGCGGTGACGGGCGGCGGCGAATCGCTGATCCGGATGACGAGCCCTCAGTTCGAGAAGCTGCGCAAGATCATCTACGAGCGGAGCGGGATCTCGTTCCAGGAATCGAAGAAGTACGTGCTGGAGAGCCGGCTCGGGCGGCGCCTCCAGGAGTTGGACATGACGTCGTACGACGAGTACGCGGCGTTCCTGACGATCGGCCCGTACCGGGACGACGAGTTTCAGGAGATGTTCAACCGGATCACGATCAACGAGACGTCGTTCTTCCGGAACGAGTCGCAGCTCGAGGTGTTCGAGCGCCGTGTGCTGCCGGAGCTGATGGAGGCCCGCGCGTCGTCGAAGCGGCTGCGGATCTGGTCCGCGGCGTGCTCGTCGGGCGAGGAGCCGTACACGCTGGCGATCATGGTGCACCGGACGCTCGGCGTGCGGCTGATGGACTGGCGGATCGAGATCGTCGGCACGGACATCTCGGAGAAGGTGCTCGAGGTCGCGGCGTCGGGCCGCTTCACGAAGTACGCGATCCGATCGACGCCCTCGCTGGTGCTCGAGCGGTACTTCAAGGAGGACGGCGCGTACTACCAGATCGACCCGACGATCAAGTCGATGGTCCGGTTCGAGAAGCTGAACCTGAAGGACCGGCTGGGGATGAAGCGTCTGGGCACGTGGGACGTGATCTTCTGCCGCAACGTGATGATCTACTTCGACAAGGACATGAAGCAGCAGGTGGTCTCGACGTTCGGGGAGTGCCTGGCGCCGGACGGGGCGTTGTTCATCGGGCACTCGGAGACGCTCTCGGACCTGAACGTTCCGTTCACGGCGATTCCGGTGGCGCACGGGTTTTGCTATCGGAAGGGCGCGGCGAAGGCGGCGGCGGCTTGAGAACGGAGGCGATCGATGTCGTTTGACCCGGAGATCCTGCAGGATTTTCTGACGGAGTCGGGCGAGCTGCTCGAGCAGTTCGACTCGGACCTGGCGTCGCTGGAGCGCGCGCCCGACGACGCGGAGCTCGTGAACCGGGCGTTCCGCGCGCTGCACACGATCAAGGGGAGCGCGTCGTTCCTCTCGCTGGAGGAGATTGTCCGCGTGGCGCACGCCTCGGAAGAGGCGCTGAACACGGCGCGGAAGGGCCAGATCCGTCTGGACCGTCCGGCGATGGATCATCTGCTGGCGGCGGCGGACGTGATCAAGCGGCAGATGGATCAGCTCCGGCGCGGCGCGCCGATGGAGCGGGCGAGCGAGGACCTCGTCGCGGCGCTGGCGGCGCTGGGGCGTGGGGAATCGGCGCCGGCGGGCGAATCGGGCGCGGTCGCGGCGACGGCGTCCTCTGGCCCTCCGGACGCGGACGCGTTGACGCTCCCGCCGCACAAGGACGAGCTGCTGGGGTTCATGGTCTCGGACGTGCAGGAATCGCTGCAGCGGATCGAGTCGATCGTCGAACGGATGGCGAAGACGGAGGAGCGTCACGACGCGGCCGCGGACCTCGTGGAGACGTCGCAGGCGCTCGAGCGCTCCGTGGAGTTCTTCGAGCAGGCGACGATGGTGGAGCTGGCGTCCGCGTTGTCGCTGGCCGGTGATCGGCTGGGGGAAGCAAACGACGAGACGGCGATGCAGGCGTTGCCGCGGATCCGCGCGTCGGTGCACGTGCTGCGCGACATCGCGACGGGGTTGGGTGAGCGTCGCATTCGGCGGTGGGACCTGGGGAGCCTGACGTCGGCGCTGATGGACCTGGCCCTGGGGAACGGCGTGGCGAAGGAGAGCACGCTGAGCCCGGGTTCGAGCGTGCAGGATGCGCTGCGCGTGGACGGCGTTGCATCGAAGGGCGGCGCCTCGGCGCCGCTCGCGCCGGAGCCGAAGGCCGCGTCGATGGAGAGCAAGCCCGCGTCGAGCGGGCCGGCCAAGGGCGGCGAGGGGGGCGGTGAGAGCAAGGGGACGGGCGGGGGCGAGGCGTCGACGATCCGCGTGGACGTGCAGCGTCTGGAGTCGTTGCTGGACCTGGTCGGCGAGCTGGTGCTGCAGAAGAACCGCGTGGCGTCGGTGGCGCGGAAGGCGTGCGCGAGCGCCGCGCTTGCGCTGGAGCTGCGCGAGGCGCTGACGGAGGCGAACGAGGACCTGGATCGGGTGACGGGGGACCTGCAGCTGGCGGTGATGCGGACGCGGATGCAGCCGCTGGACAAGGTGTTCGGGCGGTATCCGCGCCTGATCCGCGACCTTGAGCGCGCGACGGGCAAGTCGCTGAAGCTCGAGATCGTGGGGGGCGAGACGGAAGTGGACAAGACGGTGATCGAGCTGATCGGCGATCCGCTCGTGCACCTGCTTCGGAACTCGGCGGACCACGGGGTGGAGACGCCGGACACGCGTCGCGCCGCCGGGAAGACGGAGACGGGGACGATCCGGCTGAGTGCGCAGCACGCGGGCGAGCACGTGGTGATCGAGGTGTCGGACGACGGCGCCGGGCTGAGCCGAGACAGGATCCTGAAGCGCGCGGTGGAGCGCGGGCTGGTGACGCAGGAGGCCGGGGATGCGCTGCCGGACGGTGAGGTGTTCAAGTTCATCTTCGCGCCGGGGTTCTCGACGGCGGAGGTGGTGAGCGATCTCTCGGGTCGCGGTGTGGGGATGGACGTGGTGAACACGAACATCCAGAAGATGAAGGGGAGCGTGTCGCTGCGTTCGGAGAAGGGGAACGGGACGACGGTCTCGATCGCGATCCCGCTGACGCTGGCGATTCTGGACGCGATGATCGTGGGGGTCGGGGACGAGGAGTACGCGATCCCGCTGTCGAGCGTGGTGGAGATCGTGAAGCCGAGGGACGAGCAGGTGGAGACGATCCGCGGGGGTCGTGTGATGCGGCTTCGTGACACGGTGCTTCCGCTGGTGGATGGTTGGGACGCGTTCGGCGGGTCGACAAAGGGCCCGAAGCGGGACGCGCCGTTCGCGGTGGTGCTGAGCCACGGGGGCCGGAGCGCGGGCCTGATGGTGTCGAGGCTGATCGGGCAGCGTGAGATCGTGGTGAAGACGCTGGACGGGAGCCTGTCGCACGGGACGGCGGTGAGCGGGGTGACGGTGGGTGAGGACGGGGAGGCGAGCCTGATCGTGGACGTGGCGCGTCTGCTGACGGGGGCCGGGGCGGGTCGCGCGGCCGGGGCGGGCGGCGAGCGGGCAGAATCTCGCGAGTCGTTGAAGCGGCAGGCCGCATAGGACGATGGAGAATCGGGTTGCGCCGGCAGGTCGGCGGCCCAAGGAGCGATCATGGATCCGAGCTACATCATTCCGTTCATCACGAGCGTGCAGAACGTGTTCTCGACGATGCTGAACACGCCGGTGGAGACGGGGGACCCGACGCTGAAGTCGGACGCGGCGCCGTCGTGCGACATTTCCGGGATCATCGGGATGTCGGGCGACGTGCAGGGTTCGGTGGTGCTGAGCTTCCCGCAGGCGACGGCGCAGCGGGTGGTGGCGTTGTTCGCGGGTTCGGAGATGGACCCGGCGAGCTCGGATTTCACGGACGCGGTGGGGGAGCTGGTGAACATGGTGTGCGGCGGCGCGAAGGCGATGTTCGGTGGGACGAAGAAGGTTTCGATCTCGTGCCCGAACGTGGTGATGGGCCCGAATCACAAGATCGCGCGGCTGAAGGACGTGCCGACGATCATGATCCCGTGCGCGACGGACTGCGGCAATTTCGTGATCGAGGTGGCGGTGCAGGAGGCGCCGGGCGCGCAGGCCGCGGCGGCGTGAGCGGCGCGACAGAGACGTACACCCCAGAGCGGGGCTGAAGGAATAGAGCGATGAAGATCCTGCTTGTTGACGACTCCAAGACGATGCGGAACATCCAGCGGTCTGTGCTCACGCAGCTTGGCGATCACGTGATCGAGGAGGCGTGCGACGGGCAGGACGCGCTGAAGAAGCTGGAGTCGTTCGTCCCCGAGCTGCTCCTTGTCGACTGGAACATGCCGAACATGGACGGTCTGTCGTTCGTGAAGGTGTTCCGGGAGAAGGACAAGGCGACGCCGGTGATCATGGTGACGACGGAGGCGGAGCGTTCGCGCGTGATCGAGGCGATCAAGGCGGGCGTGAACAACTACGTCGTGAAGCCGTTCACGCCGGACCTGCTGAGCCAGCGGATCGGCGAGACGCTGCAGAAGAAGGCGGCGTAACGCCCGGGCCAGGGAGGGGCCGCGCCGGGTTTTTCCCGGGCGAGTGGCCGCGTGAGCGCAGGTGTGATTGAATGGGCGGCGATGAGCCGCCTGTTTGCATTAGCGCTGGCGTTCGTGGTCGCGGGGGTCGCGGGGTTGGTGCGCGCGGGGGAGGACCCCGGTCCGAGCGTGGGCTCGGCGGTCGTGGTGATGCTCAAGGACGGCTCGCGGCTGGCCGGGGAGCTGGTGCGGGTGGAGCCGGGGCGGTACGTGGTGCGGGTGGCGGGGGTGGAGCTGCGGATCGAGTCGTCGGACGTGGAGCGCGTGGTGGCGCAGCGCCCCCTGGCGGAGCGGTACAGGGAGATGCGGGCGTTGATCGACGACGCGGACGCGCCGCGCCTGCTCGAGCTGGTCGAGTGGCTGCGGAGCAACGGGCTGCTCGATGAGGCCATCGGCGAGGTCGAGCACGTGTTGCGCCTCGACCCGACGCACGTGGAAGCGGCGCGGCTTCGGGAGGAAGTGCTGCGGCAGATCGACCTGCGCGACAAGGCTCGGGAGACGCGCGGCAGCGGTGGGGGGGAGGAGCGGGGCGGGCCGGCGGGAGCGGCGTCGAGGGCGGCGGAGATCCCGCTGTTAACCGACGAGCAGGTGAACCTCATCAAGGTGTACGAGCTGGATCTTGACCGTCCGCCGAAGTTCGTCGTCGATCGCACGACGGTGGAGCGACTCTTGCGGGAGTACGCGGACAGCCCGCTGATCCCGACGACGCGCGAGGGACGCGAGGAGTTTCTGAGGCTCCCGGCGACGCGGATCCTGGACGTGATGTTCCGGGTGCAGGCGCGGGATCTCTATCGCGAGGTCCGGGTGGAAGGCCACCCCGAATCGTTGCGCCGGTTCAGAGATGACGTGAACCGCGCGTGGCTGGCCACAACGTGCGCCTCCACGGCGTGTCACGGCGGGGACAAGGCGGGCGAGTTCCAGCTCGCATGGCGTCGGCCGACCCACGAACGATCGTTCACCACCAACTTCCTGATCGTGCAGCGATTCCGACTCAAGGACGGCACACCGCTGCTCAACTACGACGAGCCGGAGCGGTCCCCGCTGCTGCAGCTTGGCCTGTTGCGGCACGACTCGCTCACGCCGCACCCGGAGGTGGAGGGTTGGTCCCCGGTGTTCCGGACGATGGGGGACCGCCGGTTTTTGGACGGGGTGGCGTGGATACGGAGCCTGTACCGCCCCAGGCCGGAGATCCCGGTGCAGTACCCGCCCAAGCGTGAGGAGGGGCCGGCGCCGGCGGAGAAGAAGGGCGCGGGGGTGGAGCGTTGAGGCGTTGGTAGACTTCGCGCGTCTCGGGCCGGGTTTGTTGGCCCGCGTGACAACCGGGGGCTTGTGGAGTGCGTAGGGGTGGTGTCGACGCAGGAACGGTGAACGAAAAGGACGGCGCGGATGAAGCAGCGTGTTGGGATCGTCGGACTGGTGGTGGCGTGCGGGCTCGCGTCGTCGTTGGCGGGGTGCGGTCGATCGAGCCCGTCGGAGCAGGCGCTCCGCACGGCACGCCGCTCCATGGCCACGCTGCACGCCGGCGTCACCCCCGCGCCGACGGAAACCCGCCGTGCGACGCAGCAGCAGGTCGTTTCGGACCTCCGAGGTGCGACGGATCAGCTCAAGGGCGGATCGCAGGTCGCGGCGTTGATCCTGCTGAGCGAGGCGCAGGCCGGGCTTGCGCAGATCGAGGCGGAGCGGGCGACGGCGTTGGCCTCGAAGTTCGGTTCAGGGGTGCTCGAGCTGCGTGCGGCGGGCAGGCTCTATGCCTCCCAGGCCGCGCTGGCGAAAGCGCTGTCGACGTTCGAGGGCGAGACGGAGATCTCGGGGCTGGAGTCGCAGGCCACGTCGATCGAGGGTGAGCTTGCGTCGGCGATGCAGGAGAAGCGCACGCTCGAGGGGCGTCTCGCGAGCCTTGAAGGAAAGGTGGGCGAGCTTCTCGGCAAGGCGAAGGCGCTCCGGGCCGAAGAATCCCAGGTGCGAGCGGACGTTGCGGGAATGCCCGCGTCTTCGCGCGCGGGGTCGTTGGAGAGGGCGAGGCTGATCTCGCGCCAGGCGGACGCGCTGGAGAAGGAAGCCGCGCAGACGCGCGCGGCGGCCGGCCAGGTGGGGCCGCTCGTGGCGGTGGCGGGGATGGAGATCGAGCGTCTGACGACCCAGAAGTCGCTGTTGGTGACGGCGGTGAAGGAGATCCGGGCGAGGAAGTCGGCGCGTGAGGAGCAGGCGGCAGCCGCGCGAAAGGCGGCCGACGACGCCGCAAGCCAGACGGCGCAGGCCCTCGCATCGCTCGAGGCGCTGCGCACGGGCGAGATGCGCAGCTCGTTCGATGGCGCGACGCAGGGCTACCTCGCGGCGATCGGCTCGGCGAAACGGGCGACGAGCGTCGCCGGCGTCTCGGACAACCGGACGACAGGGCAGATCGCCGTGGCAGGGCTTCAGCAGTCGTTGGGTGGGCTCGAAGAGACGAGGGCCCGAGCGCTCGATCAATACGAAGCCACGCTGGCATGGTTGAACGGGGTTGATACCGAGATGCCGCAGAAGGACGGCGTCTCCGCCGCGCTCTCGAGCGTGCGCGAGGAGGAATCCGCTGCGCAGGCCGCTGCCGGCGAGGCGTACGAGGCCGCCCGGTCGAGCCTCCAGAGCGCCGGCGCGCGGGGAGATCTCGCGGAGCGCGTCGAGAAATTGCTGGCGCTGCTTCCCGCGACCGCTGCGGCGCCCGCGCCGGCGCCGGCGCCCGAGACGCCGGTCGAGCCTTCGCAGGACGAGGCCGCCCCGGAGCCGCAGCCCGCGCCCGAAGCGAGCGAGCCGAGCGCAGCGAACTGAGCACGGTCAGACGGCCACAATCCTGGGCGAATCAGTTGGAGGTAGGGAGGCCCTTGGACTTCCACAGGCGGTTGAGCGCCTCCGGGTCGATGGGCTCCATCATCGCGCCGTCGGCGGTCTCCAGACGCAGAATGTCGCCCGTGCGCGAGAGCGTCGTGGATCGTTCCGCGGCGCCTTCGGAGAGCCTGGTCTTGAGGACCCAGCCGGTGTCCGCTGAAAGCGCGGGCTCGAGCGCATCACGTCGCAGCGAGAGGTCGCCGGTGGACGGGTTGTACGCGTAGAAGCCGAGCACGATCGGGGAGCCCGCTCGAGCCATGAGACGCGGGAGGAAATAGGACTGCACCTGGGTGAGATACCCGTCGTCGGGGATGATCCATGACTGCTCACCCGGGGCGCCTTGTGAAGACTCGGTGCGTACGGAGAGGCGGTTGCCGATCCGGGCCCCGGTCTGCGACCACGTCGTCGTGGCGGCGCCCTCGCGCACCTTCATCCGCGAGGTCCACGCCTCTTCGTCGGTGGCGTCGCGACGCAGCGTCGCAAAGAAGACGGACTCGAGGTCGGACACGGCCTGACCCTGCACGTATCGCGCAACGACGCGGACGATGAAGCCCGGGTCACGGTCGGCCGGGGTCCAATCCTGTCGCGGCTTCCGGGGGTTCAGCTCCCCCCGAGAGCCCTCTCGGATGTCCACCATCTGGTAGGCCAGCTCGGTGTCGTCTCGCTGCGCGCCCGTCGGGGAGGGCCTGAAGATGCGGTAGTACTGCGGCTCGGGCGGGAGCGCGGCGCGATAGTCGTCCTGTGAGAGGGATCGGAGAAACTTCGTGCCCGCAAGGACGGCCGCGGCTCGCTCGGCCAGCGCCTCGCCCGGGTCTCGCCACGCGGCGGACGCGACCACGGACTCGTAGACGATCCGGGCTCGCTCGAACTCTGGTTCGAGGCACGAGAGCGTCAGGAGCGAAAACCGTGTGGGTTCGGTGGGCACAACCGTCACGCCCGTGACGACGCGCGTGTCGGAGTTCGGGGAAGGGGTGAGCACGTAGAAGCGCGACGCGGCTCGCTGCGAGAGCGTCAGATTGTCCGTCTGATCAAGGAGTTTCACGGGGGCCGCGAGAGCCTTTGGCTTCCCCCCGGTTTCGGGCTGTTCGAAACGAGACCAAGTATTACGTATGTCCTGGAGCAGTTCGGATGCGAGGGCCTTTGGAGTGAGTCCCTCTCGCGTCGTGCGCTCGGAAAACTCGATGCGCCAAGCATTTGCGGCGTCTCGGACGCTCACGGACTGGCGTGTGGAGCCCAGCGACGTCGTTTCGACGATGGCGCCCTCGGGGAGATGCACTGCCAGGCCGAGCGTTTCGAAGCGGACCGGGTCCTGCGTGAGCGTGGGAGGCGGAGTGGGGGTGTCGGAGGCGAGGGCGGGTTGGAGGGCGAGGAGGAGCGTGAGTGCGCCGGCGCGGATGGGGAGGGTGGGCATGGGGGGCATGGTATTCGTGTGTGTGAAGGCGGGTATGGCTGGTCGTCGGGGTATGGGGTCGCTTGACAATCCTGACGGGCTTCGTACGCTGGTGGGCTCGACTCATGTCGAAGGGCGTCGGGGCAATCTGGCCAGGGTTTTGAAGCGGAGCTTCGGGCTTTGGGGCGTCATTCGCGTGTGAATCGGTGCTTGTTCCGGGGCGTGTAGCCGGGGCGAGAGAGAGAGATGTTGGTCGCGTCGTCCGGCGTTCGGACGCGTGGTGTGCGGCGAGGTCGGATAGTCGGCTGCTGGAATCGGAAGCGCGTGGCATGACGGGCGGCAAGATCAGAATCCGGATGGAGGCGTACGACCACCAGGCCCTGGACGTGTCGGCTCGCGAGATCGTTGATCACGCGAAGCGGACGAACGCGAAGGTTGCGGGCCCGGTGCCGTTGCCGACGCGGATCGAGCGGTACACGGTGCTGCGCGGGCCGCATATCGACAAGAAGAGCCGCGAGCAGTTCGAGATCCGGACGCACAAGCGGATCATCGACATCACCGAGCCGAACGCGCGGACGGTTGAGGCGTTGAACCGACTGGTGGTTCCTGCGGGCGTGTTCGTGAAGATCAAGGCCTGAGCGAAAGAGCGATAGACCGATGAGCCTGACACTGCTGGGAACGAAGCTGGGAATGACGCGGGTGTTCACGCCTGAAGGCGTGAGCGTGCCCGTGACGGTGGTCGAAGTCGGGCCGTGCGTGGTGACGCAGCTCAAGACGAAGGATCGCGACGGCTACAGCGCGGTGCAGATCGGGTACGGGGACGTGAAGGCGCGTCGCTCGACGCAGCCGATGATCGGGCACGACGCGAAGGCCGGGTGCTCGCCCAAGCGGCACCACCGCGAGTTCCGCGTGGAGGACGGCGAGGCCGCGGAGTTTTCGGTGGGGCAGACGATCACGGCGGAGGCGTTCAAGAACGCCGCGTTTGTGGACGTGTCGGGGACAAGCAAGGGCAAGGGCACGCAGGGCGTGATGAAGCGCCACAATTTCAAGGGCATGTTCGCGTCGCACGGCAACGAGCGCATGCACCGGCACGGCGGCTCGATCGGCGGCCACGCCTCCTGGCGCGGCAACGGCCAGATCGCCAAGGGCAAGCGGATGGGCGGTCGGATGGGCAACGAGCGCGTGACCGTGCGTTCGCTCGAGGTGGTGGGGATTGATCCGGAGCGGAACCTGATGCTCATCAAGGGCTCGGTTCCCGGGGCGAACAAGGGCGTCGTGGAAGTTCGGATGCCGACGCGGCTGTACCGGGGCAAGTCGAAGAAGCAGAAGGAGAAGGCGTCGGCGGCGTGAGCCGACGCACGGAAAGGCGTTGCGAATCAAGATTCGCGCGGCGGGGCGGCTGAACGGCTCCGTCGGGCGGCTCGGTGGGTCCGGAAGGAAACCGCCGAGCGGAGACAGGTTGGTTGTCAGACGCTGCGAGGAGATCCGCGATCGACGCGGGTCCGAGTGAGTTGGGGCCTGAACGAGCGAGAACGGCGATGGAAGTCCCGGTTCTGAACATGCAGGGTAAGAGCGTCGGCGTCATGACGATCGACGAGGCTTCGCTGGGGGGCGAGGTCAATCCGGCGCTGATCAAGCAGGCGTACGTGCGGTACCACGCGAACAAGCGTCAGGGCTCGGCCCGGACGAAGAGCCGCGGCATGGTCGAGGGCTCGACGCGGAAGCTGTACCGGCAGAAGGGCACGGGCAACGCCCGCGTGGGCCCCGCGCGGGTGCCGAACCGCAAGGGCGGCGGCCACGCGTTCGCCAAGTCGAAGTCCCGGGAGGACTTTCGGCTCGACATGCCGGTGAAGATGCGCCGGCAGGCCAACCGCAACGCGCTGCTGGCCAAGCTCATCGACCAGGAGGTCAAGGTCATCGACGACCTGGCGTTCGGCACGCCCCGCACGAAGGACGTGCGGGACATGCTCGGCGCGGTCGGGGTGGATCGGACCTGCCTGATGGTGATCGGCGAGGGGAACGAGAACCTCAAGCTCGGCGCGCGGAACCTCCCCGAGGTGACGACGGTCCCCGCGAACGAGATGACGTGCTTCGAGATGCTGAACCATCGGTTCGTGGTGATCTCGAAGTCGGACCTGGAGGCGTGGCTCAAGGGCGCGAGCTCGCGGACGACCAAGACCGCGAAGCACATCACGCGCTCCGGCTCGTCGAAGGAGGCTGCGTGATGCACGCGATCGACATCGTCAAGCACCCGATCCTGACGGAGAAGGGGACGAGGCAGTCCGAGCAGAACAAGTATCTGTTCGAGGTGGACCGGCTGGCGCGCAAGGACGAGATCAAGCGCGCGGTCGAGGAGCTGTACCGGGTGAAGGTGACGGGCGTGAACACGGTGACGCGGCGCGACCGCAACCGGCGCACCCGTTGGGGCATCGTTGAGGGCAAGACATCGAAGAAGGCGATCGTGACGCTGCGCGAGGGCGACGCGATCGAGCTGTTCTAACGCGCGAGGACGAAGCGATGGCGATCCGCATTTACAAGCCGACCAGCGCCGGGCGACGCAACGCCTCGGTCAACCTCCACGTCGAGGTGACCAAGTCGTCCCCCGAGAAGTCGCTGCTGACCCCGCTGCCCAAGACGGGCGGCCGGAACCACAGCGGCAAGATCACGTCGCGCGGTCGCGGCGGCGGTCACAAGCGCATGTACCGGAAGATCGACTTCCGCCGGCGCGATCGCGACGGCATCGCCGGCCGAGTGGTGGGCATCGAGTACGACCCCAACCGCTCGTGCCATATCGCGCTCGTGGAGTACGCGGACGGCGTCAAGCGCTACATCCTGGCGCCCAAGGGGCTGAAGGACGGGCACGAGGTGATCTCCTCCTCGACGCCGGTGGAGCCGAAGGTCGGCGTGTGCATGCCGGTCCGCCACATCCCCACGGGCCTCGACGTGCACAACGTCGAGCTGACCCCGGGCAAGGGCGGGCAGATGTGCCGCTCGGCCGGGTCGTCCGCGAAGCTGACCAACAAGGAGGGGGATTACGCGACGCTGGTGCTGCCCTCGGGCGAAATTCGGCAGATCCACATGGACTGCCGAGCCACCGTCGGCTCGATCGGCAACGCGGACCACGCGCTGCGTCGCCTGGGCAAGGCGGGCATGTCCCGCCACCTGGGACGCAGGCCGATCACGCGCGGCATGGCCAAGAGCCACAACGCCCACCCGCTGGGCGGCGGCTCGGGCCGCTCGAAGGGCAATCGCCCGCCGTGCGGGCCTTCGGGCGTGCTCGCCAAGGGCGGTTCGACGCGTAATCGCAAGCAGCGTTCTGAGGATCTGATCATCCGCCGCCGTCGGACGGTGCGGTTCGGGCAGTTGCGTTGAGGTTTGAGTCGGTGCGAGCCGAGGACACGAGGACACGACGATGTCGAGATCTCTGAAAAAAGGCCCCTACGTCGACGAGAGCCTGTACCGTCGCGTGGAGCGTCTGAACCAGCAGAACAAGCGCGAGCCCATGAAGACGTGGGCGCGCCGATGCACCATCGTTCCCGAGTTCGTCGGGCACACCTTCAAGGTGCACAACGGCCGGCTGTTCATCGACGTGTTCATCACGGAGGACATGGTCGGGCACAAGCTGGGCGAGTTCAGCCACACGCGGACGTTCCGCGGGCACACGAACAAGAAGGAAGGCATCGCGTCCTCCTGACGCGGGAAGAGGCATCGAGGGCTGAACGGTGAAGATCAACGGCACAAAGCTCCGCACTCAGATGGAATCGTCCGGCGTGACGATCGACCAGCTCGCCGGCGCGCTCGCGGGACGCGGGCTGAACGAGGCCTCGGCCCGCTCGGCCGTGTCCAACTGGCTGCTCAACCGCAACCACCCGCGCGTCCGCGCCGCCCAGGTCGGCGTCATCGCCCGTGAGGTCGGCGCACGCCCCACCGAGTTCTGCACGTTCGTCAGCACGGCCCGCTGGGTCCGCGGCAGCGAGCGCAAGGCGCGACTCGTCTCGGACATGATCCGCGGGATGCCGGTCGAGAAGGCGCTCGCCGCCCTCCAGTTCACGAACAAGCGCGCGGCCGTGCCGGTGCGCAAGACCCTGCTCGCGGCCATCGCGGACGCGGAGCGGGCCGAGGCGGACGTGGGCTCGCTCGTTGTGGCGGAGTCGCGCGTCGACGGGGGGCCTTTGATCAAGCGGTTCCAGCCCAAAGACCGGGGCCGCGCACACCAGATTCTCAAGCGGATGAGCCACATCGTCGTCGGCGTGGAGGAGCGTTAATCGATGGGTCAGAAGACGCACCCGTTCGGACTCAGGCTCGGGATCACCGAGGCGCATCGGAGCCGCTGGTACGCGCCCAAGGCGCTGTACGGCGAGCTGCTGGTGGAGGACTTCAAGATCCGCGAGTTCCTGGACAAGCGGCTCAACCGCACGCCGCCCTTCGCGGCCGTGTCGGACATCCTCATCGAGCGGACGCGCGAGGAGCTGAAGGTCGTCGTGAAGACCGCCCGCCCCGGCCTGGTCATCGGACCGAAGGGCGCCGAGGTCGAGCGCCTGACGGAAGAGCTCCAGTACATGACGGGCCGCAAGGTCTCGATCTCGATCATCGAGATCAAGCAGCCGGACCTCGACGCGAAGCTGATCGCCGAGGGCGTCGCCGAGCAGATGAAGAAGCGTTCGTCCTTCCGCCGCGTGGTGAACATGCGTGCGCAGGGCGCGATGCAGGGCGGGGCCAAGGGCGTGAAGATCCAGATCTCGGGCCGCCTGGGCGGCGCCGAGATGAGCCGCACGTTCGACGTGCGCCTGGGCTCGCTGCCGCTGAGCACGTTCCAGGCGAACGTGGAGTACGGGTTCGCGGAGGCGCTGACCACGTACGGGGTGATCGGCGTGAAGGTGTGGGTGTACAAGGGCATGTACGACGCGGTGATCGAGCCGGAAGCGGAGTCGACAGCGGCCGGGGCGCGTCCCCGGGCGCGCGGGCGTCGGTGAGCGGGACGAGGTTTTCTTAAGGGAACGAGCAGATGGCGCTACTTCCAAAGCGAGTCAAGTTCCGCAAGGAGCACCGGCGCGTTCGCGACCGCAAGGCGACGAAGGGCAACTACGTCGCCTTCGGAGACTTCGGTCTGCAGGCGCTCGACGGGTGCTGGCTGAGCGGTCGTCAGATCGAGGCGGGCCGCATCGCGGCGCAGCACTTCCTCAAGCGCGAGGGTCAGCTGTACATCCGGGTCTTCCCGGACAAGCCGATCTCGAAGAAGCCGCTCGAGACCCGGATGGGCAAGGGCAAGGCGGACGTGGAGTACTGGGCGGCGCGCGTGAAGCCGGGCACGATGCTGTTCGAGATCGGCGGCGTGACGCCGGACATCGCCAAGCGAGCGTTGGTTCGTGTGGCGATGAAGATGCCGGTGCGTTGCCGGTTCGTGGGTCGTCGGGTCAGCGTGTAAGGACGAGGCGGGATCGATGGCGAAGAAGAAGACATCCGAAGCGGTGGCCGAGATCCACAAGATGAAGGACGAGGAGATCGTCCAGGAAGTGGAGCGTCTGCGCAAGCGTCTGGCGGACCTGCGGACGCAGGCCGTGACGGAGAAGCTGGAGAACCCGTCGGAGTTCCGGACGGTTCGCCGCGCGGTCGCCCGTCTGCTGACGGAGCGGAGCGCGCGCCGCGTGAAGAAGGATGAGGTGGCGGCATGAGCCAGAGCAGCACGAAGCCGACGAAGATCGGGCTGGTGACCTCCGACAAGCGCGAGAAGTCGCGCCGCGTCGAGATCGAGTTCCAGCAGAAGCACGAGAAGTACGGCAAGTACCTCAAGAAGCGCTCGGTGCTGCACGTGCACGACGAGGGCAACGAGTCGAAGGCCGGGGACAAGGTGGAGATCGAGCGGTGCGCTCCGATGAGCCGCACCAAGCACTGGCGCGTGGTGCGCGTGGTGGAGAAGGCGTCGGTGTGACCAGGCGGGAGGGCGTGTCGTCCTCCCGGACCTTGAGGAACGGGTGATCGAGCCATGATTCAGCAGGAATGCAGGTGCGAAGTCGCGGACAACTCGGGCGCCAAGGAGGCGTACGTGATCCGCGTGCTGGGCGGGTCCACCGCCCGGGGCAAGTTCACCCGCCGCACGGCCGGGGTGGGCGATCGCGTGGTCGTGTCCATCAAGCGGGCGATCCCAGGCGGTGAGGTCAAGGCGGGCGATGTGGCCAAGGCCGTCGTCGTCCGGACCTCCTACCCGACGCGTCGCCCCGACGGCTCGTACGTCCGGTTCGACAAGAACGCCGTGGTCCTCATCCAGGACGACGGGAACCCCAAGGGCACCCGCATCTTCGGCGCCGTGGCCCGAGAGCTCCGCGACCGGAACTACATGAAGATCGTGTCCCTCGCTTCGGAGGTGATCTGACCATGCCCCGACACGTACGAAAGGGCGACACCGTGATGGTGACCTCCGGGAACTTCCGGGGCGCCGTCGGCCAGATCTCGCGCGTGCTCACCAAGCACGACCGCGTGGTGATCCAGTTCCCCGCGTCCGTCTATGACGGCGTCGGCCGCAAGCAGCGCGTCCGCTCCCTCAAGCCCACGCGCATCAACCCGCAGGGCGGCCAGGTCGCGCTCGACCGCTCCTTCCACCTGAGCAACGTCAGCCCGGTCGTCGACGGCAAGCCGACCCGCGTCCGCTTCGTCACCAAGAGCGACGGCTCCAAGGTCCGCGTCTCGGCCAAGGGTGGCAAGGAGCTGAGCGTCGTGCACGGCGCACGCGACGGCAAGCCCGGCGCGAAGAAGAGCGCGACCGCCAAGACCTCCAAGAAAACCACCAAGAAGACCACGAAGAAGACCGCCAAGAAGGCCGCGAGCAAGCCGGCGTCGACGAAGACGACGGTGCGCAAGAGCGGGAAGGGCGAGGCGTAATCCATGGCGAAAGACTCAGGCAAGAAGAAGGGCGGCGGCAAGGGCGACGCTCCGGCGGACACCGGACCCCGGACCCCCTCGCGCATGCAGGTCAAGTACCGCGAGGAAGTCGCGCCGGCGCTCGGACAGAAGTTCGGGGTGCAAAACCCCATGGCGCTCCCGCGCCTCGAGAAGATCGTCCTCAACGTCAACATGGGCCGCCACCTCGAGGGCAACAAGATCCCGCCCCAGGTGAAGGACACCGTCATCGAGACGCTCCGGGCCGTCGGCGGGCAGAAGCCCGTCGTGCTCAAGGCCAAAAAGAGCGTGTCGAACTTCAAGGTCCGCGAGGGCGCCGACACCGCCGCGATGGTCACCCTCCGTCGCGATCGCATGTGGCACTTCCTCGACCGGCTCGTCAACCTGGCCACGCCCCGCATCAAGGACTTCCGCGGTCTCTCGACCACGGCGTTCGACAAGGACGGGAACTACGCCATGGGCATCACCGAGCAGGGCGTGTTCCCCGAGATCGACATGGCCAAGGCAACGTTCACGCACGGGATGAACATCAACCTGGTGTTCTCCCGTTCCAACCCGGAGAAGAGCCGGTTCCTCCTGGAGGGGCTGGGCATGCCGTTCAGGCGCGAGGAGACGAAGTAAGCATGACCACGAAGGCGCAGATGGCGAAGTCCAAGAGAACGCCCAAGTTCTCCACCCGCACCGTGCGTCGGTGCGAGCTCACCGGACGCGTGCGGGGCGTGTACCGCAAGTTCCGCGTGAGCCGAATCATGCTGCGCAAGCTCGCGCTCGAGGGCAAGATCCCCGGCATGCGGAAGGCCAGCTGGTAAGCGAGAGAGAGGGCCGATCGGACGCGTGGCGTCCCGCCCGGCAAGACGACAGACCACACCGCGCGCGGCGACGGCGCCGCGCGAGACGAAGCAACGACGGAAGCGCATATGGCAGTGTCAGATCCCATCGCCGACATGCTGACGAGAATCCGCAACGCGAGCACCACGCGGGCGAAGACCGTCAAGTGCCTCAACAGCAAGGTCTGCCGCGGCATCGCGGAGGTCATGCGTGACGAGGGCTACATCGACGGATTCGACGTCATCGATGACGGTCGGCAGGGCCACATCCGCGTGAAGCTCAAGTACGGCCCCAGCGGCGAGGCGCTCATGCGCTCCGTCCGACGGGCCAGCGCCCCGGGACGCCGTCTCTACAGCGGCGTCGAGAGCCTCCCCAAGCCCCTCCAGGGCCTGGGAATCGCCATCGTCTCCACCTCCCGCGGCGTCATGTCCGACCGCAAGTGCCGACAGGAACGCGTCGGCGGCGAGGTCCTCTGCGTCATCGAATAAGCAAGCACGACAGCCATCACACGGCCCGACCCGCCCCGGCGGCGCAAGGCAAGGAGTCACGAGCACCATGTCCCGCATCGGAAAGAAGCCCATCCCGATCCCCGCCAACGCGAAGATCAACGTCGCGGGCGCCGACGTCACCGTCGAGTCCGGCTCCAAGAAGCTGACCCGGCGCGTCCCCGACAGCGTCAGCGTCAAGGTCGACGGCGACTCCGTCCTCGTCACCGTCCACGACGCACAGCTCGAGAACCGCCAGGCACGCGCGGACTGGGGCACCACCCGCGCCCTCATCAACAACATGCTCGTCGGCGTCACCAAGGGCTTCGAGAAGACGCTCGAGATCAACGGCGTCGGCTGGCAGGCCACCGTCGGCGGCAAGACGCTCGACCTCAAGATCGGCTTCGCCAACATCATCAAGGTCCCCATCCCCCAGGGCGTCGAGGTCAACGTCGACAAGAACTTCGTCAAGATCAAGGGCGCGGACAAGCAGGTCGTCGGACAGTTCGCCGCCGTCGTCCGCTCCAAGCGAAAGCCCGAGCCGTACAACGCCAAGGGCATCAAGTATCAGGAAGAGGTCATCCGTCGCAAGCAGGGCAAGGCGTTCGGCGCCTGATCGACAGGGCCACGAAGCATCGGGCAGCACACATGAACAAGAACTCCAACAAGCAGGTCAGACGCTCCCGCAGACGGATCAGCATCCGCAAGCGGATCGAGGGCACCCCCTCGCGCCCGCGCCTGAGCGTGTACAAGTCCCTCAACCACATCTACGCGCAGGTCATCGACGATCTCGCGGGCCACACGCTCGCCTCCGCGTCCACACGCGAGAAAAACCTGGGCGTCTCCTCGACCGGCAACGCCGACGCCGCCAAGGCCGTCGGCAAAGCGCTCGCCGAGCGGGCGAAGGCGGCGGGCGTTTCCGCCGTGGTCTTCGACCGCAGCGGCTTCCGCTTCCACGGGCGTGTGAAGGCGCTCGCGGACGCGGCGCGCGAGGGTGGCCTTTCCTTCTGAAGCACGAGCACACACGAGACGACTCCGCTACGCGGCATCGCACACTGACGGACACGCAATATGCCTGAGCTCCTCGACGAAGCCAGTTCACTCGAAAGCACGACGGTCGGCGTCTTCCGAACCTCCGCGACGATCAAGGGAGGACGCCGGTTCTCCTTCAACGCGCTCGTGGTCGTCGGCGATCGACGAGGACGCGTCGCGCTCGGCTACGGCAAGGCGCGCGAAGTGCCCGCCGCCGTCGAGAAGGCACAGAAGGAAGCGCGAAAGCGCCTCCAGAAGGTCACCCTCCTCGGCGGGACCATCCCGCACGAAGTCACGGGTCGCTTCGGCGCCGCGATCGTGCGGCTCATCCCCGCCGCGCCGGGCACCGGCGTCGTCGCCGGAAACACCGTCCGCTCCGTCCTCGAACTCGTCGGCGTCACCGACTGCCTCACCAAGTGCTTCGGCTCCACCAACCAGCAGAACACCACCAAGGCCACGCTCGCCGCGCTCGGACTCCTCCGCACCCGCGAGGAAGTCGCGGCCGTCCGCGGCGTCGCGCTCGACCCCTCTGACGCCGAAGTCAAGGTCGAGAAGGGCAAGGCACTCATGCCCGCCTCCCCGCGCGAGAAGACCATGAAGGCGCCCGTCAGCCTCGTCGCCAAGAAGGACGAGAAGGGCGGACGCGGCGGCCGCCGCGGCGGCCCCGGCGGCGGACGCGGTCGCGGCG
>CAYPGJ010000008.1:0-106314 GCA_964410465.1 uncultured Phycisphaeraceae bacterium | reverse complement strand
CCCCCCCGCCCGCGGCCACCGCCTCCATCTCTTCCGAACGCACCACCAGCTTCGCGCCCAAACGCGACGCCGGCGTGTCCCACCACGTCGGAGATTCCACCACGAAACCCTGCTCGACGAGCACAGGGCTGACCTCGCGCAGGAACTCGTACGCCTGGCGAGTCGTGAGCGTCAGCCCCGTCGGCTCCGCACCCGAGAGCGCGTCCTCGATCCGCGCATACACGCGAGCCGCACGCGCCAACTCCGCGAGCAACAGGTCCTGCGGCCCTTCCACCACCAGCCCGCCCACCGACGCACGATCCGCCCCGAGCGCCCACACCTCTTCCGCGCTGATCTCCGCCTCCGTCCGCTCCACCGATCGCAAATGGAACGACAGCGACCACCTCGCCTCGCCCGCGCCCGGGCCCACCATCGACGAATCATCCGGCTCCTCCAGCCGGAACAACAGCCGGAACGCCCCGCCGCGACCGCGATCCTCCAGATTCCCCAGCCACTGCCGCACCGAACGCAGCGCCGTCGTCCGACCCTCCGACTTCACCTCAACGTGCTCGCCGTCCGCAAGCAGCCCGTTCAGCCACGCCACCACCGGGTCCGTCGTCGCCCGACCCTCCACCGCCTCGATGAACGATTCACGCTCCAGCGCCTCGCGCACCGACGCGTCCATCACCCGCCACAGATAATCCTCCGTGATCGCCCACGAGTCGTGCTCGAACGCGTCGTCCGCCGCGCGAGCGACCCCAGGCATCGCGCGCACCAGCGCCGACACACGCTCCACGCTCGACTCATCCGCAAGCCAAGGCTGCCACGTCCCCCGCAACGCCCCGGTCCCCTCCTGCATCAACGCGGGAACAAACCGCTCGTCCGCCTGCAGCGATCGCGCCAGACGCGCGCCCGTGGCGAAATACACCACACCGGGACCCGCCAGCGAACGCTCCCCGTTCTCACCCACCCGGTCGCGATCCTCGATCCGCTCGAGCGCCTCCAGCGCACGCCCGGCCGACACCCGCACCGTCGGAACCTCCCACACCCGCAGCGAAACGTCCCCGTCGACGTCGTCCCCCACGCCGGCCCCGGCATGCGCAAGACGAGGGCTCGCCTCGGGCCGAGGACCGCGCGTCGGAAGACGCAGACGCAGCGCAGACTCGCCCGGCTCGCACAGCTCGCCCAGCCCCAACGCCGAACGCAGCAACGCGTCCTCCCCGGCAAACGGATGCGCGCCCTCCGGCGCGCCGGTGCGCGACGAAAGCGTCTCGCCCCAAAGATGGAGCCACCCTCCGGACCAGTTAGCGTGAACGACGAGCATCCGTGTCTCGCGATCCCTCCTGTGCGTCGTGCGCGCGTCGCGCCGTCGTCGGTTCTCGAAAAGTGAGGGCGGAGGGATTCGAACCCTCGACCAACGGATTAAAAGTCCGCTGCTCTACCGGGCTGAGCTACACCCTCGAACACGCCGCGCGAGGGCCCGGCAGCCGCCGCGCGCAGGGGGAAATGGTATCGCGCTCCCGCCCTGCCGTCCCCGCTTCCCTCCCTTTCCCCCTCCCCGCCCGTCTGCGACACTCCCCCCCATGCCCTTTGACCAAGACTTTGTCCGCGACCGCATCGACCGCGCCGCCAGAGCCGTCCGAGCCCTCGCCGACATCGCGCCACAGATCCATGCCGCCGCCGACCTCATCGCCAACCGCCTCCGCGCCGGCAACACCCTCCTCACCTGCGGCAACGGCGGATCCGCCGCGGAAGCACTCCACCTGGCCGAGGAACTCGTCGGCAAATACCGCGACCCAAGGCAGCCTTTCCCCGCCATCTGCCTCAACGCAGACCCCACCGCCCTCACCTGCATCGCCAACGACTTCGGCTACGAGAGCGTGTTCTCACGCCAGGTCGAAGCCTTCGCAAAGCCCGCCGACGTCCTCGTCGTCTTCACCACCAGCGGCGCAAGCCCAAACATCCTCAAAGCGCTCCAGATCGCGCAGCGGCTCGGCGTCGAGCGCGTCGGGCTCCTCGGCAAGGGCGGTGGTGCGGCCATGAGGCTCTGCACCCATCCCGTCCTGGTCCCCGACGACGTGCCCAGGGGGGACACCGGGATCATCCAGGAGGCCCATCAGGTCGTCCTGCACCTGATCCTCGAAAGCGTCGAGATGGCCATGTCGACGCACCCCGGCGCGCACGATCGTTGAGATACGCTTGACCCGTGGCGCGACCGAAGACCATCGCCGAGCAGGTCGTCTCCCAGATCCTGGGGGCATACCGCAAAGGGTTCTTCCCGATGGCCGACGTCCATTCGGGCGAGATCCACTGGCACAACCCGGAAATCCGCGGCGTGATCCCCATCACGCCCCCCCTCCCCTCCACACGCCCAGGCTTCCACGTCTCCAGATCGCTCCGACAGCGCGTCCGATCCGGCAGATTCGTCGTGACCTCCGACAAAGCATTCGCCGCGACCATCGTCGGCTGTGCCGACCCCAGACGCCCAGGCGCCTGGATCGACGAGACCATCATCCGAACCTACCGCCTCCTCCATGACGCCGGACACGCGCACTCGATCGAGGCGTGGCTCGTCCACGAAGACGGCACGGCCACGCTCGTCGGGGGGCTCTACGGCGTCTCGATCGGCGCCGCGTTCTTCGGCGAATCGATGTTCTCCCTCCCGGACAAGGGCGGCACGGACGCCTCCAAGGTGTGCCTCGTCCATCTCGTCGCGCACCTGCGACGGAGAGGCTACATCCTCCTCGACACCCAGATGTGGTCCGAGCACCTCGAGCAGATGGGATGCGAGGACATCACACGCGACGAGTTCCTCCCCCTGCTCACCAAGGCATGCCGCAAGCGGGCGTCATGGGGGGAGTTCGTCGCGCTGCCCTCCGACGGCGACGAACCGCGGGAAGAGACGCGGGCGCTGCCCTCGCGGAATGAGCGGGATCCAGAGCCCGAAGAATGACCGGGCGGGTTCTCGAGGCTACTCTCTCGGCCCCCATCACGCGGTTTACGCGGAGAACTCCTCATGGAAGCCGGCATCGTCGGGCTGCCCAACGTGGGCAAGTCCACACTCTTCAACGCCCTCACCAACGCGGGCGCCCTCGCGGCCAACTACCCCTTCGCCACCATCGAGCCCAACATCGGCGTCGTCCCCATCCCCGACGCGCGACTGAAGGTCATCGCCTCCCACATCACCACACAGAAAATCATCCCGGCCGCGCTCCGGCTCGTCGACATCGCGGGCATCGTCCGTGGCGCAAGCCAGGGCGAAGGGCTCGGCAACAAGTTCCTCTCGCACATCCGGGAGGTCGACGCCATCCTGCACGTCGTCCGCTGCTTCGAGAAGGCCGCGGGCGGTGAGGACGTCACGCACGTGGAGGGGTCGGTCGACCCGGTGCGCGACATCGAGACCATCGAAACGGAGCTGATCCTCGCCGACCTCCAGACGGTGGAGGGCGGCTTGGCCAAGGCCGAACGCGCCGCACGCAGCAAGGACCCCGAGGCCCTCGTCCGATTCGCCGTGCTGCAGAAACTCATGCCGGTGCTCAGCGAGGGCAAGCCCGCACGCGCCGTCCAGTTCGAGAAGCCCGAGGAAAAAGCCGCAGTGAAGTCGCTCGGCCTCATCACGGGCAAACGCGTCCTCTACATCGCCAACGTCTCGGAAGATGACCCCAAGGGCGAGGGACCGCTCGCACACGCCGTGCGGAAACTCGCGGCCTCCGAGGGCATGGGCGTCGTCCCGGTGTGCGCGAAGATCGAGAGCGAACTCGCCGAACTCGAAGAACCCGACCGCAAGGAAATGCTCGAATCCATCGGACTCACCGAGCCCGCTCTCCACTCCGTGGCACGCGCGGCGTACGAGCTGCTGGGCCTCCAGTCCTACTACACGGCCGGACCCAAGGAAGTCCGGGCGTGGACGGTCCCCGTGGGGGCCACGGCGCCTCAGGCGGCCGGGGTGATCCACACCGACTTCGAGCGCGGCTTCATCCGGGCCGAGATCTACTCCGTCGGCGACCTCGAGACGCACAAAACCGAGAAGGCGATCAAGGAGGCCGGGAAGCTCCGGGTGGAGGGGAAGGGGTACGTCATGAAGGACGGGGACGTGTGCCACTTCCTGTTTAATGTTTGATTCGCGCAGCGACGCTCAGGTAGCATTCGACGTCGATTGATCGCACGAGCCTTCCAACGGAGGGTTGAGCGTTATGGCGTTTTCATGGCGTGTGAGTGAATTCAAGCGGCCTCCTCTCGCCTTGTTTCTACTGCAATTCTTCGTGCTTCAGGGCGGAGCCGCCTGCTTTCTGTGGGCGGGCTTTGGCGGTCCCGATGTGCAGCACTGGCGATACGCGGCGCTGGGCGCCCTTTTTGGCCTGATGTCGGCGCTCACCGTGCTCAATTACGTGTGGCCGAGATTGAAGGACGGACGCCGAAGCGCGAGACCTCTCTCGGCCGTCGACAATGTCTCAAGCCATGCACGCGGCGCCGACACCGGTGCGTGAGCGACACGCAGCGCGATCAGCAGGCAGAATTGCGATTCTGCCGTGGAACAATCCGACCAATCCCCGGCCACGCCACCAGCGAAATCAAGGCCACCACATAGAACGCCACCGGGTACCCCTGGCTCACGATCAGCGTCCCGGCCAGCGCGATGGACCACGATTCGCACAGGTTCGTCGCGGCCATGGTCGCCGAGAACTGCGTCGCCGCGAGCCGTTCATCCGCCACATCCATGAAGAGCGCGTAGGTGGAGGCGTTGTAGGCGCCGAGGAGGAGGTAGATGCCCGCGAGGACGAGCATGGCGCGTTGTCCGACCCCCGGAGAGTCGGCCCCGCCCCCGCCCCCGGAACCTGAAAGAGTGAGCGCGAGGAGTGTGGTCTGGAGGGCGAGGAGGAAGAGGAGGATGCGCGAGGCGCGGGCGCGGTTGACGCGGTCGGCGAACCATCCACCCGCGAGGGCGCCGAGGGACATGCAGAGGATGGCAGTGATGGCGAGGAAGGGCCCAATGGTTTCGCGCGGGACGTTGTGGTCGAGGAGTGTCTTGGTGGCCAGCCCCGCGGGGGCTTCGTAGGCCGCGCCCCCGACCGCCGCGAGCAGCAGCGCCCACCACGTCGAAGGTCTGCGCGCAACCTCTTTCACAATGGAGAAAAACGCCCGCGCACGGTGGTGGGGGGGGAGCGCCGGCTTCTCGAAAGATGGATTGCGCACCGCAACGAGCACGACGCAGGCGATGAGCCAGATCGACACGATGAGCGCAAGGACAACCGTCGTGGAGGAAAAGCGCTTCTCCAGCCAGAGCGCGCCCCCGCCGAAGACCGCTCGTCCCGCCAGAAGCCCGATCTGCATCCACGCGTTCACGTGCGCACGGTCCCGCGCCGGAGTCGAGCGGATCGCGAGCGCATCGATGCTCACATCCTGCGTCGCGGCACACAGCGCGTGCAGCAGCAGGCAACCCCACAGGTACGGGAGCGTCCCTTCCGACACGGGCGTGAACGCCAGAGGGAGCAGCGTGAGCCCCATCAGGGCCTGCGCCGAGATGATCCACCCCCGAAGACCCCAGCGTGTATGTCGGGTCGCGTCCACGAGCGGCGCCCACAACCACTTGCACGCCCACACCAGCGTCAACGAGGCGATGACCAGCGCGACGCGGTCAGCCGCAAGCCCCGCGTCGTGCAGGCGCGCGGGGAACGCCCACCAGAGGTAGCCGATGGGCGCGCCCTCGGCCAGATACAACAGCGCGAACAGACCGCGCCGTGTCCTGCGTGTCTCGAGGAGGTTCACCGGCGTTCACCTCCTCGCTGGTGAAGCGGGGTCAGAAGCGATCAAACCTCGACGGGCTCTTCGCCCCCCGCGCGATACCGCACGGCGTACAGGTCCTTGCGACGATCCGTCCACGGCCGAACGGTGCCGACGATCCGGTTGCGCCGGAGCAGCTCGACGTCGACGTCATGAATCACGACCGTCTCGATGTTCGGGACCGACTCGGACGCCACGGCGTCGCGCGCAAACGGGAAGTCGGACGGCGTGAACACGCCGCACTGGGCGTAGTGAATGTCCGCGTTCTCGATGAACGGCAGGTTCCCGACGCACCCGGCGATCGCGACGTACACCTGGTTCTCGATCGCGCGGGCCTGCGCGCAGTGCCGCACGCGCAGATAGCCATACCGCTCGTCCGTGTTGTACGGGACGAAGATGATGTTCGCGCCCTTGTCGACCGCAACCCGCGAAAGCTCGGGGAACTCCACGTCGTAGCAGACCTGGATCGAGATCTTGCCGCGGTCCGTGTCGAAAACGTGCACGGCGTCGCCGGGCGTGACGCCCCACCACTTGCGCTCATTCGGCGTCACGTGGAGCTTGTGCTGCGTCGCGATCGTCCCGTTGCGCCGGAACAGATACGCGACGTTGTACAGCGTCTCGTCGACGACGGTGAACGTCGAGCCGCCGATGATGTTCACGTTGTACCGGATGGCCAGATCGCGGAACAGCTCGATGTACCGCGGCGTGAACTCGGAGAGCTGGCGTGCGGCCAGCCCCGGCCGCTGCGTCTTCACCAGCGAGAGCAGCTGCGTGGTGAGCAGCTCGGGGAACACCACGAAGTCGGCCTTGTAGTCCGAGCCCACGTCGGTGAAGTACTCGCACTGCTGCGCAAACTCCTCGAAGGACGAGATGCGCCGCATCATGTACTGCACGAGACAGATCCGGACGATCGAAACCGCGCGGAACCGGCGCTGCGTGTCGTCGACGTGGTCGAGATTCGTCCACTCGAGAAACGTGGCGTACCCGCGCGACGCGGAGTCCGAAGGCAGGTAGTCCGGGATGAGCTTCCGCAACGTGAACCCGTTCGCGAGCTGGGCCGTGAGAACCGGGTCGTAGAGCCGCTTCTCGACCACGGCCTCGACGTACTCACGCGCGGACATCTTTTCCGCGTGCTCGCCGTAGCCAGGGATCCGCCCGCCGATCGCGATCCGTCGGAGGTTGTTGTTCCGCGCGAGCTCTTTCCGAGCCTCGTACAGCCGACGAGCGAGCTTCAGGCCGCGGAACTCCGGGTCCACCATGATCTCGATGCCGTAGAGCGTGTCCCCTTCCGGATCATGGTTGGAAATGGTCCCGTTGGCGGAGAGCTCGCGCCAGTTGTGCCACTGCTCGTAATGATCAAAGTCGACGATCAGCGACGACGAAGACGCGACAATCCGCCCGTCGAGCTCGACGCAGAGCTGCCCCTCCGGAAAGGTCGTCACCTGGCTCGTGAACTGCTCACGCGACCAGGTGGGCATGCCGGGGAAGCAGCGTTCTTGGACGTGGGTGACGGCGTCGTAGTCGTCGGGCGTCAGTTGCCGAACGCGGATGTTCTGCTCGAAGCCGCGGGTGTCGACGCTGGAGGGGTTAGATCTGGTCATGCGTTGGGCGTGGGCCGCCGGCGCCCGCCTGGGCGTCGGCCGACCGCAAGGGGCGGGCTCGCGGCCCGTCGTGCCCCCCCGTTGCCTAAGTGCCCCCCGAAGGACTCGAACCTTCGACCCGCTGATTAAGAGTCAGCTGCTCTACCAACTGAGCTAGGGAGGCATCGTCCGTGCCGGCGGAAGCCGCCGCACGGGCGTGTGGAGGTAGTTTAGCGGGGGGAGGCCGGTGCGTCCAAGCGGAGGGGGCAAGCCGAGGCGGTTCGTTGACATGGCGGGCCGGGCGGGCTACCTTGATCGGCCCTGTTCGCACGTAGATAAAGGTCCTCGCCATGCACCCTACACATCGACTCTCTCCGGGACGCACCCGTCGCGGTCGCGCCCATCACGCCATCGAGGCGCCGGCGCCGACGGTGGACCCGCTCTCCGGCATGCCCAAGATGCACCATCGTGTGTGCAAAGAGTCGGGGTACGTCCGGGCTGGCCTGAGGATCTCCGTGCCGAAGCTGGGCATCGGCGTCGAAGGGGCTTGAGCCCATGCGCTTGGCGCTGGACGTCATGGGCGGCGATCACGCGCCCGACGAAATCCTGAAAGGCGCCATTCAGGCATTGCCGTCGCTCCACCCGGATGACCACCTCACGCTGGTCGGGCCGCGCGACATCATCGAAGACGTCCTCAAGGACCGCCGGGTCAACGATCCCAGGGTCTCCATCGCCGACGCGTCCGAAGTCATCGGCATGGACGAGTCCCCCGTCGAGGCGGTCAAAAGCAAGAAAAACTCCTCCATCGTGCGCATGTCCGTCCTCGGCTCCCCCAAGGCCGAACGCCACGGCCTCGAACGCGCCGACGTCATCATCTCCGCCGGCAACACCGGCGCGTGCGTCTCCGCCGCCACCATGAACATGCGCCGGCTCTCCGGCGTGCACCGCCCAGGCATCGCGGTGACGATCCCCACGCCCCGCGGCCCGCTCATCATGTGCGATGTCGGCGCGAACCCCGAACCAAGACCAACCCACCTCGCCCAGTACGGACTCATGGCCGAGACGTACGCGCGACACGTCTACGGGATCCGCGAGCCGCGAGTCGCGCTCGTCAACATCGGCTCGGAAGAAGGCAAAGGGACCGATCTGACCAAGCAGGTCCGCGACATCCTCCGCGCAACGCCCGGGCTGAACTACGTCGGATACGCGGAGTCACGCGACCTCCTCGAGGGCGTCGCCGACGTCCTCGTGTGCGACGGCTTCGTCGGCAACATCATGCTGAAGCTGGCAGAGGGCCTCGCCCAGAGCCTCTTCAAGGCGATCTTCCAGGCCGTCGCCGAGCACGACCCCGAGCTCGCGCTCCGCCTCGAGCCCGTCGCAAAGGCGCTCTACAAGCGCAACGACTACCACGAGTACGGCGGCGCGCCCCTCCTGGGCGTGAACGGTGTGTGCGTGATCTGCCACGGCAGCTCGCAGGCCCGCACCATCGCCGCCGCGATCCGGAACTCTCGCGAACTCGTCACCTCAAGACTCAACGAGGCGATCGTCGCGCGCCTCGCCGAGCTCGCGGAAGTCACCGGCGAGACGCACGCCCCGGGCGACGAGGACGAGCGGGCCTCGACGCCGGCGAAGCGATCAGCATGAGCGGCATCCAACCAGTCACAGGCGGCGCGCGGGGCTCGCCGGAACCGCGCGCCCGGGGCGTCCGCATCGCCGGCACAGGCTCCTGCCTCCCCGAAGGCAAGCTCACGAACGCCGACTTCGAGCGCACCCTCGACACCTCCGACGAATGGATCGTCCAACGAACCGGCATCCGCGAGCGGCGCAAGTGCGACGTCGACAAGGGAGAGGGGACACTCTGGATGAGCGCAACGGCGCTCAAGCGAGCCCTCGAAAACGCGCGCATCGACGCCAAAGACCTCGACCTCATCATCCTGGCCACCGTCACGAACCAGATGGTCTGCCCGGCCACCGCGTGCCGCGTCGCGGCCGAGGTCGGAGCCATCGGCGCCGGCGCATTCGACCTCGCCGCCGCCTGCTCCGGCTTCGTCTACTCCATGAACCTCGCACACGAAATGATCCGCGGCGGAGTCCACCGACGCATCGGCGTCATCGGCTGCGACCACATGACCTCCATCCTGGACTACACCGACCGCGGCGTGTCCATCCTCTTCGGCGACGGCGCTGGCGCCGCCGTCCTCTCCGTCACCGACGACCACTCCAAGGGCGTCATCGCACAAGCCATGCACGCCGACGGCTCCGGATGGCGAGACCTCTACCTGCCCCGCACCAAGTGGGACTATCCCGACGGCGTCGAGCCAGACATGGACAAGCTCAACGTCCTCCACATGAACGGACGAGAAGTCTTCAAGTTCGCCGTCCGAACCTTCGGCGACCTCATCCAGGAAACGCTCGACAAGGCCGGCCTCCGCGCCGAAGACGTCCATCACTACATCTGCCACCAGTCCAACGCCAGAATCCTCGAGGCCTCTCGCGAGCGATTCGGCCTGCCCGAGGACCGGCTCTACGTGAACATCGATCGATACGGCAACACCTCCGCCGGCTCCGTCCCGATCTGCCTCGACGAGGTGCGTCGCTCGGGCCGCGTCAAGGACGGCGAACTCGTGCTCATGGTGGCGTTCGGCGGAGGGCTGACCTGGTCGAGCAGCCTCTGGCGCGTCTGATCTGACCTGCGGGAGCGAGACGAGATGACCACACGCGAGCCGATCATCCTGCTCTGCCCCGGACAAGGGGCGCAGCGCGTCGGAATGGGCCACGCCTGGGCATCCGACCGAAAAGAGGCCGCCGCAGTCTTCGCCTCCGCGGACGCCGTCCTCGGAGACTCCCTCGGACAGCGGCTCTCCGCACTCTGCTTCGCCGGCGCCGAGGAACGCATCAACCGAACCGACGTCGCGCAGCCCGCCCTCTACACCACCGCCATCGCCTCGTGGCGCGCATGGTCCGCCGCGGACGCGCCAACCGTCCTCGCCGGCGCCGGCCTCTCCCTCGGCGAATACACCGCGCTTCACCTCGCAGGCGCGATCTCCTTCGAAGACGGACTCAAGCTCGTCGCCCTGCGTGGCGCCGCCATGCAGGCCGCGGCCGAAGCCAGCGACGGCGGCATGCTCGCCCTCATCGGCGCCGACGAGCAACAGGCCCGACAGGTCTGCGCAGACGCCGCACGCAACGACGCTCTCGTGCCGGCAAACTTCAACGCCCCCGGGCAGATCGTCCTCTCCGGACACGCCGCCGCCTGCGAGCGCGCGGCCAAGGTCGCGGAATCGCTCGGCCTGCGCGCCACGAGACTCGCCGTCGCCGGCGCGTTCCACTCCCCGCTCATGGCCCCGGCCGCCGAAAAACTCTCCCGCGCGCTCGAATCGGTCCACTTCTCTCCTCCCTCCTCCATCGTCGTCTCCAACGTCACCGCCAAGCCCCACACCGACAGCCCCGAACAGATCAAGGCGCGCCTCGTCGAGCAACTCACGGCCCCCGTCCGCTGGGACGCCTCCTGCGCATGGCTCGCCGCGAACGTGAAGACGCCCGCCGGTGCGCCCGCGGTGATGCACGAGCTGGCCCCGGGTAAAGTCCTCGCCGGCCTCATGCGACGCATCGATCGAACCATCAAGGTGGAAACCCATGACGAACCCGGGGCCTGAGCGCCCGAGACGAGTGTGGATCACGCGTTCCGCGGCGCTGGCCTGCGCGGCGATGCTCGCCGCCGCCGGATGCGGGAAGAAGAAAGCCCCGCCGCCGCCGCCGCCGCCACCTCCCCCCGTCGTTGCTCCGACGCCCGTCAACGTCAGCTCCATGCTCACAGACCCCATGGTCCAGTTCGCCGACTCCGCCGCGCCCACCGACGAATCCATCGCGCGAAGCGTCATCGCGTTCGCTACCGCGCTGGCCCACGGGAACGCCTCGGCCCTTGACCCGATGCTCGACCCGCTCGCGAAAGAAACGCTCGCCAACCTCCGCGCCTCCGGCGCGTGGGCTCGCGCGACAAGCGATCTCCAGGCCGTCCGAATCGTCTCCCTCACCTCCGCCGGCGACGGTTACACACTCGGACTCGCCGTGCACCCCAAGGGCGAGCCCGCATACCTCACCGCCTGGCGCATCCTTCCCGCGGACAGCGGCCGATGGGTCTACGCCGGCTCGCCCACGCCCGTGAAGACCGCGGCCAGCCTCGCAGAGCTGGACGGCGCCACGCCCTAAGCGCCGCACCGCGCCAACCACACGAGGAGTTCCGAACATGGCAGCTGACACCGCTTCAACACGCCGTGTGGCGTTGGTCACGGGCGCATCCCGCGGCATCGGCCGCGCAATCGCGCTCCGCCTCGCGGCCGACGGCCGCCGCGTCGTCCTCGCCTCACGCTCCCAGGGCCCGCTCGACGAGGTCCGCGCCGAGATCGAGGCGGCCGGAGGCTCCGCGTCCACGCTCGTCATCGACGTCTCCGACCCCGCAGCGCTCCAACGCGCCGTCGAGAAGGTCGCCGACGTCGAGGGACGACTCGACATCCTCGTCAACAACGCCGGCGTCACCAAGGACGGTCTCATGCTCCGAATGAGCGACGAGGACTTCGAGGGCGTCATCCGCACCAACCTCACCTCCGCCTTCGTCGCCGCTCGCGCCGCCGCGCGAAGCATGATGAAAAACCGCTTCGGACGCGTCGTCTGCATCGGCTCCACCTCCGGACTCGTCGGAAACGCCGGCCAGGCGAACTACGCCGCCGCCAAGGCCGGCCTCGTCGGCCTCGCGAGATCCATCGCGCGCGAACTCGGGCCCAAAGGGATCACGGCAAACGTCGTCGCGCCGGGGTTCGTCGAAACAGACATGACCTCCGTCCTCCCCGAAGACATCCGCACGAAAATCCTCGAAGGCCTCCCCGTCCGACGGCTCGGAAAGCCCGAGGACATCGCCGCCGCCGTGGCCTACGTCTCGTCCGACGACGCGGGATACCTCACCGGCCAGGTCATCACCGTCGACGGCGGCATGACCATGTGCTAGCGATCACTCACAAGACGCACTCGTCCGGCGTTGGCGGTACGGCTCGACGCCGCTACACTCCGCCCATCGTGTCAATCGCGGGGCAACGGCCCCCCAATCCCTTCCCCGGGCGCACCGCCGGGGAGACCCTCGGAGACCTGAACGTGACCGAGCAAGAGATCGAAGCGAAGGTGATCGAGATCGTCGCCGAGCAGATGGGCGTCGACAAGGCGGAAATCTCCCGCGACACCTCGTTCGTCAACGACCTCAACGCCGACTCCCTGGACACGGTGGAGCTCGTGATGGAGTTCGAGGACGAGTTCGAGACGTCCATCCCGGACGAAGAGGCGGAGAAGATCCAGACCGTCGGTCAGGCCATCTCCTTCATCCTCAAGGCCCAGTCCCAGAAGGCGGCCTCCTGACCGGAGGGCTCACCCTCCGAGTCCCTGCCGCGGGCGCTGGCTCCTATGTCCAAGCGAACTCACGACCGACGCCGCGTCGTCATCACCGGCATGGGCGCCGTGACCAACCTCGGTCACGACGCCTCATCGACCTGGGACGCGATGGTCTCCGGCCGATCAGGCATCACGCGCATCGAAGGCGCCGAGTTCGACACCTGGAAAGGGCGATGGGCCGTACTCATCGCCGGTCAAGTCCAGGGATGGGACCCCGCCTCACGCATCGATCACCGTGAGGCACGACGAATCGACCGATACTGCCAGCTCGGCCTCGCCGCCACCATCGAGGCCGTCGAGCAGTGCGGCATCGACTTCGCCAAGGAAAACAGCGAACGCTGCGGCGTCATCGTCGGCTCCGGAATCGGCGGCATCCGAACCATCGAAGAAGGCGTCCAGCTCCTCGCCGCCAAGGGCCCCGACCGCGTCTCACCATTCACCGTGCCCAAGCTCATGGTGAACTCCTGCTCCGGCAACGTCTCCATCCGCTACGGCCTCCAAGGCCCCTCCTCCACCCACGCCACAGCCTGCGCCTCCTCCGGACACTCCATCGGCGACGCCATGCACGTCATCCAACGCGGCGAGGCCGACGTCATGATCGCCGGCGGCGCCGAAGCCGCAATCTCCCCCATCTGCGTCGCCGCATTCATGACCATGCGCGCACTCTCCGCTCGCAACGATCAGCCGCAGAAAGCCTCACGACCCTTCGACCGCGACCGCGACGGCTTCGTCCTCGCCGAGGGCGCAGGCGTCTTCGTCCTCGAGAGCGAGGAACACGCCAAGGCACGCGGCGCGGAAATCCTCTGCGAGCTGCTCGGCGCCGGCGCGACCTCCGACGCCGCACACATCACCGCGCCCGACGAGCACGGCCGAGGCGCCGCTCGCGCCATGCGCGTCGCACTCGACTACGCCGGACTCAACCCCGCCGACATCGACTACATCAACGCACACGGCACCTCAACCCCACTCGGCGACGCCGCCGAGGTCGCCGCCGTCGGAAACGTCTTCGGAGAGCACGCACACAAGTCACGCGGCGGCAAGCTCCTCATGTCCTCCACAAAGTCCATGCACGGACACTGCCTCGGCGCCTCCGGCGGCGTCGAGATGATCGCCTGCATCAACGCCATCCGCTTCGGCGTCGCGCCGCCCACCATCAACTGCGACGCCCCCGACGACGGCTTCGACCTCGACTTCGTCGCGCACGCCGCGCGAGACCGAAAGGTCCGGTACGCACTCAACAACACCTTCGGCTTCGGCGGGCACAACGTCTCGCTCGCCGTCGGCCGCTACGAGCCCTGAGCGTGGCCAAAGGACAGCACCTCTCCTCGTACCAGCGCGGCATCGTCAAGCGGTACTACGCGCACCTCGACTCCATCACACTCGCCAAACTCTCCGAACTCGTCTCCGACCTCGCGGTCAGCGACCCCGGTCCCAAGGCCGACAAGCTCTGGACCAAGGTGGAGAACGCCCTCGACAAGACCGCCGCGGCCGACGAGCGCGTCCTCGCCATCGTGCGCCAGAAGGACGTCAAGGCGCTCGCGCAGCTCGTGGGCGACCTCGCAGCAGGGAAGGTGGGCATGGCCGAGAAAAAGCCGCCGAGCAAGCCGGGACCCTGACGGCCCACGGGCGATCCCGACCCGCGCGTCAGATCGCCCCGTCGCACTGCTTCGCCAGCTCGAAGTCCTTCGACGTGATGCCACCCGCGTCGTGCGTGCTCAGCGTCAGCGTCACCTTGTTGTAACGCACCAGGATGTCGGGGTGATGATCCATCTCCTCCGCGTACGCCGCCACCTTGTTCACGAACCGCATCGACGCCGCGAAATCCTTGAACTGGTACGTCCGCTGGATCGCGTCGTTCAGCTCGCTCCACTCCGGAGTGTCCACGAGCCGCTTCTTGACCTGATCCGCGTTGAGCTTGGACATGAATCCTCCACATGACGCAGCAGCCGCGCCGCGCACCGCGGTATCTTCGGGCCCGTGCAGCCCACGTCAACTCTCCTCCGGACGCGCCTCGCTCCCTCGCCCACCGGCGCGCTCCACCTCGGCAACGCGCGAACCTTCCTCGTCACCTGGGCCCTCGCACGCCAACGAGGCTGGCGCATCCTCATGCGCGTCGAAGACCTCGACTCCCCCAGGGTGAAACCCGAATCCATCGACCAGACCCTCCGCGACCTCGAATGGCTCGGCCTCGACTACGACGAGGGGCCCGTCATCCAGTCACGCGACCTCGAGCTACACGTCAACGCCATGGCCTCCCTCGCCAAAAGCGGACTCGCCTACCCCTGCGAGCTGACGCGCACGCAGATCGAGGCCGCGGCCTCCGCGCCACACAACGCCCCGACCGCCGACGAAACACCAGGGCACGAGCTGCGATTCCCCGCATCCCTCCGACCGCCGGACTGGAACGCGCCCCGAACCTTCCACAGCCGCGAGACCAACTGGCGCTTCGCCTCCCCGCCCGCGCCGCTCGGCGCCGTGGAGTTCGTCGACATGTTCGCCGGCCGACAACGCATGACCCCCGCGGACTCCATCGGCGACTTCGTCGTCTGGACCAAACGCGCAACCCCGTCCTACCAGCTCGCCGTCGTCGTCGATGATCACCGGCAAAACGTGACGCACGTCGTCCGCGGGGATGACCTGCTCGACTCGGCCGCGCGACAAACCCTCCTCTACCGCGCACTCGCATACGCAGACCCGCCGACATACCTCCACCTCCCCCTCATCAAAGGCCACGACGGCCGACGCCTCGCCAAACGCCACGGCGACACGCGACTCTCGCACTATCGCACCCTCGGCGTCGCCCCCGAACGCGTCATCGCGCTCCTGGCCCGCTGGTCGGGAGTGGGCGAGGGCGGCGAGCGGGAGATGTCCGCCCCGGAATTCGCCTCGCGTCTCGCCCTCGATACGATCCCCACAACGCCTCAAACCTTCACCCCGGACGACGACGCATGGCTGCTCGCACGATGACCACGCTGCTCACCCTCGCCCTCATGACTTCCGCGTGCGCGGACTCGGGCGCGTCCGACAGCGGCTCGACCAAGAGCGGCCCGGAATCCCTCCACGTCGACCTCCACGACAAGCCCTTCACACTCGAACTCGCGCTCGACGAGCCGACACGCGTCAAGGGCCTCTCCCACAGGGAGCACATCGGCCCCGCCGAGGGGATGCTCTTCGTGTTCCCGGACCCGATGCCCCTCTCCTTCGTCATGCGACACTGCCTCGTGCCCATCGACATCGCGTTCCTGGACGGCGCCGGCCGCGTGCTCGTCGTGCACGAGATGGCCGTCGAGGAGCCTCAGAGAGCCGGAGAGTCGGATTTCGACTACGAGAACCGACTCCGCAAGTACGACTCGAGGTTCCCGGCCCAGTTCGCGCTCGAAACCGCGGGGGGGCGACTGGCCCAGGTGGGGCTAAAGCCGGGCGACGTCGTTCGGATCGACGTGAAGGCCCTCAAGCGCCGCGCCCGCTGAGCCGATTTTCCTCCATACGGATGCACTCCACCGCGCGTTTCCCGCGCGATCCACGCTCCGCCAGGAGGAGACGGCGCTCGCATGGCCACACGCACCATCACTCTCATCGCGACCGACTCCCTTGAGCACGCACACGCGGACTGGTGGCGACCCATCGCCGACCACTGGCCCGCAGGCGCCGCGCCGCCCTCCCTCCAGCTCCTCCCTCTCGCCGACGCCCTCGCCGACGTCTCCGCCGTCACCGGCGCCGTCGCCGTCGCCATCCTCCCAAGGCCGGACGCCTCCGCCACCATCCTCGCCGACGCCCTCGCCGAAGAAGGCATCCCGGCGCTCTTCCTCTTCCCCACCGTCGATGAACGCGCGTCGCGACTCAACTCCGACACCGTCATCGTCGAGGCGACTTCCGCCGAACACGTCGTCCTCGCCGCAAACATCCGCGCGCTCCTCCAGCGACAGCACTTCGTCAGCGCACTCCTCCAGGAGCTCGGCGCCAACCGCCGATGCACCACCGGACTCCGCGGGCAGATGGACCGCGTCCACGAAGAACTCCAGCTCGCCGCGCAGGTCCAGCGCGACTTCCTGCCCCGCTCACTCCCCACGCTCCCCGGCGCCGACTTCGGCGTCCTCTACCGACCCGCCGGGTACGTCTCCGGAGACATCTACGACGTCCAACGCCTCGACGAACACCACGTCGCCTTCTTCCTCGCCGACGCCATCGGACACGGCGTGCCCGCCGCGCTCATGACCATGGTCGTCTGCAAGTCGCTCCCCATGAAGGACATCGTCGGCAACTCCTACCGACTCGTCCCCCCCGGCGAAGCGCTCACCCGCCTCAACATCGAACTCATCCGCCGCCAGGGCGAGAGCCCGCGATTCGCCAGCGCCGTCTACGGGCTCGTCGACACACGCAGCGCCACCGTCACCATCGCAGGCGCCGGGCACCCGCCACCGCTCCGCATCCGACCCGGCCAGACCGCCGAACGAGTGCAGACCGAGGGCGGTCTCCTCGGCGTCTTCGCCGAGGAAACCTACGACCAGGTCACCTTCACCCTCAAGCCCGACGAGCTGCTCATGCTCCACTCCGACGGCTTCGAAACCGCGTTCCCCGACCCCGCCGCCGACAACTACGGCCGCCGTCTCCCCACCACCCACTACCTCGATCACTTCTCCGCCTTCGCCAACGACCTCGCCGCCACCCGGAACATCGCCCTCGCCATGACACGCCTCGCCGACCGGCTCGACGAGCAGACCGGCTCGCTCCATCAGCGGGACGATCTCACGGCCCTGGCGCTGCTCGCAACTCCGGTCCGCGCCGCGGACGAACTCCTCAACCCAACCATGCGCACCGTCACCCCCGCCTGACCCGCTCACACACGCTCGATCGACGGAACGAACGCACGGGGCGGCTACCCTTGCCCCATGCCCCCAATGAACACCAGCGACTTCCGGCGCGCCGCACACCAGCTCGCCGACCTCGCCGCAGACTATCTCGAGTCCCTCGAGCGCTCCGAGCATGGCTCACACGTCATCTCCGGCGCCGGGCCGGGAGACATCTCGGCCATGCTCCCGCTCCGTGCGCCCGAGCACCCCGAGCCCTGGGACCAGCTCCTCGACGACGTGACCCGCGTCGTCATGCCCGGCATCACCCACTGGCAACACCCGCGATTCTTCGGCTACTTCCCCTGCAACACCTCGCCGCCCGCGATCCTCGCCGAATTCCTCTCCGCAACACTCAACGCCCAAGGCATGCTCTGGGCCACCTCCCCCGTCTACACCGAACTCGAAACACGCGTCCTCGACTGGCTCGTCCACCTCCTCGACCTGCCCCAACGCTTCCTCTCGACCAACGTCGCCGGCAACGGAATGCGACCAGGCGGCGTCATCCAGGGAACCGCCTCCGAAGCCGCGCTCGTCTGCATGCTCGCCGCACGCGACCGCGCACGCAAAGCCCACAACATCCCCATCGAACGCCTCGTCGCCTACACCTCCGCGCAGGCCCATTCCTCCATCGCCAAGGACGCCCGCATCGCCGGCCTCGCGCCCGATCACCTCCGGCTCATCCCCACCGACGCCCGACACCGCATGCGACCCGACGCCCTCGCGCGCGCCATCGAGGCCGACCTCGCGCAGGGGCTCACGCCCTTCTTCGTCTGCGCAACCCTCGGCACAACCTCCTCCGCCTCCGTCGATCCACTCGACCACATCGCCGCCATCACCAGACAACACTCCCTCTGGCTCCACGTCGACGCCGCCTACGCCGGCTCCGCCTGCGTCTGCCCCGAACACCGATGGATGCTCCAGGGCGCCGAGCACGCCGACTCCTTCAACTTCAACCCACACAAGTGGCTCCTCACCACCTTCGACTGCTCCGCGCTCTTCCTCGCCGACCGCACCCCCGTCCTCGACGCGCTCTCCATCACCCCCGAATACCTCCGTAACAAAGCCTCCGACTCCGGCGCCGTCATCGACTACCGCGACTGGCAGGTCCCCCTCGGCCGACGATTCCGCGCACTCAAACTCTGGTGGGTCCTCCGCTCCTACGGCGCCGAGGGCCTCCAGGCGCACATCCGCCGACACATCCACCTCGCCCAACGATTCGAATCGCTCCTCGCCGGCGACAACCGCTTCGAACTCGCCTGCCCCAGAATGTTCTCGCTCGTCTGCTTCCGCATGAAGGGCGACGACCAACGCACACGCGAACTCCACCGACGTCTCAACGATTCCCGCGAAACCATGCTCACACACACCACCCTCGCCGACGAGTCCGGCGCAGGCCGATACACGCTCCGAATGGCCATCGGCGGCGTCTACACGCGCGAAACGCACATCGACGAAACCTGGGAAATCATCCGACGATCCGCCGACGCCGTCTGAACGCCCAACCCGTCACAACCCCTCCACAACCCTCGGCGCCCACGCGAACGCCTCCAGCAACGCCGTCTCCACCGCCGGCAACGCCCAGTTGTCCTGGTTCACGAAGAACACCTTCCCGTCCGACGTCGGCTCACGCACGCGCTGCGCGTGCCCGTCCGCCAGCAACCGCGTCGCCGCCACCGGCATCGAATGCCCCCAACGCGTCAGACGAACCTGACGCACCGCATGCTGCGGCACGCCCAACGCCGACAACGCGTTCTTGATGTGCGGCGCCCCCCACGGCGCGATCCGCGGCAACGGGTCAAGGTCCAGCCCCACGAACGCCCGACCCTGAATCCACGGCAGCGGCCAGTAAAACGTCAGCACGCTCCGATGCGACGTCCCGTGCAACGCGAAGCTCGCGTTCAACGCGTCCACCGGTCGGTGCCACTCCTCGAGCGTCACCTGCGGAGCATGCGGCAGCGAGCCGTCCTCCACCAGAAACACGTCGTAGTAGTCCCCCGGAAGCCCGACGTCGAGCAGCACGTTCGCCACGATGTACGGGTTGTACGTGATCTGCAACGCGGAATTCGAACGCTCCGGGTCCGCGTCGAAATACTCCCCCATCGTGTGCCGGCACACAAACTTCGGGCACGCCATCACCACACGCTTCGCGCGGATGCTCCGCACCGTCCCGTCCGTGCTGCCGTACGTCACCAGCGCGTCCCCCTCATACGGACGAACGTCGAGCACCACCACCTCTCGACGCATCCGCTCATGCCCCAGCGACGCCAACAAACGCGCCCAGATCGCCTGCGACATCGTCGCCACACCCCCGGGCAGCACCCACAGCCCGTACAGCTCCGCGGCCACGAAGTTCCACCCCGCCGCCGCCGACACCTGCTCCCATCCCGCGTTGAACGACGAGTAGAAATACTGCTGGATCGCCGCCTCAAGCAGCGCCGGCGCAGGACCGCCGCACCGCGCCTCCACGTCCTGCTTGAACGACCGCGTGTCCCACTCCAAAATCCACTCGAACCCCTTCTTCGGCAGCGGAATGTCCGGGTACTCGTTCTTCGCAACGTGCTCGACCAACGCGAGGTACCGCTCGAAATACGCGCGCTCCCCGCGCGACATCGACCACTCCCCCTTCCAGAACCCCTCCACCAGCGACCCGCGCACCTCCACCGGGTCCGGGCCCGGCGTGCCGATCGTCACCCGCGCCAACCGATCAAGCCCAAGCTCCTTGTAGAAGCTCGTCAGCGGCTCGTCCGGCTCGATGAAGTACGCGCTCCCCAGCGAGAACGGCAACCCCCCCCACACCTCGCCCTGCGCATTCCCCCCGAAGCGCGAGTTGTGCTCCAGCAACAGCGGACGCCGATCCCGAAGCAGGTACGCCGTCGTCAGCCCCGACAGACCACCACCGACGATCACGATGTCCTCATCCTCCGTCGGCGCCGGCGGCGGGTTCCCGTACCCGATCCACTCCCCGAGCGCCGGAAACGGCGGATGCCCCGGCCCGTGAAACCGATCCCCGCTCATCGACGTCCAGAACGGCAAGCCCTCGAACACCGCATGGCTGCCGACGTCAGGACGGAAATTGATCGGGCTCCCCCGAAGGAACATCTGCCCCGCCGAATCAAGCCCGCCGCTCGCGCCGCGCATCGCCTGCGCAAACACGCGTCCCGACGCGGAAATGGTGAACAGCGCGCCCCCCGACGCGGCGAGGAACTCACGACGATTGGGCATCACGCGCCTCCTGCCCGCCCGGCGACACGCAATGTACCCGCGCACACCCCCGATTCAAACCATTTCTATCCGATGAATGCCCCCGTGAGACTCAGTCGCGACCGTCGTCCTCGTCCCCGTGCTCGTCATGCCACGACATCTGGATCGCCTCCAGAATCTTCTCGTTGCACGGATGCCCCTCGTGCGCCACGAACCCGGGCAACGATTCCACCAGATCACGAAGCTGCGCAAAGCCGATCTCCATCGGCTCCATCTCCGGGTGCCGCAACGCCAGCTCCTCCGCGATCCGCTCGACGTTCAGCCAGTGGTACGTCTCCTCGCGCATCTCGCCGCTCCTCCGCGCCCTCAGCGCAGCGTCAGTGGGGTACTTCCTTCACGGCATTACGGTTCCACGACGGAACACGCACCACGATCTCGCCCTCCCTCAGAATCTCACACTGACACGACAAACGCGAGTTGCGCTGCAGCCCCGGCGCCTCCTCCACCCGATCCTCCTCCGCCTCGCTCGCCTCCGTCAGGCACTCCATCCCCTTCTCCACGTACACGTGACACGTCGAGCACGCGCACACCCCACCGCACGCGTGCTCGATGTTGATCCCCGCGTCCATCGCCGCCTCCAGCACGCTCTCGCCCTTCGCGGCCATGATCTCCCACTCACCCTTGTCCGTCCCCGTCAGGCCCTCCGGATCCTCGATGAGAATCCGGATCGGCACCGTCTTGGGGCCGTGCTCGTGATCGTCTCGGCGCATGTGCATCGTGGTCGAAGTCTCCTGCGTGGCCCGTTCCCGCCGCGAGCGCCCGGGCGGACGCTTAGTGTAGGAGCACGCGGGCACGGGCCGCTAGACTGACACGGATGCCCGCCCCGGACAACCCCGTCTGGCTCACCGTCCTCGCCCCCGCGCACAACGAGGAGGAAAACGTCGAGCCCCTCGTGCGCGAAGTCGAGGCCGCCATCGCCCCCGCAGCCTCCGCACGCAACGCGAGCTGGGAGTTCCTCCTCGTCGACGACGGCTCCACCGACCGCACACGCAACTACGCCCTCTCGCTCGCCGCCACGCGACCATGGCTCCGCGTCGTCTCCATGACCAGGACGCCACCAGGCAAAGGCGCCGGGCAATCCGCCGCCTTCTACGCCGGCATCCGCGCCGCACGAGGCGCCCTCATCGCCACGCTCGACGCCGACCTCCAGAACGCGCCGGCCGACCTCCCGCGAATGATCGAACGAATGGAGCGCGAACACGCAGACCTCGTCCAGGGCGATCGCTCCCGCGCGCGAAAGGACAACGCCGTCCGACGCGTCGGCTCCGTCGTCGGACGGCTCTTCCGACGCGCCCTCCTCGCCGATCGCGTCCGTGACACCGGATGCTCCCTCCGCGTCATGAAACGCGATTACGCTCTCCTCCTCCCGCTCCAGTTCCGCGGCGCGCACCGCTTCATCCCCGTCACCATCGCACGCCTCGGCGGACGAGTCGTCGAGATGGACGTCGAACACCGCGCTCGTGTCGCGGGACAGACCAAGTACGGGCTCGGCATCGTCCAACGCGCGCTCCCGGGCCTCATCGACCTCTTCGTCATGCGATGGATGTTCAACCGCCGACGATGGACCGACTGGGCCGAAGCGCGCAACGACGCGCTATCCGCCGAAACACGCCGAGCACGCGACACCGCAGGGACCAACGCCCCATGAAGCGCGGACCACTCTTCGCCATGGCCGCGCTCCTCCTCATGGGCTTCTGGCTCGTCGCCGGCCCGCAACTCATCGAAGGACGCGACGGCGCCACCCCGGGCTCGAGCGTCAGCACCTGGGAATTCTCAGGCCGAACCGTCCGCTACGAGGTCCTCGTCGCGCCGCACGACGACAAGTCACACCGCTTCCTCACCAAAGCCGCGGACCTCCCCGACGGGTTCATCTCCGAGCCGCAATTCTGGCAAACCATGCGCGACGTGAACGCCGCCGCCGCCCGAAGGCACCCCGTCCTCAAAGCCCTCAACGTCTCCTCCTGGGCCAACGTCTGGTGGGTCGTCCTCGGCTTCACCGGACAGTCCGCGTTCTTCGGCCGCATGCTCGTCCAGTGGGTCTCCAGCGAACGAGAAAAACGATCCATCGTCCCGCCCGTCTTCTGGTGGCTCTCCCTCTTCGGCGGCGCCACGCTCTTCACCTACTTCGTCTGGCGACGCGACGTCGTCGGCGTCCTCGGCCAATCCACAGGCGTCGTCATCTACGCCCGAAACCTCCGCCTCATCTACAAAGAGCGGGCACGCGCCGCGCGACGGGCCGCACGCGCAGAAACCCCCCAGTCCACCACTTCCGACTGAGGACACCCGCCCCATCCAGCCGATACACCCCCTATGCGGCTGTACCTCGACGACGCGTTGCTCTCCGGAACCTCGCCACAGAACCTCACCCAGGCCCTCGACGCGGCACGACCCAAGGCCGCCGAACGCGGCCGAATCATCGTCGAGGTCTGGACCGACGGCGCCCGCGTCGCGGACGCCGAACTCTCCGAACTCTCATCCGCCGACACCCTCGACGCCGCGGAAGTCCGGCTCGTCACCGAAGACCCGCGCGACATCGTCCGACAGGCGCTCATCGAAACCGCGAACTCGCTCGACGCCATGCGCGACGCGCACTTCGAAGCCTCCGAACTCATCCAGTCCGGAAAGCCCGAGGACGCCGTCGCACTCGTCGGCCAGATCGCCGCCGTCTGGGACGGCGTGCGACGAACCATCGACGAGGGCGGAAAGCTCCTCGACGTCAAGTTCGAATCGCTCGATGGCGCCCCTCAGGCCGTCAGCTCGCTCACCCACACCCTCACCGCCATGGCCAAGGCCATCGACCGCAAAGACTGGGTCTCGCTCGCCGACGACCTCGCCGAAGGGCTCCCCGAAGAGGCCGCACGATGGGCCGCCCTCCTGCGACGCTTCGCGGATCGGGTAGGCTGACACCCATGCCCGCACGACAGCGACCGCGTGCTGACAAGAACTCTCCGACCGAGAACGAAAGCCCGCGCGCCGCAAGCGCTCGCGCCGCCAAAATCGACGCGCTGATGGAAGACGCCTCACAGGCGCTCACACGCACCGACTACGTCGCATGCGAAAGACTCGCGCGCGAAGCACTCCGACTCGCCCACGGCGCCCGCGACTTCGAACGCATGGCGCGCATCATCCTCCCCCTCCTCGAAGCGCGACGACAAAAACGACTGAAAGCCCAGGACGCAAACCGCGTCACCGTCGTCACCTCCCTCGCCGAACTCGATGGAAAGCCCCTCCAGCCCGGCTGCTATCTCCTCAAACCGCCAGGCTGCGTCGGCGTCGACGGACGATCGCTCCGCGCTCGCGCCGACGACGAGGGCGTCCCCGCAATCATCGTCGTCCACGAGCCGCTCACACGCACGCAGGACTGGCCCATCGTCGCCCTCGGCCCAACCACCGTCCGCGCACGCGTCGCCCCGGCCAAAGCCAAGCCCACCACGAACTGGTTCCTCGACGCGCTCGACGCCCTCGGCGACGCCGCACTCGCCTCCATCGACGCCGCCTCACCGCCGCAACGCGTCGACCAGCTCATGGCCTGCCTCGAAGCGCTCCACGATCACGAGGGACTCCACCGCGCGCTCGCCGACGAGTGCCACGACGCCATCAACTGGACCCCGCCACCACGAAGCGCCAAACGCGCCGCTGCCGCCGCCAAGCAAAGGGCGGAAGCCGACGAAGACGACGAAGACTGATCGTCACACGCGCGCCCCGCGTCGACTCAATCATGCCAGTGCCGGTGATACCGCCGGCGAGGCGGCGGCGGGCAGTCGTACACACGACGCTCGTACACCGTCACGCGCCGCGGCTCCTCGTACCCGCGATACGACCTCGCCTCGTACGCACGCCACGCGTTCCGCTCATTCCGCTCGTTCTGGTCCCCGATCACCGCGCCCGCCAACGCCCCGGACACCGCCCCGATCGCGGCGCCAGGCCCCGCCGCGCCGTACAGACTCCCGATGATCGCCCCGCCCCCCGCGCCAAGCGCCGCGCCGGAAAACGCCCCCTCCACCCCGTTCGAACACCCGCCAAGCGCCAACACACTCAGCGCCAGTCCAACCGGCGCACCCGTCCGCACTCCCATCCATTCCCGTCCCATCACGCCTCCTCCTCGCGGCCCCGTCGCGCTCTCAACGACAGGACGGCGTCCCTTTCGACGCCCGCCATGACCCGCCGGTTCCACGCGCTCCTCCAGCCCAAACCACGCGACAACGCCCCCGGACGCCGCCCGCCCGGGTCGGAGCACGCGGGATCGCGTAGACTCGACCAAACGGCCGTTTCGAGCCGATGTGGCGGGTGATTGTTCGGACGCGTTCGCGGAGGAACCGATGCTGACGACGAGGCTCAACCGACCTTGGGTGATCAAAACGACGATCTATCTCGTCTGCATGCTCGCGCTCGGAACGTGGGGACTCGTCGACGGCCTCGTCGTCTACCCCAACCGAGGCAAGCGCGCCGCCGAATTCCTCGAACTCCAATACCTCGAGCAGGCCCAACGCTCCGGCTCGCTCCTCACCGCCGCCGTCGACGACCCCAAAGCGGAATACCAACGCCTCCGGGACCTCGAACGCCAGCTCGAACGCGAAGCCGACGAAGCCAACAAGTCCGGACGCGCCGTCGTCGCCGATCAAAAATCCACCGAACTCGCACGCCTCCGCTGGCTCACGCAGCTCGCGCGCGTCGGCACGCTCAGCCCCGCAAAGACCCGCATGCACTCCGCCGACGCCGTCTCCGACCCCGCCCGCAGGCTCACCGAACTCAAACAGGCATGGGCCTCCCGCGCACAACCAAAGCCGCTCTCCTCCTTCGACATCCCATCCCAATGGGTCATCGCCGGCGTCGGCTACGGCGCCGCCGCATGGATCCTCTTCGTCCTCCTCCGAGCCTCCCGACGCAAGTTCCGCTACGAGCCCGAACCCCGACGTCTCACGCTCCCGGACGGCCGCGCCATCGAACCCAAGGACATCAAGGAAATCGACCGCCGAAAATGGGACAAGTTCTTCGTCTTCCTCCACCTCAAGAACGACGGACCTGAAATCAAGCTCGACCTCCTCCGCTACTCCCCGCTCGAAGAGTGGGTCCTCGACATGGAAAAACACACCGACGGATACGTCCCCCCAGAAGAAGACAAACCCGAGCCCGAACCCGCCCCCGCAGACCACACCACCGCGTGAACGCGGCATCAACGCTCCCACTTCCCCAAGTATGACGACATGGAGCTCACCCTCGCCGCAATACTGATGGGCGTGGCCGGGCTCACCGGCGTCTTCGTCACGCTCCTCGGCCTCTCCGGCGCCTGGCTCGTCCTCGCCGCCGCCCTCGTCATCCAATGGCAATGGCCCGACGCCTACTCCTGGTGGACGCTCGCCGCCGCCGCCGCACTCGCACTCCTCGCCGAAATCATCGAATTCGCCTCCGGCTCCATCGGCGCCGCCAAAGCTGGTGGCACCAAACGCGCAGCTCTCGGCGCACTCTTCGGCGGAATACTCGGCGGAATCCTCGCCACGCCGCTCCTGCCCATTGTGGGGACCATCCTCGGGGCGGCCGCAGGCGCAGGACTCGGCGCCGCACTCGCCGACCGCACCCGGACCGACCGAAAATGGAAGGATTCCGCTCGTGTCGCCGGCGGCGCCGCCGTCGGGCGCCTCATCGCCACCATCGTCAAAACCGCAATCACCGCCGGCCAAGCCGCGGTCCTGTTCATCGCGCTATTTGTCCGATAAGGATTCCCACCGGGAGCCGCGCATTGAGGGCATATTCCCCTCAAACAGCAACAGTTGCGGTCCTACAGTAGCCGACCCAGGGAGCGACGGGCCGCGCTCCCCATGCCACTCACGCGACCATCCAAGCGCGGCATGCAGATCGACACGTGACGGAGCACGAACCCGTGACTGCACCACTCCCAGCCAAGCGATCCTCCTTCACGCGAGCGCTGGACGCGCTCTCCAGCGTGTGGCTCGGCATCACGCTCATGTTCCTCCTCTTCGTCTACATGTCCATCGGCTCCGCCGGATACGCCATCCGACAAGCACGCTGGCTCGAAATGACCGAGTACGAATGGTTCCACTGGTGGCCATTCGACGCGCTCATCGCCGCGCTCTGCCTCAACCTCTCCATCGCCACCATCCGCAGAATCCCGCTCCGCGTCGTCAACCTCGGCGTCTGGATGATCCACTCCGGCATCATCATCCTCTGCGTCGGCAGCGTCATCTACTTCTCCCAGAAGGTCGAGGGCGACACGCCCGTCTTCCGACGCGCCATCAACATCCAGTCCGCCGACCATCCCCCCGTCTCACTCGTCGCGCTCCCAGGCGCCCACGTCGTCGCAGGCGAGGGCGACAGCGAACGTCTCTACGAAGTCGTCGCCACCGACCCCTCCTGGCCAATCCTCTCCGCCCCCGACGCCGGCGCACGCGCCTACGCCGTCACCGTCCGCGTCTCCAAACCCGACGGAACCTGGTTCCAGCGACAGCTCCTCGACGGCTACCCCCAGTACACCGAAGACATCCTCCCCACCGGCAGAGCCGTCAAATCCACCGGCGAAAAACTCGTCGACCGCGAACTCTCCATGACCCTCACCCCCTGGGTGCAGGACGAGTTCTTCCTCGCGCACACGTGGGCCCTCTACCTCCGCGAAATCTCGCCCGACGGACGCGCCGGCGAGTGGGCGCAGCGCCGCCTCCGAGGCATGCCCCGATACAACGACTACATCCCCTCACGCGAAGACGTCTTCCTCGACGCCTACGAGTCCGAGCGACGCTCCCAGCTCGAACCCTCACCGCTCCGCGTCCGCGCCGCGCGCCTCGAACCCGCCGACCCCGTCCCACAAGACGCCTCCGTCCGCGTCACCGGATACCTCCGCTACGCCGTGCTCAACGCGCGATTCGACCAAGGCCCCGCGACCGGACCACTCCTCCCCGTCGCCGACGTCACACTGAACATGGTCGGCCAGCCACCCATGCGCAACCAGCTCGTCGCCTCACGCGCCGCGGCCCCCGGACAATCACTCCCGCTCCGATGGGTCGACGCAGAAGCCGACGTCCCCTCCGTCGCGCAATCCTCCCCCGCGATCCTCCGCTTCTCCTGGCCCAGCGGCGCCAAAGCCGAACTCCCCGCCGCCCCAGACGCCGACGCTTCCACTCCGCTCCTCGACGCCTCCGGCAACAACACCGGATGGTCCGTCCGCGTCCGCGAAATCATCGACGACGTACCCATGGCCGACGGCGCACACCTCTCCATCGCCGTCATCGACCTCGCCTCCCAGGACAAATCAATCACCCGCTGGGTCGCCGACAACCCCGCATACACACGCGACTTCAAGGAAGGCCCGGACGCCCACGGCGACCTCCGCCCGCCCGACGCCACCATCGACGTCACCTACCAGCCGGGACGACGCGCGGCGCCCGTCACGCTCGTCGCCGCGCCACGCGCTGGACAATCAGATCCCGCCCTCTTCGCCGTCGTCTCCCTCGCCTCGAGCCAACCCACCGTCCGCGAACTCACCGTCGGAAAAACCGTCGACCTCGGCCCCATGGCCTCCCTCACCCTCAACGCCTTCTGGCCACGCGCCCAGCGCGTCATGAAGCCCGCCATCGTCCCCGTCTCACAACGCGACCGCGACGCCGAAGCCTTCTACGCAATGATCAAGCTCGAGATCGAGAGCGGCGGACGAGTCGAGTCCCAGTGGGTCCCCTTCCACCAGTACGTCTTCCCGGACGACTCCTACACCTACGGCTCGAGATTCCGGTTCCAGCCCGCACGATTCACGCTCCCCGACGGACGCATCGTCGAAGCCATGTTCTCCAGAGAACGCCGGCCGCTCCCCTCCCCCGTCACCCTCGCCGACTTCAGACTCATCACACACGTCGGAGGCTTCCAGGGCGACGTCTCCTCCATCCGCGACTGGGAAAGCGTCATCCGCTTCCAATCCCAAAGCCCCGACGAATCCATGTCCGTCCGAACCAACGCCCCCGCCTCCTACGACGGACTCCGATTCTTCCAGGCCATGTGGGACCCGCCCCAGCGAGCCTCCGCCGGCGCCGGCGTCACCAGCCCGGGCCTGAACTTCACCGGACTCGGCGTCGGCTCACGCACCGGCGTCATGACCCAGCTCGCCGGATGCATCCTCTCCACCATCGGCATGCTCTACGCCTTCTACATCAAGCCCATCATCAAACGCCGACGCAAACACGCCGTGCTCGCCGAAGTCCGCGCAGGAGAGCACGGCGACGCAGCCGCCGCGCGACTCGCAGCGCGAGACCACAACCACGCAGTCGTTCTCAAAAGCAACGCCACCGAGGAGGCCGTGCGATGAACCCGACCCCCTTCCCAAACGAGAACGCCGGAGACCGCCCCGTCCCCACGTGGCGAAAGGCTCTCGCTCTCACGCTCGCAATCCTCCTCATCGGCTCCCTCACCTGGATGACCGTCTCGCGCATGCGCCCGCGCGCCTCCGACGAATCCCTTTCCGCATTCGAGCGCCAGACCGACCTCTCCCCCCTCTCCCGCGTCGCCGTCCACCACCGAGGCCGACTCAAGTCCTTCGACTCCTTCGCCTACTCCATCGTCCGCTCCACCGCCGGCCCCGCCGCAGTCCGCGCGGGCCGCGCAGGCCACGCCTACCTCGACCTCCTCTTCCGCGCCGAGGCCACCGAAAACACCGACAGCGTCTGGGTCAAAAGCAAAGTCATCCGCGGACTCATCTCCGACCGCCTCCACTCCAACCCGAACTGGTCCGACGAACGCTCCAAACGATTCGTCAAAACCGGACTCATCGCGCCCTCGCTCCTCCAGAACGATCCCGCCGTCCGCGACCTCCTCGCCCGTCTCGCGCAGGACATGGTCCGATCCGCCAAGTTCGTCGAGCAGATCGACAACGCCCTCACGCTCCGACACCCCGAAGTCCTCGTCGACCTCCTCCGAATCCTCCCGCCACCAGCCCCGACCGGCGACGCCAACACGCCCTGGACCTCCGTCGCCGCACTCACCGCCGACGGCTCCGGCGTCCCGCGCGACGGCGCGCCCGACGCCATCCCAGCCGCCGGCGCGCTCGCCGGAATGGACGCCAAGGCCTCCTCCACACTCATCAACGCCTGGGCCGACCTCGCAAACGCCTGGCGCGCACAGGACGCCGCCAAGGCCTCCGATGCCGCCAAACGACTCGCAGACGCACTCCCCGCACTCAACCAAACCCTCTACCCACAGGCCCAAAAGCTCGAGTGGGAAAGCCGTTACTTCGCACTCGGCAACTTCACCTGGGTCTGGCTCGTCTACATGGCCGGCGTCGTCTTCCTCCTCATGGCCGTCGTCTACCGATGGTCCACCGCGCGATGGATCGGCATCGCCTTCTTCCTCATCGCACTCGCCCTCCACACCGGCTCCGTCGCCCTCCGCTGGCACGTCTCCGGACGCTGGCCCAACTCCAACATGTTCGAGGCCGTCACCACCGCCGCATGGTTCGGCGCCGTCGCCTCCCTCCTCCTCGAACTCCTCGCGCGCAAATCCCCCATGCGCAACCTCTTCTTCCTCGGCGCCGCCGCCTGCTCCATGGCCGCCCTCATGTCGGCGCACTTCCTCCCGCTCCAACTCACCCCCGACATCGGCAACATGATGCCCATCCTCCACGACGTCTGGCTCTACATCCACACCAACGTCATCATCTTCTCCTACGTCCTCATCGCCATGGCCGCCGTCACCGCGCTCCTCTACCTCCTCCACCGACTCGCCGGCGGCGAAGCCACCTACGCAAAGGTCGGCGGCGCCGGCAGCCTCATCCAACGCGACGCACGCAAGCCCCGCGCGGCCTTCGGCGAAGTCCTCGACGGCGCCACCATGCTCCTCATGGAGCTCTCCTTCGTCCTCCTCTGGGCCGGAATCGTCATGGGCGCCGTCTGGGCCGATCACTCCTGGGGCCGCCCCTGGGGTTGGGACCCCAAGGAAGTCTTCGCACTCAACACCTTCCTCATCTTCGCCATGCTCATCCACGTCCGACTCAAAGTCCGCGACAAGGGTCTCTGGACCGCCGTCCTCGCCTCCATCGGCGCCGGCGTCATGATCTTCAACTGGACCGTCATCAACTTCGTCATCACCGGACTCCACTCCTACGCCTGAGCGCACGCGCGCACAAAAAAACCCGGCCGCGCATCGTGCGCAGCCGGGCATCCCGAGGAGTCTTCACACGCTCACGGCGCGCTCACCACACGCACCGTCACCGCAAGCCAGCCCTCACCCTCCAGATCATCCACCACCGCGGCCACCACCGCCTCGCTCCCCACATCAATCTCCGCGTCAATCTGCCGCGTCCGCTGACGCAGCTGCTGCAGCGGCGCCGGCGCCGCAGCCCACACCGACATCCCCGACCCCTGCCCCGCCTGCCCGGGCGTGTCCGACAGAAACACCCGCGACATCCGCCCGCTGAACCGGATCACCGCGCGCCCCTCGCGCACCGACGTCACCGTGATCATCCCGTCGATCCCGCTCTGCGCCTCCTGCACGTCCGTCTGATACGCCGCGCTCTGCGATCCAACCACCGGGATCAACGACCGCACATACGTCACCTTCTCCACCGACGACACCGCCGACGGACGACTCACCGACGCCACCGTCCGCAGCGCATGCAGCGGCGTCGTCTTCGACCACTCCCCGCTCGCCTTCGCTCCGGCAAGCGGCGGAGCCCCGCTCCCCCTCCGTGTCTCCACCTCCACCGACACCCGTCCCGCCCCCGCGGCATCCCGGATCGTCTGCAACGCCTGCTGGAACCCCTTGTGCTGCTCCGCGCCGCCGCTCAGCGCCACGATCTGCTGCGAGATCTCCTCAAGCTGCATGCTCAGCGCGCCCGCCAGCCGATCCAGCCGCGCCACGCCCGCAAGATCACCGACGTCGTACAACCGCACCTCGAACGACCCGTCATCGCTCCGATTGATCGCCGTCGCCGACGCGCCCTCCCCCCGCGCGCTCGACCGCTGATCCGCGCTCGCAATCCCCGCCCCACACACCGCCACCAGCATCCACGCCACCGTCCGCGCCTGTGTGCTCCATCGCATCGTCATGCTCCTTTCTGCCGTCATCGTGCATCCCGTGATTCCCGTCCGCGCGATCCCGCCGCGCTCCGCACTCGCTCGTCACCCCCCATCAACGCTCCGTCCGCGCATACGACGCCAGCCACGTCGCCAGCTCCGGCCGCTGCGCCAGGCCCTCACGCACACGCTCACCCGCGCTCCGCGCCCCCACGTCCGGCGAACGCAGCAGCTCCCGCAGCCGATCGAACGCGGCCGGCCGAAGATGCGGATTCTCCGCCCACACCCGCACCGCCTGCGCCTGACGCTCCGACGGCAACGACTCCAGAAACTCCCGCGCCAACTCACCCGACCGAACCCGCTCGCCCAACGCGGCCATCACCTCGTCCGACAACGCGCCCGGGTGACTCCGCGCCGCCTCAAACGCCTCCACCAACGACCCCTCTCCCACCAACGACACCAACCGCGCCTCCCCGTTCCCCGCCGCATTCGCCACAGGCGCAAGCCCCCCCCGCGCCCTCGGCGCCGCATCCAACCGCATCACCACAACCCCCTCCCTCCGCATCACCTCACCAACACCCTCCGTCACCACCGGCTCCGTCCCGAACACATGCTCCACCGGTGCCGACGGGACATCCGAACCGCGCTGCGTCCACACCACCACGCTCACCGCGCACACCACCACCAGCCCCGCGGCAGTTGCCCTCCATACCGCTCGCCTCACGCCTTCTCCGCCGTGCCACCGATGTGCAGAGCAAATCGGTGCGTTGCTCTCCCTGCGCGCAGTGTCCATCCCATGTTCACCCAATAACACTTCCCGCGCCAGCGCATCCACGTCCCGCACCCGAGCCAACCGCTCGCGCGCCACCGGGTCCTCGCGCAAACGCTCCGCCACGCGCTCCCGCTCCGCCCCCTCCAGCGCGCCGTCATGGAACCGCTCCAGATCCTCTCGTCCCAATCGCTCCCCGCGCATCACTCGTCCCTCCATTCGTCCCCCAACGACTCCCGCAACTTCCCGCGCGCCGCGTGCAACGCGCTCCGCACCCGCTGCGCCGTGGTCCCCAACGCCTCCGCAATCCCCTCGTACGGCAACTCCTCCACCAGCCGCAACGTCACCGCTGCGCGCTGCAGCCCCGTCAACCCCTCGAGCGCCCCCTCGATCGCCCGCCTCCGCTCCGCTCCCTCTCCACTCCCACGCGCCTCCTCCCCGCCCCTCGACCACGCCCACCGCGCCGCCCGCGCAATCCTCCGCCGCGCCGACCTCCGCTCATCCAGATACACACGAACCAACACGCTCCGCGCGTAGTGGTAGGGGGGCGGCTCGCTCACACCCGCGGCCGAATCAACCCCGGGCGCCGCCCCGCGCGCCAGCAACTTCGCGATCGTCGTCTGCGTCAGGTCCGTCGCGTCCGCCTCACGCCCCCTCCCAACCAACGCCCGCGCGAGCCGATCCAGCCGCGAAGCCAGCGTCTCCCACGCCTCGCCCCGCTCAGCCCAGACCCCGCTCCGTTTGGCCATGCCCGCACTCACGCGCCGTCGCCTCCGCGCCCGCAACATCACGGGCTCCACCTCCCATACGCCACACCACCGCCCCGCGCACACGCCCGCCGTGAGAAATCTTCACCCGCGCTCGTCCGTGTCCCCCCCGGGGGCGTGCGCACCGCGCCCGGACATGCCCAAATGCGCACGCCGCGGCCCACCTCTCCCCCGCCTCGCTCTTGACACATACGCCCCCCGTGCGCGCCCCCCGCCGTGTCACGCCCCTACGGCGCACCATCCCCGTCACTCACCCCTCCTCGGCCAAAACTCGCAACTCCGCATCACCACAACTCGGCGCGCGCACCCCGAACCTGTCGCCACATTGCGCGCGCCACGACGCGCTGTTAACCCAAGAGCCCCAGCACCTGATCCGAACGCACGCTGTCCGAAATCCCCAGCGTCCGCAGCGACGTCTCCGACTTGATCCGACCCCGCATCAGGTTCACCACCTCCGCCGCAAAGTCCGCGTCCCGGATCTTCGACTCCGCGGCCGTCGTGTTCTCCAGCTCGATCGTCGCGCGATTCAAGAACGATCCCAACAGATACTTCTGATACCCACCGATGCTCGCGCGCGTGCTCGAAACAAACTCAATCGCCTTCTTCACCGACTCCTGCGCGTGCTCCAGATCCCCGTCCACCAGATTGAACGCGCCGCTCCCCGCGATGTCCGTCAGCGAAAACTCCTCGAACACCGGCTCCCCGAGCGCATCCTCGCCCGTCTGCAGCGTGATCACCCCCAGCCCCTCCACGCTGAGCGCCGGCGTCGAATACGAGCCCTCCGCCACCGCGAGCTGCAATCCTTCCGCCAACACCCTCTTCCCGTTGAACGTCGTCGTGTGGATGATGTAATCAATCGCCTGCAAGACCGCGTTCGCCTCTTCCTGATCCGCCTCGCGCTCCGCAAGCCCGGATCCCCCCTTGTTCGCGCTCTGCACGATCAGCCCGTCGAGGTGAATCAACAACTCCCCGATCACCCCCAGCGGCCCCTCCACCACGTCGAGCGCGTGCGACGCCCGCTCCGCCTGCTCGATCTCCTTCGTCAGCGACACCCGACGCGCCTTCAGGTTGTCCGCCGCGATCAGCCCCGACGGATCGTCTTTCCCCCGGTTGATCCGATGCCCCGTCGAGAGCCGCTCCACCGCCGTCGCAATCGCGCGATCAGCGTCCTGCGACATCCGCAGCGACATCATCGACGTCACGTTGTGAATCGAGCTGATCTGCAACGGTCGACGCCTCATCCGAAAGCCAACCAGCGCGTGCACAGCGCGTGGCTCCCAAACGTCCATCGACCCGATCATCCCCCCGATTCACCACCGCCCACCCCGCTTATCGGCCCCTCACGCCTCCCCCGGCGCCCTCGCACGCGTCGTCGTCGGCGGCAGCAACCCCAACAGCACGAACATCGATCCCGCCGCCAGCAAATACACCCGCGAACGATCGCCCGTCGCCCACCGCTGCAACACCGTGTCCGGCGTCACCCGGTACAGCACCGGCGCCGCCGCCGGCTCCAATCCCGGCCAAGGCGACAGGTCCTCGCCCGCAACCTCCCCAGGCACCGACAGCACCGTCCGATCCGCCGGCGCCAGCCCCAGGTGCGTCGCCACCAACGCCACCGACAACGTCTCATCCCCCCGCGACAGCGCCGACCGATACTGCGCGTGATTGCTCAACCGCCGCGCCGCACGCGCCTCCGTCACCTGCGCCCGCGCACGCTGCAGCTCCGCCTCCGACAACTGATCAAACGCCGGAATCAGCACCGTCGACGACAGCAACGCCATCCCCGCCAGCAAAAACAGCCAGCCGGGGTCCAGCACGAACAAGGGCTCTCGACGCGATCTCGACATCAGCGCACACCATCTCCGTACCGCCCCCGCCCCTCTTCATCGTCCCTTCCTCCCCGGCCCGTGCAACTCTCAACGACGCACCAGCGCCCGCCGCACGTCCCGCACCTTCAAGCCCAGAAACGTCGCGTGCTCCCGCGCCCGCTCCGCCGCGACCCCAACCCCCTCCGACACCCACACCGTCGTCGTCGTCTCCACCTTCGCCGCCCGCAACGACACCCGCAACGTCGTCTCCACCCGAGCACACTCCACCCACCCCGACGACAACCGAACACGATCCGACCCCGCCACCCGCACCTCCTGCTCCGCCTCCCCCTCATCCCGAACCTCGTCCGGACGATCGATCGGGTGCACCCGCATCACGCCCTCCCACCGCGCCGTCTCCCCACTCCCCATCTTCCCCCCGGCCACCAGCAGCGCCGGCTCAAACCGCGTGATCACCCGCTCCGCATGATTCACCGACTCCACCAACAACGTGGCCCCGTCATCCCCTCGACGAAACGTCTCCTCCACCCACGCCTCGCCATCCCGCGTCGAGATCACCCTCCACGCGCCCTTCTCCCCCCGCTCCACACGCCGCTCCACCACCCGCCCCTCACCCTCCAGCACGTCGAACTCCCCGGCCTGTCGCTCGCCCGCCGCCCACGCCTCCGCACGCACCGAGCCCGAAGCCTCCCCACCTCCCCGCACCACCTCCGCCCACTCCCGCGGCGCCAGCGCGCGAGTCGCGCACCCACCCGCACACAACACCATCCCCAACACCCAACTCACGCACATCCTCGCTCGCATCACACGAGCGTACCCCCGTTCGCCCCGCAAGGCCCGCCACAGGCCCGCGCCCACCCCCTGTATATTCCCCATCGATGATGCGCTCGACTCACCAACGCTCCGCACTCGCGCTCGCCGCCCTCGCACTCACCCTCACCGCCTGCGAAGACTCCGCGCAGAAGAACTACACCGGCGAGAGCATCTTCGAGGTCTTCTCGCCCCCAACCCCGCAGGAAGCCGTCCGCTGGGCCGCCGACCCATACGACGCGGACCTCCGATACCGAGGCACCCTCCTCCTCGCCAACGCCCCCTGGGGCGGCGAAAAGCCCTACCTCGAGATGTACGAACTCGCCGTCAACGACGGCGACCCTGGCGTACGCGCCGTCGCGCTCCGCGCCCTCGCCAACCACGGCTCGCCCGAGCACGCCGCCCTCGCCATCAACGCGCTCTCCGATCCCAACGACCTCGTCCGCTGGGAGGCCGCCCGCGCACTCCAACGCTTCTACGCCCCCCAAGCCATCCCCGCGCTCATCGAACACACCAACCCCGACCGCGAATCCTCCGACGCCGTTCGCGCCTCCTCCGCATGGGCCCTCGGCCAATACCCCGAGACCCGCGTCGTCCAGGCCCTCATCGCCGCACTCTCCGAACGCGAACTCGCCGTCAACGACGCCGCGCTCGCCTCACTCAAAACGCTCACCGGTCAAGACCACGCCTACGACGCCAAAGCATGGCTCGCCTGGACCCGCGCCGCAGGCCCAAACATGTTCGACAACCACTCCGAATACTCCTACCGCGTCTTCCAACGCGATCGGTTCTGGTACGAGTGGGTCCCCTTCGTGCCCCCTCCACCCAACGAGACCGCAGGCCTCCCCATCGGCGCTCCCGCGGCTCAGGCCTCGCCTCCAACCAAAGGAGGCTGACGTGCTCGCCATCCGATCCGACGGCTCACGACTCTCCGCAGACCACTCCACGCCCAACCCCGACCTCAAGCCCGGACACGCGCTCCTCCGCCTCCGACTCGCCACGCTCTCGCACGACGACCTCCGCGCCGCCCGTCCAGACTCCGCATTCGTCGGAATCCTCGGCCACGAGTGCGTCGCCTCCGTCGAACGCGTCAGCCCCGACGACCGCACCCCCCCCGACGCCCCAAAGCGCCTCGCCAACGCCCGCGTCCTCATCCAACCTTCCATCCCCTGCGCCCGCTGCGAAACCTGCCTCCGAGGCCTCGCCGCACAATGCCCCAACGCGTTGCTCCCCGGCCGAAAAGCCCTCGACGGATGTCTCGCCGAACGACTCACCGTCCCCATCCACGCACTCCTACCCATCCCCGACGCCATCGAGGATGAACGCGCCGTCCTCGCCTACACACTCGCCCGCGCCATCCACCACGCCCGCGTCGCCGCCCCCTCCACCTCGGCATGGGTCACCGTCCTCGGCGACGGCCCCGACGCGCTCCTCGCCGCCCACATCCTCTCACGCGATCACCCCGCAACCCGACTCCTCGCGCGCGAAGAGTCCGCCATCGCCCTCTGCGCCAAATGGGGCCTCAAGCACCGAGAGACCGCCGAAGCCGGCCGACGCCACGATCAAGACCTCGTCCTCCTCGCCTCCCGCGCCCCATCCGACTTCGCGCTCGCGCTCTCACTCCTCAAGCCCCGAGCCACACTCCTCCTCGCCGAATCCCCGGCCGCGCCCGTCGCCCTCGACGACGCCCACGACCGCGAGATCCGCATCCTCCCCTCCCACGCCGCGTCTCTCCACGACGCCGTCGCGATCCTCGCCGCACGCGCCGCCGACGTGACGCCGCTCCTCGCCAAACGCTACCGACTCCAGGACGCCCCGCTCGCCTTCCGCGACTACGCGCAGGAGCGCGGCCCGCGCAAACCGCTCATCGCGCCCTGACCCTCACAACGCCGCCACCCCGCGCCACAACAACACACCCATCACGATCGCGAGCGCGATCCGATACCAACCGAACACCCCGAGCCCGTGCCGCGTCAAGAACGCCACGAGCCACCGCACCGCCACCGCCGCGCTCAACGCCGCCACCAGCATCCCCACCAGCACGCTCGTCATCCCCAGCGTTTCGAACATCGTCGCGCCGCCCGTCGCCCTCGCGTGCGACCAGTCCTTGTACAGGTCGTACACGCACGCCGCGCCCAACGTCGGCAGACCCAGCAGGAACGAAAACTCGGCCGCCTCCTTCCGACGCAAACCCAGCGTCGTCCCGCCCGCAATCGTCATCATCGAACGACTCGTCCCCGGCCACATCGCCACCACCTGAAACAGCCCGATCCCCAGCGCGTGCTTCCACGTCATCGTCTCGATCGTCAGCCCGCTCGCCTCGTGCCCCGCCGCCGCACGCCGCCGGTCGCGCCGGTCCAACAGCAACATCCAAACCCCGCCCACCGCCAGCGCCGCCACCACCGGGCCCGGCGAAAACAACTCCGCCTTGATCGTGTCATGCAAGAGCTTCCCCAGCGCCGCCGCCGGGATGAACGCGATCACCAGGTGAACGGCCAACCGAAGCCCCGCCGCGTCCTTCCCCATCACGCCCCGAAGCATCTGCACGACCCGCTTCCAATACAGCCCCAGCACCGCAAGGATCGCGCCCCCCTGAATCACCACGTTGAACGCGTCCACCGCCTGCTTCGACGACTCATCCCTCGTCAGCCCAAGCAGCGACGACGCGAGGATCAGATGCCCCGTCGATGAGACGGGCAGATACTCGGTGATCCCCTCCACCAGCCCCAACACCACGGCGTCGAACAGCGTCATGCGCGCACACTACCAACCCGCGCGCGCCGACGCCCGAACACCCCTCAACCCCACGCTCACGCCTGACGCACCCACCGAAGCAGCGTCCGCCAGTTCGGCGGCTTCCCGTACATCAACGCCCCGACCCGGAAGATCTTCGCCGCGGCCCACACCGACGCGAACACCGCCGCAAACCCGATCACCAGCGACGCGAGGATCTGCCACCCCGGCACCGGCTCCCCCGTCTGCCCCAGCCGCAGCGCCATCACGAACGGCGTCGCCGGCGGAACCATGCTCGCCACCACGCTGAACGTCGAGTTCGGCTGCTTCAAGATCGGCATCCACAGCATCATCGGGATGATGAGCACCAGCATCACCACGCCCATCATGCTCTGCGCCTCGCGCATCTCGTTCACCGCCGACCCGATCGCCGCCATCAGCGACGCGATCAGGAAGTACGCCATCACGAAGTACAACCCCAGCCACACAAACCGGTCCACCGGGATCAGCCCCAGGAAACCGAACTGCGACGCAGACACCATCCCCACGCCCACGTACACCGCCAGGATCGTCAGCCCCACCGCGCCCTGACCCAGGATCTTCCCCGACATCAGCTGCATCGACGACGCCGCGCTCAGCAGCACCTCCATCACGCGCGACGACTTCTCCTCGATCGTCGTCGTCAACAAATACTGTCCGCTCGAGAACACCGAGATCCACAGCAGCATCATGAACGCCATCGGCACCAGATACGCCGCGGCCTCGCCCGCCTTGCTCTCACCACGCTCCGTCACCGTCGTCGTCGTCCCCCTCGGACGCGCCGTCAGACTCTTCACCGCCTTCGAGTCCATCCCCGCCCCCACAAGCCGTGAATCCACGATCGCGTCCCGCACCGCGCTCTGCAGGCTCTCCATCAGCTCCATGCTGATCTTCGTGCCCTGATACAACTCGAACTCACGACCCTCCGAATCCTTCTCGAACGCGTGCGCCAACGCCAACGCCTCACCCTTCAGCACCCGCGCCTTCCCGGCCTCGATCACCGACTTCCAATCCCCCCCCTCCTTCGCCGCCACCCGCTCCACCTTCACGTTGTCCGGGTTCTCCGGCAGCCGCGCCAGCGCCGCCTTCGCACGCTCCTTGATCGCCGGCGACAGCGCCGAGTCCTCCAGCTGCTCCTCCAGCGACTTCTTCCGCGCTTCAAACCGCTCGAGCACCCCCGCCGGCTCGAACGCCGCCTCCAGCGCCTGCGCCACCCGCTGCTCCGCCCCCGTCGCGTCCGCGACCAGCACCGTCCCCTCCAGGCTCTTGTCCCGCTGGTTGAACATCGGCATCACCGCCATCACGATCCCGATCAGCAACGCCGGGAACGCGAACACGCCGAAGAAAAACGCCTTCGTCATCGCCGTGGACCGGTACTCACGCACCGCCACGTCCATCACCTTCTGCATCGAATTACGCATCGGCGCCGAACTCCTGTCCCTCGCTCACGCTCGCCCGCACCAGGTCCACCGAATCACCCGGCTCCACCATCTCGATGAACACGTCCTCCAGCGTCACCGACCGCAGCTCCACCCGCCGCACCTGCCCCTCACCAGCCCGCGCCGCCCCCGCGAGCGCGCCCCCCTTGTCCGCCCCCTCCGACAATCGCAGCTCCAGCGTCCCCGTCTTCGCCGACTCGTCCACCCGCTCCACCCCCGCGATCCGCGCGAACACCGAAGCGTCCAGCCGCGTCCCGTTCAAGGGCTCCACCACCACCGCCCGCGGATCAAACCGCGTCCGGATCTGCTCCAGCGTCCCGTCCAGCACCTTCCGACCCTTGTTGATCATCACCACCCGGTCGCACAACTGCTCCGCCGAGTACAGCACGTGCGTCGAGAACAAGATCGTCTTCCCCCGCTCGTGCTCCTCCATGATCAGCCCCCGCAACAGCCGCGCGTTCACCGGGTCCAGCCCCGAGAACGGCTCATCCAGAATGATCAGCTCCGGGTCATGAATCACCGTCGAAACAAACTGCACCTTCTGCTGCATCCCCTTCGACAGCTCCTGGCACTTCTTCTTCTTCACCCCCGGCAGCGCCACCCGCTCCAGCCACTCGTCGATCTTCTTCGACAGCCCCCGCGAATCCACCCCCTTCAGCCGCGCCATGTACGCCAGAAAATCCCCGACCTTCATCGTGCGGTACACGCCCCGCTCCTCCGGCAGGTACCCGATCCGGTCCTTCGCCTCCATCGCCGAGTCGTGCCCAAGCACGTGCACTCGACCCGCGTCCGCGAACAGGATCGACATCAGGATCCGGATGCTCGTCGTCTTCCCGGCGCCGTTCGGCCCCAGAAACCCGCAGATGCTCCCCGTCGGCACCGTCAGGTCGAAATCCTGCACCGCCACCTTCGACCCGAACGTCTTCGTCACCCCCTCCAGAACCACCGCTGCTGTGCTGTCCGCCACGAGCTTCCTCCGCGTCTGTTCGACCCGCTGCCGCCCCGATCCTAACCCCAACCAACCTCCCCCGGCGCCTCGACCCACCCTTCTTCCGAGAAACACCCCCCACGTTGCAGCTCCCCCTCCCTTTCATCCCTTCATCCGGATATACGGATAGAATGCGGCCCCCAACGCTCAGGAGGCCGATAGACACCACATGAACTCCCGCTTCGCACAGGAAGCCGCCCGACGCGTCCTCGTCTTCGACGGCGCCATGGGCACCTCCATCCACAACTGCAACTGCGACCTCCACAAGGACTACCTCGGCAAGGAAAACTGCACCGAGGTCCTCGTCCTCACACGACCCGACGTCATCCAGTCCATCCACGAATCCTTCCTCGCCGTCGGCGCCGACGCCGTCGAGACCGACACCTTCGGCGCCAACAAGCTCGTCTTCGCCGAGTTCGACCTCGTCGACAAAACCTTCGAAATCAACAAACGCGCCGCCGAGATCGCACGCGCCGCCTGCGATCAACACGCCTCCCCCTCCAACCCCAAGTTCGTCGCGGGCTCCATCGGCCCCGGCACCCGACTCCTCACCCTCGCCCACACCACCTGGGACGAAATGCTCGACTCCTACTTCGAGCAGGCCCGCGGCCTCATCGCCGGCGGCGCCGACTGCCTCGTCGTCGAAACCGCGCAAGACATCCTCCAGGTCAAATGCGCCATCAACGCATGCCTCAAAGCGCTCCACCACGCCGGAAAGTCACACCTCGACATCCCCATCCTCGCCTCCGTCACCATCGAAACCACCGGCACGATGCTCCTCGGCACCGAGATCGCCGCCGCCGCAGAAGCACTCCGACCATTCCCAATCTTCTCCCTCGGCCTCAACTGCGCCACCGGCCCCACCGAGATGGCCGAGCACGTCCGATGGCTCGCACGACACTGGGGCCGACCCATCTCCGTCATGCCCAACGCAGGACTCCCCGTCCTCGTCGAGGGCCGCACCGACTACCCCCTCAAGCCCAAACCCTTCGCCGAAGCCCTCCTCCGATACGTCAACAACGACGGCGTCCGCATCGTCGGCGGCTGCTGCGGCACAACCCCCGAGCACATCCGACTCCTCGCCGAAGCCGTCAAGTCCGCCGCCCCCACGCCGCCCCCCAAAGAACTCCCGGGCCCCGGCTGCTCCTCCCTCTACTCACCTGTCCCCTTCAAGCAGGACTCCTCCTTCCTCATCGTCGGCGAACGCACCAACACCAACGGCTCCAAAAAATTCCGCGACCTCCTCAACGCCGACGACCTCGACGGACTCGTCTCCGTCGCCCGCGACGTCGTCCGCGACGGCTCCCACTGCATCGACGTCTGCGTCGACTACGTCGGCCGCGACGGCGTCCGAGACATGCGCGAGGTCGTCCAGCGCTTCGCGCGCCAGGTCGCCGTCCCCCTCATGCTCGACTCAACGCAGACCGACGTCCTCGAGGAAGGCCTCAAGCACGCCCCGGGCCGCTGCATCATCAACTCCATGAACCTCGAGGACGGCGAGGAAAAACTCGCCCACATCTGCAAGCTCGCCGCCACCTACGGCGCCGCCGTCGTCGCCGGCACAATCGACGAAGACCCCGTCGAAGCAATGGCCAAAACCGCAGACCGCAAACTCGCCATCGCCAAACGCATCCACGACCTCGCCATCAAGCACGGCCTCCGCGCCTCCGACCTCCTCTTCGACCCACTCGTCCTCCCCATCACCACCGGCGTCGAGGCCGACCGCCGACTCGCCCTCGAAACCATCGAAGGCATCCGACGCATCTCCACACATCTCCCCGAGTGCCACACCGTCATCGGCCTCTCCAACGTCTCCTTCGGCCTCAAGCCCCACGCCCGCACCGTCCTCAACTCCGTCTTCCTCCACGAGTGCCTCGAAGCCGGCCTCACCGGCACCATCGCCCACTACTCCAAGATCCTCCCACGCACCCGCATCCCCGACGAACAGTGGAACGCCGCGCTCGACCTCATCTACGACCGCCGCTCCGCAGACAAAGACCCGCTCCTCACCTTCATCGCCCTCTTCCCCGACGACGCCTCCGCCACCACCGAAAAGAAAAAAAACCTCGCCGACCTCCCGCTCGAAGAACGCCTCCAACGCCACATCATCGACGGCGAACTCCGCGCCCTCCCCGAAACCATCGACGCCGCGCTCGCCCTCTATCCACCCCTCGACATCATCAACAACCACCTCCTCGCAGGCATGAAAATCGTCGGCGACCTCTTCGCCACCGGCGAGATGCAGCTCCCCTTCGTCCTCCAGTCCGCCGAGGTTATGAAGGCCGCCGTCAAACGCCTCGAACCGCACATGGAAAAGACCGAGGGCCAGACCCGAGGCTCCATCGTCCTCGCCACCGTCCAGGGCGACGTCCACGACATCGGAAAAAACCTCGTCGACATCATCCTCACCAACAACGGCTACACCGTCCACAACCTCGGCATCAAGCAGCCCCTCCAGAACATCCTCGCGTCGCTCAAACAAACCAACGCGCACGCCGTCGGAATGTCCGGACTCCTCGTCAAGTCCGTCGGCGTCATGCGCGACAACCTCGAACAGATGGCCTCCCAAGGCCTCTCCGTCCCCGTCGTCCTCGGCGGCGCCGCGCTCACCCGCCACTACTGCGAAACCGACCTCCGCTCCACCTACTCCTCCGGCCCCGTCTACTTCGGCAAAGACGCCTTCGAAGGCCTCCGCGTCATGGACCACATCGTCACCGGACGCACACACACTCTCGACGAAGAGATCCGCGCCCGACTCGACAAACGCGCCGCCGCCGAGGAAACCGTCTCACGCTCCCGCGCACGCCGAGAGGATGAACTCGAGCAGGCCCGCCGCGCATCCCCCGCGGCCACCGCGCTCCAACCCGCGCCCCGCTCCGTCTCCCCGGCGCCCGCCATCCCAGCAGCTCCCTTCTGGGGCTCACGCCTCGTCGAGAACGTCAGCCTCGATCTCGTCTATCCCTTCATCAACGCCGTCGCACTCTTCCGAGGCCAATGGCAGTTCAAGAAGGGCGCCATGAGCGACGCCGACTACGAACGCCAGCTCAACGAGCAGGTCACGCCCCTCTTCGAACGCCTCAAGAAGTCCTGCCGCGACGAGCACATCCTCAAGCCCGCCGTCGTCTACGGCTACTTCCCCTGCAACTCCGACGGCGACGACCTCATCATCTACGACCCCAAAGACCACGACCGCGAGGCCGAACGCTTCTCCTTCCCACGTCAGGACGGCCGCAAACGCCTCTGCATCTCCGACTTCTTCCTCCCCCGTTCCTCCGGCAAGCGCGACGTCATCGCCATGCACTGCGTCACCGTCGGCTCCGAGGCCTCACGCCGCGCCAAGCTCCTCTTCGAGTCCAACCAGTACGCCGAGTACCTCTACCTCCACGGCCTCGCCGTCGAGACCGCCGAAGCACTCGCCGAACTCTGGCACAAACGCATCCGCCAGGAACTCGACATCGCCAACGAAGACTCCCCCAACGTGCGCGAACTCTTTACCCAGCACTACCAGGGCTCGCGCTACTCCTTCGGCTACCCCGCCTGCCCCGACATGGCCGACCAGGAAAAACTCTTCCGCCTCCTCCAGCCCGAACGCATCGGCTGCCGACTCACCGAAAACTTCCAGATCGACCCCGAGCAGTCCACCAGCGCCATCATCGTCCACCACCCCGAAGCCAAGTACTTCGCGGTCTGAGACGTCGTTATGATTCTGGGCCATGACATCGACTTCCGGTTCCAATGAGAATGTAGTGGTTCGGTTGCTCGGTGCCGACGAGACTCTGCTTGAGAAAGTCGTATCACTGGGCGATCAGAACGCTAAGCACCTTGGCCACTTTCCCGCCTCGTGCTATAAGCGAGAGGCGGAGGCAAATCGCATACTTGTTGCGGTTTCTGCAGCTGATGAGTTGCTCGGGTATTTGCTCTTTCGAGTATCTCGAAACAGATGTGTGGTTCAACATTGTTGTGTAGCCGCAGCTAGTCGACGAATTGGCGTGGGCTGTCGCCTCGTAGATGAACTAAAGCGACGAACGACACACCTGGATGGGATCGTCGCGCATTGCGCTACAGATTTTACTATCGCACAACAATTTTGGTCGTCGCAGGATTTTGTACCCATCGCTGAGAAGCCGGGCCGCGGGAGAGTTGCGCGAGCTCTTACGCGGTTCTTCTATGACCATAGACCTGGCACCATATTTGATCGCGAGGACGACAATCGCATCATGGTGGCTATTGATACAAATATCGTACTCGATTGGTTTGATGAGGGCAGGCCAAATCGAGAAGAGTCCATGCCGCTGCGTGCCGAATGGCTAGATGCAATGGTCGACTTGCGAATCGCCGACGAGACATATCGCGACATCGCGCGCGATACAGATGACGAGCAGAGGCGGCGGCGGCGGTCACAGTTGGTCGGAATTGCAAAAATCGACGAAGACCGCGCGCGAGCAAAGATCGTATTGGACGAGCTGAAAACTGCAATCGCATGGGGGTCTAGAAGTCAAGCGGCGATGTCAGATCTGGGACACTTGGCGGCGGCAGTCGCGGGCGGCGCAGTGGCGCTCATTACCCAAGATCAGCAGCTGCTCAATACAAATGAGCATATGCAGCGTGTTTACAATTTCTCAGTGCTGACTCCAGCCGAGCTGATCACGAGATTCGATCAACTCGCGCGCGAGGAGGCATATGCGCCAGGCCGTTTAGACAATAGCGAGGTCGCTTATCGTCGTCCGGTAGAACATGAAATGCGAGCAATAGCATCAGTGTTCATCGATTCCGGCGCGGGCGAAAAGGGCTCTCTGTTGCGGAAGCGCATAGGCTCATTGGCGGCAGACACACAATCGGATTTGCATGTGATTGAGTATCCGCGCGGCGCAATGGCGGGCATAGTCGGTCGGCGTCCCGTCATGACGGAGTCCGTCTTGGGTGTTGAGTTGATGCGATTCAAGAGGGGTGGAATTGCAAATACTCTCTTGAGACATATGTGTGTGCGGCTGATACGCGAAGCGGAGCAGCTGGCGCTGTCGCTTATTGATATCCGTGATCCATATATATCTACTGAAGTCGCAGAGGCGTTGCATGAGGCAGGATTCGTCCGCGACGAATCATGGAAACGTCCAGTTGCCTCCGGATGGCGCGACGAGGCGTCAATGCCCGATGCCGCCAGAGAGTTGTTGCAGTCGGCCCGTGCGTCAGGGATGTGCCCGATTGAACAGTTCGCAATGCTAGAGCGGCGGTTCTGGCCCATGAAGTGCAAAGATGCAAATATCCCGTCATACATAGTTCCTATACAGCCACAGTGGGCGTCGCAATTGTTCGATGACAAGCTTGCTGGAGAAATATTATTCGCTGCCGATCCGGATCTAATGTTGCGGATAGAGAATGTGTATTATCGATCCTCGCACATACCGGTGGTTCGTCGGCCCGGCAGAATCTTGTGGTATGTGAGCAAGAACAAGGACTTTAGCGGTGTAGGCGCCATACGTGCTGCGTCCAGTGTGCACGACGTCGAAATTGCGCCTGCAAAGGCACTCTTTGCGCGGTATCGGCGCCTTGGTGTGTATTCGTGGGATGACGTGTTAGATGTCGTAGGCGGTGATCCGCATACAAAGCTGATGGCAATCGTCTTCGGGCCCACAGAGTTGTTTTCGCATACAGTCTCGCGAGGCACGATAGTTGCTGCTCTTGCGCGTCAAGACCGAGAGGAGCCTCCGCTATCGATGCCTGTTCAGATTCCGGAGTCTGTGTTTAGGGAGTTGTACGACATTGGACTGGGTCGGCGATAACCAGGCGGGTTGGCGGGTGGTGTTGCTATCGATCAGGGCGCCATATGCGGAGTCCTTGTTCGCTGGACGAAAGACGGTCGAGCTTAGGAGGCTGCGGCCCAACTTGCGCCAAGGCGATTTAGTGATTGTGTATGTGCCGTCGCCAGTCTGTGCTGTTTGGGGCGGCTTCGTCGTTCGCGGCGTTCTCAGTGCACCGGTTGAGGAGATGTGGCGAGCTGTCGCGGCGAGTGCGGGTGTGCATCGATCTGCGTACGAGTCATACTTTTGTGGGAGGCAAGTGGCCCATGCAATCGAAGTGGATAAGTTATTTCGATGGGATGCTCCGGTCACATTGCATAGATTGCATCAGATTCTGCCCGGCTACCGGCCGCCGCAATCATACCACTACCTAAGTTCTCAGCGAACACAGGATGTGGTGCTAGCGAGGGAGTTTCTGCAAGCATGCCTCTGCGGAGCAGAAGACGGATTATCAAACTCGCGCGGGCACAGCGCGGCGTGATTGTGTGGCAGGGTTATATGTGCGGTTGAAAATCACTGTGGTCCCGCCTTCTTCTTCCCGACCTTCTTCTTCCCAGCCTTCTTCTTCACCACCTTCTTCTTCGCGCCCGCCTTCTTCGAAACCTTCTTCTTCGGCGCTGCCTCCTTCTTCGGCGCGCTCTTCTTCTTCAGCCCAGGCGCCTTCCCCGTCCGTTTCGTCGTCGGGGCCGCGCCCTCCCCGCGCTCCGCCAACGCCTTCACATACGCCTCCACATACCGCTTCACGCTCACCCGACGAACCGCCTCCCCGATCACCTCCAGCGGCACATCCTCCACACGCTTGAAACGAATACAGCTCTTCCCCGCGTCCAGCGACTTCCCGCTCTTCTTCCACGCCCCCTCAAACCACGCCCGCTCATTCGCGCTCCCGTAGATCGACATCAGGTACACCGCCATGTAGTTCTTCTGCGACGCCAGCGCCGCAAACATCAGCGGCTGCTTCGGGTCGCAGTGGTACCCCGCCGGGAACACCCGGTGCGGCACGTAGTACGCGATCATCCCGTACCCCATCCCCTCCTCGTAATCCCCGTCCAGATTCTCGAGAATCACCCCCCGCACCGCCTCGATCGCAGCGCGCCGATCCGCAGGCAACTCCTTCAAGTACTCCGCAACGCTGCTCGCTTCGCTCCGCATGCCGCCCAGTCTACCCGCCGCGACGCAAGACTCGCCGACCGCGTTCCTCGCCCTTCACCCCGCGCCGCGTGCGCCCGGCATGCGCGAGAGACCCAGCATGAAAACGTCCGTCCGGAGACGCATCGGTCTCCCTCTCCTCGTCAGTCGCGCTGCATCCACTCGCGTCTCCCTTCCACGCGTCCTCTTCTTGCCCCCTCCACCCGTGCGCACAGACCCCGAACTTCCCCACGTGCGCACGCCGCGGTCACCCGACGACGCGCCAGCTTCCAGCACGTCCGCCCCCGTGCGCACGCCTCGGCCATATCACCCCCTCCCGGCGCACAACCCCCGTCACTCACCCCCCCTCGGCCAAAACCCGCGCCTCCGCATCACCGCCAAACAGCGCACACGCCCCCGGCATGTCGCCAGTTGGCGCACGCCGACAGCCGAAACCACCACCTCTATTCCCCCAAAAAAGCCCTTGACTCAGAGTTAGTAATCGCTATCCTAAGTGTTAGCGATCACTAATCATGGAGCACGCCCATGCACTCCGACCCCGATCTCGCCCACCGCCTCGACGCCATCGAGTCCCGCCTCGTCTCACTCGAACGCATCGTCAACAACCTCGTCTCCTACGCCGCACGGGGCTCGTCCGCGCCCACGCCGCCCCCCATCCGACAGTCAGCCCCTCCGATCTCCGACGCCAAACGCCGCGCCTTCGCGCACGTCACCGATCCCCACCAGACCGCGACCGGCGAACACGATCAACCCACGCCCGCCACGCCGAAAGCGCGACCGGCCATCGAGCAATTCATCGGCATGCGCGCCTTCGCCTACGCCGGCGCGCTCGTCGTCATCTTCGCCATCGCGCTCTTCCTCAAGCTCGCATACGCAAGCGGCTGGCTCAAGCTCCTCAGCCCCGACGTCCGCTGCATCTCCGCCGCGTCCCTCGGCGCCATCCTCCTCCTCGTCGCCGAACTCACACGCCGTCGCTTCAACGACATCGCCGCCGCAGGACTCAACCTCGCGGGTCTCGGCTCCATCTACGCCTCCGCATACGCCGCCGCGGCCATGTTCCAGCTCCTCTCGCCGCCCAACGCCCTCATCGCGCTCGCACTCACCGCCGTCCTCGGCATCGTCATCGGCGTCCGTGCGCGACTCCCTCTCGTCTCCATCCTCGCCTCCCTCGCAGGCTACGCCGCGCCCCTTCTCCTTCACGACTCCCTCGAAACGCCACGCACCATCCCCGTCTACCTCGTCGCCCTCCTCCTCGCCTCCCTCGCCGTCGCCTCCACCAAACCACGCGCCTACGTCCCGCTCCGACACATCGCCGCGACCGGCACGATGCTCCTCGGCGCCGTGTGGGCGCGTCAGCAGGACGCCGCGCACCTCCCGCACGTCCTCGTCTTCCTCTCCGTCGTCTGGGCCGCGCTCCACGCCGACGCCGCACGATTCTCCCTCCGCAACGACAAACGCGACCTCATCACGCCCCTTCTCGCCGCTCTCGTCTCCACCGCATGGGCCACCGTGATGGGCCTCAACGGCATCCGACACGCCGCGCTCCCCGAACCGCTCATCTCCAACTGGCATTGGCCCGCGTTCCTCGCCGCATGCTCCCTCCTCTTCGCACTCCCCCTCGGCCGCGCCGCCGACGCGCTCCGCAATCCCTTCCGCGACGCACGCGCACGACTCGCCGCCATCTGCTGGACACAGGCCCTCACACTCGCCGTCCTCGCCGTCGCGCTCTGGACACGTGACTGGCCGCGCGACGCCGCGTGGCTCGCACTCGCGCTCTCCCTCACGCTCGCCGCGAGACTCCTCCGCGCACGACTCCTCGAAGCCTGCGCACTCGCCGTCCTCATCCTCGTCTCCTGCGCCTCGCTCCTCGGCCCCTACGACATCCGCCCCGACGCCCTCTGGGACATCCTCGGCTTCCACATCAACCTCTACACCCTCATCAGCCTCGCCTCCGCCGCCGTCCTCATCCTCTTCGCCGTGCTCGCGCGCGTCGATCACGCGCTCTCCCGCGCGCTCTCCATCACCGCCTCGATGTTTGCGCTCCCCGTCGTCGCAGCGGCCCTCGCCATCACCGACAAGAACACCGACGGCCAGCACGTCACCCTCCTCTGGCTCGCGCTCGCCGCGATCACCGCGCTCGCCCACCGTGCCGTCCCTCGCCTCCACCTCCGGGTCAGCGCGCTCTTCTGGCTGCTGCCGACCCTCCTCGTCTGGCTCGTCGAGGCCAACCCGACGCCGTGGTTCGATTCCCGAGCGCCGATCTTCGCCCACCCCGCGCTCTACTCCGGATTCGCCATCGCGAGCCTGGCCGCGATCCTCTCCCGCGCCTTCTACCGCCAGCATCTCGCGCGACCCGCGCGCGACAACCGCCCGATCCTCGGCGGCGCCATCATCCTCAGCGCCCTCGCCGGCGCACTCGCCGCAGGCCTCGCCTTCACCATCACCTCCGCCGAGATCGCCCGCGCCGCCTCCATCCTCACCGACGACCCCCTCACCCGCGCCGCCGCCGTCTCCCTCTACTGGGCCGTCCTCGCCGTCGCCCTCATCGCCCTCGGCTTCCGCGCAAGAACCCCCTTCGTCCGTCACGTCGGCCTCGCGCTCATGGCCGTCACCGCGACCAAGGCCATCGTTATCGACGCCTCCCTCACCGCCGACTGGGCGCGCATCATCGCCATCCTCACCATCGGCCTCCTCATGCTCGCCGTCGCGCTCGCCTACGCGCGACTCCACGCCCGCGCCTCACGATCCACCTGACGCGCGCCGACCCCAACGAAAAACGCCCGGCCTCCAGCGCCGGGCGTCGATCGTCTCTCCGCTCCACTTCGCCTCACGTCCCGAAGAAGCTCAGCACCTCGTTGAGATCGAGAAAGTCCACCACGTTGTCGCGGTTCAGGTCGCCCCGCAGCGCGCCACCCGAACGGCCGAAGTCCGACAGCACGATGTTCAGATCCAGGAAGTCGATCACGCCGTCCCCGTTCGCGTCGCCCATGCGACCCATCAGCAGCGTCAGCGCCGGCCCGCGACCGAACACATCCTCGCCCGACCAGATCTGCAGCGCGCCCGTGAGATTCGGCGGCTCGCCCGGCATCCCGGGCGGCGGCGGCGAGTTGTCCGCCGTGATCGCCAGATACACCTGCCCGGCGCTCAGCCACGCGCGCCAGATCTGCGGGCTCAGCCCGCCCGGAAGCGTGATCGTGATCGTGTCGCCCGCGTTCGTCGCGCCCGCGTCGTTCCCCACGATCCTCCCGAGCGCGCTCACCGGCGTCGGCGTGTTCAAAAAGATGTTCCAACTCCCCTCCGTGAACGGCCCGCTCAGGAAACGCACGTAGACGTCCCCGCTCTCCGGAACCCACGTGTCCGACGCCAGCGTCAGCGTGATCTGCGCGCCGCCCCAGCGGTGCGACGGCGGGATCACGCCCGTGTCCCACCCCACGAACACGTGCGAGTAAAAGTTCGCGCCCGGCTGCGACCCAGGGAACCCGCCCGGATTCAGATCATTCGGCGGCAGCCCCCACGCGCTCAGCACCAGCGTCTGCGCCGGGTCCACCGCCGAGATGTACGCCCAAACATCGTTCGCGGCCACGCCCAGCGGCACGTTCGCCGCGCCCACCACGCCGCCCATCCACAACGCTCCCGAAACACCCGCTAACCATGCTCGCCGCATCGTCCGATCTCCTCGTACACCCGGTCCCGTTGACCCTTCGAAGAGATCAACATGCCGGTGCAGTTGCGATTCAGTCTCAACAAGCGTACCGTATCCCTCACAGGCATTCCCGTCAAACCGCACCTGTTCCGGTAATACCGCAATGCAACGCCCCATACGCCACGCGTTCACCCTCATCGAACTCCTTGTCGTCCTCGCCATCCTCGCCCTCCTCGTGGGGCTTCTGGTCCCGTCCCTCTCCCGCGCACGCTCGGCCGCCGCGCTCGCCGACGAACTCGCACGCGCGCGCCAGCTCACCTCCGCATACCTCCAGTCTGTCACCGACAACAACGAAAACCTCCCCATCGGCTACCGATCTTCTCCTCCCCTCGATGCCGGCGACGAGACCGGCGCTCCCATCAACCTCTCCATCGGCTTCCAGTCCGCCGCAGCTCGCGCCCGATACCCCTGGCGCATCGCCCCGTACTTCAACTACCGATTCGAACTCCTCTACAAGCCCTCCGTCCTCGAGCAGCTCCGCGCGCTCCCGCGCGACGAGTACATCTACGGCGTGTCCGAAGGCCCGGCCTTCGGCCTCAACCAGCGCTTTCTCGGCGGCGACTACAACGAGTACGGGAATCCCAACCTTCCCAGCGCGCAGGCCGTAGCGATCGAGCGCGCCTGGGGCGACGACTGGTGCGTGCGAAAGCTGCGGCAGGCCAGACGCCCCGCCAATCTCCTCGTGTTCGCCTCGGCGAACGACCACAAGCCCTACCAGTCCCTCCTCACGAACGAGCTGATCCCGCGCGACGGTTTCTTCCGCGTGACGTCCCCCTATCACAGCGCGCGCGATTGGCAGACCACACCGCCGACGCCCACGACCAAGCCTTCCAACGTCGGGGCCGTGCACTTCCGGCACCGCGGCCCCAAGGGCGGGCGCATCGCCGCCGCCTTCCTCGACGCGCACGCCGAAGCGCTCGATTGGGAACAGGCCCAGGACATGCGCCGCTGGGCCAACAACGCCGACACACCCGACTACGTCCTGCCGCGCCCCTGACCCGCGCGCGTGCTCACGGCCTGCAGCCGCACACCCCACCGAACGCCGACAGCACGCGGTTGAGATCCTCGAAGCCCACCGTGCCGTCGCCGTCCACGTCGCCCGGCTGCAGCGTGGTTGCGCTCGTCTGGCCGTACGAGCCCAGCACCTCGTTCAGATCGGCGAAGTTCACGAGCCCGTCGCGCGTCGCATCGCCCGGACACGTCGGCTGACGCGAAACGCCCGCCAATCGCACGTTGTCCAGGTACGACCGGCTCGCCGACGAGCCCCCGGTCCCGTCGAAGATGATCGTGTCGAACGGCACGTCCACCAGCGGCGACACGAAGCTCGTGATCGGCTCCACCGGGCCGCCGTCCAGCCGGTCCAGATACCACGTCAGCGTCCCGTCCATCGCGCAGCGCATCTCGAGACGAAACCAGGCCGCCGTGGGCGCCGCGGCGCCGGTGTCCTTGAATCGCGTGATGTCACCCGGCGTCGGGCAGTGCTCCGTTGAGATGAAGTTCGGCGACGGCCCCCCGAACACCGGCGAGCCCCCGCACTCCCACAGCAGCGTCGTCGGGCCGCCCCACTGCAGATGACCGAACCGCGAGCCCGCGCCCCCCGTCCCCAGGAATCGGAAGCTCGTGCTTGCGCCCAGCGATGACGTGTACAGCTCGGCCTGCGCGGACGCGTCGCGCGTCGCGTCCGCAAAGAGCCGGAACGGGAAGAGCATGCGCACGCTCCCGCTCGTCCCGTTCGCGCGCAGGTTGACGATCGCCACGTCCGACGCGCTCCCCGGTCGCAACGACGCGAGCGCGCTGTCCTGGAACAGCGCGCAGCCCAGCGTCCGGGGCTGCGCCGCCGCGGCCACCCCGGGGGTGAGCCGGTCGAACGTCTCGAGCATCTCCACCGGGAACCCCAGCGGCCGGGCGCTCGCGCCCGCCGTCGACGCCGCCACAAGGGCCACCGACGCCAGCTCGAATCGACGCATCACGCGCTCCTCCCATCGTCCCACCGTCACCGCGCGCGGACGCGCCCCGATGGCGCGCCCGCCCAACCCGATCACCGAATGACCGCGCGATCATCGAGCGTTCAGGGAATGCAACCGCATTGCGTCCCGAACGCCGACAGCGTCGCGTTCAGGTCCGCGAAGTTCACGGCGCCGTCCCCGTTCACGTCGCCCGCGAGCGCGTTGGCCCCGCCGACCTGCCCGAATTCACTCAACACCACATTCAGGTCGGCGAAATTCACCGTCCCGTTCCGCGTCGCATCGCCCGGGCACGCCGGCCGTGGGGACATCCCGCGAAACACCATGTTGTCCACGTACATGAGCTCGCTCGCGCTCGTCGGCCAGTGGTCAACGATCACACGATCGATGCCGATGTCCACCATCAGCCCTGGCCACTGCGACAGCTCGATCGCAGGCGATCCATCCATCAGGTCCAGCAGCCACGTGTGACGACCGTCCACGGACTTGTGGAACTCCAGCTGGAACCATGACCCCACCGGCGTCGGTGCGCCGGAATCAACCCACCAGCCGTTCGTTGTTTGTCCCGGGCAAAGCTCAAGAATCGCAAACGAAGAGAGCGGCCCCGACACACCCGTCTGTCCGTTGCATGTCACGTTTTCCAAGACGCCGCCCCACGTCGCGTAGGCAGCCTCTTGGCCGATAGGAGGATTGGTCTCGATCACAAAGGCGCGCATCACCGCAGTGCTTGCGAGCGACGACGAATACGCTTCCATCGACGCCGTGGCGTCGACCCCGACCGCAGGGTAAAGCCGAACCGGAAGTATCCCCCTCGCTACTCGAGATGCCCCGAGCTTCGACTGGATCGCGATGTTCGAAGTGCTTCCCGAACGCAGAGTCACCAACCCGTCCCCATCCCATCCCGGGCAGCCCGCCGTCGCCGCCTGCTGGTTCAGCGCCACCCCCGGCGTGAACCGGTTGAACGTCTCCACGATCTCCACCGGCAACCCCGCGGGCCGCGCGCTCGCCGCCGCCGACGCGCCCAAGCACAAAAACGCCGCAAAGCTCATCCCGCGCATGTAAGAATCCTCCCGTGAAGAATGTCCTGCCGAAGCTCTCTCCCCGCCGACGCCACCTTATACAAGGGTGACGCCCAGTCAATATCCGAGTCGCAATCTCGGGCGGTTCCTGCATTCGCCCGGCCCGTCGTCCTTCCACACCCCCGGTAAGGTATCTGTCCGATGCCCACACCCCACCTCCTCGACGAACTGAAGTGGCGAGGCCTCCTCCACCAGGCCACCGACGATGCCGCGCTCCGCGAGCACCTGAACACGCCGCGCACCATCTACTGCGGCTTCGACCCCACCGCGGACTCGCTCACCATCGGCAACCTCGTTCCCATCATGCTCCTGCGCTTCGCGCAGCTCTGCGGCCACAACCCCGTCGTCGTTGTCGGCGGCGCCACCGGGCTCATCGGCGACCCCTCCGGCAAGTCCGCCGAGCGACAGCTCCGCACGCGTGAGGACATCGTCCACAATGTCAACGCGCAGCGCCCCATCTTCTCCCGCGTCCTCGGCCCATCGGTTCCCATCCTCAACAACCTCGACTGGACCGAGGGCCTCTCCTTCCTCGACGCGCTCCGCGACGTGGGCAAGCACTTCTCCGTCAACGTCATGATCCAGAAGGACTCCGTCCGCGACCGCCTCCACAACCGCGATCAGGGCATCTCCTACACCGAGTTTTCCTATCAGATCCTCCAGGCCTACGACTACCTCGTCCTGCGGCGCGACCACAACGTCAGCGTGCAGTGCGGCGGCTCCGACCAGTGGGGCAACATCGTCGCCGGCGCCGACCTCGTCCGACGCGTGCTCAACGACACCGTGTTCGCGTTCACGACCCCGCTCATCACGAAGGCCGACGGCGGCAAGTTCGGCAAGACCGAGTCCGGCGCCGTGTGGCTCACCGCGCCCCGCACCTCGCCGTACTCCTTCTTCCAGTTCTGGCTGAACACGGACGATCGCGACCTCGAGCGCTTCCTCAAAACCTTCACGACCTTCCCGCGCGAGCACATCGAACAACTCCTCGCAGTCCACGCGAGCAACCCCGGCGCAAGGGACGCCCACCGCGCGTTGGCGCAGCACGTCACCGCCGCGCTCCACGGCCCCGACGAAGCCGAGAACGCCGACGCCGCCTCCCGCGCCCTCTTCTCCGGCGACATCTCCCGACTTGACCTCCCCACACTCAACGAGGCCTTCGCCGCCGCGCCCTCTTCGTCACATCCCCGCGCCGAGCTCAACACCCCCTCGGCCTCGCTCGTCGACCTCCTCGTCGCCACCGGCCTCGCAAAGAGCAAACGCGAGGCCCGCGAGTTCCTCGCCGCCAACGCCGTCACCATCAACGGCAAGCCCGCCACGCCAGATCACACCCTGACGCACGCCGACCTGCTGCACGACGAGGTCGTCCTGCTCCGCCGCGGCAAGAAGCACTGGCATCTGACGCGCTGGCGCTGATAACCGGCGCACCAAACCGCCGGTTTCCTCCACTTTTCTCTTGGCCTCCCCCCATCCCGCGCGCACAATAGACGACAGAGGAGAGAGATCGACCGTCCGCTGGGGCGAGAGAGCGCACGATTCGCTCGTCGCGCGTCAACACCGCGCGCAGCGTCTTCCACAATCAGGAGACGCCACATGCCCAATGCCAGAGACATTCTCGCCTCAAAGCCCCACCCCGCCCGTCTCATCTCCATCCTCGAGTCCGCCTCCGTCCTCGAGGCCTGCCGAAGGATGAACGAGCATCACGTCGGCGCCCTCGTCGTCACCGATCGCGACGACCGCCTCGCCGGCCTCTTCACCGAACGCGACGTCCTCACGCGCGTCGTCGCTCCCGAGCGCAACCCCGCCTCCACCATCGTCCGCGACGTCATGACCACCGCCGTCATCGTCGCCGCGACCGACACGCGCCTCCATGAGCTCCGCGCCATCATGCGCGACAAGCGCGTCCGCCACATCCCCGTCATGGACGAGGGACACTGCCTGGGCCTCATCTCCATCGGCGACGTCAACGCCGCCGAGTCCGAGGACATGGCCCTCACTATCCGCTACCTCGAGCAGTACATCACCCCGGCCTGACCCGCGCCTCACGCGCGCGCCGCGGGGTCTATCTCGCGCAGGTACGCCCACGTGTACAGCCCCGTCTCGTGCCCGTCGCTGAACCGGATCCGCAACGCGTAGTTCCCCACCAGCTCCGCGCTCTCCGCGCGCAACGCCACGCCCCCACCGACCGACAGCGCCCTCGACACGCTCGCCGGAAGCACCGTCAACGGGTTCTTCGCCTGCTCTTCCCGCAGCTTCCGCATCTCCGCGCTCGGCGACAGCTTCCGAAGCAACGCCACCGGGTAGAACGACTCCCTCCCGTCGGTCCACTCCACCAACAGCCCCTCGTCCTTCCTCAGCTCCAGCCGTCTCGGCCCGTCCATCGCCACGAACCCCTCCTCCGCCTACGCGTCAAAGCCCACCGCTACACTGTCCCCCCAACGCCCGCTCCCGGGCGACAAAGCGTACCCCGTCGAGTCACGGAGACCCCGAATGCTCACCCGAGTCACGCTCGCCGCCATCACCCTCCTCGCCGCCTCCGCCGCCGCAACACCCCTCACCCCCATCCCGCACGCCGAGACCCGTGGCCAAGGGGCCACCACGCTCGTCCTCGTGCCCGGCTGGACCTGCGACTGGACCGTCTGGGACGGCTTCATGACGCGCAACGCCGACCGCTACTCCATGCACGCCCTCACCCTCCCCGGCTTCGGCGGCACCGCCGCGCCCCCCCTCAACCCAGAGGACAAGGGCGCCCCGTGGATCGACAACGCCGCCCAGGCCATCTCCACCTACCTCGCCGACCACAACCTCACCGACGTCGTCCTCGTCGGCCACTCCCTGGGCGCACACCTCGCCTACCGCGTCGCCATCGAGCACCCGGACCGCGTCGCCAAGGTCGTCGCCATCGACGGCTTCCCGGCCTTCCCCATCGGCGGCCCACAGTCCCAGTTCACCGCCGAGCAACGCGCTTCGCTCGTCGATTCCATGCTCGCGCCCCGCATGCGCGAACTCACCGACGAGCAGTGGGCCGGCCAGCAGAAAACCATGCTCAACTCGATGGTCACCGACCCCTCCCGCGCCGAGCAGCTCTCCGCCGTCTGCGCCAAAACCGACAAGCAGACCGCCGTCGAGTACTACCTCCAGCTCCTCAAGGCCGACGTCACGCCACGCATGGCCGAGCTCAAGCAGCCCACGCTCGCCATCGCCGCCATCGACCCCTCGATGAACGTCACCGGCCAGGCCGACAACATCCGCACCATCTGGCGCAACCAGATCGAGCCCGCGCCGAACGCGAACGTCGTGTTCTTCGAGGCCACGCGCCACTTCGTCATGGACGATCAGCCCGCCGCCCTCGACGAGGCCCTCTCCAACTTCCTCGCCGGCAAGCCCGTCAAGGGCGTCTCCACGCCGCCCCCGCCCGTCATCGTCACCCCAGAGCCCCTCCAATCCCCTCCCCCCACGCCCGCCAACCGCGAGAAGCCCACGGTCGAACCCAAGCCACAGTGACCCACGCGACGCACTTCGCCGACGCACTCCTCGACGCCATCGATCGCGACGGCGCGCCCGTCTGCGTCGGCCTCGACCCCGTCCTCGACCGACTCCCCTCCGAACTCGCGCCCACCTCCGGTTCGCGCGAGCACGCCGCCCGCGCCGTGCAGGACTTCTCCCTCCACGTCCTCGACGCCATCGCCGGCGTCGCCCCGGCCGTCAAGCCGCAATCCGCCTGCTACGAACGCTTCGGCGCCCCGGGTCTCGCCGCCCTCGAACGTGTCTGCCACGCCGCCCGCGAGCGAAACCTCCTCGTCATCCTCGACGTCAAACGCGGAGACATCGGCGTCACCGCGGACCACTACGCACACGCCGCCTTCTCCTCACACAACTGCAACGCACACGCCGCCACCGTCTCGCCCTACCTCGGCCTCGACACGCTCGATCCCTGGCTCGCGCCGCAATACGACGACCGCGGCCTCTTCGTCCTCGTCCGAACCTCCAACCCGCGCTCCGACCAACTCCAATCCGTCCCCCTCGCGCCCGACAACTCGCCATACGCACACCACCTCGCCTCACTCCTCGCCGCTCGCGCCGAACTCCGGCTCGGACGACGCGGCTTCTCCTCCCTCGGCGCCGTCGTCGCCGCAACAAAGCCCAACGACGCCGCGGCCCTCCGCACGCTCATGCCGCACCAGATCTTCCTCGTCCCAGGATTCGGCGCGCAGGGCGGCGACGCGGACTCCGTCCTCAACCTCTTCCTCCCCTCAGGCCACGGCGCCCTCATCACCGCCTCCCGCACCGTCCTCTACCCAACCACCCCCTCCGACCCCCAGTGGCGCAATTCCATCCGCTCCGCCGCGCAAAAGTTCGCACACACCATCCATTCCGTCGCCTCACGCTGACCCCCAGCCCGCCCCCGCAGGGGCGCAGCGATTGCGTGCCGCTCCCGCGCGATGCGCAGATTCCCCCGATTCATCTCACTCTCGATCCTCCTCCTCCCCGCACACGCCACGCCCCGTCCGTTCACCGTCTGGTGCCACTACGCACCGCTCCCCCTCGCGCGACTCACCGCGCCCACCGCAAACGCGATGGTCGCCTCCGCACTCGCGCGACACAACGACCTCTTCCTCGTCGGCGCACGGGGCGACTCCACCCGCGGGCCGTTCGCAGGCGCCGCGCACTTCCTCAGACTCAATCCCTCCGCCGCCACCTTCGCCGCCGAATCCACCATCTACGCCTCCGACCCCTTCGACAACGATCTCTTCGGCTTCGCCGTCGCGCTCCGTGCCGACGTCGCCGTCGTCTCCGCGCCCTTCGACGATGACACCTACTCCTCCTCCGGATCGGTCTACGTCTTCGCCTTCGACGGCGTCGCCTGGTCCCAGACACAGAAACTCGTCGCCACCGACCCGGGACCCTTCCACTACTTCGGCCAATCCCTCGCGCTCGACGACACGCACCTCCTCGTCGGCGCACGACAGGCCAACGGCAGCGCCTCGAACTCCGGCGCCGTCTACGTCTTCACACGCAACGCGCCCGCCGCCACCTTCACCTTCACCCAGAAACTCTCGCCCGCCAACTCCGCCCCCGTCGACAACTTCGGCGCCGCCATCGCCCTCACCGCCGACCACGCCCTCATCGGCGCCCCCCTCAGAGACGACAACTTCCCAAACTCCGGCGCCGCGTACATCTACAAGCGCAACGGCTCTCCCGGCGCCCCCTTCAACGAGCACGCAAAGCTCCTCGCCGACAACCCCGCCACCGGCTCCAACTTCGGGCAGTCCGTCGCCCTCGAGAACGGCCTCGCACTCATCGGCGCCCCCTCACACAACATCTCGACCCCCGCCCCAGCCAAGCCCTTCGCGGGCGCCGCATACCTCTTCCAGCACGACACGAGCAACGACACCTGGCCCCTCCTGCGACGACTCGGCTCACTCGCGCCTGTCTCGAACGAACGACTCGGCGCCTCCGTCGCGCTCCGGCTCGACGCCGGATCAAACTCCCTCCCCGCAGCCGCCATCGGCGCACCGGGCGCCGTCGGCTCCTCCTCCATCCCAGGCGCCGTCTACCTCTTCGCGCTCAACCCCGACAACTCCATCTGGGAACAGCGATGGAAGCTCGCCGCCACCACCGCGGCCGTCAACGACACCCTCGGCGCCACCGTCGCCATTCATGAGCACCTCGTCATCGCCGGCGCACCCACCAACGACACCCCCGCGGGCGCCGGAAGCCCGCTCAAACCCGACGCCGGCGCACTCTTCCCCTTCGACCTCCGTCCCTCCATGGGACGCGTCGACGTCAACCACGACGGCATCGTCAACGCGCTCGACCTCGACCTCGTGATGAACGACCTCGCCTGGGAGGCCAGCAAACGCGCCGACCTCGTCCCGGACCTCATCGTCAATTTCCTCGACCTCCTCCCCTTCCTCGATTCCTACGGCCAGACCGGCCCCAGCATCCCCGCCGACTTCAACCGCGACCGCGTCGTCAACTTCCTCGACCTCGTCTACGTCCTCAACGCGTTCACCAAATACCATTCCCACTACCTCGACCCGACCACCGCCACCGACATCATCCAGAACGGCGTCGTCGATCAGGCGGACGTCGACGCCGTCACCGGCGCGCAAGGCCTCACCTGCACGCGATAGCGCACCCGCTGCGCACGCACGCACACCAAACATCCAGACGAGTGGTTCCCCCTTATCGCGCTCCGCGCCGGAGGCCATCCCCTCGTCCGCGCGCCCACAGCGCCGACATCCCTTTCCCCGCAGCGCGTTTCGAAGTACCCGTCGTGCAAGCGTCTCTGTCATCCGAACTCTCACCACGCGCTCCTCAGCGCGACGGAGCCAAGCCATGACACACCGAGCCACGCTCACGCAGATCTGCATCGCCGCGCTCACCGCCAACGCGCACGCCGGCGTCCCCACGCCGATCGAAGACCCAATCCCCGGGCCCATCGCCCCGGCCGCGCAACGCCTCAACCTCCACCCCGTCGCCACCGGCCTCGTGGCGCCGAACTGGGGCACGCACGCGCCCGCCTCTGCGCTCGCCGACTACCTCTTCGTCGTCGATCAGCCCGGCACGCTCTGGGCCGTCCACCTCCCCACCGGAAACAAACTCCCATTCCTCGACGTCGCGCCCTGGCTCGTCCCCCTCGGCGTCTTCGGGCCGAACTCCTTCGATGAGCGGGGTTTCCTCGGCGCCGCGTTCCATCCAAACTACGCCGTCAACGGGCTCCTCTACACCTACACCTCCGAGCCCGCCACACCCAACCCGGACTTCTCGACCATGCCCGACGGCGTGGCACCCAATCACCAGTCCGTCATCCGCGAATGGCGCGTCGCCTCGCCCGCCTCCACCCCCGACGCCAACAACCCCGCAACACTCCCAAGCCCCGCCTCCTCGCGCGAGATCCTCCGCGTCGACCAGCCGCAGTTCAACCACAACGCGGGCTGCATCGCGTTCGGACCAGACTCCATGCTCTACATCGCGCTCGGCGACGGCGGCGGCGCAGACGACCGCGACGGGCAGCCGTTCATCGGCGTGCCCATCGTCGGACACGCCGACGGCAACGGTCAGAACCCCGCCAACCCGCTCGGCTCCATCCTCCGCATCAACCCCCTCGCCAACAACGCGCCCAACGGCCGATACGGCATCCCCATCGACAACCCCTTCCTCTCCGAAGCAAACGCACTCCCCGAAACCTACGCCTTCGGCTTCCGAAACCCCTTCCGCTTCTCCTTCGACTTCAACACCCAACGCCTCTATCTCGCCGACGTCGGACAGAACGACATCGAGGAAATCAACATCGTCTTCCCCGCCGGAAACTACGGCTGGAACACGAAAGAAGGCTCCTTCTTCTTCGAGCACAACAACAACGCGCCAGGATTCGTCACCAACACACCAAACCCAAACGCCCCGAACGACCTCATCGACCCCATCGCGCAGTACGACCACGACGAGGGCGTCGCCGTCGTCGGCGGGTTCGTCGCGCGCGGGCCGCACGTCCCTGCCCTCTACGGCAAGTACCTCTTCGGCGAGTTCGCGAAATCCTTCAACAACGACGGACGACTCTTCTGCTTCAACCCCCCCGCGAACCCCTCCGCAACCACACCCATCCAGGAACTCCACCCCATCTCCGGCCCTCTCGCCCGATCGCTCCTCGGCTTCGCCCAGGACGCCCGAGGCAACGTCTACGCGCTCGCCAACTCCACCGGCATCCCGTTCCCAAACTCCTCCGGCGTCAACACCGGCGTCGTCCTCCGCTTCGCCACCATCCCCGCCGACGCCAACGCCGACGGCGCCGTCACCTTCGCGGACCTCAACCTCGTCCTCTCAAACTTCGGCGCCCGTGCCCTCGGCGTCCTCGGCGACGTCAACGAAGACGCCTCCATCGACTTCCTCGACCTCAACCTCGTCCTCTCACACCTCACCCCCTGACCCTTTTTCCTGCCATTCCGGGCATATTCCGGGGGGCTCGTCCGGGGGTCTGGTCCGGGGGTCGCGCCGCCAACGACCACGACGTCCGCGGCGGCGGCTCCGGGGCTCCATGCCCGCGCCATCTCCCAAAGTCTCTGTCAGATCGCCACTTGTGGGGAAGCTCGCCCTCCGTTCGCGCTTTCCTGTGGCAAAACTGGCCGATCCAGCCTTGGTCTCACGCTCTTTTTGCGGTATCCTCCCCCCCACAAACGGCACTCGTGCGCGCAGGTCGCGCGCACTCGTCTTTCGCCGTCACGCCGATTCGCTCGGCGCCCGTGAGGAGAGTATTCCCGATGCGCAACCTGCTTGTTCCCGTCGCCGCCCTCGTCGCCTTCTCCGGCCTCGCCACCGCAGGCGGCGCCGTCACCACCTTCCGCGACACCCTCTCCATCCCCTTCTCCGTCGGCTCCGGAAACTCCAACACCAACTTCTCCATCTCCCGATACACCGAGGGCAACTCCAACGTCGTCGAGCTCGGCATCAAGGCCAAGGAGCGCTTCTTCGGCGATGGAAACGTCGGCGGCGCCGGCGACACCTACAACGTCAAGTCCGGCTTCTCCCCCATCTCCGGCGGCAACCCCGCCCCCTCCACCAACGCCTGGTGGAACTTCGACTTCTCCATCGACCTCGGCTCACGCACCTTCTCCGACACCATCGTCCGACTCGACATCACCAACACCATCAACTCCACCACCGTCACCTACGACTTCTCCGCATTCCTCATCTCCATCGGCGGCGGCTCCCTCTCCAAGTTCCAGGACTCCCAGAACCTCGCCTTCGCACCCTTCGCCGGCGACCTCGGCTTCAACCCCAACGCCCTCGGCACATACCTCTTCACGCTCCGCGCGGAAACACTCGCCGACGGCGGCGACCCCCTCGGCGGCGCCGGCATGACCGTCAACGTCATCCCCCTTCCCACCTCGGCCGGCCTCGCCTCACTCGCCCTCGCCGGCCTCGCCATCCGCCGCCGCCGCGCCCTCTAACTCCGCTTCGACCGCCTCCCACATCCCAACCACACCCGCACGGAGCGCACACTCGCGCTCCGTGTTTCTTTCTACCCCAAGTATCATCCACACACTCACGGAGACTCACCCATGCCCGCACGCCTCGCCGCCCCGCTCGCCGCCCTCGCACTCTCCTCCGCCGCGCTCGCCACCTACATCCCCAAACAACCCCTCCACATCAACAAGGGCGAAGGCGACGTCAAGTACACCATCACCGGCAAGAACACACTCGGCGAGGTCAACATCAACATCACCGACAAGGGAACCTTCTCCGGCTTCCGCGCCCAAGGAAAAAACGCCGACCGCGACGTCAACATCGACGTCTCCTCCGCCGGCCTCGGCGCCGGCTGGAACATCAAGGGCAAAATCGGCCCCGACGAGGTCCAAGCCACCTGCAAAGAAGACGGACCCTTCGCCAAACACTGGATCGTCAAAGGAAAAGTCGGCGAACGCATGATCGACAACGTCAAGGTCGATGCCGAGTGGCAGTTCGACCCCGCGGCCCAGGCCATCCTCGTCCTCTTCGACTGCTGCGACGAAAAGAAATAATCACTCCAAGCGCCGGATTCCCCCATGCCCACCCTCACCATCTCCACCACCATCAACGCCCCCCAATCCCGCGTCTTCGAGGTCTTCACCGACCTCCGCGCCGCCCCCCAGCGCGTCTCCGGCATCAAGTCCCTCGAAGTCCTCACCGACGGCCCCATCGGCCTCGCCACCCGCTTCCGCGAAACACGCGTCATGCTCGGCCGCGAAGCCACCGAGACCATGGAAATCACCGCCTTCAACCCCCCGCACTCCTACGACGTCACCGCCAACTCCCACGGCTGCCTCTACCACTCCACGCTCACCTTCACCCCCCAGGGCCCCAACGCCACCACCGCCTCCATGACCTTCACCGCCACCGCCAAAACCGCCCCCGCCAAACTCATGGGCGCACTCATGGGCTGGATGGTCAAGGGCGCCTGCCGCAAGGCCATGCAAAAAGACTTCGACGACCTCAAACGCGCCATCGAATCCTCACCAGCCTGACCGCGCGCACCTCGCTCGTAAACCCCTCTCCCCTCGCGGGAGAGGGTGGTTCACGCGAAGCGTGAACCGGGTGAGGGGGCGCTCCCTACTCAAACCGCGCCAGCACGAACTTCGACTTGTGCGCCTCCACCCTCGTCCCGTCCGGACGCTTCCCCTGGTAGTAGTCCTTCGCGAACGGCGCGCTCTCTTCCTCCATCCCCTTCATCATCGACTCCCGCCGCGCCCGCGCAAACTCCAGGTGCGCCTCCGCCAGCTCCGGCTCCTCCTCAATCCCCCTCTTCCGCGCCCCAAACCCCTCCAGCATCCCCAGCGGCCAAGGCGTCACCACGCACACCACGTCCCCCTTCCTGAACCACACCGGCGCCCCACGCCGCATCATCTTCCAGTTCATCGTGAACGTGTACGGCGCCCAGTCCGTCTCCACGATCCCCTCGAGCGCCACGCAACTATCCCTCGGCTCATTCGCCGGCCCACGCGCCCACAACCCATACCCCCTCGGCGTCCGAAACAACCACGGCATCGAAAACGTCAGCACCCCGCCCCCGAAGTGACTCAACACCCCAAACCGCCCCGCATCCTCCACGCCCTTCTCCGGCGTGATCCGCAAGTCCTCCATCCCCATCCCCCCGTTCCACTCGGCCTTGAACCCGATCGGACACCGGATCGCCCACCCCGCCTGATTCGCCATCACCATCGGCAGACACCGATACGGAATCCGATGCGGAAACGCGTCCATCCACTCCCGCTTCACCCCCGCCGGCTCGATCACCCACCCCTCCTCAGGCCGGATCCGATACGCCGTCAACTCTAGCTTCGTCTCGCTCATCCGCGCATCGTAAACCACCATGCTCGGCCTCTGCCTTAGCCCCTCCCTCCGCTCGCTTGAGCGAGCGCGGGGGAGGTGGCTCGGCTTTGCGAGCCGGAGGGGGGCTGTCCCTGCTTCCCCGAGTGCCTGATGCCTAGTCCCTAGTGCCCCTGGTTTTCTGCCTCCCCCTAGTGCCTGATGCCTAGTCCCTAGTGCCCTTGGCCTTGTGCCTAGTCCCTAGTGTCCCTGGCTTTCTGCCTTCCCTAGTGCCTAATGCCTAATGCCTAGTGCCTAGTGCCTAGTGCCTAGTGCCTAGTGCCCCTGGTTTTCCAACAGGGGTTGCAAGGGGGGCGAAGCCCCCATGCACAGCAGATCTCCCGCCGCTCGCCCGCCCGATCGCTTCGCTCTCGGACGAAACTCGCAGCGCACTTAGTAGATAAGCGCGCCACCATCTGCGGGGGCTGAGAACTGAACGCTTAACCGAGGGTCTGACCTAACGAGTCAGATACTGCAATGTCACAGCGGTTCAAATGAAGCCACGTACTGCTTCATCACCTTGGGGAGGTGCCAAAAGCCATGAAGTAGCTTGTACTCCTCCGCGGACATCGTGGGCCGAACGTGCGCGAGCAAAACGTGGGAAAAGGAGTCCGGAATTGACAGTAGTGACTGGCACAGATAGGCAAGACATGGTTCAGAAGAAATAATGTCTTCGGCGTGCTTGGCGGGGCCGGACGGAAGCGACAACTGGCCCGACATCGTCTCTCGCCACTCGGTCGACGGTACGCTATTCAATACCTTGAGCAAACGACGCGCACTAGATCGATGGCGGTTTAGATGTAGACCAATCTCTCGAAGATCATGTGCAACTACATCTGCGGGCGGCTCACAACTGTGATCTTGTGAGAACGAAGCCATTTCATCCAAAACCGCGGCTGGGACTTGTTCCTTCTCTCGCTCGAGAGCATATTGAACAAAGCGCTGAGGGTCATAAGCAAGTATCCGTTGGCCTGTTGCTTTGATGAAAGATCGAACAAGTTTCGGCTGCAGGCCAACTGTCTCGCCATCGATTGAGAGCCACCAATCAGACTTCCGATCATCGGTCACAAGCACGATTGGACGCTTTTGACTCTTGGCACACTCCATTACCTCCATCCATAAATAGGTGTCGCCAAGTGCGTTGGCATCCTTCTTCGCGTCAAGGGCGCCGGGTGCCTTCTCGGCACCGCATAGTCGCGCAGCTTCCTTTTCTCGTGCAGGGAGCTGGTCTTCGTCTGGCTCGGAACCGGTGCGACCATCAAATAGTTTAGTGACGTAATCGAGGATCTCGTCGCTTCTGAGAAACTCGCGACGCTGCTCGGCGGTTTGCGTCAGTTCGCGACATAACGAATCGACTGCATCTGAAAAGGAAGCGAGAGTGGTCTCGGATACAAATGGATGTTGTCGCAAATGTCTTAGCGACTCAACGAGAGACTTCGCCTTCTCGCACGCATCGTGGTATTTCTTTGTCTGCGCTGGGATCTCTTTCAGTCGGTTGTGATGAAACTCTTGTGCCGCCTGATATGGTAACCACAGTTGACTGGCGCAGTGGTCTAGTGCCGTTCTGAGGGTCCTGGCTGCATCAGGAGAATATCTGTACAGATTCAAGAGCACGTTGGCGTCGGTCACGATCAGTGCAGACGACCAAATCGCCTTGTATTCCGATGGCTCCAACCGATAATAGCCGGGAAAAAGCGCTTTCATTTGTCACCTGAAAGCCGCAGCTCGCCTTTCGACGAGGCGCGGCGTTTGGTCTTCCTCAATAATCCATGTCATCCATGCCCGCTCCCGCCGGCACGGCCTTCTTCTTCTCCTTGATCTCCGTGATCGCCGCGTCCGTCGTCAGCAGCAACCCCGCGATCGACGCCGCGTTCTGCAGCGCCACACGCTCCACCTTCGTCGGAACGATCACGCCCATCTCGATCATGTCCCCGTACTCGTGCGTCAAGGCGTTGAAGCCGAAGTTCGTCTTGTTCGACTCCTCCACCTTCGACGCCACGATCGAGCCGTCCAGCCCGCAGTTCTGAGCGATCTGCTTCACCGGCGCCGACAACGCGCGATGCACGATGTCGATGCCGACGCGCTCATCACCACGCGCCTTCTCCTTCAGCTTCTCGAGAACCTTCCGCGCACGCAGCACAGCGACGCCGCCGCCCGGCAGGATGCCCTCTTCCACGGCCGCGCGGCACGCGTGCAGCGCATCCTCCACGCGAGCCTTCTTCTCCTTCATCTCCACCTCGGTCGCGGCGCCCACATTCACCTGCGCCACGCCACCCGACAGCTTCGCAAGACGCTCCTGCAGCTTCTCCCGGTCATACTCCGACGACGTCTCGTCGATCTGATGACGAAGCTGCCCGATGCGACCCTGAATGTCCGAGCTCTTGCCCGCGCCCTCGATGATCGTCGTGTTGTCCTTGTCCACCACGATCTTCTTCGCGCGACCCAGGTCGCTCAGCGTCAGCTTCTCGACGTCGATGCCCAGCTCCTCCATGATCGCGCGCCCGCCCGTGAGGACCGCGATGTCCTCCATCATGGACTTGCGACGATCACCAAAGCCCGGCGCCTTCACCGCGACCACCTTCAGCACGCCGCGCAGCTTGTTCACGACGAGCGTGGCCAAAGCCTCGCTGTCGATGTCCTCCGCGATGATCAGCAGCGCCTTGCCCGTCTCCGCGATCTTGCTCAGGATCGGGATCAGGTCCTTGGCCGACGAGATCTTCTTCTCGTGGATGAGCACGTACGCGTCCTCGAGCACGCACTCCATCGTGGCCGGGTTCGTCACGAAGTGCGGGCTGAGATACCCCTTGTCGAACTGCATCCCCTCGAGCAGCTCAACCTCCGTCGAGAGCGACTTGCCCTCTTCCACGGTGATCACGCCGTCCTTGCCCACCTTGTCCATCGCCTCGGCAATGATCTTGCCGATCTCCTCGTCCTGGTTCGCGGAGCACGAGCCCACCTGCGCGATCTCCTTCGAGGAAGTCACCTTCTTCGACATGCGCTTCAGCTCGTCCACCAGCGCGCCCACGGCCTGCTCCATCCCGCGACGGATCTGGTTCGCGTTCGCGCCCGCCGTCACGTTCTTGAGCCCCTCCTGGAACAGCGCCTCGGCGTAGATCGTCGCCGTCGTGGTGCCGTCGCCCGCGTCCTTCGACGCCTTCTGCGCGACTTCCTTCACCATCTGGGCGCCCAGATTCTCGTACGGGTCGTCCAGCTCGATCTCCTTGGCAACCGTCACGCCGTCCTTCGTGACGGTCGGAGCGCCGAACGACTTCTCGCACACGACGACAAGCCCCGACGGGCCCAGCGTCACCTTCACCGCGCGAGCCAGTTTCTGCACGCCGCGCAGGATCCGCTCCCGCGCATCATTCTCAAACGCAATCTGCTTTGCAGCCATGGGTATCTCGTTCCTTCTCTCGAAACTTCTGTGTTCTGTTGCTCTGTATCCGTCTCTCGTGCGATCTCGGCGCCCCGAGAGTCAGCTCCACGGAGGGCTAGCCGATCTTCAACGCCGCGACGCGCTCCGCGTCGAGGATGAACACCGCTTGTCCGTCCGTCACCTTCACGAGGTTGTCCTTCTCATGCGGGATCAAGATCGCCCGCTTCACCTTGAGCGCCGCCGCCATCGGAACCTCGGCAAGCACGATCTCGAGATCGCGCTCGCCGTTCAGCTCCCCAAGCGCCTGACGCAATTGGTCGTTCGTCATGCCGCGCTCAGTCGACGATGGCGAGGATCTCGTCCTCGTCCATGATCAGCAGGTCCTGGTTGTTCAGCTTCACCTCGGTCCCCGCGTACGAGTTGAACAGCACCTTGTCCCCGACCTTCACCGACAGCGGGATCCGCTGCCCCGAGTCCTCGTTGATCGGCCCCGGCCCGACAGCCAGCACCGACCCCGACTTCGGCTTGTCCTTGGCCTTCTCCGGCAGGTACAGACCCGACTCCGTCTTCTCCTCCGCGTCATCCCGCTTCACGATCACCTTCGACCCCAAAGGCTTGATGCTCACCTTCGTCCCCGACTTCGAGGGGGCCGGCGCCGTCGCTGTCTTTGCCATCGCTACCTGCTCCTTTATCTGCTTCGTCTCAACTACGTGAATGCTCTGTATGTCAACGTTCCGGCGCACACCGCCGGTCGCTATGCCTACTCGGCCAAAACCCGAGGATCACCCCCGGGCCACATTCCTGAGTAATGACGCTCCAAAATCCGCTGCATCACCCTCAGAATTGCCTCGAGCGACACCGGCGGGTCCATCGCGGCAAACACCCCCGCCCGCAACGCACAATGCAGATCCCGCACGTCCTCTCTCGAACTCTTCCCCCGCTTCACCACCACCGTCGGCGGCGCAACCTGCTGCCGTGCAAGCAGATCCAGCACCCGCGCCCCCGCCTCCTCCTTCGCCTCACCACCATCAAACGGCAATCGAAGATCAACCACCGCCATGTGAATCCGACGACCCCCGATGATCTCCGCCGCCTGCTTCGCACACCCCGCCCGAAAACTCCGAACTCCAAACGGCTCAAGGAGTTGCGGCAGCCGATCCGCCCACGAGTCCTGCTGCCAGCCCGAGTACGTCAGCAGCAGGTTCAGACGCGGATCGCCCCCCCCGCGCGGAAGGTCAGGCTGCTCAGGATGGCCGGGGGCGGACCGCATCGTGCGCATCCGCCGTGCAAGACCCGCGCCGCCTGGAGACCAGCCCCCGACGCCCCCTCCGCCTGAAAAACCTCATTCAACCCGCGGAATAGCCCGTTTTTGCCCCCTCCGGGCCCACCCCGGGCGCCGATTTGGCAGGCCGTGTCAGTGGTCCCCGAGCCCGCGGCGCGACGCTTTCCGCTCCGACTTCTGTGATTTGGCCTTCAGCCGCCGCTCTTTCGACCCCTTCGTCGGCTTCGTCTTCACCCTCGGCTTGGGTGGTGTAAGCGCTTTCAGAACAAGCCTTTGCAGGCGGTCGACGCACTCCTCCATGTTCATCCGCTGCGACCGGTGCGCGTCCGACGCCAGCACGATCTCGTCCGAACCCGTCAGCTTCGACCCCGCCAGTGCCCGCAAACGCCGCCCCGCCGCCGGCGAAATCGGGATATCCGAAACAAAAACTCGCAGCTGCGCCTGCGTCGCCCTTTTGTTGACATTCTGGCCCCCGGGGCCGCTCGAACGCACGAACGTGAACCGCAGCGCGCTCGACGGAATGACGCACCCCGCGCGCACCACCACGCCCTCGCCCTGCGCCTCCGAACCCGTGATCTCCCGTTCCTCCGCCATCGTGCCGGCACGATACGCTTCCTCCCCGTTCCCACTCCGCCCAGAAGGAGCACAGATTGCGATATCTCTCGCCCATCCTCCTCCTCGCGGCCCTCTCCGCCCCCGTCCTGGCCCAGGCTGAAACGGCCCAGCCGCCCACATCCCAGCCCGTTGCCGATTCCACCGCCCCCGCCGACGCGCCGGACAAGTCGCCTGAGGACAAGTGGTTATGGAACGATCGCCACCCCGCCCACTGGGTCGTGCAGATCGAGCCCAGCGCCTGGCTGCTGGGCCTCGCGGGCGACGTCCGCGTCCGCGGCGGAACGAAGCTCGCGCTGACCAGCGTCGGCGCCGACGACCCGGCCGTGGCCCCCGCAGGCGAAGTCCACTTCCGAGGCGACATCTGGACCGTCTCCCTCTCCGGCTTCGCCGTCGGCGTCGACGAATCCGAACCGGCCGCGACCGGGTTTACCGCCGGTGCGCTGACCGTCGGCGCGGGCGCGCCCGTGCGCACGGAGTTCGACTACACGGGCCTCGAGGCCACGCTCAGCGCTCGTGTGTGGGAAAAAGCGCTCGGCGACGACCCCGACGAGCGCGTCATGCTGCGCCTCCACGTGTTCGGCGGCGCGCGCGCGCACGTCGTCGATGTCCGCTTCTCCTCCGGCGGCGCCGGCGCCGAAGACTCCGCCACGTGGGTCCAGCCCCTCCTCGGCGCCAAGCTCGAACTCGAGCTGTGGGACCGGGCCTCAATGGACGTCGCGCTCGACTACGGCCTCTGGCCGGGCGGCAGCAACGACATCAGCGGCTTCAACGTCATCGCCGGATTCCAGTGGCGCCCCTGGTCGCACGTCGGCATGCAGGTGGGCTACCGCCTCCAGATCGTGGACGGGCAGGACGGCAACTTCGAGTGGGACGGCTCCGCCGCGGGCTTCTACGCCGGCGCCGTCATCCGTTTTTGAGGCGAGAAACGCATGCGGATCATCGCGGGTGAGTTCAAATCGAGGCCCATCTACTCTCCGCCGGACGAGGGCACGCGCCCCATGCCGGACCGGGTGAAGGAGAGCGTGTTCTCGATCCTGCGCGGGCACTGCGAGGGCGCGCGGGTGGCCGACTTCTTCGCCGGGACGGGGACGGTGGGGCTGGAGGCGATCTCGCGCGGAGCTGTGGAATGTGTGTTTGTCGAGAAGCGCCGCGAGGTGGCCCGCGTCCTCGAAGCAAACATCGAGATGCTGGGCGCCGGCGATCGCGCGGAGGTGGTGGTGGGGGATGCGCTGGGGATCGGCGCGATTTCGCGCGTGGCGCCGGGCACGCACCTGGTGTTCATGGACCCGCCGTACGCGATGATGGAGGAGGCGGGGCAGCGTCGACGGGTGATGAGCGCTGCGTCGAAGCTGGTGGAGCGGCTGGACCCGAACGGGTTCCTGCTGCTGCGGACGCCGTGGCCGCTGGTGGATCGCGAGCCGTCGGGGGCGGTGTCGGACGTGTCGCTGCAGATCGAGGGGGCGCGCGGGCCGGAGACGCACGATTACCGTGGGACGGCGGTGCACTTCTATGGGCGCGCCGTGGCGGCGAGCGCGGAGGGTGGCGGCGCGGCCGCGGAGTAGACTGGGGTCGTGTCAGCGGCGCGTGAGGTTGCGGTGAGCGTGGTGCGAGCGCTGAGCGGCGCGGGGCACGAGGCGTATTTCGCGGGCGGGTGCGTGCGCGATGAGCTGCTGGGGCGCGAGCCGGATGATTACGACGTGGCGACGAGCGCCCACCCGGACCAGGTGCGGGCGGTGTACCCGCGCGTGAACGAGGTGGGGGTGAGCTTCGGGGTGCTGCTGGTCAAGCAGAAGGGCGAGGTGGTGGAGGTGGCGACGTTCCGGGAGGAGGGGGTGTACAGCGACAAGCGTCGGCCGGACGAGGTGCGGTTCTCGACCTCGCAGGCGGACGCGCGCCGGCGCGACTTCACGATCAACGCGTTGTTCCTTGACCCGCTGACGAGCGGTGACGAGGGCGGCGTCTCGAGCCCGCTCGGGGGGCGTGTGATCGATTTTGTGGGCGGCGTGGACGATCTGCGCGCCAAGCGGCTGCGCGCGGTGGGGAACGCGGAACACCGGCTGGAGGAGGACCACCTGCGCGCGCTGCGCGGCGTGCGATTGGCGGCGCGGCTCGGGTTCACGATCGAGGACTCGACGGCCGCGGCGATGCGCGCCAGGGCGCGGGGATTGGACGGGGTGAGCCGCGAGCGCGTCGGGGAGGAGATGCGGAAGATGCTCGGGCATCCGTCGCGCGGGGAGGCGGTGCGGCTGATGACGGGGCTTGGGCTGGACGCGCCCGCGCTGCGCGAGGCGCACGTTGAGCGCGAGGCGCGTGCGGTGGCGGGGCTGCCACCGGACGCGGACGTGGCCACGGCGTTGGCGGCGTGGGCGATCGATCGTGCCGGGCTTGAGGGCTTGAACGGCGTCAGCGCGCGATGGCGTGAGGCGTTGTGCCTGAGCAACGAGGAGACAGAGAGCCTGGCCGGGGCGTTGCGCGGCGTGTGGGTGCTGGAGAAGGAGTGGGGGGGTCTCGGGGTGGCGGCGAAGAAGCGGGCGGCGAGTTCGTCATGGTTTTCGAGGGCGCTGGCGATCGTTCGCTCGCGCGACGGGGCGTGGGGGATGCGGCTTGAGGAGGAGGCGCGGGAGCTTGCGCGGACGTTCGGGGGGTTGGCGCCGGAGGGGTGGGTGAGCGGGGACGACCTGATCGCGATGGGCATGAAGCCGGGGCCGAGGTTCCGCGAGGTGCTCGATGCGTTGTACGACGCGCAGCTGGAGGGTCGAGTCCGGTCGCGTGCGGAGGCGTTGGAGGAGGCGCGTCGTCGGGGGATGTAAGGGGAAATCGAGGCGGAACCTGGCAGGGGGGTGGTCGTATACTCAGGATTGAGGGGGTTCGTCCCGACGGGGCGGGCGGTGCTGTCTTGGGTGGGATGCGCGGCTTTCTTGGAGGATCGACCACATGGCTCGACGGTTGGGGCGGATTGCGGCTGCGGCGCTGGCGTGCGCGGCATTGGTGTGGACGGGCGCAGGAACGAGCGGCGGCCGCGCGCTGGCGCAGTCGCAGTCCGGCGAGTCCGGCGCGGCCGCGAAGGGCCTCGACCGCGTGACGTTTAAGAACGGGCGCGTGGTCGAGGGTCGCATCGTTGAGGAGAACGAGCGCGAGCTGAAGATGGAGGTGGTGTACGCGGGCATCTCGGCGCTGACGACGTACAAGCGGTCGGAGGTGCTGACGATTGAGCGCGGCGTGGTGAAGGACCCGGGCGGTGATGTCCCCGCGGGCGCGACGACGCCGGCGGCGAAGGACGCGCCGGCGGAGCCAGAGCCGAAGACGAGCGAGCCCGCGAGCGGAGCCGGGGGGGCGCGGGTGTACATGGTCGAGCTGAAAGGGGTGTTCGGGAAGGACGTGACGGAGACGCCGCTGCAGCGTGCGCTGGACGACGCGAAGACGCTGGACCCGGACGTGGTGGTCTTCAAGATGGATCTCAAGCCGGCGGAGGAGCTGGATTTTCCGGGGCTTTCCGCGGCGGAGCGCGTGCGGGGCTTCGACGGGCTGTTCCTGGCGGAGAACATGACGCCGGTGATCGAGCAAGCGGTGCGCGACGGTCGGCGGGTGGTGTTCTGGATCAAGCGGGCCGAGGCGGGCGCGGCGTTCCTGCCGCTGATCTGCCCGGAGATTTACTTCACGCCGGACGGCCGTCTTGGCGGGATCGGCACGCTGCAGGACTTCGACATCGGCGACAAGCGCGTGAACGAGAAGCAGATCTCGCTGCGGCTGGGGCACGCGGAGGGCATCGCGATCCAGGGCGGGTACGCGCCGGAGCTGGTGCGGGCGATGGCGCGGAGCGAGAACTGGCTGTGCGTGAAGTTCGAGGGCGGCGAGCCGAAGTACCTGATGCACGAGCCGACGAAGGAGCAGCTGAGCGAGGGGTGGATCGTGCTGAGCGACGACGGGGAGGGGGACCGCAAGGACACGATGGAGCAGGAGGTTCGTCGTCAGGGGAACGACGTGCTGAATCTGGACGCGAAGTGGGCGCGTGATCTCCGGCTCTCGAAGGGCACGGCGGGTTCGATGGACGACCTGGTGTTCGAGATGGGGCTGGGCTCCGCGCACACGATCGTGGACGGAAAGGGCCAGGGAATCCTGGACGACTGGTCCAAGCGGGTGAACGCGGCGGAGGAGGAGATCCGGCGGCTGTTGCTGCGTCATCGCGACCTGCAGCAGCAGCCCGGTGAGGACCCCGCGCGGTATCTGGGAAAGAAGATGCAGCTGCTGCGCGAGATCAGCGGGATTCTCGGCGTGTACGCCGAGGTGTTCGATCGCGGGGGCCAGCAGCGTGCGCAGCTGGCGTCGCAGATCGAGGGGTACCGGGAGGAGATCCGGAAGTTGTCGCAGCGTGATCGCCGCGGGTGAAGCAGAGGGAGTGGACCGAGATGACGATGAGGAGTCTTCCGATGGGTCGAGCGTGGATTCGTGGTCTTGCGGCGTTGTCGCTGTGCGCGGCATGGGTGGTGGCGGGCGCGTCGGCGCTGTGGGGGGGCGCCGCGCGGGCGGACACGCTGCACCTGAAGGACGGTCGGGTGCTGGAGGGCGTGGTGCAGCGCGAGGGCGAGAGCTTCGTGTACTTCATCACGAAGGTGGGGGGCATCGAGAAGGTCGAGCTGTTCCTTCGTGACGACATCCTGCGCGTCGAGAAGACCGAGGCGGCGAGGGTGCGTCCGGAGGCCTCGAAGGCCGGGACGCCCGGCGGTGAGAAGAACGCGCGCGCCGGCGCGGGTGAGGGGAAGGCGTCGGACGGCGCGGTCCGGGTGGCGTTCATCTCGCTGGGCGAGCCGCCGCTCGACATGGTCGGGCCGTACATGAACGCGAGCGCGCTGAAGGAGTCGGTGAAGCGGCTGGAGTCATCGAAGCCGGACATCGTGGTGCTGGTGGTCAACTCGGGCGGGGGCGCGATCAACGAGATCCAGAAGCTCTCCGACACGATCCAGAACGACATCAAGCCGAAGTACCGGACGGTGGCGTGGATTCACTCGGCGATCTCCGCGGCGGCCATGACGGCGCACGCCTGCAACGAGATCTACTTCATGTCGAAGGGGAACTACGGCGCCTGCACGGCGTTCTCCTCCGGCGGCGGGGTCGCGCAGGCGGTGGAGGGGCGGTTTCTCGAGGAGATCCTCTACATGATGGAGCGGATCTCGGCGCGCGGCGGGTACGACCCGCTCATCATGCGCGCGATGCAGATCGAGCAGGAGCTCTCGTGCAGCATCGACGAGAACGGCGTGGTGCGCTGGCGGCCCGATCTCAACGGGCAGTTCATCGTGAACCCGAAGGGGAAGATCCTCACGTTCAACTCGCAGGATGCGATGAAGTACAAGTTCGCCAAGGGCGTGGCGGACACCAAGCCAGAGCTCATGAAGCTGCTCGTCGGCGACAGCGAGTGGGTCGAGGTGGGCCAGGACGCCGACAAGTATCAGGAGCAGCACCGCGAGTCGACGCACTCGGCCGAGCTCTCCCTCAACGACCTGTTCCGCAAGCTGGGGACGGCGGTGCAGGGCGCGATCGGCGCGGCCGGCAACGCGGAAGAGCGCGGGCGTCAGGTGGGGATCGCGCGCCGGTGGCTCGGCGAGATCCGCGCGCTCTCGCGGCGTTCGCCCGCGGTGCAGGAGTACTACCTGGGCGAGCGGTTCTTCACGTCGATGGACGAGATGCTCTCGCGGATCGCCGCGGGCGAGGCCGTGAACCCCGCTGACTACGGCTTCGGGCAGGGCTGAACGACGCGACCGGTATACTCGGGACGTGAGCACGTTGGCGCGATCGGTGACGGTGCATCCGACGGCGGAGGTGCATCCCTCGGCTGAGCTCGGCGAGGGGGTGGAGGTCGGCGCGCTCGCGTTCGTCGGCGAGGGGTGCGTCGTCGGCGCCGGCTCGCGTCTGCTCCGCGGCGCCGTGCTGCAGAAGTTCGTCGAGCTGGGCGAGGACAACGCCGTCGGCGAGTATTCGGTGCTGGGCGGGGACCCGCAGGACCGCGGCTACGACGGCGCACGCCCCGGGCGCGTCGTGATCGGCTCGCGGAACATCCTTCGCGAGCACGTGACGATCAATCGTTCGACGGTGAAGGAGAGCGGCGAGGGGCGCGAGACGCGGGTCGGCTCGGGCTGCATGTTCATGGCCGGCTCGCACGTCGGGCACAACGTGTGGGTGGGGGATCACGTGGTGATGGCCAACGCCGCGATGCTCGGGGGTCACTCGACGATCGGCGATCGTGTCGTGCTCTCGGGGGCGTGCGCGGTGCACCAGTTCTGCCGCATCGGGGAGGGCGTGATGTTCCGGGGCGGCGCGGGGATGGGCGTGCACGTGCCGCCGTTCCTTGTCGTGGTCGACATCAACATGGCGGTCGGGCTCAACGCGATCGGCATGCGGCGCGCGGGCATCGACGCCGAGCAGCGCGAGCAGGTGAAACGCGTGTTCCGCGCGATCTACCGCGATCACCCCGGCGCGCGCCTCGAAGACCGTCTTCGCGCCGCGGAGGCGCTCGCTCCGACGGGCGCGGCCGCGCGTTTCGTGGGTTTCGTCCGCGAGGCCATGGACGCGAAGCCCCCGCACCGGAGAGCCATGGTGAGCCTGCGTTCGGTTCGCGCGCGAAGCGGCGGCGGCGACGAGGTGGACGCGTGAGCGGGCCGGTGATTCCGGGGCGCGTTCCGGGAGAGCTTCCTGGGGAGCTTCCGGGTCGGCTTCCCGGGGAGACGGTGTGGCGCGAGAGCGCGGACGAGACGCTGGACACGCTGGCCGGGGAGATGATGGTGCACGCGATGTCGTGCGTGCGTGCGTGCGGCTCGTTCCACATGGCGCTCTCGGGCGGCTCGACGCCGATGCCGCTGTACCGGCGGCTGATGATCGGGCCGGAGTACCGCGAGTTCCCCTGGTCGCACACCCACCTGTGGATCGTGGATGAGCGGCGCGTGCCCTTCGACGACGAGCGGTCGAACTTCGGGACGATCCGCGAGGTGCTGGTGGAGCACTCGGGGATCCCGAGCGCGCACGTGCACCCCATGGACGGCGCGCACGACGACGCGGACGTGCGCTACGAGGCGGAGCTGGTGCGCGAGCTGGCCGCGCGCGGGCGGGGCAAAGACCGGCTCGATTTCGTGCTGCTGGGCATGGGCGCCGACGGGCACACGGCCAGCCTGTTCCCGGGCTCGCCGGCCTCGACGGAGACGCGGCGGCTCGTGCGGTTCAACGACGGCCCGAAAGTGACGCCGCCGGCGCGCATCACGATGACGTTCCCGCTCATCAACAGCGCGCGCTTCATCGCGGTGCTGGTGACGGGCAAGAGCAAGCGCGAGACGCTCAAGAAAGTCGCGGCACGCGCCGGGGGAGTGCAGGCGCTGCCCATCCTCGGCGTGGCCCCGCTCGGGGGCTCGCTGCGATGGTACGTCGACGGCGAGGCATGGGAGGGCTCAGCCGGCGACGCGAGCATCCCGCTCGCGTGAGGCGCCGCGCAAGGCCAGCGCGCGGATGAGCAGCGCGGCCAGCGTCGCCCCCACAAGGTTCGAAACAAGGTCCCACCCCGTGTTCTCGTACCCGCCCACGTTCGTGTCGGGGATCAGGCGCGTGGCGATGAACTCGATGACCTCGTTCACGGCGCCGAGCCCCATGCCGATGAGCGTCACGGCCGTGAGCGGGCCGATGGTCGGGCGGATGACGTGGGTCGACGCGGCGCGGAGGGCGTGCCACGCGGCGAGCGTCGCGCTGAAGAAGCCGAAGGCGTGCACGAGCTGATCGAACTTGGGGACGAAGGGCGCCGGGCGGAAGTTGTAGAGAACGAAGGGGCCTTCTGGCGGGTCGGTGAGCGCGTGCGGGATGGGCAGCGTGCCGCCGAACATGTGGAACATGCCCCAGAGCGCGAGGCACCAGAGCACGGGCGTGGGGAATCGCGTGCGCCGGTCGACCCAGAGCACGCCCGCGATGCACACGGCCATGGCCGCGGCGTAGAAGAGGAACTCGGTGTTGCCGCGACGCAGCACGAGCGTGAGCGCGACGGCCATGTACGCGGGGACGAAGACGGCGAGCGGGAGGAGGCGTTTCATCGAGAAGATCATCGGCGCGCGCGGGCGCGGGTCAGGAAGTCTCCTCGTTCTGCGCCCTTCGCATCGTCCGGGGCCTCGGAATCCCCAGCTTGTCCATCCGGGAGAGCAGCGTCTGCGGGTTGACGCCCAGCTTCTTCCCGGCCCCCTTCGCGCCGAACACGCGGAACCCGCACGTCTCGAGCGCGTGCATGATCTGGAGACGCTGGAGCTGCTCCGCGGTGAGGTCGAGCAGCACGTCGCGCGGCGCCCCGTCCGGGGACGCTCGCCCCCGGGCCTCCGCGCTCGGCGCGGGCGCCTCCGGGAGCTGGATGTCGAGCTCCCTCGCGTCCGGGTCGGCCAGGAGCGTCGCGCGCTCCACCGCGTTCTCCAGCTCGCGCACGTTGCCGGGCCACGCGTACGCCACGAGACGCCGCGCGGAACGGTCGGAGATCGGCAGCACCGCGCGCCCCATCCGTCGCGCGTGGCGCTCGTGGAAGAACTCGGCGAGCGCGCTGAGATCCTCACGCCGGTCGCGCAGCGGCGGGACCTCGATGCGGAAGACGTGGAGACGGTAGAACAGGTCCTCTCGGAACCGGCCCCGTTCGACCTGGCGCGCGAGGTCGCGGTGCGTCGCGGCGACAAGACGAACGTCGGAGGCGATGGTCTGCGTGCCGCCCACCCGCTCGAACCGCCCGTTCTGCAGCACCCGGAGCAGCTTCGCCTGCGCCTGGAGCGAGAGCTCGGCGATCTCGTCGAGGAAGAGCGTGCCCTTGTCAGCCAGCTCAAACTTGCCGAGACGCTGGCGGTCGGCCCCCGTAAAGGCGCCGCGCTCATGCCCGAACAGCTCCGATTCGAGAAGCGTCTCGGGGAGCGCGGCGCAGTTGAGCGCGACGAAGGCCTCGGAGGAACGCGCCGAACGCGCGTGCACGAGACGCGCGATCAGGTCCTTGCCCGAGCCCGTCTCGCCATGGATGAGCACGGTGGCGCCCGAGGGCGCGACGCGCTCGGCCTGCTCCACGGCGCGACGGATCGCGAGCGACTTGCCCACGATGACCGGCGATTCTCCGCCCGGGGAGAGTTCCCGACGCAGCGCGCCCAAACGCTGACGCTCACGCTCCGACTCGGCCAACCGGTCACGCAGCCGATCGATCTCCTGCTGCAGCGTCTCGCGCGCCGAGCCGTCAACCAGGAGCACCACCCAGCCATCCGAAGCATCGTCCCGGCGCGCGAACGCGTCGATCGGCGTGTCGACCTCGTCTCCCGTCACATGCGCCGCAACGGCCGGCGGAGCCGCGGCCAATGCCCCGGCCTCAAGCCTGGCATGCACCCCCTCACCCTCACGAAAGAATGACCCGAGCGGCAGCGCGACCGGGTCGCGCCCCCCCGCCAGACGAGCGAACGCAAGCCCGTTCGCCTCGCGTACCCGCCAGTCGCGCGTCACGCGAACAGCCGGAAGCGGGATCACTTCGAGTGATGATGAAGTCATACCAAATATATGACATATCACGATACAGAGTCAAACAACGAAATACAGCAATAATCACTATGACATATCACAAAATAATCGATGGGTGTGTCGTCCGATGCCGTTCTGTGGCGTGTGGAGGGGATAGGTGGGTCTGGCACGCGGATTGAATTGTGCTCTCGAGTCTGAGACGACCATCCGAAGGGTGAGAAACGGAGTGGGAGAAAACGAGGGTGGGCGACTGTCCGGGGGGGAGAAAGTCCCGGGTTTCGCGGGAAGCCGCGAGATTCGGGATTGGAGCGGAGAAAGAGGCCTGTCGGCGTTCTGAGGCGGGCACGGTGACGGGAGGAGGACCGGGGGCCCCATCTGTCGAGGATGGGGAGAAAGGGCGGCACGGGCCGGTGAAAACCCGACCTGGGCTGCTTCGGAACTGCGGCATCAGCAGGGAGACGTGTTTCCTCCCGGGCTGACGGGCGGTGGGGGATGCGCGAGGCTGAGCGATCTGGGCCTGCTCGGCACGCGCGTCCCCCCCGCCCGATCTCCTTTTTGCGCCCGTTTTTTTTGAGATTGATCGTTCGTTGGACGAGGAAACCACGCTTGCCTCGGAGACGAAAGGACAAGGGGGATTCAGGGGGTTTCCCGGGGCGGCTCCGAACCGGAGCCGGAGGGCCGAGCGATGCGGAAGCATCGCGGGTCGATTCTGCCACAGATCGCACGGGCGCCCGGAGGGGGGCTCGTGCCGGATCGCGAGGATGGACACCAACCGGGCGTTCGCGGCAGCACAAGGGCCGCGAGCGCCCGTGCTCGCGTTTTGGGCGGCCCCGCCAGCCCCCGAGCGCGCGGGCTCTGTTGCCGAAGCGGGGAGGCTGGCGTACGGTGGTGACGATCGTCGTTCATCCGTATATCCGGATGAAATGGAGAAGAACCCGGGCCCCGGCGCATGGGGCTTTGCCTGTTTGAAGGAGCGAGCATGCCTCGTCGCTTGTTCACGTCGGAGTCGGTGTCGATGGGCCATCCGGACAAGGTGGCGGACCAGATCAGCGATGCGATTCTGGACGCGATGCTCGCGCAGGATCCGGGCGCGCGGGTGGCGTGCGAGACGATGGTCTCCACGGGCATGGCCGTGGTCTCGGGCGAGGTCACGCTGCGTCGCGGGTGGGTGGATGTCGACGAGATCGTGCGCAAGACCGTCGAGCGGATCGGGTACACCGACCCGGCCATGGCCTTCGACTTCGAGTCGATGGCCGTGCTCCAGTGCATCAAGAAGCAGTCCGCCGACATCGCGCGCGGCGTGGACGAGAAGGACGAGAAGGGGCAGATCAAGGAACAGGGCGCCGGCGATCAGGGGATGATGTTCGGCTTCGCGTGCCGCGAAACGCCCGAGCTGATGCCCCTCCCCATCCAGCTCTCCCACCGGCTCGTGGAGCGTCAGGCGGAAGTGCGGCGCGCGGGGACCATCCCCGGCCTGCGCCCCGACGCCAAGAGCCAGGTCACGGTGGAGTACGCCAGCCACGACGCCACCGCCGCTCCAAACCGCGTCCACACCGTCGTCATGTCCACGCAGCACGACAAGCGCTGGAACGACAAGCAGGCCGACCTCAAGCGAGAGATCGTCGAGCACGTCTTCAAGCCCGTGCTCGGCCCCTGGTGGAACGACAAGATCATCGTCCACGTCAACCCCACCGGCCGCTTCGAGATCGGCGGACCCCACGGGGACTGCGGCCTCACCGGACGCAAGATCATCGTCGACACCTACGGCGGACGGGGCCGACACGGCGGCGGCGCGTTCTCCGGCAAGGACCCCACCAAGGTCGATCGCTCCGCCGCGTACATGGCCCGCTACATCGCCAAGAACATCGTCGCCGCCGGCCTCGCCGACGTCTGCGAGGTCCAGCTCTCCTACGCCATCGGCGTCGCCGAGCCCACGAGCGTCCTCGTCGACTGTCAGGGCACGGCCAAGGTGGACGAGGAGGCGCTCAGCGACGCGGTCCGCGCGACCTTCAAGCTCACGCCCCGCGGCATCATCGAGAGCCTCAACCTGCGCACACCCATCTACACACTGACCGCGATGCACGGCCACTTCGGACGACCCGCCGGCAAGGTCAAGGTCGCTGTCCACCAGAACGGCAGCGACTCGCTCGTCGAGAAGGAGTTCGAAACCTTCTCCTGGGAGAAGACCGACAAGGCCGAGGCGCTCCAGAAGGCGCTCTCCACGGCCGGCGCGGCCCGCTGAGCGGGATCGGTGCCGACACTCAAGCCAGCGATCCCCAGGGGCCGGCGCCGAACGCGTCGGCCCCTGTTCGTCCGGCGCGCGAGGGCCGTTTCAAGGCCCGAATCGCGGGGCGTTGACGCGGGCGGGCCGCAGTTGCACAATCTGTCATGGCGGCAACGATCAATTGGGACGGAAAGTTTCTGGGGGAAGGCATCACCTTCGACGACGTGCTGCTCGTGCCGAGACGCTCCAGCGTCCTCCCGCACGAGGCGGACACCTCCACGCGCCTCACGCGCCGCATCGCGCTGCGCATCCCGCTCATCTCCGCGCCGATGGACACGGTCACGGAGGCCGACCTGGCCATCGCGCTCGCGCAGGAGGGCGGCGTCGGCGTCATCCACAAGAACCTCTCCCCGGAGGCGCAGGCCCGAGAGGTCGGACGCGTGAAGCGCTCGGCCAACGGGGTCATCACGGACCCGATCACCCTCGGCCCCTCCGACACCGTCGCCACCGCGCGCGGGCTCATGGCCCAGCACAACGTCTCGGGATTCCCCATCACCGAGGACGGCGCGAGCGCGCTCCGCACCAAGGGCAAGGTCGTCGGCATCCTCACCTCGCGCGACCTCAAGTTCATCGAGGACGACGCCACCCCCGTCCGCGACGTGATGACGCTCAAGGGACTCGTCACCGCGCCGCCCGGCACCACGCTCGAGCAGGCCGCGAGCATCCTCAACAAGAACAAGGTCGAGAAGCTCCTCCTCGTCGACGACTCGGGCGCCCTCGCCGGGCTCATCACCATCCGCGACATCGAGCGGCTCGCGCGCTTCCCCCGAGCCAACCTCGACGAGCGCGGCCGACTCCGCTGCGGCGCCGCGGTCGGCGTCGGACAGCTCGAACGCGTTGAGGCCCTCATCGCCGCCGGCGTCGACCTCGTCGTCGTGGACACGGCCCACGGGCACAGCGACAACGTCCTCAAGACCGTCCGCGACGTGAAGTCCAAGTGGGACATCGACGTCATCGCCGGAAACATCGCCACCCCGGAGGCCGCCAAGGACCTCATCGCCGCCGGCGCCGACGCCGTGAAGGTCGGCATCGGACCCGGATCCATCTGCACCACACGCATCGTCACCGGCGTGGGCGTCCCCCAGGTCTCGGCCGTCATGAACGTCTGCCGAATCGCGGAGAAGGCCGACGTCCCCGTCATCGCCGACGGCGGCGTGCGCCAGTCAGGGGACATCGTCAAAGCGCTGGCCGCGGGCGCCAACGCCGTCATGATGGGCTCCCTCTTCGCCGGGCTCGACGAGAGCCCCGGCGAAACCGTCATCGTGCAGGGCCGACGCTACAAGTCCTACCGCGGCATGGGCTCGGAGGGCGCGATGTTCGCAGGCTCGGCCGACCGCTACGGCCAATCGGCCGCGCTCGAGGCCATCCGCGCCCGGCGCGACAGCGAGGACAACGGCGACCGTCGCCGCGCTCGTCAGAGCGACTCACGCAAGTTCGTCCCCGAGGGCGTCGAGGGGCTCGTGCCCTATCGCGGCCGGCTCGCCGAGTTCGCCTACCAGATGGTCGGCGGCGTCCGCAGCGCCATGGGCTATCTCGGATGCCGCACCATCGACGAGCTGCGTCACAACTCCCAGTTCCTGCGCATCACCGCGGCCGGGATGACCGAGAGCCACCCGCACAACATCCGCATCACGAAGGAAGCGCCGAACTACTCCACCGGCGCGATGGGGGAATGACCCCCGCCTGGCGCGTCACCCGCCGAGAATCATCCCGGTGATGCGCGATTCGTACACGATCTTCCCCCCGACAAACCCCTGGCAGTCGGAGATGAACCGCTTGGGGTGGAACTTCACCTCGCGCGCAACGATGTAGAGATCGTCGCCCGGCACGACCATCCCGCGGAACACCGTGTTCTCGATCCGCGTGAACCCGGCGAAGTTCCGGTGGTTGCAGCGGGCGAAGTACATGATCGACGCGAGCTGCGCGCCCGCCTCGATCATCAGCACCCCCGGAAGGATCGGACGCCCCGGGATGTGGCCGTCGCACCAGAACTCGTCGTCACGCACCCGCTTGATCGCCACCGCCGCCGTGTAATCCGACCGATGCCACACGACACGGTCCAGCAGCAGCATGTTCCCCTGGTGCGGGATGAAGTCGTTGATCCGCTCGTGCGGGATCGTCGTCCCCGAAAGGTCGATCGCCGACAGGTCGAGCAGCGGGACGGTCCCCGGGCGCGCAGGCGCCCCGCCTCGGCCCGCTCCGGCGTCGTTGGACTCAATCGTCTGCATATCGGTTTCGTCGCGCGTCACGAGCCCTCGGTGGTGCGAAGCTCCAGGATCTTGTTCCGGATCGTCTGGGCGGTGTTCTTGATGTCCTGCATCGTCTTGCGGGCGCGCGTCCCGGCGGCCTTGTTGCCGCCCTCGGCCTTGCGGATGTCTTCTTCCGCCTCTGCAATGAGCGCCTTCAGCGTTTCAAATTCCTGCACGGCATGCTCCGGTTGAGGGCGCCCGGCGACGAACGGCGGGAGGGCCCGGTGCGGGATGGGTCCAACGCCCCTGAGGGGCTCCGACGCCCCATATCTTCGCAGAATCGGGGGTATTGGCAAGGGCCGAGGGACGGACCCCCCCTTACCTCGTGACGGGGCCGAACGTGATGGTGTTCTTGCCCTGGGACTTCGACTCCAGCGCCCGCCGATCCGCCAGCTCCACAAGCCCCTGACCGTCCGTCGCATCCCACGGGAACGTCGCCAGCCCGCCCGAGATCGACAACGCCCCGGGCGCCGAGTGACCCAGCTTCGGGAAGCACCGCTCCGCCGTGCGGCGCTGGAAACGGCCCGCGATCTGCGCCACCGAGAGCGCATGCCGCGAACTGCCCGGCGCCGAGCTCGGCTCGCGCGGGCCCTCGGGGTCGTAGAAGATCACCGCGAACTCGTCCCCGCCGATGCGGCACACCCGATCGCTCGGGCGCACCACCGACCGGATCAGGCTCGCGATCTCCCGCAGAATCTCGTCCCCGACCGCGTGCGAATGCCGGTCGTTGAACACCTTGAAGTCGTCGATGTCGAACAGCAGCACCGAAAGCTCCGCCCGATGCCCCCGCGCGTGTTCGAGCGATGATTCCAGCCGCCGCTCGAAATACCGACGGTTCCACAGCCCCGTCAGCGGGTCCGTGAACGCCGCCTGCCGCAGCTGCGACTGCTGCTCCTGCAGCAAAAGCCAGTGCGCCAGCCACGCCGCGCCGTCCGACGCAGCAGGGCCGCTCGCCCTCGTCACCAGCCTGCCGAACCGCCGCCCCCCATGCTCCACCGGCGCCCCGACCACGCCCGACGCGTTCGCCCCCTCTCCACCCTCGCGCTGAAACGTCGCCTCCACGTCGCCCAGACGACGGCGCAGCTCCGCGATGCAAGGCGCCAGCACGTCCGCGCCCGTGGTCACCGCGCGCAGGATCGCGATCTCTCCGCCCTCGCCCGACGCCGACGCCGCCACGACCGACGCCGGCTCGCGCACCGTGCGACGAGCCGAGGGCTCCGAGCTCCCACGAGCCGCGCCGTTCGGCGACGCCGCCTGCATCGCCCGACGGAGCGTCTCCACCGAGGCGTCCAGCGGCGCCGACCCGTCGAACGAGCCGCTCCCCGACCGGATCGTCACGTCGCCCAGCGCGAGCACCCGCACCTGCCCGTCCACCCGACGCAACGCCGCGCAGAAGTCCGACGCCTCCGGATCGCTCAGCGACCCAGGACCCACCAGCACGATCGTGCGAACGGGCGACTGCACGTCGATCGGGCACGCCAGCTCGCCCACCGCGTCGAGCGGGTCGCGCGCACGGATGAACTCGATGGTCGGGTCCCGACGCAGCGTGGCCTCGAGCGTGGGCGCGGCGCCCAGCTTCGCGACCAGGATGACCCGGAGGTCGGCGCGCGAAGGAGTTGTTCGCGATGGGTCGGCGGAGGGCGTCACGCGTCCAGACGCTCCGTGCCGCCCGTCGGCGGTTCGTCGTTCAGCAGCATCGCCAGCTCTTCGTCCGACAGCAGCGACCCCGCGCCGCGCACCACCGGCGCGTCCGGCGCCTCGCCCGGATCGGGCGCGGCCTCGCCCGCGAGTCGGAGCTTTGGCGGACCCGACGGCCTCGTCGGCGCGCCGACCGCCGCGCTCGCGGGCGTCGGCGCGAACGCGCGAAGACGGTGCGCCGAACGCTCGTCGTACACCCACACCGGCGACGCCGGCGCGTACTTGCTCATCGCATCGACCATCGCGCGCACCCGCTCCGCGTCCAGCGATTGATCCGGATCGACCATCACCAGCGCCGCACGCTCGCCCGGAATCGCGCAGCACTCGGCCAGCGCGAGATACGCCGACGACACAGGGCGGGCCGTGACGCCGCGATTGACCAGCGCCTGCAACAGGTCACGAGGCGGCAGCGTGCCCGGCGCATGCCATACCGCGCACCGGGCGGAGCCGGGCTGTGGAGAGCTCGAAATTGGACTCATACGCGCCACCGAATCGAGTGTATCACCGCCACCTGCAAACGCCCTGCTCCGACACAGATTGGGCCATTCCTGTGAGTGATACGTGCAGAAATCCGACGTGTTCTCACAACGAGAGAAGACGCCGGCCCGCCTCGCGTGCGCCGTCAGGTTCCCCCAATTTGCCAAACGCGCCGCGCATCGCCTCTCGGCGCGCAGGAGAGCCCATCAGCTCCCCCAATATCGGGCCGATAACCCGCGCGTTGACCGCAGCGTCGATCCGATCACGCTCGATGAGCACCGGCGCCTCCCCGCCTCCAGACAGCAGCGTCTCCGCGTTGTGCCGCTGATGCTCGTCACGGTGATAGGGGTACGGAAGGAACAGCGTCGGCGTGCGCGACGCCCATACCTCTCCGACCGTCCCCGCGCCGCACCGCGCGATCGCCAACTCCGACGCCCCCCACGCCAGACCGATCTCACGCACGAACGGCGCCACCCGCGCGCGCACCCCGCCACGCTCGTACGCACGCTCCACCCGATCATCCTCGCGCGATCCCGTCTGGTGAAACACCTGCCACCCACGGAACGTCTCCGGAGAATCCTCCGCCAGCCGGATCATCAGCTCGTTGATCGACCGCGCGCCCTGTGAACCTCCCGAGACAAACAACGTCGGAAGCTCAGGGTCCAGCCCCAGCGACGCCCGACACTCCCGCGCCGTGCCGCGCGCCCGCGCCTCCCCCCGAACAATCGGCGTGATGCGCTCCCACGACGCGGGCGCGAACGGCGCCGGCGTCGTCAGCGTCAACGCCGCGCGACGCGCGATCACCCGGTTCGCCTTCCCGGGAGACGCGTCAAGATTCACCAGCGCCACCCGCACGCCCGCACGCCGGGCCGCGGCCACGCCAGGCGCCGCCACAAACCCACCCATCGCCACCAGAACGACCCGCGAGACGTCCTCCTCAACGATCGCACGCTCCGCGCTCCGCACCGCCCCCGGCCACGCGCGCAGGAATCGCGCCAACGCACGAGGCCTCAACCCGAACGGCGCCGCAGCGATCGGCGTGAACGACACCCCCTCCGCACGCAGAATCTCCGAGTCGATCGACCGCGTCGAGCACAGAAAACGGCTCCGCGAGCCCGGCGAGAACCCCTCGATCGCCTCCGCAATCGCCAGCGCAGGGTACAGGTGCCCCCCCGTCCCGCCACCGGCAAAGATGAACACGCGCCCGCTCACGCGGCCAGAGACGCCGGGTCGGTCGTCAGCCGAAGCCTGGGCGTCTCGCTCTGCCCGTGCGAACCCGCGTGCGAGACGCGGTCCAGCGCGATCAGCAGTCCCAGCGAGAACGCCGTCAGAATCCACCCCGTCCCGCCCGAGGACAGAAGCGGCAGCGCGATCCCCTTCGTCGGCCCCAGCCCCGTCACCACGCCCAGGTTGATCACCGCCTGCCCGCCCAGCGTGGTCAGCACGCCCAGCGCGATCAGACGCGACGCCATCGTCGGCGCGTTCCGCACGATCGTCATCCCCGCCGCCAGAATCGCCAGGTACAGCACGATCACCGTCGCCGCGCCCGCAATCCCAAGCTCCTCACAGATCACCGCGAACAGGAAGTCCGAGTGATCCTCCGGCAGGTACCCGAACTTCTGCAGCCCGAACCCCAGCCCACGCCCGAAGCCCTGCCCGTTCGCCACGGCCAGCATCGACTGGATCATGTGGTACCCAGCCCCCTCCGCGTCCGCCCACGGGTCCAGGAACGACTCCAGACGCTGCCGACGGTACGCCGACGACAGCGCCGCGAACGCCAACCCCGCGATCGCCGGCGGCACGAACAACGCAAAGTGCCAGATCCGCGCCCCGGCCGCGATGAGCACCACCGCGGCCACGCCCAGCATCAGCACGCCCGTGCCCAGATCTTCCTTGATGATGAACGCCGTCAGCACGCCCGTGATCGCCAGCGCAGGGATCAGCGCTCGGAACGAACGCATCCGCGCCGAGGTCTGCCACGCCGCGTACAGCCCAAGAAGGATGGGCAACGCCCACTTGGCGATCTCGGAGGGCTGAAGCGAGCCCGCCACAGGGATCTGCACCCACCGTGCCGAGCCGTTCACCTCGCGACCCACGCCCGGCACGTACACCAGCGCCAGGCCCAGCAGCAACGCGAGCGTCGCGGCGATGAGCGGCGTGGGCGCCGACAGCCGGGTCTGCTCCGGCGGAGGCCCGAGCCGACGCGGGCTGAGCAGCGAGATCACCGGCAGACGCGAGGCGCCGACCATGGCCAGGATCGCCAGTGTCATGTACGCCACCTGACGCGAGAGCACGATCGACTTGAACGTCACCACGCCCTCCGACCCCAGCGGCGCCTCCGTCACAGGGGCCGAGGCGAAGTCCGACGGCGCCCCCGTCTCGAGCGTCGGCGTCGGCAGCGGCGCAGGGGGCTTCTCACCCGTCGTCATCGACGCGGATTGCACCATCACCGCCCCGATGCAGAGCAGGGCGACAACGCAGAGCGCGATGAAGTGGCCGGGACGGGGCATAACGCAGGGTCCATTATCGTCAGAACCGCGCTCCCGGGGGGAAAACCGGAGAGGGTTCGGAGGCTGTCAGTGACGGAAATGCCGCACACCCGTCAGCAGGCACGTCACGCCCCGCTGATTGCAAAGATCGATCGTCTCCTGATCCCGCTTCGACCCGCCCGGATGCACGATCAACCGCACCCCCCCGTCGATCAGCAGCTGCGGCCCATCCGGGAACGGGAAGAACGCGTCCGACGCCGCCACCCCACCCTTCGCGTTCGACCCCGCCTTCTCCAGCGCGATGCGGCACGACGCCACCCGGTCCATCTGCCCCGCCCCGCCCCCGAACAGCCGCGTGCCGCCTCCCGCGACCCCGCCACCGATCGCCACCGCATTCGACTTCAGGTGCTTCACCATCACCCACACCGCGCTCGCGTGCGCCAGATATTCCTCCGTCGGCTTCGGACCCGCCACATGCTGCCACTGCTCCAGCGCGGGCAGCCTCGTGTCCCGGTCCTGCACCAGCAGACCACCCGGAACCGACCGGTAGTCCAGCTTCCGCGCGCGGCTCGGCGCCCGGTCTCCGCACGCCAGAACCCGCACGTTCTGCCAACGCGCCTTCAGCTGTGCCAGCGCATCCGCCTCGTACGACGGCGCCACAATCACTTCAAGAAAGTGCTTCTCGTTCGCGATCACCCGCGCCGCTGCCGCCGTGCACTCCGATGACAACGCCAGAATCCCCCCGTACGCGGCCAGCGGGTCCCCCGCGAACGCCTCGCGCGCCGCGATCTCCGCCGACCCGTCCACCGCGGCGCCGCACGGGTTCGTGTGCTTGATGATCGACGCGCAATGCCGCCCGGGGAACGCGCGACGCAGGTCCTTCACCACCTCCAGCGCCGCCGCCGCGTCCAGAATGTTGTTGTACGACAACGGCTTCCCGTGCAGCAGGTCCGCGTTCACCACCGTCGGCCCCGTCGACGCCGGGTCGCGGTACAGCGCCGCGTCCTGGTGCGGGTTCTCCCCGTACCGAAGATCGTCAACCTTCGTGAACGCCAGCCGCAACGCGTCCGGGTACGGCGACTGCGCCGCCGACAGCGTCGCACGCGCCAGATACGCCGCGATCGTCGCGTCGTACTCCGCCGTCCGCGCAAACGTCGCCGCCGCCAGCTCCGCACGCAGCTTTCTCGACGTCGCGCCCGAATGCTCCCGCAGCGAGTTGATCACCCTGTCGTAGTACTTCGGCGACGGCACCACGCACACGTGCGAGAAATTCTTCGACGCCGACCGCAGCATCGACGGACCCCCGATGTCGATCTGCTCGATCGCCTCGTGCTCCGCCACGTCCGGATTCGCGATCGTCCGCTCGAACGGATAGAGGTTCACGCACAGCAAGTCGATCGGCTCGATCCCGTGCTGCCGCATCGCCGCAACGTGCTCCGCGTCCTCGCGAAGACCCAGCAGCCCCCCATGCACCTTCGGGTGCAGCGTCTTCACCCGCCCCCCCAGCATCTCCGGAAAACCCGTCAGGTCCTCGATGCCTCGCACCGACAGCCCCGCCTCGGCCAACGCCCTGGCCGTCCCCCCCGTCGACACCAGCTCCACCCCGTGCGACGCCAGCTCCCGCGCAAACGGAACAAGGTCGGTTTTGTCGGAAACAGACAGCAGGGCGCGTCGGACTGGAACAAGCTCAGGCATCGTGCATGAGCATACCGCCCGAGCCGCGCCGAACCCACTCACCCCCCGCGCGCAAACCGTCTCACCGCGCCGTGAACTTCGACACCCGGCCATCCCCCGTCACCGCGTACAACGCCCCGTCCACGAACGGGTCCGACACCAGCTTCTTTACCCCGGCCAGCTCGATCCGCTCGACCACCTCGCCCCGCGCCGTCTCCACCGACGACGCGCTGTTCCCGTCCCACACGATCAGCCGCCCCTCGCGCACCGCCACCACGCTCCCCCCCAGCTCCCGGTTCGACCACAGCACGTCCCCCGACGACCCGTCGAAACACGTCAGCCCCTGCTCCGGAATCGTCACGTACAGCCGCCCCTCGTGCAGCGCGGGCTGCTCCACGATCGGCCGCTCCGTCCGATGCCGCCACCGCGTCGCACCGGTCCGGACCTCGATCGCGTACACCGACTGATCCGTCGACGCCAGGTACACCAGGTCCTCCGACGCCACCGCCCGGTTCGCAAGCCCCGAGTAGATCTTCGCCCGCGAGATCGACGACCCCGTCTTCGGGTCCAGCACCAGCACCTCGCCCGTCTGCGACACCGCCGCCAACGCGTCCGTGTTGAAGTTCCCCGACCGACCCGCGAACACCGGCGCCGACGTCACCGGCCCGTTCAGCTTGTACGCCCACAGCTTGTAGTGCGACACCAGCGAGTGACCGAGCACCTGCCCCGTCGTCGAACCGAACACCGCCAGGTTCCCCACCAGCACCGGCGGCGTGTCCACCACCACCGCGAGCCGATGACGCTCCAGCACCGCCCCCGTCTTCTCATCCAGCACGAACAGCTCGTTGTCCGACGAGCAGTACACACGATCGTTCGCCACCGCGTTCCCCGTGAACCGCGACACCCGCTCGTCCACCTGCGCAGACCACCGGTTCCGACCCGTGCCCCCGTCCATCACCGTCAGCACGTTCGCCGTGTCCTGGAACACCAGCGTGCCCCCGAACGCGTCGAAGAACATCGTCCCCGCACGACGAGACACGATCGGAAACCCACGCCACGACAACGCGTAACCCAGCGCCGCGTACCTCTCGTACTCCGTCTGCGGCGCCTTCTTCACCGGCGGCGACGCGTTCGCCGTCCCCGCGGGCTCCGCCGCGCTCGACGCACGCTTGCTCGCGCACGCCGGCATCGCCAGACCGCACGCCAGGGTGAGAATCAACGCCGTCGCAACGCGAGTGCTCATGCAGGGCTCTTCCAAGTCTGGTCGTCATGCCCGGCGGTCGCCGGGCCGAGGTTCTGGTTCAGTTCGGGCCGATCACCCGACGCGACCGGCGAGTATCGAGCCGCCCCCACCCAGGGTCAAGGACGAGCCCCATCCCGCCCCCGCCCGATCCGCCGACACGACCACATTCCCTACGAACCGCCGCCGACCCGGTTGCCCCCGGCCCCACACTCCATTCCAAGTATCCTCGAACACATGTTCACAGGCCTCGTCCAAGCCGTCGCAAAGGTCGAATCCGCCGAACCACAGCCCTTCGGCCTGCGCCTCAACCTCTCCACCCGAGACCTCCCACACACCCTCGATCTCGGTGAATCCATCTCCGTCTCCGGCGTCTGCCTCACCCTCGCCCACCACTCCCACGTCCCCCCCCAATCCAACCTCGCCTTCGACGTCGTCCGCGAAACACTCGCCAAAACCACACTCGCCCGCCTCTCCCAGGGCTCACACGTCAACCTCGAACGCGCCTGCCGCGCCGACACCCTCCTCGGCGGTCACATCGTCCAAGGCCACGTCGACGGCCTCGCCCGCGTCCTCGAAGTCCACGACGATCCTCAAGACTGGCGACTCATCCTCCAACCACCCCCACACGTCATGGAGTTCCTCGCCCCCAAGGGCAGCGTCTGCGTCGACGGCGTCTCCCTCACCATCGCCGACGTCTCCCCCGAACGCTCGCGCCTCACCATCGCCCTCATCCCCACCACCCTCGACAAAACCACCCTCGCCACACTCCGCGAAGGCGACGAGGTCAACATCGAGGCCGACTGCATCGCCAAGCAGGTCGTCTGGTGGCTCAGGAACTACGCGCCGCAACCCGCGCGCTGACACGCCTCACTCACCTCTTCTCACTCACCACCGGGTTGTGCCAGATCCGACCATCCCGCGCGAGCAACTCGTCCGAGCTCCTCGGCCCCCACGTCCCCGACTCGTACGTCTCCACCGACTCCCGCAACCTCCCCGAATCCAAAAACGGCTGGCACACCCGCCACGCCCCCTCCACCTCATCCCGGTGCTTGTACAGCGTCCGATCCCCCCGCATCGCGTCCAGCAGCAGCGGCCCGTACGCCTCCACAGGGTCGCTCTTGAACGCGTGCGCATAATCCATGTCCATCTTCACCGAGTCGATCACCAGCTTGTGCCCCGGCACCTTCGCCTCAAACCGCAGCGACACCCCGTCGTCCGGCGCGATGTTGATCACGATCCGGTTCGGCGGGCGCTCCCCCTTCAGCAGCGCCGACGGGATCTCCCGGAACATCCACGTCGGCGGCTGCTTGAACTGCACCACGATCTCCGTCAGCTTCCGCGCCATCCGCTTCCCCGACCGCAGGTAAAACGGCACGCCCGCCCAACGCCAGTTGTCGATCCCCACCCGGATCGCGCAGAACGTGTCCGTCTTCCGCGCCGCCTCAACACCCTTCTCCTCCACGTACGCCGGCTTCCCCTCGCCCGCGCTCCCATACCGCCCCAACGCCGCGTGCTCGTGCGCCTCCTCCACCGACACCGGCGTGATCGCCTTGAACAGCTTGATCCGCTCCCGCGCCAACGCGTCCGCGTCGTAGCTCGACGGCGGCTCCATCGCGATCAGCGCCATCACCTCCAGCAAATGGCTCTGGATCATGTCCCGCATCGCCCCCGCCCCGTCATAGAAATTCGCCGCGCGCGACCCCACGCCCACCGTCTCGGCCGCCGTCACCTGCACGTGGTCCACGTGCTCCCGCGTCCACAACGGCTCGAAGATGCGGTTCGCAAACCGCATCACCAGCACGTTCTGCACCAGCTCCTTCCCGAGGTAATGATCGATCCGGAACGTCGCCTCCTCCTCGAACACCCTCCCCAACGCCCGGTTCAGATCCTCCGCGCTCTCAAGGTCCTCCCCGAACGGCTTCTCCACCACGATCCGCTGCCAGGGCATGCTGTCCCGATCCAGCGAGCACCACCTCCGCCCCTCCGCGATCAGCCCGGACCCGCCCAACGCATCGATGATCGGGATGTACAGCTGAGGCGCAACCGACAGATAGAACAGCAGGTTCGTATTGGGCGTCGGAACCTTGTGCTCGCGCGCGATCAGCCCGAGCCGAGCCGTGAGCCCCGCGTACGCCTCCGGGTCCGACGCGTCCGCCGCGTGATAGTGAACCCGCCCCACGAACCCGCCCCACGCCTTGTCCTCGTACGCCGCCGAGAACTCCTTCGTCGCCTTGTGCAGCTCCTCACGAAACGCCTCATCGCTCTTGGGCGTCCGCGACACCCCCACGATCGCGTACGCGCTCGGCAACAACCCCTGATGGTGCAGCTCGTACAACGCCGGAATCAGCTTCCGATGACACAAGTCGCCCGACGCGCCGAAGATCACGACGACACAAGGCTCAGGCTTCTCGCTCGGTCCGTTCTGGTGCATGCCACCCATCCTCACGACCCCCCCGATCCCCGTCAACGCCGCACACCCCACCCCTCCCGCGTGCTTCTGTTGGGGCCTGGTGTGCCGTGGCCTACCGCGCAGCGGGGGGCCACGTGCTCTTTACGTCTTGCCTCACCGAAGCCGCGACCGTCAGGGAGCGGTCTCGCGCTGTGGGCCGCCGATGCAGCACGCCATGTGTTGTGTCTTTCTCATGCCACGTGTTCTGTCTTTCTTCAGCCGCGGAGCGGCGCAAGCCAATAGCCCCGGGCGTGAGCCCGGGGTTCGCGCGTCATCCTTCAACCTCTTGAGCCCCGGAGGGGCGACACTCCTCAACGCCTCGACAAACGAGCCGCCACCGATCCGGGGGGCCACCTCTCCCATTCGGCTCTGCGAACGGGAGAGGGCAGGGTGAGGGCTATCGCATCGCTCCTTTTCTACATCGCCTCGTGCTGAGGCACACGCCCATACCCTCAACATCGTCCGATGTCGGCCTTTTCGTTTCACCCGCCGCGTCCCCCTCCGCGCAGCCAAAAGCCCACGGATTCCTATCCGTGGGCCGCGCCCTTCCTCTCCCTCACCGCCCGCTCGGCAAATACTCCAGTGGCCCCCCCAGCCCCAGCGGCGCACCCGTCTGCAACCACACCAGCATCATGATCGACCACGCGATCCCGAAGCACACCGTGTACGGCAGCATCATCGCCACCATCGTCCCGATCCCCGCCTTCGGCGCGAACCGCTGCATCACCACGATGATGATCACCATGTACGAATTCAACGGCGTGATCACGTTCGTGATCGAGTCCCCGATCCGGTACGACATCTGCGCCAGCTCCGGCGAGATCCCCACCAGCATCAGCATCGGGATGAAGATCGGCGCCAGGATCGCGTACTTCGCGCTCATCGACCCGATGAACAGATTGAAAAACGCCGAGATCACGATGAACAGCAGCACCAGCAGCCCCGTCGGCATGTCCGCCGAGGCCAAGGCCTCCCCGCCAGCCATCGCCAGCATCCGACCCAGATTCGAATAGTTGAAGTACGCGATGAACTGCGCCGCGAAGAACGCCAGCACCACGATCGGCGCCATCGCCTTCATCGAGTCATTCATCAGCGGGATCACGTCCGACACGCGCTTCACGCTGCCCGCCACCACCCCGTACGCCACAGCAGGCGTCAGAAACCCGAAGAAGATCATCGGGATGATCGACGCCGCCCACCTCGGCGAAGCCGAGCTCGGCGCCTTCCCATGCAGCGGCCACCCGGGCATCCCCACACACAACGCCCCGATCAACGCCACCACCACCAACGCAATCCCCGCAACCAGCAACCCGCGCTTCTCCTCTCGGCTCGGCCTCTCCCGCACCTCCGACACCGCCCCCCTGCTCGGCCCGCCCTCCTCCTCTCCCTTCCCGCTCAACCTCGGCTCCACAATCCGCGCCGTCACAAACCAACCCACCCCCGTCAACAAGAACGTCGACGCGATCATGAAGTACCAGTTGCACGTCGGCAGCACCTCGTACCCCGGATCGAGCAGCCGCGCCGCCGACGTCGACAAACCCGCGATCACCGGATCGCCCCCCGAAATAAACAGGTTCGCGCTGAACCCCCCCGACACACCCGCAAACACCGCGGCAATCCCCACCAGCGGCGCACGACCCACCGATTTGTACAACGCCGCCGCCAGCGGCGGCAAAATGATGTACCCAGCGTCCGACCCCACCGACGACATCACCCCCAGAAACACCATCATCGGCGTCAACGCCTTCCTCGGCGTCACCAGCATCAAACTCTTCAACGCCGCCGCGATCAGCCCCGTCCGCTCCGCCACGCCGATCCCCAGCATCCCCACCAGCACGATCCCCAGCGGCGGGAAGTTGATGAAGTTCGACACCATCGTCGAGATGCACCAGTAAAGCCCCGACGACGACAACAGACTCACCGGCCGGATGTCCTGACCCGTGCTCTCCAGCACGAGCACGGCCTTGCCCGCCTCGTCCGTCCCCACCACCGGACGAACCTCCGGCACCTGCCACCCCATCGACGCTCCCAGCGCCGACACGCCCATCACGATCAGCGTCCCGATCACGAACAACACCGACGGATCGGGCAACTTGTTCCCCACGACCTCGATCAGGTCCAGCGGGTTCCACCGCTTCTTCCGCGTTGTCGCCGTGCCGCCGCTCGCCTGTTCCGCCATGTCGCTGCTCCGTGAGGCTCGATAGTCCGAAGGAGCGGCGACGGTACACGCCAACACTGACCCCCGCGACCGAGCCGCGACCAATCCGTGGGGCCACCTCTCCCACGCCCCCCGGGGGGCGTGGGAGAGGGCAGGGTGAGGGCTCCATGGCCTCTTTCTTCTCTTCCTCTATGCATCATCGCTCGCGCCGGCATCGTATGAGCGTGCCATCCGCGCTCTTCGCGCCGTGACAACCCCTCCTCCCGCGAGCCCTTCCGAGGGCGAGTGTGGAGGAGGTGGCTCGGCCGTCCGGGGCCGAGCCGGTGGAGGGCGGCTGCTCAAACCCCTCGCCCCTTGCGGGAGAGGGTGGCGGCACGCAGTGCCGCCGGGTGAGGGGTCATCGGGAAGGAACTTCGCGCACGACACGCGCCTCGTGCGCGGCCCCACTCGGTTCACCGGAGCTGCGAGCGCAAGCTCGCAGACGCTTCCCCCTGCACACCTCAACTCCACCAGCCGCGTCCACGGCCACCTCTCCCACGGCTCTGCGTGGGAGAGGGCAGGGTGAGGGCTCCATGGCCTCTTTCTTCTCTTTCTCTATGCCTCATCGTTCGCGCACCCCGCCCCATCAATCCGGAGCGTATTCGCGCGCTTCGCGCCGAGAGCGAGTCGCGACCGGGAGGGAGCGTCTACTTCCTCTCCCTCTCCTTCCTGCCTCGCTCACACAGCGCGCCAACTTCGAGCGCGCCCCCGAATGACCTCTCTTCGGGCGCCAGGCGAGACGCGACTCCGGCCTTCCTCTCCCGCAAGCCCGCTTTGGGGGCGCGCGGGAGAGGACCGAGGTGAGGGCTATCACATCGCTACTTCGCCTCGCATCCACGCAGTCACCGTTGACCGGGGATTCGCTTCGCGCCCCGCTCCCGCTCCCACTCCCCTTCCCCATCTTCCCATCCCTCCCTCCCCTTCCCCCAACTTCCCTCTTCCATTCCCCCGTCCGCGCGGCACACTATTCCTGAGAACACGGAGTCATCGCGCGCCGAGCGCACGCGGCGTCGCGTCCGAGAAGTTTTTTGGTTGATTCTGAGAACTTTGCTGTTGCCCCCCCCCCCCCCCTGCTGGACGTACATTCGGTGCGCTTCGTTCGCGGGGCCTTGTTTCGGGAGCCTGACGCGTCGGTGTGTGTCGGCGCGTGGGGCGGGCCGGAGGGGCCGGGAGGATTTCCAGATGGGGACCGACAGGGCATACGGGGCGACTCGCAGCGCGGCGTGCGCGCTGGCGGCGGTGGTGCTGAGCGCGGGCGCGTGGGGCCAGCAGGTCCCGCCGACTCCGCCGAGTGTGTTGCCGCCGTCGGACTACGGGCACCAGTTCGTGACGATCGGGGCGCCCGGCAATCGCGCGGCCCTGGCGAGCGAGCGCATCTGGAATCTGAGCGGAACGCCCTATGCGTATCCGAACCTCGGCGCCGTGAGTTACGAGTACCGGATGGCGCGGACGGAGGTGACGGTGCAGCAGTACGCGTCGTTCGTGAACGCGTACGCGCCGTTCTTCGAGGCCGCGAATCCGGGAGCCACGAGTAACGGCGCCTTCACGGGCTCACATATCTGGCGAACGACGCTCGATCCCTCGGCGCCGCCGGTGTACGTCTTCAACCCGCTGACCGCGAACTACGCCACGGACATGTCGTGGCGGATGGCGGCACGCTACTGCAACTGGCTGCACAACGGGCGTCCGACGGGCGGGGCGATCACGCAGGACGCGTTCGAGCGCGGCGCCTACGACACGTCGACGTTCACGCGCAATGCAGACAACTCGCTGAATGATCAATTCACACGCTCGCCGGACGCGCTGTTCTGGATCCCGTCGCTCAACGAGTGGACGAAGGCGGCGCACTACGACCCGAACCGCTACGGCCCCGGCCCCGGACAGGAGGGCTACTGGATTAATCAGGGGGGGCAGGATGCGCCGCTGGTGACGGGCGCACCCGGCGTCGGGCAGACCAGCGCGAGTTTCGGTCCGAACGGCGAACGGTATCTGGTCGACGTCGGCGCATATGCCAACGTTCGATCTCCATGGGGCCTGCTCGACACGTCGGGCGGCGTTTCCGAACTCACCGAAGAGGCAACGTTCGTCACTCCGGCAGGGCAGTTCCACTTCCGCATGGTGCGAGGCTCACGCGTCGGCGCGGACGTCGATTACGACGTGATCGATTATCCCTTCCTTGAGCAATACGGAGCGGGTTTCGCGGTCGGCTCGGGCCTGCGACTCGCGTCGTCCGTACCGACGCCGGGGATCGCGTCGGCGTGGTTTCTCTTCACTTCGATGGCATCACGACGCAATCGCCGGTCTTGTAGCAGCCCACGCGCGTAGCGCGGGCTGAGTTCATTCACACAGGTTTGTTTGAAGGAAAGGATGTGCGTCATGCGTACGTTCAGAGGCATCGTTGCGCTCACGTTGAGTGCGGGAGCGGCGGTAGCTATGCCGAGTGTTTCGATCGTGCCGTCTTCGGCCGGTACGGCGATGGAGGTGCAAACGGGCGTGTTCAAGGTGGTCATTTCCGCGGCGTCGGACTCGGTATCCGTCATCGGCGTGAACTCGCCATCGCTGAGCGAGGTTGACGTGACGGCCACCACGACGGGACAGAGCGTGAGCGTGGGGGTGTCCGGCGTGGTCAACGTCGGAACGGTGTTTCGGAACGGACTGTCGAACGGGCTTTTCTATGTCAGCGGCATCACGGCGAGCGGGAGCATCGGCGCCATCACGGCCAATCGGGTCGGAGCGGTGTCCGGCGCTGAGATCACCGGCAACGTCACCGTCACAGGGCCGAGCACTGTACCGTCCCCGCGCCTGGTGTCCCTCACGGCGACCGCCGGCAACATCACGGGCGACATCGTTGTGGATCACGGCACGAATAGCGCTCAGTCGATCGGGGCCATTCTCGCCGAGCACGGCACACTCGGCACCCAGACGGCGCCCATCACCATCTCTGGGCGAGGTGCTATCGAGACGATTCGTGCAGACTCGATCTATGCCAACATTGACACTTTTCAAACCACCATCACCAAGGTCAAGGCGGAGGGCGACAGCGGTTTCGCCGGCGACTTCGTCGGCTCGTTGTCCGCCAGCACTATCCTCAGCCAAGAGGACTGGCCGATCGACGTGCTCGGCAACCTCGACGCGAACATCACGTTCACGCAGACGCTCTCGCACGGCATCCGCGTGGGCAAGTCGTTCCTCGCGGGGCGCACGATCAGCGTGCCGCAGAACGGGCTGCACCCGAGCGCGCAGATCATCTTCAACGACAAGAACCTCAATCCCGCCGGGCAGTGGCTGGGGACGGTGACGGTGGGCTCGACGGCGATTTCGCCGGTCCCGGACTACAACATCCTGCCGCGCACGTTGGGGCCTGCCTTGGCGAACGACGGCGGGTCGGTCGGGATCGCGGCGTTCCGGTTCCACCGCATGGGGTCGTTCCCGATCCAGGACACGGTGCTGAACCTCGCGTCGCTGTGCACGCAGTGCACGGTGGAGCCGCCGCCTTGCGTGGTCGACCCGAACCCGGCATTCGCGCGGATCCGGCACTACGGCCCGCTTGAGTTGAACACGACGATCGGGACGTTCACGAATGATTATGTGTACAGGGTCGAGTATCGGGCGCCGAGCAGCGGCACGACGGACCCGGACGCGGACGTCAGCGATCAGTACAAGGTGCGCATCTCCGGCGCAGGCGTCACGGTTCCGATCGACTCCGAGGCCCGTGTCGTCAAGCTCCAGCGGATCGACGGCAACCCGCTCCCGCTCGGAGGCTACAAAGTAACGCTGCTCGCCGACGCCAACGGCATCACGAGGTTGCGCTCGAAGATCAGCGGCGCGACGGCGTTCGTGCCTCCCTACGAGTACCGGTTCTGGATCATCGCTGACTGCAATCAGAAGGCGCGAGAGTTGTTCGACGTGAACAACGACGGCGTTGTGAACGCGAACGATCTTGCCGCCTGGCTGAACGAGCCGAGCGACCTGAATGAGGACAATGCCGTGGACAGCACGGACCTGAACCGCATCGTGATCGGCGTGGCGACGTACGGGAACTGAGGACGGGGTTCTCGGGGGCTCAACCAGCGTGCGACGGGTTTTGATGGTCCGGGGCGCGATCGGTGCGCCTACACCCTGCCGGCGGGAGCCAGTGCTCTCGCCGGATTTGGCGTTGGGGGGAGGAATCTCGCCCCCTTCACACCCCCGCCTCCTCCGCCTCCTCCTCCCTTGCCCACTCACTGAACCGCCGCAATCCCCCTCCCTCAAACTCCTCCAGCGCCGCCATCACCTCTGACGGATCAGCCGCCAACCGCACACGCTCCCGCAACGGCTTGCAAGGCCCCAAGCGCTTCCCGAACCACGTGATCCGCCGACGAATCTGCATCATCGCATACCGCTCATCCCGGTACTCCACCATCAAACTCATATACCGCCGAACGATGTCCAGCTTCTCCCTCTCGCTCGGCTCAGACGGAATCAACCCCGTCGTCTGCAGCGCCCACGCATCCCGAAAAATCCAAGGCGCCGAGAACGCACCCCTCCCGATCATCACCCCCGCACACCCCGTCTCGCGCATCATCGACACCACATCAACCGCCTCGCGCACATCACCATTCCCGACGACAGGCACATGCGGCGCCACGCCCTTCACCGCCTCCACCACCCGCCGGATCCCCTCACGGTGACACTCCCCCGTGAACTTCTGCAGCGCATACCGCCCATGCACCGTGATCATCGCGCACCCAGCCCGCACCAGATCCACGGCCAGCCCCGGCGCCGCGTCCCGCGAGTGATCCACCACCCCGCGCTCGTCAATCGGGTACCCCCACCCGAGCCGCAGCTTCGCCGTCACCGGAACCGCGCCCCCCGACTCCTCCTCCACCGCGCGCACCACCTTCTCCACCATGCGCACCGTGCGGCACGGATCGCACAGCAGCTTCGATCCCCCATCCTTCTTCGTCACCTTGTCGACCGGACACCCCATGTTGATGTCGATCACCGTGGCCCCATGCCGCACCGCCCACCGCGCCCCCTCAGCAAGGATGTCCCCGTCCCCCCCGTAGAGCTGCATGCCGATCGGGTGGTCGAGATCGTTGGTCTGCGCGAGGTCGAGTGACGTCGCCGTGCCGCGCAGCAACCCCTGCGGCGAGAGCAGGTCCGTGCACGCCAACCCCACCCCCCCCAAGGCGCGTGTCACCACCCGAAACGCCAGGTCGCAATACCCGGCCACCGGCGCCAAAAGCAGGTTCGTCTCCAGACGAACCGGACCGATCTGGAGGGGGGCGGACGTCGTCAAGCGGCCCCATGGTATGACCCCGATTCGGCGCACCACCACGCAAACAACACCCACTCGGCCAATTGTCGAACAGGTGCTCAAAACACCCTCGGGAACCCCAAAGCCCTTCCCGCCGAAGGGGGTACCATCACCCCCACGACAGGAGGCTGTGTGACGAATCGAGCCATCGGACGTGTCGGAATATGGCTTTTGGGCTCCGCGGCGGCCGGCGCCGCATCGGCCCAGGGCAACATGACCAGCGGAACCGCCTCTCAGGTCGAGGGCGTCAGCGTCCTCAACCTCTTCCGCCAGTCCTTCGACTTCTTCACCATCCTCATCCTCCTCGGCTCCGTCTTCGCCGTCGCCATTATCGTCCGCTGTGCCATAGTGTTACGACGATCCGTCATCCTCCCCGACGCCTCCACCGCGACCATCCGTCAGTTCATCGCCGAGCGCCAGTGGCCCGAACTCCAGCGCTTCGTCTCCGAAGATTCCAGCATGCTTTCTCGCGTTTTACGCGAGACGCTGCCCCGTCTCCGGAACAATCCGGGCGTCGGCGCGGTCGGTGAAGCGGCGGACGACGCGGCGGACGCCGAGGCGACGCGCCTGTCGCGCGAGGTGGAGTGGCTGGGCGTCCTGGGAAATCTCGGCCCGCTGCTCGGGCTGGTCGGGACGGTGTGGGGGATGATCATCGCGTTCACGGGCATCGGGTCGACGGGCGGGCAGGCCGCGGCGTCGCTGCTCTCCATCGGCATCGCGAAAGCGTTGTTCCACACGTTCCTCGGCCTGCTGCTGGCGATCCCGAGCCTTCTGGCGTACGGCGTGTTTCGCGAGCGTTTGGACAGGCTGACGGCGGAAGGGGCCGCGCTGGCGTCAGACCTTGCCAAGGCCACGGCCATCGGGGTTTCGGGCGTTGCGCCGCCTTCTCCGGGCCAGGCGGGGGGCGCAGTTTCGACGGGACGCGCGAACCCGACGGCGGGCGCGTGAGGAGCGCGCGATGAGCGCACGACGCCACCGCCGACGGTCCCGCCAGCACGCGCACCACGCGACCAATGTCACGCCGCTCATCGACGTGGTGATGGTGCTCATCATCTTCTATCTCATGGTGGGCTCGTTCATCGCGTCGGACTTCGTGGATCTTCCTCTGCCGTTCTCGGTGAAGGGGGAGACGTCGGAGAGCCCGGACGTGTTCACGGTGAATCTTGCGCGGGCCGAGGGCGGCGATCGTGTGCTGATCATCGTTGGCGGGGAGGAGCGGGATCTGCCGCAGCTCGAGCGGGAGCTTCGCGCGGCGTTGGCGAAGGATCGGAAGCTGGGGGTGCAGCTGCGTGCGCAGCGCGATCTGCCGTACCGGGCGGTGGAGCCCGTGGTTCGCGCGATGGGCAAGGCCGGGGCGGGGATGATCCGGCTGGTGACGGAGCGCGCCTCATGAGCCGGCGGCGCGCGAGACGGCGCGGCGCGTTCGGGCCCAACATGACGCCCATGGTGGACGTGGTCATGGTGATCCTGGTGTTCTTCATGGGCGCCATGGGTTTGGCAGCGGTGGAGCAGCATCTGCGGACGGGCGCGCCGAAGGAAGCGCGGGAGCAGTCGGCGTCGGAATCCGCCACGGAGAGCAAGCCTCAGGTGAAGGGTGAGGAGGCGACGTCGCGTGCGGTGCTCCGGCTTCGGCGGGCCGGCGGGGTGACGGTGGTGAGCGGTCTGGGGATGGAGGGGGCGGCGTTGGCCGAGGTGGATCAGAAGCTGTCGGCGTTCGCGCGTGCCGGCGCCGGGGAAGGTCTGATTGTGATTGTGGCGCCGAGCGGGGACGTGCCGTACCAGGACGTGGTGATCGTGCATGACTCGTGCGCGAAGGCGGGTCTTCCGAACGTTCGTCTCGGGGTGATCGGGGAGTGAGGGGCGTGGGTTCTGGTGGGCCGGTAGGATCGGCGTTGTGTATCAGGCGTTGCTGACCCGACGATATCTGCGTGCGAGGGTGATGCCGTTGCTGGCCGCGGTGGCGGTGGCGCTGTGCACGGCGATGGTGATCGTGGTGTGGTCGGTGATGGGGGGGTTCCTGGCGATGTTGCTTTCGTCGGGCCGGGCGCTGATGGGGGACGTGCTGATCTCGTGGCCTGTGGTGGGGATGGCGCACTACGAGGCGTTGCAGCGGACGCTGGAGTCGGACCCGCTGGTGGAGGCGACGACGGCGGTGGTGGAGTCGCCGGGGCTTGTGGCGACGCCGGACGGCAACATCTCGATGGTGCAGGTGATCGGCGTCGACGGGCCGAGCTACGACCGGGTGACCGGGTATGGGGATTCGATCTGGTGGAAGCCGCTCGACAAGCCGCTGCCGAAAGATCACGCGCAGGCGGACCTTCGCCTGAAGATGAAGTCGGACTGGCTGGCGCACGCGGGGCTGGAGATGACGATGCCCGCGGAGGAGGGCGCGCCGGGGCGGGCCGCGGCCGTGCCGGGCATCGAGGTGGCGCGGCTGAATCGGCGGACGGCGGGCGGGTGGTACGAGCCGCGCGCGGTGCTGGGGCGCGACGAGCTGACGTTGAGCGTGCTGCCGGTGAGCGATCGCGGGGTGGCGGTGAACGTGGAGGCGCGGCGGTTCCCGATCGCGAACAACTTCCGGACGGGGCTGTTCGAGGTGGATGCGCGCACGGTGCTCGTCCGGTTCGATGCGTTGCAGGAGATGCTGCAGATGCAGGGCGCGAAGCGCGCGGCCCGTGACTTGGGCGAGGACGTTCCTTCGGCGCCGGGGTTCGGCGTGACGAGGCTGGCGAGCGGGCGCGAGGCGTTCCTCGAGCCGGGGGGGCTGGAGACAGACCCTGCGCGCGCGACGTCGGTGCTGGTCCGGGCGCGCGCGGGCGTGACGGCGGTGGCGCTGCGAGAGCGGTGCGAGTCGCTGTACGCGGCGTTCGCCGAGGACCTGCGGGGCGAGGTTCCGCCGGCGGGGTCGATCGCGATCTACACGTGGGATGAGCGGCCCAACGTGGCCGGGTTCATCCAGGCGGTGCGGAAGGAGATCGCGCTCGTGCTCTTTCTCTTCGGGTTCATCTCGATGACGGCGGTGTTTCTGGTATTCGCGATCTTCTGGTCGATGGTGAGCGAGAAGACGAAGGACATCGGCGTGCTGCGCGCCATCGGCGCGAGTCGCGCCGGCGTGGCGTGGTTGTTCGTTCGGTACGGGGTGGCGATCGGCGCGATCGGGTCCGGGCTGGGAGGCGTGCTGGCGGTGCTGGTGGTGAAGAACATCAACCCGATCCACGACTGGCTGGGTCGCGTGCTCGGGATCGTCGTGTGGGACCCGTCGGTGTACTACTTCACGCGGATCCCGAGCCAGGTGGAGCCGGAGCGTGCGGCCATGGTGCTGGGCGCGGGTGTGCTGGTGAGCGCGATCGGCGCGCTGGCGCCGGCGCTCAAGGCCGCGCGGATGGACCCAGTGAGGGCGCTTCGATTCGAATGAGCGCTCTCCCCATCCAAACCGACGCTCGTCACGACGGACCGATCATCGAGGCGGTCGACGTGCGCAAGACGTACCGGCTCGGACGCGTCGAGACACCGGTGCTGCGCGGGGCTTCGATCAGCGTCCGGCGGGGCGAATGGGTCGCGGTGCTCGGCGCCTCGGGCTCGGGCAAGTCGACGCTGCTGCACCTGCTGGGCGGGTTGGATCGGCCGGACGGGCCGGCGGCACGGTGCGCGACGTGCGGGGCGCGGCCGTCGGACGCTCGCGCGGGCG